>JAZLHI010000171.1:0-57429 GCA_045616725.1 Prevotella sp. | reverse complement strand
CATTCTCTTGTCGGTATATGTGCGCAATGCGCGCTATTCAGGGCACAAAGTTAAGAATAATTTCTCAAATAATCATAGATTATTGAGATTTTTTTTCTTAGGGTCATGCGGTCATTAAGGTCATTTGGTCATTAGGTCATTTTCGTTTCCGAGGGCGATTTCCGTGCCACTATAGTAATATAAATAATATATTATTTATATTACTATAGTGAGCAGAAAAAGAGTACGAAATCCTTTTTGACATTAATGACCAATGACATTAGTGACACGCAATGACCGTCTCCTGATGTCTATAAACACAAGTGCGGGAAAACGGCGCACAATATGCGGGAAAAGTATTGCGTATGTGTGAGAATAGTCGTACCTTTGCAGCAGATTAGAAATCTACCGCGAGCCTCGGCTGCACTCGGGATAAGAAGCAAGTTTCTTCTCCTCTCATTTGCACGAGCCTTGCACCGTAATCATGATAACACTCCTGCACGACAGAAAGCGAGTTTCTATGAAACACGGGCCCTGTTTCCGAGAAACACGATGTCTGTTTGGCACAAACTCAAAATCAGCCGCAATTGCCGTTCTGGACACATGGAATGCAGCGAAAAGTTGCGTGAACAACGGACGGTTTAACTGCAAATTCAAATTCAAATTTCATCATGCTTTATTACGCTATTTATCAAAACAACGGTCCTATTGAGAGTATTAACGGCAAATGGTTTGCCCGTGCACATCACACCGAAACAATTGACCTTGAGGGACTTGCAGAGCACATGGCGAACCATAACTCGCCATTCTCTAAGGGCACCATCCACGGTGTGCTGAAGGATATGGTCAGCTGCGTGAAGGAACTTTGCCTTGATTCCAAGAAGGTGAAGTTGGACGGTCTTGCCATCTTCTCAATTGGTTTGAAGACTATTGGTGTGGACAACCGTGATAATTTCACTGCCGCCAACATCCGTTCGGCACACATCAATGCCCTCGGTACTGGTGATTTCTCAAAGAAGCAGCTCGAGCTCAATGTTAAGTTCAAGGAGCAGGATCAGTACTCTGTGGAGTAGTATTTGCCTATGAAGAAGTTAAGCTTCAAGGAGCTTTCGGCCATCGTCCTCCTCATCGCCGGAGTGGCGATGGCTTTCATTGCTCTCTTCCTTCCACCACCAGGCGAGATTCACGACAGCGTACTCTACATCTTCGCACAAATCCTAATCTATTGTGGCTCAATCTGTGGAATTGATTCCTACATAAACAAGAAGATTAAGGACAGGGCTTCCCACGAGGAGGACAATGGTTAGAGCCAAAATTAAATATTTTCTTCTATTTAACGTGAATTATCGTGAATTAGACGCGAAACGAAGTTCGGCGGTCCGAAGGAGAAAGTCAATTATCGTTAATTTTCTTTACAAGCAGCATAAATAATTTTCGAAAATTCACGTTAAATTTGCGGCAATTTACGTTAGCCAAAGGCAAATATCTAAGCAATAGAAATCACAAATTCCCTAATTCTTGATAACAAAAATAATCCGAATTGCTTGAAGTTCAAATATTTTTATTATCTTTGCATCGTCCATAAGCATCATATTGTGAAATTCGGAAACTGAATTTACAATGAAAATAGAAGAAGCCATAGTATATGCGATGGTAAAGCGCAACGGAGGCATGACCACCGACCAAATAGCTGATGCCATCAATCGCCAAAGACTTCATATCCGTAAGGATGGCAAGCCTGTGACGAGCGCTCAGGTGTATGCCGTAATATGTAGGTTCCCGGATATGTTCACGAAAGAATGTGGTAGGATTATGCTAATGATATAATACTTTATAATATGACAATACAAGAAGCTATACATTCTCGCCATTCGGTGAGGAAATACATAGACAAGCCGATAGAAGAAGAGCTCATCAGAATACTGCGAGATAAGGTGAATGAGGTTAATGCTGTGGGAAATCTTCACATCCAGCTTGTAACCAATGAACCAAAAGCGTTCAAGGGAAAGATGGCTTATGGCACTTTCAGCGGAGTGAGCAACTATTTCGCGATGGTTGGCAAGAAATCAAACGATCTCTCTGAGCGTATTGGCTACTATGGCGAGCAACTTGTTCTCTTAGCAGAGACTCTTGGACTTAATACCTGTTGGGTAGGTCTCACTTACAATAACATCAAGGAAGCGTACGATAAAGGCGATGACGAAAAACTCTGCTGTATGATAGCGCTTGGATATGGCGATGATCCAGGGAGGAACATGAAGCGCAAAACTGTCGAGCAAGTAAGCAATGTCAGTGATAATACGCCAAAATGGTTCCATGACGGTGTGGCTGCTGCCCTACTCGCCCCTACTGCGGTAAACCAGCAGAAGTTCCATTTCACATATCTGGGCAAAGACGCGAACGGCATCCATCGAGTCAAAGCCGAAAGGAAATTCTCTCTCTTCGGTTATACCAAGATGGATTTGGGAATCGTCAAGCTTCACTTTGAAATAGGAGCTGGCAAGGAAAACTTTGAATGGGAATGAACAATCGTAGGTGATGTACCTACAAAACTTATCAAGAACGTATGAAACAGACATTGACTTCGTCGAGCCAGCTACCGCTCGACCATTTAAGCGAGCTTAATGGTTCTCGCTTAAACGCTGCCTTTGATTATCTCGAAAACGTGCCTAACATAGCAGCAACCGTATGCGATAAGGAAGGTATTGTGCTCTATCAGAACAAACGTGCCATCAATCGTGATGGTGATGTTGTTGGCAAGAATCTATATAATTGTCATGGTGAGAAAGCTGGTGCCATGATTCGCCACATGATAGAATCTGGCCAAAGCAATACCTATCAGATTATCCGTCACGGCAAGCATAAGCTTCTCCATCAGACACCATGGTATGACAAAGAAGGCAATGTGGCAGGATTGATAGAACTTGCCATAGATCTTCCCGAAGAAATGCCGGTATTCAACAGAGACAAAGAATAACAACAGGAACGTATGAATGTAGTAATACGATAACGTGAATGATAGAAACACTGACCTACATCCAATGGTTAGCTATTAGCATAGCAGCCCTGAGCATCGGTATGTCCAAGACTGGTGTTCAAGGCATCATGCTTATGATATTGCCGCTGATGGCTATGGCTTTCGGAGCAAAGGATTCAACAGGAATAATCCTTCCTATGCTCTGTATGGCAGACATCATAGCCGTGGCATACTATAAACGAATTGCCGACTGGAAGATTGTTGCAAAGCTTCTACCTACAGCGATTCTCGGCTTTTTCCTTGCCATTGGTGTTGACAATATGATTCCAGGTGGTCAGTTCCGTCAGCTGATGGGATGGACATTGATGTTGGCTCTTGTAGTGATGATATGGAGCGAGATATTCGGAAAAGAAAACCGATGGATGAAGAAATGGTGGTATGCTGCCATCTTCGGTTTACTCGGTGGATTCACAACTATGATTGGCAATGCAGCAGGACCTGTAATGTCTGTCTATCTTCTCTCAATGAGAAAAGAAAAGATGGAGTACATTGGCATCAACGCTTGGTTCTTCCTTGTGGTGAACCTCCTCAAAGTGCCATTGCAAGCATTCGTATGGGATAATATCACTTGGGATTCCCTTCAGTTGAACCTCCTGATGCTACCAGTTATTGGTATCGGTTCTCTCATTGGAATCCGTATTGTCAAACTACTCCCTGAGAAAATCTTCAGAAGATTCATTCAAATAGTGACTATACTTTCAGTAATACTAATGATTATATAAAACGAGATAAAATATGAATTGTCCAAATAGACCATCTACAGTAGGTGAAACAAACTACTTTGAGTGTACCTGTCGAAAAGAGTGTCCACGTCACGGCAAATGCTGTGCTTGCGTAGCACATCATCGTAAGATGGGCAAGTTGCCACATTGCTTAAGAGATACTGATAATAACCAATAGCATGCCTCTTCACCTACTGCCGTCACTATTGCTATACATACTCATGGTAGGTTATACACCAGGACCTGCCAATCTGTATGCACTTTCATGCTCTTTGAAGTATGGAAGGAAGTCTGCGTTGCGTATGTGGTATGGTGAGTTGTGCGGTTTTCTCATAGCCGTCACTGTAGTTTCAATAGCTACACATCTTATTGGTACGGTTCTGGGCGAATATGTGGAATGGCTCAAATATGTGGGAGCTGCATACATCTTATGGCTTGCTTACAATATCTACAAGAGCAAGGGGGTGACAGAAAATGAAGCACAGACATGCTCTTTTACATCTGGAATGATTGTTCAACTGACCAATGCCAAGATGCTGCTTTTCGACCTTACCATCTTCTCGATATTCGTACTGCCATACTCCAACAACCTTGTTGACCTGCTCATTGTCGGTTATATCCTTACATTGGCAGGTCCGACAGCAAACCTCGTGTGGTTGCTTGCTGGAGCATGGATGAGGAAATGGTTTATACGTTTCAAAAAGCAGATAGACATAATAATGTCGATACTATTGGCTCTTTGTGCTATAGCCATAATAATATGACATCCACAGAGGCAATGAAGACATTAATACTCTAATTGCATAAAAATGGAATATTTACCAAAAGACCCGGCAATACTCGTTTCAAGCATCAATATGCTGCTTCGCGACGAGGAGTTTGATTCCCTTGAATCGCTCTGCTACAATTTCAACCGAGAGCCGGAGGAGATAAAGGCATATCTCCTTCAGCATGATTATGTGTATTCAGAGGAACAAAAACAGTTCCGACCTGTAGGTTATGATTCGTGAGGTTATATACCAGTTCATGTTTATTTATAATCAAGAATTTGTGAAACGAAGTTCGGCGGCGCGAAGCGGAAAGTCAATTGGAGAATTTACCACCCGGAAGGACTCTCTTCTTCTTATGAATTCAAAAAGAACCGAAGGAAGGCGTTCCGAAGGAGGAAGCCAATTATAGGACATAAGCAATAATGTAAAATCACAAATTCACTAATTCTTGATAAAAAAATCATTCTATGGACAACAGATATATCATTACAAAAGATATTGTAGAATCAGCTTACTGCTTCCTTCACCAGAAACAGCGTGTTTACCAATACTCCACGCTTGATTGGCAGAAGGATGACATTGAATATGCCATTGAAAGTTATGTTGACAGTATGTCGCCAGAGCTTTATAAGCGTATCTCTCATGGCAGAACTGATTTCCTTCGTAATCACACAACCTTTGCCGAAGACATCCTGAACGCATTGGAGGAATTGGAAACGATGATGTAAACATATATGAAAGTAAAGATAACATTAACCATATTATGATCAAACAGATAACATTTTCCCCTACAGGAGGAACAAGGAAAGTTGCTGATTCTATTTCATCGGGTATTTCTGGCGAAATTGAGCGAATCGAACTATGCGCACCAGCTTCTGAGATTACCACAACCAATCTGAGCAAGGATGACTTGGCTATCATAGCAGCACCTGTCTATGGCGGTCGTATTCCAGCTCTCGCCATTGAGCGATTGAAATCCACGGTTAAGGCTAACGGTGCAAAATGCGCTGTTGTAGCCGTTTATGGCAACAGGGCATACGATGATGCTCTGCTTGAACTCCATAAGACATGCACAGAGATTGGCTTCAATGTCATTGCGGCTGTAGGAGCCGTTGCAGAGCATAGTATCATCCGCAAATATGGTGCTAATCGTCCTGACGCTGACGATCTCAAAGAGTTGAAAGCGTTTGGCGAGAAGATAAAGGATGCAGATGAGGCAGGAAAGATACTTGCAGAAACTGCCCTGAAGGGAAACTTCCCATACAAGAAAGCCATGGCAGGTCCTAATCCAACGGCAAGCAAAAAATGCACTGGCTGTGGAAAATGTGCTGCCCAATGTCCTGTAGGAGCCATTCCTTTGACTGACCTGAGAAAGGTAAACAAAGACCTTTGCGTCTCTTGTATGCGTTGCGTCAGCATCTGTCCGAATGAAGCACGCTCTATCGGAAAGATTATGCATACAATGATTGCCCTTGCCATCAAGAAAGGATGTGCAGAGCGTAAGCTGAATGAGTTGTTTATTTGATTAAATGACAGAAGACGCAACGACATACTACGTTTGGATTGGCGGTTCTTGTGATTATGGCCATAAGGAACGAGCTGATGGTGCAGCTGTCATCATAGAGCATAACGGCAAGATTATCAGCAAGGATGTTATTGCCGACCTTCATACTACAGAATTCCGAATGATGCTTACGCTGATGGTCAAGGTGATGAATGAGTTGCCTGAATGTTCTGACATACTCTTTCTCACCAATGCCGCATATATCCAGAACTTCGACAAAGCACCTACCGCAAAGTCTGCCAATCCTGACTTGATTGTGCAATGTATCGAGGCAAAGCAAAGGCATAACAGCGTGTGCGTCAAGATCGTGCAATATCACAAAAGCCCTCTGCTGATTGAAACTCACAATATGTCAACAGAGGCAATGAAAAAGTTAAGAACAGCATACAACAAAGAAAAAGATGGAAGCAATAATCACAAAAGGACGACCAGAAGATATTGAAGCCATTGCCCAATTCCAGGTTGACATGGCCATGGAGTCAGAGGGCACAAAGCTTGACAAGGACACCTTAATCAAAGGCGTGACGGCAGCAATGAATGATGAAAACAAAGGCTGCTATTATGTTGCCAGAGTTGACGGAAAGGCTGTCGGAAGCCTTATGCTCACACGTGAGTGGAGCGACTGGAACAATGGTTGGTATTGGTGGATTCAGAGTGTCTATGTATCACCTGATTACCGCAGGCAAGGCATCTACAAGTCAATGTACCATAAAGTGTGTGAGGACGCAAAGCTACAGAATGTAGCACAAGTGCGCCTTTATGTTGACAAGACAAACATTCGCGGACAAAAAGTATATGCTGCTTTGGGAATGCAAGAAAGCCACTACTTGATGTATGAAGCTATGCTAAAAAAATGCGAATAAATAATCCGAATTGCTTGAAGTTCAAATATTTTTATTATCTTTGCATCGTTTTAACGAATGATTAAATCAAAGAAATATGAACTGTCCACATAGACCATCTACTGTTGGTCAAACAAACTACTTTGAGTGTACTTGTCCAAAAGAGTGCCCACGCCACGGAACATGCTGTGCTTGCGTGGCACATCATCGTAAGATGGGCAAGTTGCCACATTGCTTGAGGTCACAAGAGAGCAAATGAGGCTTCTATGACGGTTGGATGAAGAACCGACGAACGAAGCAAGAGCAGAGACAAGCTCGCTTGAGCTATGCATTGCAAGGAGGAGGAAGACCGATAGGTCAACCCATACAGCGCAATGATAAGCTACAATGATGGTTTCCGACCTGTAAGTTTTTACATTGAAACAAGTGAATGATACAATCATGAAATCAAGAATAATGGGAATATTAACTATGCTTTTCAGCCTTATTGGTTGCAATGCACAATCAGAAGGATTCAAGAGTCTTTCTGTGGAAGAATATGCCAAGGCTATAGAGGACACAACCATTGTGCGCCTAGATGTCCGCACAGCAGAAGAATATGCTGATGGACATATAGAGAAGACGCTCAACATTGATGTACTCAAATCTGATTTTGAGCAGAGAGCCGTTGCTGAACTTCCAAAGGACAAGACAATTGCAATAAACTGCCGTAGCGGCAAGCGAAGCAAGAACGCAGCAAGAATACTTGTAAAGAATGGCTACAAGGTAATTGAACTTGATTCTGGTTTCAATGGCTGGACAAGTAAGGGAATGCCAGTATCTAAAGGAGACAAAGAATAAACGCCTACATCATACATCAAAAATCACAAATGAAATGATGATTAACATATCCTTCCGAAACGCTACTGCCGAAGATGCTCTTTTCATAGCAAGAGGTTTTCACATGGCAATGCTCTATGACGATGCATCAGAAGAGCAAATAGCCAACTTCGCACGAAACATCTGCGTTCGTGATGATGTTCTGTATTCATGGCGAAACACGATAATTGCCGAGGTTGACAGACAGTGTGCCGGTATGCTGACAGCTTACGACGTACGCTATTATCATGATATGCGAATCAGAACCATGGCATTGGTGAAGCAACACCTCGGAGTGGAGTTTCCGGGCATGGAGGATGAAGCGGTAGCAGGCGAATATTACCTTGACAGCCTTGCCGTCATGCCAGAATATCGTGGAAAAGGCATTGGCAGACAGCTTCTGGTGGAAGGCATTGAGAACGGAAAAGCGCTCAATCTCGATGTTACCTTAGCCGTTGACCCAATCAACGATCGGGCAAAGACACTTTATCGATCTCTTGGTTTCATGCCTTCCGGAACGTTGTTCATCTTCGGTCACGATTACGAGAAAATGATTATCAATGCCAAACAATAATTTATGTTTTAAGATGATAATTTGACGAAAAAAACTATATATGTTAATGTTCACAATATACTATAGATGAAAGATATACTTGATTATTATCTGCGTCTTTCGCAGAATAACAATAAGCCTTGGTTTGACGAGCATCGTCCTGAATACGAGGCCACAAGGAAGAAACTCCATGCAATAGCTGAGGAGTTCATCAAAGGCATTGAGGAATTCGACCCAAGATGCAAAGGTCTTCAGGTTAAGGATTGTACGTACCGCATCAATCGTGACATCCGCTTCTCTCAGGATAAACGTCCATACAAGGATTGGCATGGCATCTATGTTTGTCCGAAAGGAAAGAAATCCGGCATGGCTGGTTACTACATTCACTTTGAGCCAATCAATGACCTCTATTTCGTCTGTGGTGGTCTTTACAATCCGACGAAGGAGGTGCTGGCAAGCGTTCGTGAACAGATTATGCTTGAACCGGACGCTTTCCATGAGGCGGTACTCTCTTGCGGAGAAGACTACCGCTTGAATTGGGATAATGCCTTGAAGCGTATGCCGACAGGTTACAATGAATCGGACAGGCACAGCGAGTACTACCGACTGAAAACATACGAAATGTACAAGCCATTGAAAAAACGTGATGTACTCGCAAAGGATTTCATAAAGAATGCGCTTTCGTATCTGAAACGTACATACAAGTTCAATGAGATGCTGAATCAGTGTTTCGATTACGCTTACGATCCTGATAAAGAATGATGGTAAAATAGTTCAATTGATATTCTCAAAACCTCAAAACCTTTATACAATATGGGCAACAGAATAACAGCAATGGAACGTGGTATGCAACGCCGAACGGAATTGCTCCTCGGCGTGGATAACCTCGATAAGATACAGCAAGCCAAAGTCTTGATCTTTGGCGTGGGAGGTGTCGGCTCATGGTGTGCAGAAGCCTTGGTGCGCAGCGGCGTGAGGAATCTTACCATCGTTGACTCCGACCGCATCTGCATCACCAATTGCAACCGCCAGCTGATGGCTACAAGCAAGACGCTCGGACAGGTAAAGGTAGAAGCTCTGCGCGACCGACTATTGGAGATCAATCCAGATGCCAACATCCTCTGCCTGCAGAAAATCTACGAGGCAGAAACGGCCGAGAGTTTCCACATGGAGGAATACGACTACATCGTGGATGCCATTGACTCGTTGAAAGAAAAAGCAGATCTGATACTGCGTGCAACGGCTCTGCCCAAGAACATCACCTTCATCTCCTCCATGGGAGCTGCCCTGCGCCGTGATCCGTTCATGGTGCGCAAGGCAGAGTTCTGGAAGATCAAGGGCGACCCGCTGGCAAGGGCCATACGCAACAAATTCAAACGGGAGAAGCATTTCCCATCGCGCAAGTTCCAATGTGTCTATAGCGAGGAACCGCCGATGAAGAACCTTGGTGTCAACAAAGCTTGCGGCACGGGTGGGTGTCTTTGTCCGAAGGCAAGACTCCTGAGTGGCGAGCGAGGTACAGACACAGCCGTCTATGATGCTCCGGGCGACCAGCGTCTGGTAGAGCATGAGTGGTGTTCAACAAAGGCACAGATAAACGGTTCGCTATGTCACATCACTGCCACCTTCGGCAATGCCATCGCCGGTATCATCATCAATCATATGCTTGATAACAAAAAAATATTCTGATGAAAACGGAACTGGAACTGATAAACATCTGCGTGCTGAATGCTGGTTACGCACGGATTACGCAGCGATGGAGCGGAACGGGACTTTCCTCTCCATTCGTAAGACTTTACTACATCAAGGCGGGAAGTGCTGAGATAAGTATGCCTGACGCACATCTCTGCGCCAAGCCGGGGTGCATGTATATCGTGCCCAGTTTCGTGCCACACAGCATAACGTGCGAGGCAGGTCTTGAGTTCTACTACCTTTTTGTCTATCAGCGATACGGTCAGCAGACGGACCTCTTCGACATCTACAGTTTTCCGCATGAGGTAGAGGCGAATGAGGCTATCGACTTGCTCTTCGAGAACTACTGCAACTATTATCCCGAACTCAATCTGCCATACCAGACGACGGAAGATTTCTATGCACATCCATCGTATCAGGAGTATGTGGTGCGATATGCCAATATGGATCGCTACGAGAAGATGCAGCTCCAGGGCTTTGTGTGGATTGTCGGTTCGTTCTTCATGAAACATGCCCATAAGCGACTTGACGATATTGACGACCGTGTGCTGCGGGTAATGGCTTACGTGAAGGACAACATTCAGAAGGAGATAACGACGGAATCTCTTGCAGAGATAGCGTGCGTGACAAAAGCTCATCTTGGACGACTGTTCCGCGAAACCCTCGGTCAGTCGCCTATTCAGTTTGTGTTGCGCATCAGGATTCAGCATGCCCAGCGTCTGCTCGTGACCACCTCTCTCAGCATCGCAGCCATAGCAGAGGAGGTTGGTTTCAATGATGTGTCCTACTTCGTACGACTTTTCCGGCAGAAGATTGGCTTCACTCCTCAGGAATATCGAGAGCAGTTGAAGTAGTACATTTTATCTCTCTCATATAACAAAACGAGCAGATAACACCTATTATTACTTGATTTATAGGATATTTTAAACAAACTCCGAAATTTAATCGTAACTTTGTACCCTGAAAATCAGAGACGGGCACCGCTCCAAAGAGCGACAAGCCCTATTTTCAGGGCACGAAGCGCTACGCTATTTTGCACCCTAAAAATCACAAAAATCAAAGTTACACAAAATGATTAAAGAGTTTGACAACATCGCCATAATGTCTGGCGACCGCAATATCACCTATAAGCAACTGCTTGATTACATTAACCTTTTCGCTGAGCAGACACCGAAGGACGAGGCTCAACCACGTACGGCTGAGAATCTTTCCAAGACCATTATCTTCAGCGAGAACCGCGAGGGATGGCTCTATGCCTTCTACTCGGTATGGCAGAACAGGGGCATTGCCGTTCCTGTCGATGCTTCGTCTATGGTTGACGATGTTGCCTACATCTTGCGTGACTGCCAACCTTCTGTCATCTGGACATCAAAAGAGAAACAGCCTGTCATCGAAGACGCACTGAAGGTTACTGGCCAGAGCGTGAAGGTTCTGCTCATAGATGATTTTGAAACCGTTACTCCTCATCCACGAGGCAGAAAGACAGATATAGAATACGAAAACATTTTTGTAAAGGACAATCACGATCCTGCCCTCATCATCTATACTTCGGGCACAACAGGTTCGCCAAAGGGAGTCGTGCTCTCGTATGCAAATCTCTACGCCAACATGTACAGCGTGACTTACGATGTGCCAATCTTCAACTCCGCACGCCGCACCATCATCCTCCTTCCGCTCCATCATATCCTTCCGCTCGTCGGCACAGTCATCCTGCCTATTCTAGGCGGTGGCGGTGTAGCCATTTGTCCGAGCATGTCAGGTCCTGATATCATGGATACGCTTACGAGAGGAAAGATTGCTATCTTCGTCGGTGTGCCACGTCTTTGGCAGACACTCTTCAACGGCATAAAAAAGAAGATTGACGAGCGTGCAGCTACGCGTATGATGTTCAATCTGTGTGCCAAGGTGGGCAGCAAGAAACTCTCTCGCAAGGTGTTCGATGCGGTTCACAAGAAGATGGGCGGTCATCTGGCATATTGCGTCAGCGGTGGTGCTTCTCTCGACAAGGAGATTGGCGAAGGTCTTCGCACTCTCGGCATCACCATGCTCGAAGGCTACGGTATGAGTGAGACGGCACCTATCATATCATTCACGCGCCCTGGCGATGTCATCCCTGGCTGTGTTGGTCTTCCAATGTCAACGGTGACTGTCAAGATTGTGAATGATGAGATTTGCGTGAAAGGTCCTAACGTCATGCTTGGCTACTACAACCGCCCGGAAGAGACGGCGCAAGTTATTGACAGCGAAGGATTTGTACATACCGGCGACCTTGGCTTCATCGACGAACTTGGACGCATTCACATCACTGGCCGTTCGAAGGAGATTATCGTGTTGTCCAACGGCAAGAATGTGCAACCGAACGAGATAGAATACAAGATTGAGAAGTATGACGACAAGGTAAAGGAAGTTGCCGTAACACAGGATGGCGACTTGCTCTGTGCCATCATCGTGCCACAAGACGAATGGGCAAGGAACATGACTGACGCAGAGATTGAAGAGGCGCTGAAACGACAGGTCATTGAGCCATACAACAGCAGCGTTGTCAACTACAAGAAGATAAAGAGCATCTTCGTCTATCACGGCGAACTGCCTCGAACAAAGCTCGATAAACTCCAGCGCTTCAAACTCAAGGACATTCTCAAGGCAAAAGCCTCAGGGTTACAAGATGAAACGGCAAATTTGGGAAGCGCAAAATCGCCAAATCATCAAATGAATATGCTCTCCTCAAGCAGTATATTGAGAAGGAGAAGAAAATGGAGATCAATCCTACCGACAATCTTGAGACGGATTTGGCTTTCGACTCCCTCGACTGCGTGAGCCTTCAGGGCTTTGTTGAGCAGACATTCGGCATCGAGATCAAGGCAGACGCCTTCATGAGGTTCGAGAATGTGCAAGCCATTGCCGACCACATAGCAAAGCTTTCAGATGGTTCGGAGGTTTCAGAGGCAGAGGATATAAACTGGCACTCTATCCTCGCGGGCGATTCATCCAAATTGGAGTTGCCTACAAGCACTCTTGTCACAACAGGCGAAACTCTCTTCAAGTCATTCCTCAAGGTTCACAACCGTCTGGAAATAAAGGGTAAGGAGAACATCCCAACGAACGGCAATTACATCATAGCGCCAAACCATCAGAGCTTCCTTGACGGCCAGATTTGCGTTGCCGGATTGGACAACAAGGCTCTCCGCAACACATACTTCTATGCCAAGGAGAATCATGTTCGTGGCTCTTTGGTTCTCTATTTTGCCAACCGCCTGAACATTGTCCGCATGGAGCGCAGTAACCTCAAGAACTCCATCCTGAAGCTCGGTGAGGTGCTGAAACGCGGAAAGAACATCGTTATCTTCCCAGAGGGCAGACGCACAGACGACGGCAAGGTTGGAGAGTTCAAGAAGACCTTTGCCATACTGAGCAAGGAACTCCAGGTGCCAATTCTTCCAGTACGCATCTCAGGCGCTTTCGAGGCATTGCCACGAGGCAGGAAGTTCCCTAATACCCACAAGATTACCGTTGAATATCTCAAGCCCGTCATGCCTTCTTCTGACGAAACATACGATGAGATTTCCAAGAAGGTTAAGGAGGCGATAGTTAAGGGTTAAAGGGTTAAAAGTTTAAAAAGTTAACGTTAGGGTTAAGGTTAACGTTAAGGTTAAGGTTAAAGGTTATGACAGACATTCCAAAACTTTTCCGGGAAGAATCTTCCAACCATTGGACACATCTTGTCGGAGTCATCTTTGCCCTCTCGTGCATCTGGATGGTGTGGCCTGCCGTTTCCATCGGTTGGCAATGGACCATGGGCGTGCTCTTCTTCATCGTCGGCATGTTCCTCATGTTCCTCTCGTCCACCATCTACCATTGGCTACCCGAGGGCAAGGCACGCCGCATTCTGCGCAAGTGCGACCACATCAGCATCTATGTCATGATAGCCTGTTCCTACACGCCTATCTGCATTGCCGTTGTGGGAGGTTGGCTGGGATGGACCATCTTCGGAGTGCTCTGGGCAGTGGTCATTGGCGGCACTGTCTATAAGATTCTCGCTTTGGGCAAATACCCACGCCTTTCTCTCGCCCTCTACCTCGTCATGGGGTGGAGCGGGGTGTTCATTGCCAAACCCGTCTACGACAATCTGTCCACAACCGCCATACTCTTCATCCTTGCCGAAGGACTTCTTTACACCTCAGGCACATATTTCTATGCCAAGGACACAAAGCGACATTACCACACCGTATGGCACATATTCGTACTCCTTGGCGCCATCAGCCATTGGGCAGCAATCCTTCTCGTGATGTTGGATCGGTTATAATACTTCGTTTTCAAAACATCTATAATACTCCTACCAGATAGCAGATTCCACATCAATAGCCAGAGCTATGACAATGAGCAATGACATCACAAATGAAACCAACAACTGATTTCATAGAAAAGAGATTCCGGGAATTCAACACTCAGATGTTTGGGGGCAAGTTGACGATGCCGCCTATACAACTGAGCAAAGCTCGGACTTTCGTGGGACAATGTGCCGCCAAGAAACGCCGCACGTTACTTCACGGTACGCAGTTGTTTGACTTCCGACTAAAGTTCAGCATCTGCTTTGATCTTACAGAAGATGAATGGGAAGATACTATCATACATGAGATGATACATTACTACATCGGCGTAAACGGAATAAAAGACACCTCTGCTCATGGACAAGTATTCCGCAAGATGATGGAAACCATAAATCAGCGATACGGAAGAAAGACCACTATTTCTCACAAATCAACCCCAGAACAAAAGGAGCAACTGTACAATGCAAATAAAGTATGGCACGTAATAGCCCTCGTTTGTTTCGCTGATGAACGCAAAGGATTAAAGGTACTGCCACGCATCAGGCAACGCATTGAAACATACCGTTCCACGCTGCTTCGCAACAAGAGTATCAAGAAGATAGACCTCTTCATGAGCAACGATCCATACTTCAACAGATTTCCAAATTCCTCAGCATTCAATGTCGTCCTTGCCAACGAAGATGAATTCATGCCTCATATTGAGGAAGCAGAACCGCTTGAATTTGAGAATAAGTGCCCGCACTAAAAATATACGCTAGAACCCCGAAAGCTTTGAGACTTTCGGGGTTCTAGTTTATAGAGTGTATCTAATATCAGATAATGCTATTAGAGTTCGTCGGCAACAGAAGTTTCATCATCGTCAAAAATGAAGTTGTTCTTCTTTGAGAGTTGTTCGCCATCTCCCATAGTGTTTGTTGCATTAATCAGGAGAGATTCTGTCTGTGAACTCACCATTTCCATTTCTGGCTTTACGTATGTTTTCATATCTAATTTCTCCTTTTTAATTATTTAACCATGAACTTCTTACCATTCTTGATAACGATGCCCTTAACGTTTCCGTTTACGCGCTGACCAGCGATGTTGAACATCTTGTTGTCGTTGCGGTTTACATTTACGTTCTTGATGCCAGTAGCATCATCGTTGAAGAGGAATGCAGACTTAGCTTCAGTTTCGAACATGTACTGAGGAATAACAAGGTATGCCTTGTGAGCCTTGTTCATGAATGCAGCACCAGTCTCATTCATCCAGTAGAAGCCTACACTCTTTGGATCCTTAGACTTGTTGAGTGTGAGAGCGTAGAAGTAGCAGTCATCGTCTTCACTCTCAAGCACTGCAGGAGCTGTTGTCATTGCAGCTTCGTCAGTACCACAGAGTCGGTTCAAGCCAATCTCTGATAAGCTCTTAACATCTGTACCAAGATAATTATACATGTTGTATTCTGGATCAGATACATACTTAAGAGTTACATCACCAGCAGCCTTGATAACGACAGGCTCACCAGCAGGAATAACGCCTTCATAAGTGTCATACGCTCCGAATGATTCCAGAATCATGCCAAATTCAACGATTCCCAAGCCTCCCTCAAGAGTTTGAGTGAATATATATGCTTCTGCACCTTCAGGAATCTTAACAGCGTGCTTTGAATCATAGAATGTAGCGTAACCGATTTCTGGGTTGATATTAACCACTGCACCGCTGAGGAAGTCATGATCGAATGTCTTGTTCTCATCAATAGTCATTGCTTCAGAAACATAGTCAGCATAACCCTCAGCCTTAACTGTCACTACATATTCGAGTGTTGGCTGCATGATTTCCATAGAGTACTTACCCTCAGCATCAGTAGTAGCAGTGTAGATTACATTGCCAGACTTAGCCTCTACAGTAGCACCTTCAAGAGCAACCTCCTCAGCAGTGATTGTACCAGAGAGAACTGGAGCTGTAACAGAGATGCCAAGCTTACCTACTGGAATGTAATAACCGGTAGTTGCAGATGTTGCATCTGTAGCTGCATTATTGTCATTACGATAGTAGAGTGATCTGCCAGGATAGCAGTCGAAGTAAGTATTTGCAAAGTTTGTACCATCAAAGTCGAATACCACACGGATGTTCTTGCCATCGTAAGTATAAGGTGCAGAGAGGGTGAATACGAGGTCTGTCTCGTTCATGTTCATTGCAAACTCATCATTGCTATAGTTTGGAGTAAGCTCTGCTACAGGAGTGAACTTTGTACCGCTTACCTGTTCATCTTCTGTGCTCATAAGATAAGCCTTAACCTTCTTAATCATATTCTTGTTTGTGTTGCTATACTTCAATGTTACAGAAGTAATAACAGCACCGGCTTCAAGACCTATCTTATCTGCTGTCCAAATCCATTCACCACGATACTTGTTGTAATTTGAACCGAGAGGAGTTCCTTGTGAAGTAGTCTTCTCACCAACAGCAACCTCACCAATCATTGACTCCTCTGAAATAGTAAGAGTCTTAGCGAGAGTTTCTACAGAATAGTCATCACCTGTATTAGCGACCTTAACCTTGAGGTTCATCTCGCCAGCGGCGTGTGGAGTGAATGTGAATTCTACTGTCTCAGAAGCGTAGCCTTCGAGTTCAGTACCAGCCTTTTCCTCGATGAGGGTCTCACCGTCGTAGAGGGCAACAGTGCGTGGAGCAGCAGCTGTACCAAGCATGTTAGTGTACTTGACAGTAGCTGTTACTGGATAGTTGACCATTGCAGGCTCAGCCTTAACATCGTAAGAATTGATGTAAAGGTCGTTGTCAACAGCAGCAAGCTGACCACCGAAGATGTAGTCGATAGATGAGTAGCCAGCCTCGAAGCCGATGTACCAATCACCAGCAGGGATTCCTGTGATTACGATAGGGTCAAAATCAGAAAGGGCAATAGAATAACTCTTTGCAAGGTTTGGCCAAGAAATTATCTTCTCTGCAGGAACATCCTTTACAGACTCATAAGTAGTATAATTTGTCTTAGCTACTACATTTGCAAGTGTCCAGTTCAGACGATCAGCAGAATACCAAACCTTAAGATAATAGTCTGCGGATGAGGATGTACTGTTACCATTAGGAGTTGCACTGATTGTCAGTGACTGACCTTCTGCAAATGAAACCTTTGGAGAGATGAGTTTCTTATTTGGATAAGACTGAGTGCCATTCTTTGCGTAAGTATTTGAACTAGAAGAATCAAATGACCAGTTAGAGCCATCCTCATTTATCCAACCTGGCTGACACCATCCTGCAGGAACAGTGAGGTAGCCATCGAAGTCCTCAAAGTAGAGTGAAGCATCCTTAACGACAGCGCTTACAGCCTTTGTAACGTAGTGATACTCAGAGTCGTCGTAGTTGTTGCCATATACGAAGTCGAGAGTTGTTGACTGACCACCAGTCTTGGTGAAGGTCAAAGTGAACTCCTTCTCAACATTCTTGTCAATAGTGTAAGGGAATGTGAGAGCCTCGCCATCAACAGTGAATTCAACACCTGGACATGTAGTAACAATGTCCTTCAATATTACAGGAGAACCACCGAGACTACGGAACTGAAGTGTTGTAGAAGCAGGTGCATCAACAAGGCCGAGTTCTGTAGTATTTTCAGCCATTTTAAAGCTACTGCTATTACGTACCTCAAGCTGTGGAGCAACGGTTTTCAGATAGAACCATGGTGACACCTGATAGTTTCCGGAAGTAGTTGCAGTGGTACCGTTAGGCAGGAGGTTTGACGTAACACGGATACCTGTATAAGCATCTGTACCATTGTTGTTAACGAAAGACATCACCACCTCAAAAGGAATATCTGCAGACTCCTCCCCAGGAGCAAGAGTTACATCAAGAGGGATGATGGTTTCTGGTATTGTAGTAACTGTAGCATTAGAAGTTACAGTTACAGAGTAGTTCTGACGACTAGGCACGAGATCAACATTGCCTACGTTCTTTACTCTGAATGTACCTTTGTATGTTGCTTTACCTTCCATATCAGCATACAGATTACCTGTAGTAACAGATGTAAGGTTGGTAACTGTCATTGCTATATCATCAGGTATTACTGCGTAAGAAGCTGTAATATCGTCAAAGTAAACATAGCTACCTGTCACAGCGAGACGAGTGTAGTCAGAAAGAGTTGCGATGTCATACTGTGCGTATGTGGTTGATTCAGGAGTGATTTCCTTCACAAGGTCACCGAGTACAAATGTTCCATCCTCATTCTCTGTAACTTCATAGAAACGCATGTAGTAAGCGCCTGCAGTATATGTGCTATAAGCTCTTATCCACATCTTCACATCGCCCTTCAAAGCAGGAGTAACGAGATAGTCAATATTTGCAGCAGATCTCTTGTCACCGAGGTAGATTCCATATGAACCAGTGTGCTTTGCACTGCTTCCATTGTTTCTATTGAAGAAGCCTGTTGTTGCTGTGCCACTTGAAGTGTAACCCCAACCTGGCCAAAGAGATGTAGCAGAGATTGTGCTTGGAGCTTTCTCGAATGAATCTGCCCAATCTGTAGTTTCGTGGTAACCTTCTGGGATAACGTAGCCACCAGCATCGCCACCAGCAACCTTAACAAGAGTTACCTCAACCTTTGTCCAACGGGCTGCTGTAGTTCCTGTTGGAAGACTAACTTTCTCAAACTGGTATGAAGTTACAGGCTCATCAAAAGTGATATTTGCATTTGAGATACCAAGCAAAGAAGCATCATTAGCGTATGGAGTTACAGTAATAGCACTGATAGCAGAACCTGTAGGAGCTGTAAGTGTAACTTCATTATTAGGGTATATATAAATATTTTTATTTGTATCTCTATATCTTAGCTGACCACCAAGTCCCTTATCAAAGACAAGAGTTGCGCCACTTGTTTCATCTGTAAGTTCAATCTTGTCAAAATAGCCATATCCATGGTTCCATGGATTTGCAATAAAGTCGAATGTTGCAGGACCTGCATAAGCAGTAGAACCACCACCAGTATCACCACCATCATTATCTTCGTAAGTGAAAGTAACCTTTGGGAGGAAACGTTCGCGGTATGTATCGTAAGAAGTACTTACAAAAGAAGTATAACCGCTTTGATTAACACCATAGAATGTCTGGTTTCCGTCATATCCCTGTGGCATCTCTCCTTGGATCATGAGGTTACCGCCATTGTAGACATACGGAGTGCTGAACTCGATAGTCCAACTGTTGTCGGCATTCTTTGTTCCTCTTGTTGAAGCAACCTGTGTAGTTGTTACACTAAGAAGTGCAGCAGAAGAGAACGTGGTCTGCTCCACCTCAGCCAGCTTCCAAGTATTGACATTTGTCCAACCGAGAACTGATGTTGGGTAGAACGTGATTGACGTAATCTTCTTACCATTCATTGCCGTAAGGTCTGCAGCAGGATAGATCATCTGTGAAGTAATGGCACCGTCCTGGTTATATGCTCCTGCGAATGGCAGGCTTGCATTGGTGTTGGTACCATCACAAACAGTCAACGTCTCCTGTGCTGAAACTCCAGCTGCAAATGCGATGAGCATCTGCATGAAAATAAGTAAACGTTTCATCATTTTTGTGAATAAAATTAAGTTATAGAATTAAGTTAAAAATTGTCTAATCCAAGAATCAAGAGGATATAATTACCACAATTTAATGCGCAAAATTAACAAAAGTTAAGCAAAACACCAATATATATTTACTTTTTTTTACTAAATAACCATATTTACTAACAGATTTCAAGTCAAAGTCCACAAAAAAATTGCTTTTTAAATTATTTTTCTCTAATTTTGCGGAAATTAAAGATTTTAGTAAAGATTTGAGATTTTAATCCACACGATAATCCATAACGAAAATCTTAACAGAAAATGCGCTCGAATTCCTCGCTTTAGGAAGGCTCTTTAGAAGGATCGCTTCGCTCGACATCCAAACTAAAATCTTTATAAAAATCAAAAGTAAGACTTTAACAAAACATACAATACAACATGAAAAAGTACCTTACATTACTATTACTTTTCTGTTTAACAATCGCGATGGCAAGTGCAATGGGCGACAAGAAGCCTATAGTAATCCAACGTGCCTTGGGAGATGCGACTGCACTCAATGCCACTGTCATGACAAACATCCCACTTGGAGCTGCCGGCTATATGGGAGTACTGAATTCTGCCGACGGCATTCAGGAAGGTGGACTTGTCAGGAACGCCGTTTATTTCAATGCGGAAATTGCAAAGAGATTCAAGGGCAGAAAAGCAAAATCCATCACAACCGCCATCTACTGGCAAGGAGTGCAAGAGGCAAAGATTTGGATTCGCAAAAGCCTTGACGGACCAGACCTATGGTCGAAGACTTGCATTCCAGACGAGTTCGGAAGACTCGTTGACCCTGATGCTTCCGAAATAATCTATGGCGAAGACGGTTCTTCAACAGTGATAGACTACGAGAGTCCTATAGACATTCCTTGCGACTACATCCTTGATGGCGAGCCAATATATGTAGGCCACGACCTTCAGCTTCGCCAAGAATACGGCGGCATACACGCATACGTTTGTTCGCCTGCTTACACTGAAGGACATTGGTATTTCTGCCCAGACGAAATGAGCGAGTGGCAGGACTTCACCGGCAATGGCGCTTACATCATGGAACTGCAAACAGCCGCAACAGAAGGCTGTGCCGCAGGACTCCAGATGAACGACGTCAGCGTAACAAATATAATAAGTACACGCGCGAAGGCTGGAGAGACAGCTACCGTGGAGGCTATGTTCGGCAACTACGGAAGAAACAAGGTCACTACCGTTGAGTTTGAATATGAGATTGACGGCAAGACAGGCACATTCTCCATTGACGCCGGAACAAACGCCATGCCTTACGGTGCCGTAGTACCTGTGACGTTCGATGTAAAGATGCCAGAGGAAGCTAAGCTCTACGACCTCACACTCAGAGTGAAGAAGGTAAACGGAGTAGAGGATACTTTCACAGACGGAAACGAGTTTACTGGTATTGCCGTCGTGCTCAACAATGCAAACGACAGTAAGCGTGTTGTCGTTATGGAGAACTTCGCTTCTCTCTATCAGAGCGACGAGCCATACGCCATCCGCAGCATTGAGGAACTCCAGAAGGAATATGGCGATCAGTTCATCCTCATCGATGCCCACTACGGTCAGACAGGTTTGCCAGACAACTGGTGGACTTACGACCCTTGGCACTGTCAGGACTATGCCGCACAGCGTGAAGCGATGTTCAAGATACCAAACTGCTACGTAAACCGCACTTTCGAGGGCGACCCATTCTACGGAAGTGAAGCAGACTTCCTTGCCGGCAAGAACGGCATTCGCACCGTGGTTTCAAACATTGCGACCCAACCGGCAGAAGCTATCGTAGGCGGTCATGCTAATATTTCAGAAGACAAGCTTTCCATAGATGTTGCTACGGAAGTGACTTTCCTTTCAGAGATAAACGACATCAGCCATTACACAGTAGGTTATGTAGTGACAGAGGATAGACTCGTTGGCAAGCAGCGCAACATATACGCTGGCAACTATGAGTGCTTCAAGTGGTTCAAGGAGCTTGGTCTCCCAGACCTTCCTTTCTGGTGGGAACGCACTTTCAATGATGTAGCACGCGAGGGAAGCTTGCGTCGCGGCGTTCCAGGCCTTCTCAGAGGTTCCGTTGCTGCGGACGAGACTTACAACTGCCGTTTCAGTGTGCCAATGCCAAAAGACTATGAAAATGCTCAGAACCTCCACGTCGTGATCCTCCTCATGGAGCAAGGCTCTGGCGAAATCATGGCTGCAAAGAAGATCGGTATCGACAATGCTACTGCGATAAAGAACGTTGACTCTGACTTTAACGTTAACTCTAACTTTAACTATAACCTTAACGGTCAGCGCGTAAACAGTAACCATAAAGGCATCGTGATAAGAAACGGAAAGGCGTTTATTAACACGAAACACTAAATACTAAACACTAAGTATAAAACAAAGATGAAAAGACTTTATACTATAGCCTCCCTCTTCATCATATCAATGATGGCGATGGCGCAAGGCGAGAATGCTTACACAGAAGATTTTGAAGGAGGTCACTACGACGGAACCTCTTATCTTCCTGTAGGATGGGCAACAGAAGGCAGCCAGCCTTTCTACACTATGTCATGGTACACTCTGCCAGCTCATAGCGGAAAGTATTACGCCATTTCTATAGATATCAACAAGTACGAGACTCTCGTTGCCCGCAACGACTGGATGTACACATGCTCCTTTGCACTTGAAAAGGGCGTGAAATACAGCGGTTCCTATTGGCTGCATAATGATGCAGCAGGACAAACAGTAAACTTCTGCGTAGGCAACAGCCAGACTCAGGGCGCACAGCAGATAATCCACACCACAACTACCGTGACCAAAGGCGACTGGGAAGAAAAGACATTTGAGTTTACTCCGGAAGAAAGTGGCACTTATTTCTTTGCATGGAATGTGACAAGTCCAGATCGTCGCACAACATTTGTTGCCATTGACGACTTCAGCATCATCGAAGCATGGAAGGTTGATATGCCAAAGGCTTCGTTCGCTATCCCTCACATCTACGACATTGCTACAGGTGCCTTGGTAACTTCGCAAGGACAGAAGGTGAAACTTGACAATACTTCCAAGAAAGCGACCTCTTACAAATGGGAATGTAGCAACCCCGACGTCAAGTTCAGCGATGACACAGCAGCAGAACCAACGATAACTTTTGCTGGTTCCGGCAAATACAAGATTACTCTCTATGCCATAAACGAGTCTGGCTCTGTAAACGTTAGCCAAGAGATAAACGTGGAATCGGCTGAAGACCTTGCTGCAAAGGGCACGACAAGCTACGGCGTTACAACATACGACGGACTGACAGACGAACTGATTCAGCGCGGAACAGTGCCTTGCTTCAAGACAGACCTCGACTATGATTTCGTGACTGGTCCTAACCACCTTTACCGTGAGTTTGCTGAGCGCTATGCTTTCCCTGAGGGTGTGAAGATGAATATCAAAACATTGAACGTATTCCTCACTGAGTACAGCCTTCGCACAGACATGTGGCAGACTCAGCAGAACGTTCCTCTTGAGATTATCGCATACGCGGAAAAGGACGGAAAGCCTGACGAGAGCCATATCTACGGAAAGAGCACAACTACATTTGCAAAGTGTTTCGGCACAACGGGTGTGGGCGGTACTTCGGCTGAGCCTCGCAACATTGTGCTTGACAAGCCAATTACCGTGGAAGGTCCTGCATACATAAGTTTCCGTGTTGGCGAAGACTTCTGCATGGAAGATGACGGAAAGCAGGCTATTCGTTCTTATTTCTGTCTCGCTCCAATACAGAAAGTAAAGACTTCAACAATGATTGTGAAACCATACTACCTGCCTAGTGGCATTGCTGACAAGACTCTGAAGATGGGTGACTGGTGTACCGCAGCACAGCTTGACGCAGACATGCCTGCCGCTCTTGGTATGTACAACATCCTTTGGATAAACTACGAGGGTGAAACAGGAATTAAGGAGGTTGACTCTGACTTTAACCTTAACTCTGACTTTAACTTTAACCTTAACGGTCAGCGTGTTGCGGCTGGTAGTGGCTACAAAGGCATCATAATCAAGAACGGCAAGAAGATTCTGAACGCGGAGAAATAAAAAACACTCTTCACTCTTCATACACCTTATCTATCCTTTTGTTTATCAATACTTTAGGTATATGAAGAATATATGAAGAGTAAACATACAAAAACTCCCACGAAAACGATTAAGAAAATGCATTTTTCAAGACGTTTTCGTGGGAGTTATTATTGCTATCCGTGGAATTCCTTGGTGTTATTTCCCATAGATAATCTTTTGGTTGTTGCGAATATAGATACGGTTAGGCACCGGATTCTGAACTGTTCGGCCCATCAAATCGATGAAACTGCCTGTCTTTGAGGAAGTTGTAGGAAGCTCTGTGATTCCTGTCGTGGTCTGTTCCAGACCGAAGAGAGTAGCAGAAACATAGTAGTTTGCCACGTATGGGGCATTCGGCTCTGTACGGTTTGAAACGAACTCTTCGAGGTCTATGTCGATGTCCCACTTGCCTCCGGCTGGAAGATTCTCAACATACCACCAATGAACGTTTGCCGGTTTGCCAGGTCCCCAGCCTGCACGGTTGTATTTATATGTGCCAGCTTGGTAATAGTTCCTGCTGTTATCCTCCCATATCAAGCCTGTCTGTTCCACTGCTTGACCATGAAGATTGATGGTATAGGTATTCTTGTCAAACTCAGCAGGGTTCTTTACATCATACCCTACCCTATTTGGGAAATAAGGCATTACTGTAGAATTGCCATTGCCTGACTCATTGATAGCTTCCTGACCATGGCCTGTGAAGCAGACACGAAGCCAACCGGAATGAACGTTCTCAGGAATGTCTATCTCACGCTTTCCCAAGCGCTCTTCAGCCTCTATGCTATGTCCAGGAACTCCGTAAGCCCAAGCACGATAGCCATTGTTGCCATTGCGGAAAGAGTCGTAAACCTGTGCTGTATAGACTACAGGACCGTCGGCAGGTGTTCCTTCAAAGAGGTGGAATGCAAGGATTACTGCGTGGGCTTTTGTTTCTGTGGCATCGAAACCGCCATAGTAGATGCGGAAGTTTGTGCCGTCAGGATTTTGGAGAAGTGGCAAGAACTCTGTGACGTCAAAATAGTAATCTCTTTTCCAACTAGGAGAGAAGCTGCCACCATAAGGTGTGACAACACGAGAGATCTCGTACCATAGGCCATCCTTAGGATTAAAAACCTGTATCTCCGTCAACTGGTCCCAATCAGCTGGACGAGGCTCACCTGTCATGGTATATTGCAGTATGCAGCGTCCGTAGCTTTTGTCTGTAGGGAACTGCAAGGTGAAAGGAAAGTCATTCTCAGGACTCCATCCAAAGAACTCAAGGCGCATCTTCTCACTGACGACCTTGTCGCTTGCCTGCGAGAGGTCAGCAGGACAATCAGCAGAATAGTACCATCCCGGGCGATCTTTTTGGGTTATGGTGCTGGCATCAACAACAGTTTGTGCTGATACAAAAGTGCTGACTGCCAAAGAGGCAGTCAGCAAGTATGTAGATTTGAGAAAACTCATCTTATGGATTTACAATTTACAATTACTTTGCAATATACTTGCGTCCATTGCTAATGATGATGCCTTTGTAATCCTTGGCAACAGATTGGCCGCTAATGTTGTATGCAGCAGTTTTACGGTTTTGAGGTTTTACGGTTGTAGCGTTATTGATAGTTGTTGCAGCCACATACTCATTTACCATGATGTCGTCAACGCTGAAAGGAATGGCAAGCCAGCCACCACAATCTGTTACGTTACGAATAGCGAAGTACTTTGTGCCCTTTGGCAATTCAACGCTGTACTGATTCCAGCTGCCACCGAGCTTTGTGTATGTATCGCCAATCTGTGTGAAGCTCTCGATGTTGGTGTCTGTAGAAGAAGCCAATACCTGGAAAGAAGCATAACCTGTAGCTCCCATAGCCCAGAAAGTAAGTTTGCCACCGTACTTGAGGTCAAGAGCAGGAGAGATGAGCCAGTCGTCGTTTACGATGCCGTCCTTTGCACCCATAGCCATGAGGAACTTCTTTCCACCATGAGCAGCATAGTAAGCTGTATAACGGCTGTCGCTTGTATCGATAAGCTGATAGGCCTGTGCTTCGCCAGCATGAGGGAGGGCAGTCATGTTTGGGTTAGCGTATGTTGACCAGCCATCTTTGTCGATGTAAGTCCACTCGCCTACTGCCTTTGTAGAGAAGGCGTCAGTATAGCTTTCGAAAGGTTCGTTGAGAACAACGTCGCCAAGCTCAACCTCAACCTCTGATTCTTCGCAGATGAATGTAACCTTTGGAAGAAACTTCTCGCCTGTTGTCTCGTAGCCGAAGCCCATATTGTTGAAATATACAACACTACTTACAGCAGTCTGTTTTGCACCATAGAAAGTCTTGTTGCCATTGTAGTCTTTTGGCATAACGCCCTGAAGAAGAAGGTTGCCACCAGCGTATGTATATGGGGTATCGAACACGATAGTCCATGTCTTAGCATCCTTATCATACTCACCAACTGCCTTTGACACCTCAGTGGATGTTACGCTCATAATGGCCTTGCTTGGGAATGCAGCCTGCTCAACCTCTGCCATTGACCATGTGTTCTGAGTTTTCCAATCCACGATGTCTCTTGGATAGAAAATCATTCCCTTGATAATCATACCTTCAAGGGCGCTGAGGGCTGAAGCAGGATAAATCATCTGTGAGGTTTGTTCGCCGTCCATGTTTGCAAAACCATAGAAAGGCGCACTGGCACTATAGTCTGTACCATCACAAACCGTAACTTGAGTTTGGGCATTGGCAGCAATAGCACCGAATGCTAAAATGCATGACAAAAGGATTCTTGCAATCTTCATAATAGTATTGTTTTTTGTATTGGATTATAAACATTGATTTATTTGGCAACAAACTTCTTTCCACCTCTGATGACAATGCCTTTATAGCCTTCGCTTACTCCGCTTTGAGGCGTAAGAATACGCTGGCCGTTGAGGTTGTAGATAAGGGCATGAGATTTTGAGGTTTCAAGGTTTTGAGGTTCTTTGGTTTCAAGGTTCTCAATACCAGTGACATAGCTTTCGAGCTTTACACTATTGCTGTTTGTGACGTCGTAGTTGTTGATGCTGAAAGCATCCTCATCTACGCCACGGCTAACGATAGCAACAATCTCGACATTCTCAGCATTAATATTTGCAGGGAGAGTGATGCTATAGTTCTTCTTGTAAGTATTGCCACTGAGGTCTATGGCGTCGCCGTCAGCATTGCTTACGAACTTACGTAGCACATGATTATGAACATAGCTTGTATTGGTCTTGTTTCTGCCTGTCTTATCAGTAACAACCTGTGCAGCAGCGACTTTATTCTCTGTGAGCATGACTGTAAGCACGGCATTGTTGCCCATAAGAGCCTTTGCGCCATCTATGAGATCTCCCGAAACCTCAATGTTGAGGGAACGTGAAGCCGCATCATATTCAGGAGCAATCTCTACTGTTGCAAATGCTGGATAAAGGTCTTGCTCTGCAACAATCTCTTCTATAACACCAACCATGATGTCTGGAACAATCTGAGCATAGTAGTTTACATCGTAAGCAACATATTGCTCACCTGGGAAATACGAGCGATCCACAGTGAAGCAAGGGAAGTCGTAAGCATAGCGCGAGATGTATTTCGCAGCTTCAGGTACGGCAAGAGTTCCGTCAGCATTGTACATGTTGACCAGACATACTTTGCTGTTATCGGAAACCTCAGACATAATCTTGTCTGTGTATTGAGAGTAAGTGGATTTCTGACTCATATACTGCTCAACATAATGCTTCTGACGTCCGAGAGTACCATCATAAACCACGAAATCCTCGCCTACAGTTCTGACGATGTCAACATCTTTGCCGTTGATTTTGTCAAGCGCAATCGTGAAATTATGTTCGCCAACAGGAAGAGGTTCTGGGAAATCCACACGATGGTCAATTGTTATGACATTTTCGCTCTTTGTATTCACGCAATGATAATCTGCAACAAGTTCATTATCAATGAGGAAAGAGAAATCGGCAGTTTGAATATTGTCTCTACCTGCATTACTGAAAGTACAGAGGAAGTCAACGCCTTCAGATGCTGTCTTGTACTTATGGCCGGCTGTGAATGTTGTATATTGGATGTCGTTAGCCGGCATATTGCTGATATCAACAATAAGCTGGACACAAAGATTTCCCGTTTCGCTACTATACCAGCCTTCTCCCTGTCCGAAATTGCCATAGAGATAGAATCCGTTGCCAGAAGTGTTGTCGCCGTTGATGCAGATAGCACCTTCGTCGTTAGTCACCATAGCAGCGGTTTCCGTGTATTCGTATCCGAAGAGCAAGTCTTCTTCGCCAGTGATGGTGTATTTCTTTCCGCTATTGAAGAAAACGTTGTTCCAGCCAGCGCTTGGGTAGCGGGTAGTCTGTGAAATGATTGCAGGCTCGATAATCTCGTTGCCGGAAATGGTGTTCAGGAAAATGCTGGAGCGCTGCATGTCCATACCTAAAGCAAAACGAATACCTACGACATCGCAACCTACGTAAGGCTTTAGGTCGTCGGCAGTCAGCATAGCAGCAAGCTTAAAAGTTCCTTCCATACCGATTCCAACATTCTTCTCGGTAATTTTATCACCGGAAACCTGTCCTATTCCACGCTGCATTTCTCCCAGTCCAGACTGGGCAGAGAGGAAGGCTGCATGCAGAATGCAGAGTGCTAGGGATAGAATGCGTAATGCGTATTTCATAATTCTATTCTATGTTTCAATGATTCGGAGTTTCAATATTTCGTTGTTTCGATATTTCGATGTTTCGATATTTCGATGATTCGATGCCTATTACTTCACCACGGTTTTCTTTCCGTTGCGGATATAGATGCCTGGCACGAGAGTTTTTGAAGACATCTTCTGTCCCATGATGTTATAGACATCGGAAGAACGGGTACTCAACGTAACAGCATTGATGCCTGTTGCTGCATTAAACGTATAGAACGCTTCCTCAGAAGCACCGCTCTTATAGATAGCCTTTACGCCAATAGTATGAGAACCGGCAGTAAGATTTGAGAGTTCAATGAAAGGTTCATCGACAACGGCGTATGGCTGTCCGTCAAGACTAACCTCGAAATTGATGACGTTTCCGAAATCAACTATCTCCGATTGTCCATCCTCAGTTCCTATCGTAACATCGTCAACCTGGGCGAAGAAAGCGTCGTAAGAAGTGTAATGCAGAGCAATGCGGATGTTCTGTCCGGCATAATCCTTAAGTTCAGCCTTGTATCTTACCCATTCACCTTCCTTGAGTTCTTCAATTACTGCTATTACTCTGAAGTTTTCCGTCTTGGCATCCTGAGTATTTACGCATATCTCAATGGATTCCGGATAGATGGAATAAGCCTTTGCGGTAAATTCAACGGCATAATTGTCGTGAATCTCAATCTCTGGTGAGATTAGCCATTTGTCAGCCTTTCCTCTCTGTGGCGAGAAGAAGATGATCTGCTTGTCTCCAGTAGGAGCTTTCATCGCCTTGTCCGTAGGAAGCATGGCTGGCTTCGTTGTATTTGGATTGAAAACTATAGGAGCAATAGGCAGCGGATTTGAAGGCGAACCTGATCCAGGGAAACTTACTATGTTGGAAGCTGCGCCAAGACCTATCGGATAAACTGGCATTTGGTCAAGGTCGAGCGAAATCCAACCGCCGAATTCTCCTGTTGCAAAGTCTTCGTACGCCTCAAAACTATCAGTGAACGAGAGTTTCTGATTCCAACGTGCAACGGCATTTGCCTCGTTTCCTTCGTTCTGGCTTACGGTAATGTTGAACGGAATGATGACATTGTCGGTGAGGTTTATCTCAATATCGTCGTCTCCTGTAATGGCGACATTCTTGCTGATAGCTTCGTATGCACCTTCTTCACTTGTAATGATATAGTCGCCTTTTGGAAGAGAAGGAATGGAAACCTTGCATTCTTCATCAGTCTTGCAGATATAGTTTTCTGCGGTCAACTTATTAAGAACCGTGAGCTGCAGATTCTTAGGTTCCAGAATGCTTTCTGCTATGGCTTTCAATGTTACATTAGCATAACTGCTACCGTCAATATCAACCTCTGCTGTTACCAAATCAGTCTCTGCAGCAACGTATTGTGCCTTGATGCCTATGACATGATGGCCGGCTGGCACATTCTCAAGCGTGAAATTATAGTCTTTTGTTTCGCCCTTCTGTTCGCCATCGAGATAGATGATAAACTTCTCATGAGGATTAGCTGGGGTAAGATCAGAACGCTGACCGACAAAGACATCGTCAACCATAAGCATGAAATTGCCAAAGCGATTGTACTCGCCGATATAATGAATGGCAAAACGTATCTGCTTTCCTGCGTATGCAGTCAGGTCGTAAGTCATCTCGTGCCAATGTGTATAATCAACGGTCTCGTAGTTTCCGTCGCTTATCATCTGGAAATCAGAGATCTGAGGATTATCAGTGACAGCAGTTACATAAACCTGGAAGCGCTCGGGATATTTGTCGGCTGCCTTAGCCATGAACGACAGGACATTCTCTGTTCCTATTGTCAAAGTTGGAGAAATGAGCCAATCGTCGTTTGCATTGCCTGACATGGTGCGAGTGAATCCTACATACTGCTTGCCACTGCATGGGCGTAGCACTTCGTATTCATACCACCAAGTTGGTTCTACGGTAAGCGGATTGATGATTTGTGCGTACTGCATTCCGCCTCGGTTTGGGTAATCGCCAATGAGTGCAGCTGCTGTTTCGTGGTCATTGTCGATGCCTGTCCATGGAGAGAAACTGATGGTGAAAGGTTCGTATGATTCGAAATCGTCTGCAAAAACAGGTGCTTCCTCATTCCAACTCATTCTTATGGAGTTGTTTCCTGTGAAAGCATCATGCTGCAGTTGAGTCTTCAAGCAATAAGGCAAACGTACCTTCTCTGTCAGTTTCAGGGTAATTTCCGTGTCTTTATCTACAAGGATTGTCTGTGTAGTTTCGTTATATCCTGGGCGTTGTATGGTGATGAGGTGTTCTCCCTCATATACTTTCAAAGAACAAGAACCTGCAGCATCCAGTTTCTGGGTGCCGTAGGTTATCTGGTATTCGGTGTGCATGATGCCCACCACCTGGCCTTCAAGATTCTCGCCAGTATCAGTTGTGGCGTGAATGGTCAGGAGTTTGTCTCTTGTCTGTGCTGAAACAAATAAAGGCAGCAACAGAAGTAAGGTTACGAATAAGGATTTTCCCATTCTTTATGTTGCTAAAAACGAAATAAGAGCATTGGCGATGCTGTTCACCGCCATGCTCTTATACATTAATATATTATTTTACTGCGATCTTCTTTTGTCCCTTGTCTGTCTTGATGATGTACATACCGCGACCAAGACTGTTGATGATGTTGCCCTTGCCGACCTTCTTGCCGTCCACTGTATAGATAGTAGCGTTGTCAAGGTCGTCAGCAGAAACAGCATTGATGCGAGTAGTGCCTTCTGAGACGTGGTTGAATGTGAAGTCGTCGAAGAATGCGAGAAGACCTCCACCTACAGTATAGTGCTTGAGAGCTACATAGACAGTCTGTCCAGCATACTTGCTGAGGTCAACGCTGTATGACTGCCATGCTCCACTTGTAAGGAAAGGAATCTCCTGACCCTTCATGACTGTCTCGAACGACTTGCGGTCTGTTGCACTTGTTGTGCTTACGAGAACCTCAATGCGGTGACGTGGGTTAGGGAGCACACTCTCAAGCGACTCATAGTTGCGAGCCATGAAGTCGAATGTTGAGTTGCTGTTTACGCTGATAGCCTTGCTTACTATCCAGTCTTCTGCTTCTGCTACATCTGAAGCTGTAGAAGCTGCGATGAGAGCACCGTCGCCAGAAGTAGGCTTCATGATGTGGTACATCTCTGAATCGTAACCTTGGGCAAATGCGAATGGAGCACCCTTCAGGTCATACTGAATCCAGTAAGAAGAGAGGTTGAGAGTGGCCTGACGATCAACATCGATGAGTGTGAAGTCCTCCTTCCAGTTGTAGTCAAGAGCGTTCTTCTCGAAAGCATAGTAGCGGACATCCTCTGCGAGAGCCTTGCCATGAACAGGAAGCTTGACGCTGTAGCCACCTTCAAATGTTACTGTAAGTTCGTCATCAATATTGCTTGCGCTAGTAAGAGCGTCAAACTGCATTGTGAACTCAATGCCGCCGTCAACGGCAATAACATCGCCTGCCTTGAGTGAAGTAGAGAAGTTTTCCGTGTTGAATGTAGCGCTTTCTACCGTGAGAGGCTGGCTACCCTTGTTGAGGAGAGTGGATACAGTTGCTGTAGAAGTTGATTTGTTGTAGTTCACCTTACCAGCATTCCACTCTTCCTGGTTGAACGCTGCCTTATTGCCCTCGATCATCTCGATGAGAATGTTGTCAAGACCTGCACCATTGTCTCTTCCGCTGAGAGCGCGGTGTGTCCAACGGAACTGAACAACCTGACCGGCAAATGCAGAGATGTCGAATGATTCTGGTGTCCAGAAGTTGTAGTCATCGTCAATCTTTGGTTCTGAAATATAGCCAAGCTGATGAGCTACACCGTCAGCGATAACCTCAAATACTACCTCTGTGAAGCCGTTGTTGCCGCCAGCAGGTGTTGAGTTGCGGTGGAGATCAGACTCATCCATCTTGAGGGATGCAGGGTGATTGTTACCCCAAACGAATGAAATCTTGTAGTTTCCGTTTGCAGGGAGCTTGAATTCCTGTGTGGTTACAGAAGCTATTTCGCCTGTAGAAAGCCACATAGAGTAGAGCGAACCTGGTTCTGTACCCCAGTACTTTGATGTGTTTGTGCTCCAGTTGCGGCTTGCACCGTAAGGAGAAGTGCTTTCCGAAGTCCAGCCTGCAGGAAGACCTGTGCCACACTTGCTGAAGTCTTCAGTGTAAGGGAATATGCTTGTTGTGGCATCTTTCTGGGTTGTAAATGTCCAAGCAGGAACATCTGTTGCAGATCCGTAAGCATTGTAAGGAACAACCTTCCATGTGTAAGTTGTCTCATAGTCAACTCGATCAATAGTGTATGACAGTGCATCACCTACGTCAATGCCTTGAAATCTGTAGCTGCCATCATCATTAAATTTATATATACAAACGCGATAGCCATCAGCAAAGAGCACTGGTTTCCATTCAAGTTTGATGTTGCGTGGATAAACATCTTCCATACCATTTGCTGGAGAAACATACTCTGCAGCAACAGGAGCCTGATTAGCACCATAGTATTCAGGGAGAACGATGCGGTCAAGGATTACGTTTGAATAAGGATCAGCACCTTCGTCTGTAATCGATACTGCCGTATTCTTCCATCTTACATAAGTATCGTCGCTTGTCTGTGTGAAGTTAAGGGTAAGGGTTTCAAGCTTTGTAGCTTCCTCATAGTTGAAAAGCCACATTGTCTGCCATGTAGCACCACCATCGTAACTTACTTCCACTGAGAAATCGTTGTACTGGTATTCGCTGCCATCACCATTTGTAAAGTCGTTGTAGTAAGTAAATGAAAGCTTGTCACCTTCCTTTACATCAAGGCGAGGAGATACAAGGATAGCATCGGAATAGCCACCGTTAGCCGATGCAGAGTAGTCGCCTTCAATGGCATTCGTAGCACGTTCCCAACCCTTGTTTTTCCATCCGGCAGGGGCAAAGTGGTTCTCGAAGTTTTCTATTACATAACCTTCTTCAAGGGCTTCCTTTGTTGCTGTGAACTTTATGGATACATCACCGCCAGTAGTGTGAAGAACAACTGCGCCGCTTGCTGGAGAGAACAAGCTTGCTGTATAGCTCAACTGGAAATTGACATATTCCTTGGAAGCAAGGTTTACGGTAGTAGGATCTATGTTAAGAGCCAAACCAGATGGACAATCGACACTTGTAATCTTCAAGCCATCAAGACCTGCATTCGTGAGCTTGATGACTTCTGAATAGTACTTTTCGCCAATGTACATTGTTGGGAAGACGTAGTTTGTAAGTGAAACAGTGGCACGAGGACCTGTCTCAGGAGAGTACTTCTTCACCATTACATTGTCAAGGCAAACCTGGTTACCGGTAACGTTCATCATCTTATAGACGAAAGCGAGCTTAACCTTCTGTCCTTTCCATTCTTCAAGTCCCACCTTAGACTTATGTGCGTCCCATGTGCCGATGCTGCTTGGATCAACACCACTGAGCTTCAGCATCTGGTTGTTCTGGATAGAGAAGATGGTTTCAGCGTTGTTCACGTCACCGTCAATCACCACGCGAACCTGAAGGTCGTAGCGGCTATTGTTAATCCAAGCCATAGGACCTGCGCTCCAGTCGAAGCTCAACTGGTACGTGTCGTTGAGGTCAAGTTCCGGTGAAAGGAGAATCTCCTCACGTGGGCCTAAGCCTTTGCCGTCGGATGCCTCATAGGTTCTTGCGTCAACGCAAGCTACATGCTTGGAACCTGTATTGTGTCCCCTTTCTGTGTAGTAGTTGTGCCAGTTATATTGCAAGCCGTAAGACGAGCCATTAATGACAGTCCATCCTGGATCTGTGGCTATGGGCTCAGAGCAATACTCTGTGGCTTCTGTCTCAAAATCCTCATAGAGGATTGTTTGCGCCTTGGCTCCAACAGTGAGGAACAAGGACATAACAAGTAGAGTAAAATGTTTCATTGCTTATTGTTTTAAATTTCTATTTCCAGTTAACAAATGCTGTCAAAAGCATGATAATTTATCGTGCAAATTTATAAAAAACACAAATAATACAAAGTATATTGACTCAGTTTTATTTCAAAAACAACGCATTTTATAACATTTCGCAAGTCAAATTCTATCAAAAAGATATATTTGACAGAAAACAACCACTAAAAACATCAAAAAAGAACAAAGCCTCAAAAGTGTTCGACCTCTGAGGCTTTGTCACATAATATTAAGTGTTTGGGATTATGTATGTATTTCCAAACACATAAAAAGAATTATCTATTAATCAAGTATGATTGGCTTGTACTTTGGCACGAGGGTCTTCATGATAACCCAAGCGAGCAGGTAAGCTACAGCGCATATGCAGAAGACAATCATGTAGCCGGCTGGCTTGCCTTCGAAACCAAGGAACTGGAACGCCTCGCCCTGACCTTCTGAGTAAGTGAAAAGCATACCTGACCCCTTATTGATGAGGAATGAACCCACACCACCTGCCATACCGCCAATACCTGTGATTGTTGCGATAGCTGACTTAGGGAACATATCGCCGATTGTAGAGAAGAGGTTGGCAGACCAAGCCTGGTGACCTGCACCTACGATACCGATGATGATTGCTGGCCACCAAGCAGAGATTTCGCCCATTGGCTGAGCAGCAACACATACGAGAGGCATGAAGGCGATGAGCATCATGGCAAGCATACGACCTGCGTAAGGATTCATGCCACGCTTCTCAACGAAGTAAGTTGGGAGTTTACAGATATAGATTGAAAGGAATGTCACGATAGCATAGAGAGTCATGATGAGCATCATACCTGTGCCTGAAGATGCCTTGTAGCCGTAAACATCCTGAAAGTAACCTGGTGCCCAGAAGAGGAAGAACCACCAAACGCCGTCAGTGAAGAACTTACCAGTGATGAATGCCCATGTCTGACGATAGCCAAATGCCTGAGCGAAAGACATCTGCTTTTCTTCCTTGACTTCTTCCTTTACAGCAGTTGCCTCTTCTTCCTCATCCTGATTGATGTAGATAAGTTCTGCCTCGTTGACGCGTGAAGACTTCTCTGGCTTCTCGTACCACTGAACATAGAATCCCATCCAAATGAAACCGAGCACACCGATGATGATGAATGCCATTTCCCATCCGAACTGTGCAGCAAGTGGTGGGATGATAAGTGGAGCGGCAAGAGCACCAACTGAAGCACCTGCGTTAAAAATGGAAGTAGCGAAAGCACGGTCCTTCTTTGGGAAGTATTCTGCCGTTACCTTAATGGCTGCTGGGAAGTTTCCTGCCTCACCAAGACCGAGTATGGCACGGCAAACGAGGAAGAGCCAAACGCCAGTAGATGCTACAGCGAGAGCAGCAGCAGAGCCATCTTCAAGTGCGCGCATAGCCTCAAGGCTCTCAACTCCCTGGATATATTGTGTAGCAACGGCTGTACCAGCGTGGATACATGCGCCAAAGCTCCAAACGCCGATAGCCCATAGATATCCTTTCTTTGTTCCCATCCAGTCAACGAACTTACCTGCAAAGAGCATGCAGACAGCATAGAAGATGGAGAAGTAAGCAGTAATTGTACCATAATCGTTATCGTTCCAGTGGAAATCTGGGTAGATAAACTCCTTCGCCGTGAGCGAAAGTACCTGACGGTCAAGGTAGTTAACTGTAGTGGCAACGAAAAGCAAGCCACAGATCCACCAACGCCAGTTGGTCATTTTAGATGTTTGTACAGGTGACATAAATTTGTTAGTTATTAAAAGTTATTAGTTTTCAAGTAAGAATCTTTCTGCCTCAAGAGCAGCTTTGCAACCAGATCCAGCTGCCACGATTGCTTGGCGATATACAGGATCTGCACAATCGCCAGCTACATAAACTCCAGGAATCTTTGTCTTTGGAGTACCGTCAATGGTCTTGAAATAGCCCATGTTGTCAACATCAAGCCACTCGCGGAATATCTCCGTGTTTGGATTATGACCGATGGCAAGGAAGAATCCATCGATGTCGATGTTCATTTCCTCTTCGTCAGCCTCGCCCTTGCGCTTCACAAGACGAGCTCCCTGGACGCCCACCTTTCCGTCGCCATTAAGACCTAGGGTGTTGTGCTCAAAGAGGACCTCGATGTTCTCCGTATTCATCACACGATCCTGCATAACCTTTGATGCACGGAGGAAAGGCTTGCGAACAACGAGATACACCTTCTTTGCAAGGCCTGAAAGATAGAGAGCGTCTTCGCATGCAGTATCACCACCGCCAACTACGGCTACAGTCTTTTTGCGATAGAAGAAGCCGTCGCAAGTGGCACAAGCACTAACGCCCATACCCTTGAAGCGCTCCTCGTCAGGAAGACCAAGATATTTAGCGGAAGCTCCTGTAGCAATGATTACGGTTTCCGCCTCTATCTCGTCGCCATTATCTATAGTAATAATGTAAGGGCGCTTTGAGAAATCAACCTTTGTAACAATTCCATCGCGGATGTCTGCACCAAAATTCTCTGCCTGCTGACGGATGTCCATCATCATCATATTGGCATCTACACCGTCAGGATAACCAGGAAAATTCTCCACAGTAGTGGTTTGCGTAAGTTGACCTCCCATCTGAAGGCCGCAATATTCTATTGGCTTGAGGTTAGCTCTTGAAGCATAAATGGCAGCTGTATATCCAGCAGGACCACTACCGATAATGAGACATTTAGTGTGTTCCATTATATTAGTTTATGAATTTTACGGCTCAGAAATCTTCGCCTTACAAAGTTAAATAAGTTTATAATTTGCTGCAAAGTTAAAAAATCTTATGTAAATATTTGTATAAAGACGAAAAAAGTATTACTTTTGCCCACAAAAACAAGCAAATCATTAATTTATTTAGTAAATAATATGAAGAAATTAACCTCTTTTTTGACTTTTGCACTCATTGCAATCATGTCTTTAACATTCGTTTCGTGTGATGAAGATCATGAGATTGCACTTGAACTCGATGGAACTTGGGAAGGCGTAGTTTACGACAATTACCGTAACAGAATTTATGTTGACATCCGTTTCCGTCAGGATGGATTCTCACGTCATGGTGTAGGTTACGAATATGATAGACCTGGTGGTCCAGTAAACTTTGAGTGGAGCGTGGAAAATGGCAATATCTATCTTGACTATAGCGATCATTCACATGTCGTGATTTCCGACTATAGACTTGGTAGAGGTTATCTTGACGGACGTCTTCAGAAGGCTCGCAACGGTTGGGATCTTGGCGATATCCACCTCACAAAAATCAGCCAAAACCCTTATGACTATGAGTACGACTACTGGTCAAAGTCACAAGGAGGAAAGATTGAAGACGACTCTGCTACAGACAGCATCAAATAACACTCTTTTTGAAATACAAACTTAACTCTATACCAATGAAAACGCAAGGGCTATAATCTGTAACTCTTGCGTTTTCTATTTAAGTTATGAACTGTAACATTGACATAGAAAACGCCGTGAAGGTGCTTCGTGAAGGTGGAGTAATACTCTACCCTACCGACACAATATGGGGTATTGGCTGCGACGCCACAAACCCAAAAGCCGTAGAAAAGGTGTACAAGATAAAGCAACGCGAGGATTCAAAGGCTTTAATTTGTCTCGTTGATAGCGAGAACCGCATTCAGCGCTACGTCAGAAACGTTCCTGACGTGGCATGGGACATCATGGAACTTGCCACAAAACCTACTACCATTATCCTTGATGGTGCTACTGGTCTTGCGCCCAACCTTCTCGCAGAAGATGGCAGCGTCGCACTGAGAGTAACACGAGAGGAGTTTTCAAAGCAAATCTGCTACAAATTCCAAAAGCCAATAGTATCAACAAGCGCAAATATCAGCGGAATGCCTTCTGCCGCCATCTTCAAGGAAATTGACCAAGAAATTATCGATGCCGTGGATTATGTATGTTCTTTCCGTCGCGGAGATAAAACCAAGGCTCAACCTTCAAGCATTATCCGTTTAAAGCAAGACGGCGAAGTAGAGATTATTAGAGGATAATAGATGAACTTAAGCATAATAAAGGAAAAGATATCTGAACGCCAACTACTAATGTTGCTTAGCCTTGTTGTAGGTTTCTTTGCAGCAGTAGCAGGGTATGTATTGCACTGGATTATACATCAGGTGCAACAGTTGCTTACGCATAATTTTGACCCTACGACTTTCAACTGGCTCTATATGCTATATCCTGCTATTGGTATTCTTGTCACAGCAATCTTTGTCCGTTATGTGGTACGAGACAATATATCTCATGGTATAACAAGAATCCTTTATGCCATAAGCCGTAAGAAGAGCTTCTTGAAGGCTCATAACTGTTGGTCTTCCGTAGTCGCTTCTGCCATAACAATCGGTTGTGGAGGTTCCGTTGGCGCCGAGGCTCCTATCGTTCTAACTGGTTCTGCCATAGGAAGTAACCTTGGTCGTGCTTTCGGATTGGACAACAAAACATTGATGGTGCTCGTAGGTTGCGGTGCTTCGGCTGCTATTGCAGGTGTTTTCAAGGCTCCGATGGCGGGACTTGTATTCACTCTTGAGGTGCTGATGATAGACCTTACTATGGCGTCACTTCTGCCTATCCTCATAGCCAGTGTTACGGCAACTTGCTTCACATATATATTTATGGGAAGCGACTCCCTCTTCCACTTTACTCTGGATAACGACTGGTCGGTGAATCGCATTCCGGCAAATGTTTTGCTTGGCGTGTTCTGTGGGCTTGTGAGCCTTTACTTTATGCGTACGATGGCTTTCACGGAAGGCATATTCTCAAAGTTGAAAGACCATTTTTACCTCAAGTGGTTTACAGGAGCTTTGATTCTTTCTACTCTGATAATACTCTTCCCTTCCCTATATGGCGAAGGATACAAGGATATAAATATTCTGCTGAACGGAACTTCCATTGCAGATTGGGACGACATTCTGGATACTTCCATATTTGCAGGCAAGCACGAAATGCTCATCCTTTATGTTGCAATGGTTCTCCTGACAAAAGTGTTCGCAACATCAGCAACTAATGGTGGTGGTGGCTGTGGTGGTACATTTGCTCCATCACTGTTCATAGGAGCTTTCGCCGGATTCCTTTTTGCACGAATCTGGAACATGTGCGACCTTGGTATTATTGTGCCAGAAAAGAACTTTGCTCTACTCGGTATGGCAGCAGTGATGGCTGGCGTGATGCATGCTCCACTGACGGGTATCTTCCTCATTGCTGACATAACCGGTGGTTACAACATGTTTATTCCGCTTATTATCGTTGCAATCGTTTCTTATCTTACAATAAATATATTTGAACATCACTCAATCTACGCTGGTCGTCTTGCACGAGAAGGTAAACTTCTGACTCATCACACGGACAAAGCGGTGCTGACACTCATGAACATCGACAATGTTATTGAGAAGAACAACGAAAGCGTGAAACCGGATGTGGAACTCGGACAACTGGTAAAGTATCTCTCACGCTCGAAGCGCAATGTACTTCCCGTGCTTGATGATGCCGGACATTTGCTAGGTGAAATTGACTTGATGAAACTGCGCCATATTGTTTTCCGCACAGAACTATACCATCATTTCACAGTGCGTCAACTTATGTCGCAACCGTTAGCAATAATAGGTGTAAATGACCCAATGTCTTTAGTTATATCAAGATTAGACGACACCCACGCACATCAGTTGCCTGTTTGCACCCCAGATGGCACACTTATTGGATATATATCGAGGTATCATGTTTATCGTGTCTACCGACAGATGGTTCACGATTTATCACAGGAATAAATTATTATAAACCTCACAAAGAATAAGAATATTATGTTTCACTTTCTCTTTATATTGCTCCTGATAATCATCATTGTTCCTTTGCTCTTCGTATTTGGAGTAGCATTGAAGTTCTGGAACATGCTTACTGGAGGAAATAATAATTACAAGTCAAACGGTTTCGGCCGTGGCAGTTACGGAAACTCTTCAAAGCAAAATCGCAATACTAACCGAGAAAACACTTCAAATAACTCAAGACAAAGTTCATCCAACTACGGCGGAAAGAAGATTTTCAAGGAAGGAGAAGGTGAATATGTTGATTTTGAGGAAGTGGAATAATCTCCTTATTGAATTACTCTTGCCACAGTCATGGCTGTTGTCCAGCAGGCTTGGAAGTTGAAGCCGCCTGTTATGCCGTCGATGTCGAGAACCTCGCCTGTGAAATAAAGACCTGGCAGATGTTTGCTCTCAAGGGTGTTCTTGTCAACGGATGAGAGGGAGACGCCGCCACATGTGACAAACTCGTCCTTGTGCTTGTAGCGAGAGTTGATGGTGTAAGTGTCGTTTGTGAGAGTTTCGAGCAAGCGGTTTATCTGTTTCTTCGTAAGGTCTAGGTATCTAATGGCGTAACCGTCCTTTGTAGTGAATTCCGCGTCCGTACCGAAACTCTTGTGAAGAAGGTGTTGCCACAAGCGATTCTGAAGTTGTGGGAAAGGACAGGTGGTTATTTCCTTCTTTCTGTTGGCAGAGACAAACTGCCCAAGACTTGCTTCGGCGTCAGCAAAGGAACAGCCGAGCCAATTGATGCTGAGTGGAGAACGGTAGTCGCAGTCTGCAAGATGGCGTGCCGCATGGCTGGAGAGTTTCAGCGTGGCTGGTCCGCTAACGCCCCAATGGGTAAGAAGAAGTGCTCCGGAGGAACGGAACTTAGTGCCAGGAATCTTCATTTCGGCTTCAACAACTAAGCCCGTCAACGAGCGAAGAGATTCATCTTCAATGGAGAAAGTAAAGAGAGAAGGTATAGGTTCTGACATCTCATGACCGAGAGACTCCAGTTCCTCGTAAATCTTGGATTGACTTGAAATGCCACCTGTGGCAAGAACAACGACGTCGTAACGAGATTTCAGCTCGACGATAGAATCAATCTTTGTATCGAAGACTGTCTTCACACCATATCTTTTGCAATATAGCGTGAGAGTATCAATTACGGTTTGCGAGTCTTGGCTTACAGGAAAGATGCACTCGTCGTCTTGTGCAATGAGTTTTACGCCATGATCTTCCCACCATCGTTGTGCATCTTGAGGAGAGAATGATTTGAAAAGTCGCTTGAGAAGCTTATGTCCGCGGGGATAAACATCTTTCAGATCGCGAACGTCGTTGAAAGTATTGGAGATATTGCAACGCCCTCCACCAGAAACCTTCACCTTGCGCAAAGGCATAGAGCCACTCTCGTAGATAGTTACGGAGTGGCTCTTATCTTGTTCCTTCAAAGCGACGGCAAGGAAATATCCTGCTGCACCGCCGCCTATGATAGCGATGTTCATTATTCAGTTATATCGATATAGAAGAGGTTGGCTGAGTCGCCCTTTGTGAGTTCATACTCGCCGGCAGGGATGCTCATGATCATCTGTCCGTTTGCGTCAGATGCCTTTACTACGCCATTGACCTTAACAACTCTGTCCTTCTTTGCTTCTGAGCTTGCAAAGACAAGGATGAGTTTGAGATCCTTTGAAGTCTTGAACTTAACGGAAGTTGCAGACTCCATCTTAAGGCAATCTGAATATGTTGTTCCCTTGTAAGTGGCTGTACCCTTGTTCGAATAGCTTCCGGAAACTGTGAACTGAGTAGGATTTGAGCATACTCTTCCTACGAAGTTGCAAGATGTAGGCCCATCAATAGTTGGAGAAGATGTATTTCCACCAGTCTCGCCGCCTTCATTTCCGCCAGTCTCGCCGCCAGTTTCGCCACCTGTCTCTCCACCGGTTTCGCCACCAGTTCCAGGATTGATTACCTCTCCACCGAAGAAACCTACGAGCGAAGACTTGTAGTTTGTGATAGCAGATTTGAGAGCTTTGTTTACATTATAGTCCTTATCATCAGCATTTGTGAAAGTCCACTTAAAGTCGCCATGACCGAGACGACCTGCACCTGTCCAACCAGTCACCTCTCCAGGAACATCGTCAGCTGCGAGAGCCTCGTAAGAGTAGATCTTTGAAGCGTCAGTGTCGAAGTTGTTGTAGATAGCACCACCGAGCACAGCCTTCACTGTAGAAGGAACCTGCTCGTCGCGAGTTGCAGCTTCGTAAGCGTCGAACTGTGTAGCATTCTGCTGATAAGTGACATAGCGAGTAGCGCCGATAATCTTGTTGCCATAAGACTTGATCATACCGCCTGCTTCACCAGAGAATGTACCCTTGGAATCTGTAGCAATATCAGAACCCTGCTTAGAAATGAGCATAGGGTACTTTGTGTTGCGGAAGTAGTTTGCCTCTACGAAGATGTCAGAATCAGTTGTAGCGCCAGCGCCATACTTAGCAACGCCGTCGTAGTAGTTGTTAAGAACGTGAACAGTCATGCAACGAACACGTGGATGACGTGAGTCAGAATGGTCAAACCAGTTGCCGATGTACGAGATGTATTCCTCTGAATCGCCACCCATACCGCAGAGAGAAGCCTTACCAGAATCCCAGAGGTGGTTGTAAGCCATTGTTGTCATGCGAGAGTTACCCTTGATGTCGAGAGTACCGTCACCCTTAGCCTGGTCAGCATCTCCACCTGTTGCTCCGTAGAAAAGGTCAAGGTTGTGAATCCAAAGGTGCTCATTATTTGTGTCCATAGACACGCAGTCATCAAGACAATTCATGATAGCAAAGTTACGGAGTTCCACGTAACCGCAGTTTCGGATGAGGAAACCAAAGCCATGAACGGTAGCGTCGTCGCCGATACCTTCAACAGTGATTGGCATGTAGCCATAGTTTTCGGCAGCCTTAATCTGAAGACCTTCAGCAGAACTTGCGATGGCATCGAGATCAGCCTTTGACACCTTACCGATGAGACGGATTGCGATAGGAGTCTTCTCACCCTTCTTCTGATAAGCGCTAAGAATTGTCTGAAGACCTGTGAATGTCTGAGGCTTGCCTTCGTAGAGAACAGTAGCCTGAACGGTCTTTGCGTTCTTTGCGGTAACATAGATTACGACAGCGTTTGAGAGAAGCTTACCAGTCTTGTCGTAAGCGCCAATCTCGTGAGCCATGTTGAAGTGAGCAAAGCCACGACGATCGTAAGCCTTGACAGTCATGCCGAGAGCTTCAGAAGCAGAAGATGCGATTTCATTGCCACTTTCGTCAACAGCAACAACCTTCATGTCGTAAGAACCGGCAGGAAGGCCAACCATATCTGCGCGACCGTAAGTACCATAGTTACGAACGAGCTGAGCGTCAATCTTTGTGTAAGCAGAGAACTGGCCGCCCTTTACATAAACGTTATAAGTCTTAGCGTCTGCGATAGGAGTAAACTTTATGAAAGCGCTTTCAAGCCAGCCTTTTGCCTCTGTAATCTGAATGCCGCCATTCTTAATATCCTGAGCCTCAGCACCTGTAGGCTGACCCTTGAAGAACTTGATGTCAGCAAGAGTTCCGTCGTAATAGTCGGCTTCAACACCAGCGGCAGCAGACTCCACGAGAACCTTCTTGCCCTCGATGTTCACAGCCTTAAGCTCGTTTGTGTTGTAATAGAAGTTATTGCCATTTGTGAGCGTGAGCTGCATCTGGTTGTTGTTGGCATTCTTGAAGACAGAATTAGCAGTCTTGTTAAGGGAAGAAGGGTCTGGCGCAGGCTCCTCGTTAGGGTCAACAACGCTGATGAGATAGACATACATGCCACCATCAGCCTGAAGCGTGATATCTCCATCAGCGGTAACTTCGCCCGAAAACTCAAGCTTTACATCTGATTTGCCTTTGAGCACTCCGAAAGTTTCGGAAGTGACATTTGTTGCGCTGATTGTTCGCTTTGTGTCCGGGCTTGAACATTGTGCCTTGACAGTCACCTTATTACCAGCCTTGAGGTTCTTTATCTTTACGACAACCTTGCTGTTGTTGAGAGTAAGGCTGTTTTTCTTTGCATCAATTCGTACATGATCAGCAGCAGAAGCCGTAAACAAAAGACCTTCTGTGAAATAGAGAGTCTTTCCGTTTGCTGTAAGTTCAGCATTATCAAGTGCATTTACATTTCCCCAACGGTTGTTTGCGGCATCATATTTCCAGTTTGCTGCATCTGCGTTGAGGTTTGTAACATCAACATCAGGAATGCCTTCACCTGAGAAATCCCATGTCTGGGCATTTGCAGACATAGCGAAAATAGCCATGAAAAGGCTAATGAGAGTATAGATTCTTTTCATAGCTGCTTTTATTTCTTAATGAATTTAACTGATTTGTTTGCCGACTTTACGATGTAAACGCCTTGAGGAAGCGCGTCGAGAGTAGAGCGCACTTGACGGCCGTTGATGTCGTAGATCTTCTTAGCCTCGCCGTTTTCTGATACTGAAGAAACGGTGATGGCTGTTGCTTCATCGGAGAAAGTGATGACAACAGCCTCCATATCGAGCGTTTCCGTGCTGTTGTCAGTATAGACAAGGTTTACATTATCACCGGAAAAGGTTATTGTCTGCACAGCCTTTCCATTGGCAGTGCCATTAATCGTAACAACTTGCTTGACGTCCTGAGCATAAGCAGATGCGGAAACGGCAAGAGCAAGCGTTAATGTGGTTAGAGTTTTATTCATCTGTATTTAGGTTTAGTTATATGCAGAAATAGGCTTTATAATGCAAAAAAACTTTGCTTTTGGGGTGTAAAAATACACATTTATTATAAAAAAAGCAATGCCCAAAGCGAATAACTTTGGGCATGTCGTGTGATTAACTAACGCAAGTCATTGATTTCTGCGTCAGGATATTGCTTCTTGTTGAATTTGAACGAAGAATCGGAGAGAGATTTCGACTGATAGTTCGAAAGCTTTACCGTGGTCCATCCCTTGCTATTCTTGAAGCGGAGAGAGACTGGCTTAAGCTGTGAATTTAGAGTAACATAAATCTCCTTGTAGGTCTGATTGCCGTTAGCTTTCATGTAAACCTCAGTTCCGGCAGCGACCTTCTTCTGCGAAAGTGTGTAGCCGCTCTTGTAAAGGTTGAGCACGCCGTAAGGATTAAGCACGGAAACCTTCTTGGAATTAGGGCTTGCGATGTTCACTTCGTCTGTTGACTTCATGTAAGTCCACTGCGTCTTGCCGTCAAACCAGATTGTGCCTGTCTTTCCAGTTGCACAATACTTATTGCCTTTCATCATGAGAGTGCCGGCATCATTGAGTTGTCCGGAAGCGCTGTATGAAACCGTAACGCTCGACTTGCTGAGCGAAGAAACAGCCTTATCCATTGTTTTCTTGGCATCCTGAGCAAAGGAACCGAGAGCTACACAGAGGGCAAATATGAGAGTAAGTGACTTTTTCATAATCTGATAATGTTTTAAGTTGGAGTTTTATTCCACTTTAAGTTTAACGATTGGCACCAATTTTTCTCGCGCCTCATCATTATGATTCAACCGAAAGGCAGGAATAAAACCATGTTAACATTTTTTAGTTCAAGGCAATCGCTTGTTAATGTTTTTAAACACTACTGTTCAAACCTTTCTGGGAATCTATTACATCACATTCGTGTTTGAATGCAAGCCTTGGAGCATAGCGTCAAGTTGAACGATGTCAGCAACGAGAACCTCACGCGGCTTGCTACCCTTTGCTGGTCCTACGATACCGCACTTTTCAAGCTGATCCATAAGACGACCTGCACGGTTATAACCGATAGAGAACTGGCGCTGGATCATGCTTGTACTACCCTGACCGGATGAAACTACGCTCTGAGCAGCCTGATCAAAGAGAGGATCAAGGTTCGAGATGTCAACAGCTGCACTTCCGCCTTCGCCTTCTTCCATTGGAGGTTCAGGAAGTTCGAAAGGTTCTACAGGACCAGGCTGAGCGCTAATGAACTCTGAAATCTGTTCAATCTCAGGAGTATCGACGAATGCACATTGCACACGAACAGGATCCGCGCCATCAAGGATGAGCATATCTCCCTTACCGATAAGCTGGTTTGCTCCAGGACGGTCGAGGATAATCTTCGAGTCGTTGCTCTGGGATGTACGGAAAGCCATACGACCAGGGAAGTTTGCCTTGATGTTACCGGTAATAATAGTCGTAGTAGGACGCTGAGTTGCGATAACCATGTGAATACCAACGGCACGCGCAAGCTGGGCGATACGAGCGATAGGAAGCTCGACTTCCTTGCCGGCTGTCATGATAAGGTCTCCAAACTCATCGATGATAACCACGATATAAGGCATATAGTCATGGCCATCTACAAGGCGAAGCTTGTGGTTGAGGAACTTCTCGTTATACTCCTTGATGTTACGGCAACTTGCCATCTTGAGCAAATCGTAACGAGTATCCATGAGCTTACAGAGAGAGTTCAAGGTCTTCACCACCTTCTTCACATCAGTAATGATAGCTTCCTCCTCCTCTTCGAGCTTTGCCATGAAGTGGTTTTGGATAGTCTGATAAACGCTAAACTCAACCTTCTTAGGGTCTATGAGCACAAACTTCAGCTCGTTTGGATGCTTCTTATATAATAATGATGTTATGATAGCGTTCAAACCTACAGACTTACCCTGACCAGTGGCACCGGCTACGAGCAGATGAGGAATCTTCGCAAGGTCAACCATGAAGACTTCGTTCGTGATAGTCTTGCCGAGAGCAAGCGGGAGAGCCATCTTTGTCTCCTGGAACTTCTTGGAGTTCAGGATGCTCATCATAGAGACGATGTTCTTCTTCTTGTTAGGCACTTCTATACCAACGGTACCCTTTCCAGGCATTGGCGCTATGATACGAACACCAAGAGCATGGAGACTAAGCGCCAAGTCGTCAGAAAGGTTACGTATCTTGCTGATACGAACGCCTGCGCCAAGAGTGATTTCGTAAAGCGTAATTGTAGGACCAACGGTAGCGTTGATGCTCTTTACCTCTACGCCAAAGTTGTTCAAGGCATCTATGATTCGGTTACTATTAGCCTGCTGCTCTTCCATGTTGATATATGGCTTGCCGTCGTCTTCATACGACTGAAGGAGGTCGAGCACAGGATATTTGTAGTTCACGAAAGGCTCCTTGTGGTTGATAGGCACGGAGAGATCAACGCTGTTTGCCACGTTATTTCCCTTTGCCTCCTCTTCCTTCACGCCTTCGTTCACGGTAAGGTCTGCTTCCTGAGTAGCCGCCTCCTGTACTTCAGTTTCAGGAGAAGCGCTAACGGTAAATGAAGGAGCGGCTATACCTTCGCCAGAGACCTGGAATTCCACTTTCTCCGTCTGAGGATCATCATAAACAAGCGGCTCCTGCTCGTCCTCGTAATCGTCGTCGTATGGAGAATAGCCTTGGTCTATATCTTCGCTATCCGAAGAATTTCCCTTATTGCCGGTATTGATGGTAAGTATGGAAGTTGCCTTCTTGTAGGTTACAGGATTAAGCGCCATCTTCACATAGTTGATTGTCTCGCTACTAATATAAGTAAGGAACGCAAGAGCTGTTATGATGAGGATGACAAGAAGTCCAGGGAAACCGATGATATTCTCTATCGACTGCCTTACGCCCTCTCCATGATCTCCACCTGGAAGGAAAACGGCATTAGGGAACACTTCTCCCCAGAAGCTCGACATGCAAGACGAGAAGAATATCGAAAGCCAATACATGATGAAGAAGAAAAAGAAGAAGAACTTGGCAAGGTTCACTTCATAAACCTTCATCATGCGCAAACCGAGAAGCGACATGAAGAGCGGGATGCAGAAAGCCGCAAGTCCGAACCATCGCGTTATCATATAATAAGATGTAAGAGCGCCAATGGAACCGATGGCGTTTGTCAACTTCTGGTCGCTATTTAGCATGTCTCCGTCTCTCATGTCAAGCAGGATGCTCTGGTCGGTAGCACCTGAACCGAAATACGAGACGAAGGATATTATCATAAGGATAGCGGAGCCGACAAGTGCGCAACCAACGAAAAAGTTGATTATCTCGTTGCCGAACAGATCCTTCAAACTTACTGTTCTGAAGATGCTTTCCTGCTGTTTCTTTTTCTTATTTTGACGAGTACTTTTAGCCTTTGCCATATATCTTTTACTACAATTGTTTATAGAGTGTCGGTTAATCCAATTTAATATTTTGTGCAAAGTTAGGAAAAAAAACAAATATCATGGTGTATTATCATCTTTTTTTACTAATTTTGCACACTGTAAACTGATTTATGGCAATGCGCAAAACTATATACAACAAATTTGATAAACACAAGATAAACGGACTTCCTCGGGTAACCTTCCCGGGTAGGATTATAACCATCTTCACAGAAGGAGAGGCTGAGCGTGCAGTTGACTTTCTTTTGAGACAGAAAATACTTGGCATAGACACAGAAACAAGACCTTCTTTCCGCAGAGGAATACAGAACAAGGTTGCGCTTCTTCAGGTGTCAACAATCGATACTTGTTTCCTTTTCCGTCTGAACATTATTGGAATGACTCCTGCCATCATTAGATTCCTTGAAGACACTACGGTTCCAAAGATTGGACTTTCGCTGAAAGACGACCTCATGATGCTCGGTTATCGTCATCCGTTTACCCCTGGCTACTTCTACGACCTTCAGCATCACGTGAAGGAAATTGGCATCGAGGACCTTGCCTTGCAGAAGCTTTACGCAAACATTTTCGGACAGAAGATGAGCAAGGCGCAACGTCTTTCCAACTGGGAAGCACAGATTCTTTCCGATGCTCAGAAGATGTATGCAGCCACAGACGCATGGTCTTGCATCATGCTTTACAACGAAATCGAACGCTTGAAGCAAACGGGTGATTACGAGCTGATAATGGTAGAGGAGCCGAATCAATAAGAAAAAATCGTAAATTGTAAATCCGTAAATTGTAAATGAAGAAGATATATCTCAAAAGAGGCAAGGAAGATTCTCTCAACCGTTTCCACCCTTGGGTTTTCTCTGGTGCTATCGCCAAGATGGATGATGGCATCGAAGAGGGAGAAATCGTGAATGTCATTCAGAGCAATGGCAATTTCATAGCTACCGGTCATTATCAGATTGGTTCCATTGCTGTTCGCGTACTTTCCTTCAAGGACAAGACCATAACAAAGGACTTCTGGAAACAGCATCTCGCTACCGCTCTTCAGGTGCGTATCGTGTCGGGAATGGCTGACAGCGAGACAAACAATACCTACCGTCTCGTTCATGGAGAAGGCGATTTCCTGCCTGGACTTGTCATAGACTGCTACGGAAAGACAGCCGTAATGCAAGCTCATAGCGTGGGTATGCACGTCTGCCGCTTCGATATTGCCGAGGCTCTCATGGAGGTTATGGGAAGCCGTATTGAGAATATCTACTACAAGTCGGAGACAACCCTTCCATACAAGGCTGACCTCGGACAGGAGAATGGTTTCATCGTGGGTGCTACTCCTGATGATATTGCCACAGAGAACGGTCTCCTTTTCCATGTGGATTGGCTTCGCGGACAGAAAACAGGCTTCTTCGTTGACCAGCGCGAAAACCGCTCTCTCGTAGAGCATTACGCAAAAGGAAGGAAGGTTCTCAACATGTTCTGCTATACAGGTGGTTTCTCTTTCTATGCTATGCGTGGTGGTGCAGAGCTTGTACATTCTGTTGACAGCTCGGAGAAGGCTATCACCCTGACTAACAAGAACGTGGAACTCAACTTCCAGAACGACTCTCGCCATGCCGCTTTCTGCGAGGATGCTTTCAAATACCTCGACAAGAACGAGAATGTTTACGACCTCATCATCCTTGATCCTCCAGCTTTTGCAAAGCATCGTGGCGCTCTTCATAACGCTCTCAAGGGCTATACTCGCTTGAATCTCAAGGCACTTCAGCAGATAAAGTCTGGCGGTATTCTCTTCACCTTCAGCTGCTCACAGGTAGTTACAAAGGAGAACTTCCGCAACGCAGTCTTCACCGCTTGTGCACAATCAGGCAGAAAGGTTCGCATCCTCCATCAGCTCCACCAGCCTGCTGACCATCCGATAAACATCTATCATCCTGAAGGTGAGTACCTTAAGGGATTGGTGCTGTATGTAGAATAACGCCCCCTCCCAAATTTTATTAGTATTTTAGTTAAGATTTCGAGCATCTTTGATGCGATCCTATTTAAAGTACTCCATAAAAGCGACGAACTAGAGCGTATTTTGGTGAGGATTATAGTTTAAGATTTTAGTTCGCCAATGGTATGCAGAAGAAAAATCCAAAACAAAAATCCCGACTGAAAATGCGCTCGAATACCTCGCTTTATTAAGGCCTTTATAAGGGATCGTCGCAAACTCCTCGAAATCCGAACTAAAATCTTTATAAAAATCTAAAATCCACAATCGCAAATTGAACAACTCGGCCAATAATACTATCAACATCTCCCCTCGGGGGAGCTTGAGGGGTTCTCATAAGCTTCTCGTAGCGCTGTCAGGAGGTGCTGATAGCGTTTATCTTTTGTTGTCTTTATTGTCGCAGAATATTGAGGTTGAGGCTGTTCATTGCAATTTCCATCTGAGGGGAGAGGAGTCTGACCGCGACGAAATGTTCTGCCGTGACCTTTGCAAGCGCAAGAACGTGAAGCTTCACACCGTAGATTTCAACACCAAAGAATACGCATCACAGCATAAAATAAGCATCGAACTTGCCGCTCGCCAGCTTCGTTACGACTATTTCGAGAAGCTTAGACAGGAGATTAGCGCGGATTATATCGCCGTTGCCCATCACAAGGACGATCAGGTGGAGACCATCATCCATAATCTTGTGCGAGGAACTGGCGTGAAAGGTCTTTGCGGAATGCAGGAAACAAACGGCTACATCATCCGTCCTCTTCTCAACGTCACACGCAAGGAGATTGAGGAAAAGCTCGCAGAATGGGGAGAGACCTTCGTTACCGACAGCACGAACCTTGAGGATGACGCCACGAGAAACAAGATTCGCCATCACATCATTCCGCTTCTCAAGGAGCTCAATCCGCAAGCCGTGGAGAACATCTTCCGCATGTCCGAACACATGAAGGAAACAGCCACAATAGAAGAGCAGTACTACTCCACCCTACTCCAACGCTTCAACTCCAACGAACTCACAACCGAAGATTACACAGAAGGCTTCCTCCATCATCTTCTCTCTCCAAAAGGCTTCAACGCCACGCAGATAAAGAACATCCTCGCAGCCCTTCAGCAGACGGACACAAAGATGTTCCTCTCGAAGGATTTTATTGTTGACATTTGCCGAAAGAAACTTTATATCTCTCCAAACGAACCCGACACTTTTGAGCCTTATTATACAGAGGAAGGCAATCTTGTACGTCGTCCCAAGTCAGGCGACCGCTTCCGTCCGAAAGGCCTCAAGGGCACCAAACTCATCTCCGACTATCTCAACGAAAAGCAACTCACGACTGCCCAGAAGCGCAAAGTCACGGTCGTTGAGAACCCAGAAGGCAAGATAATAGAGATTATCATTTGACGATTTGTTGATTTGATGATTTTAGTAAAGATTTTGGTTTGGATGTCGAGCGAAGCGATCCTTAAGAGAGCCTTCTTTAAGCGAGGTACTCGAGCGCATTTTTGTGAGGATTTTTATTTTAGGATTTTACAATCTTGCCACAGAAATTTATGATAAAATTTATGGTTAATTTATGAACATTCATGTTTGCCGAAGGCTTTTTTTTTACACGAATTATTCACAAATTATTCATAAATTAATTAACTGAAGTTCCCCATCCACTCTACAACAAATTACCCCCTCCCTCTCAGGGAGGGAAGGGGTGGGTCTTTACACCGAGTACTCATCCATCTCCTTGAAGTGAACCTTATGCATGAGCTGTGCTGAGGAGAGCTTGCCGGTTCCGCGAGCATTGATGTGGATGTTTCGGATGTTCTGAACGGTGCAGCTGTTAGGGTCGTCGGCGCCCTTGCAGTTCACTTCGAGAGAGAAGATTGCGAGGTTTGACAGCTTCACCTGCTTGCCGTCGAGAACAAGCTCCTGGATGCACTTCACGATGTCCTTGCACATACCCGAGATCTCGCCCTCGGTGTAGGCAGTCGAGTGGCTTGCCATGTGCTCTGCGAGCTTGTCGATGTCGTAAGTCTCGCCATTCTTCACGCGAAGGTACCACTTGCCCTTTGCTGACTCGATGTTCGAGTTCGACTGATACTTAAAGTAACGAATCATTGTTGCGTGTGCCCCCTGTTGACACCCTTTCGGGCGGACTCTTATAGAGGCTCCGGAGTCTGTTGTTGTATGAATATAAATTGTTGTTGTGTGTGAGCCATTACCCTTTACCCATTAGCCATTACCCTCGGAGCAAAGCTCCGAACTTTCTGGGTACAAAGTTACGAAATTTTTCCGACATACGCAAGCTTTTCCGCGATTATTTTCACCCCTTAACGCATTTATTTTCAGTCAAATAAGCATATTCGCGGCATAGAAATGCCGCGCTCCATGTGCGTTCATGGAAAGCGGGATTTCCATCCCGCTGTAATATAAGTTTGTGCGATAAGTATAGGCGTATTCGCGGCATAGAAATGCCGCGCTCCATGGAAAGCGGGATTTCTATCCCGCTGTAACGAAAACATTGCATATCTGCCGCTTTTACGAACCATAACTGCCGCTTATATGATGCATAACTGCCGTTCAAACAATCCCTATCTGCCGCTTATGCGGCTCGTTTCTGCCAGGATTATGTCGGCTATGTCGGTATTGGGCGGATAGGCTTCGAGGATGTCCATGACGGTATAGTGCTGATGACCGCTCTGCTTCATCCTCTGAGACCACTTCTCATACTCGCCGCTGTCGGGATAGACCACCACGTTTCGTTCCATCAAAGGGCGGAGCTTGGATGCCTGAAGGTTGCCGCAGCCGCCGGTGGCAAGCCAAAGATACTACGGATAATGGCAAGCGCAGATGAGGGCTGTCTTCTCGCTCTCCACAAGGCAGACGATCTTCTCGGGATAGCGTGGCACGAGATGCAAGCCGAACAGCACCTTCTCCGTATCTTCCAGCTGCGGACCGCGCTTCGTCTTCACGCAAATCGACCGCATGGAATTGCCCCATCCTTGCACGCGATGACCGTCTTCGTGGTACGCCATGAGCTTCGCATCGTGCACACGTTGCCGTTCGTCTATCATCCAGAATACGACCGCCTTGCCACGGTTCCGTCCTTCGGTTATGATGTCCTTCTCGGTCGCGCCTACGTAATACTCATGAAGCACCTTCCTCTTTATCTCTTCGTCGAATGGAAGCTGCATGAACCATCGGCTGAAGGTGCTCTCGCGCCCCGCGGCTCGTTCTGCCCAAGCCAACGGGAAGAACTCTGTCTGGACGTATTCGGGAGCCGTATAGCGCAGCTGCCAGCGCATCTGCGACATGTCAGCCATTTCAAGTTTGGAGGAATCCTCCGGTCGCAGTTCAGGATGATCGCGGAAGAGCTCTCGCGGAGGATAATGATAGCCGCAGCGGTTGGAATGGTCGCAGATGCCGCAGAGTTCGGAGAGCTCTTGTCCGGTCTCCTCGTCCACGTATCGGCGGAAGGATTTCCGTCCGTGGCAATTTGGACAGGTGTGTTTCCGTCCTCGCCTTGGGAGGTGGAAACGGTTGGTGATGTTGGTATAGTTCATAGAGATGATTATGGAGGTGCGGTGCCCTCACCGCACCTCCATAAAGGGTCTGACCCCTTTGTGCAATTTTTTGGTGTTATCGCTTCATGTACTTCTCGGTCTTGGTGTAAAGCCCCGTCTGTGCAGAGTAGGTTATGAAGCCGCGGGTTTTCCACACGCGAAGCTGACGGTCAGCGCCGTCACCCTTTCCCATCGACTGACGGAGAGCCTCCAACTGTGCCTGTGAGAAAGAGTCCGGAAGATCATTAAGCATGTTCTTCGGACCGCCCTTTGCAGCTTCTCTGTTCGTTGCGTCAACGTTGATTTTCAGCATATCGCCGAAAACCTGAAACTTTGACCAAAGGTCGTGATAGACAAACCATTCCACGAGCTCTCCCATAGAGCGAGTCCACTGTTGTCCGTTGAGAAGGTACAGTATGCATCCGTTCTTCCATGCCATGAGTATAGAACGCTTGCCCATATCCCAAAGTACATCATCGTCGGCAAGGTCTGCAAGAAGTGCCACCTTCTCCGAAAGCTTCTCTGCAAGCTTGTTCAACTGTGGGATGAAGAAGCGGCCTTTGCACGATTCCAGTCGCACGATGTACCCACTAAGCTTTTCAACGAAAGCGTCATCGTACGAACCTTGGCGAGGCACTTTTCCGTTTCTGTCTCCACGAGGTTTGAAAGAGAATGCGATTCGTCCGAAAGTACCCTTGAAGAGGTCTTTCTTATAGAATGGGCGTGCTGCATCCTCAGTAGAAGAGAAGGTGATGTTGGCACGGAGTATAGGGTTTCCGGTCACGCCGTCAGCCGTAGCGCGAAGTGCACCGTCTCGTTCGCAGTCGAAGATGGCGCGTATGGTCTTGCTGACCTTCTTGTGACTTCCGCACAACTGGTCGGCCATTTCAATCTCTGGCATGTTGTAATACTGCGCATGATTGCCTGCCAACTCACATGCCATAGCGTTTTGGATGAAAGCCGGATTGGTTACGTCTGCCGGTGGAAAGAAGAGAGCTACATCTGGTCTATCGGGGATTTCCTTCTTGCTTTCCTTCTTCGCCTTGGAGAGCTTCTGCCATGCGGAGAGCTTCTGGAGTTCAGCTTCGTCATGCTGGCGGAACTTGCGCATCATCGTTTCAACGCAGTCAGTCAGTTGCCCCTTGCCCATACCAGAAACAGCCACAAGATGTGCCATCATGCCGCTTGGCTCGTACCATTTGTTGCTTACATACTGAAATTCCGTTCCTGTCACGTATGCACCCAAACCCGGAAAGAGCATCGGAACGATGGCTTCACGCATGTCTGGGGATATCTGGGATACAAGAAGTTTGATGCACTCGGTGCCTTTACCGAGGTTTGGCATCATAGGTTGAGATGTTAAATTATACTTATCCATTTGTAAATCAACAGATTAGAAGAATTAGTACTATTCGGGTGTTTCAGTGTTTCAATGTTTCAGTCGTTTTTTCGAGGGTGCGTATGCTCCCCTTTCTTTCATTATATTATATAACTATTTAATAATCAATTAGTTATAAATACTTTAAAAGAGAATATTCATGTTAGCATACCCTTGAAATAGCATTGAAACACTGAAACACTGAAACATTGAAACGCTAGAGATCGTAAAGAACCTTACCTTCCTCTACCAGCCCCTTAAGCCCATTGCGGATTTCGCCTGCCACCTTGTCGGCATAATCATCCACGTTGAAGCCGTCTGTGATGAATACTTCTCGGAGGTTAGGGCGGAAAGTGCCGTCCTTGCGGCGTGTTACGCTGAGCACATCGCCCACGAACACATGCGGATTGCGCTTGCGAGGTTCCGTGCTTGCTGTTTCCACGAAGGCGTAGTGGCTCTCGGCATCATGAGTGAGTACACCTTTGTAGTCCTTGCCCACTTCCGCGATGCGGTCGCTGCGAAGATAGGTTTTTACGTCCATGCAGAGGTCTGTGTTGCGGTTCCAGCCTTCAGCTGGATTTGTAGATTTTGTTCCCATATCGATTTCATTTTTGGGGATTAATGATAATCGAAGGAAACTGGCGCCAATTCTCTTCTGAAAAAGTCCGTCCCAATGACCACCGCTATCATCTTGGCAATAGATGCTTTCAAGGAATGGGGAGGATTGTTTTTCTGAGTGCAAAGGTACGGAGATTACACGAGATGGCATAAGGATACAACAATAGAGCACACATAGCATGGAAAGAACATACATCTTTCCGCAACGACACGAAAAGAACACACATCACGCACGGAAAGGACACACATCACTCTCTCTCTTAAAACGCAAATTTGCACAAAAGGGTCAGCCCCCCTTTGTGCAAATTTCAACAAATCATTAACAATTTAAAGAAAGGAAAAACATCATGAAAACACCTGACATCCAGTTCGATTGGACAAAGTTCCTCATCGGACTCCTCTCCGCCCTCATGGGCGCTCTCACAGCATCAGCCGCCGTAGCCGTGATGTAACAGCCATGGCACAAGAGCAGATGTAAACAAAGAAGCCTACTCTCTGCGATAGAGGGTAGGCTTTTGCTGCATAAATATGTTTTTGAGTTAGAGAAACATCTCCAGACTCATTTTGTTAGTAGAGTAATTTCTTTGGATCAAAACCAGCAGGATAGTACTGTTCAAAGAGTTTTGCAACTCTTTCTATTTCTTCGATAAGACCTTCTGCTGCGTCTTTATCTTCAGTTTTTACAGCCTCACACAGTTTTTCCATAACAGAAACCGCCTGACCACAATTTGTGTTTTTTGTGGGCGACCAACATTCTGCAGATTTTGCGTGCCACGGGTCGATCATGAACTTATATGTTGTACCATCGTTTCCTCGACTTTCATCCATGAAGCTTGAAGTGAGTACAGTAGCTTGGAACATCTTTACCAATGAGTTTAAGAGGCTGTCACTTATGTTCAAGGAATAATTCATCGATGGTACTTCCTTTTTATCCTGTTTTTTGGGGTCGCTGTTGTACATCTTCTTTGCAAACCAAATGTTTTGTTGCGCCCTTTTTAGTTTCAGGGATTTTGTCTTTCTATCGTATGAAAGGCAATATTCGCTGTCAAAAGAAGGTTTTACAAAATACACAAAATCTTTGGCGTCACTAACTTTGAAATATTCAAAAAGCATTGGCTCGTATCCTCCTATGATCCTTGTGTTGATTTCAGAAGGCGTCATTCTGTCTTGAGCAAGCAGATTGGTAGCTAACATTGTAGAGGCTAACGCCATGATTGTTGATAAAAGAATCTTCTTCATAATAATTCCTTTTGCCTTCCTGCTCCTTTCGGCTCTTTTCATTTATATATACAGAATGCGTGGAGCAACTATGAAGACATAACGCTTCTGTTTTATTTACCAA
>JAZLHI010000170.1:0-45696 GCA_045616725.1 Prevotella sp. | reverse complement strand
AAATCGCCTCGAAGCCTTTCAACGCTATGTATGAACTCTTGTATTTCCATTGTCAATTATGAATGGTTTCTACTATAATAACACAAAAAGTGTGATTCTGGTACCGAAAACAGAACTTTTTGCAAAAAATATTGTTAGTTTGTGTTTTGTGCAAGCAAACACAATAACCAACAATGTTTGTCGTTTATTTATTAGGTGCAAGGGATGTTTTGCACTATGATTCATTGAACAATCATATTAACCAAACCAAAACAAAAAGGAAATGAAAAAGGTAGCAATCGTAACAGTAATGATAATGATGGCTGTCACCGTAAATGCTCAGGTGCAGTTTGGCGTTAGAGGCGGCTTGAATGTGTCGAGGGAATCTGACCAGATTATCACAACCATGGTCGAAAATAGCCCAGCAACAGAAGATATAAACTTATCCAACGATATGAAGTGGCGTGCGGGCGTTAATGTCGGTGGCTTTGTGAATATCCCGGAGAGCGATAAGTTCGACCTCGAGATTGGTCTGTCTTACTCCATGCAAGGATATGACGATAAGATCTTTGAAATTGACGGTAAAGGCGAAAAGAAGCTCGACCATAATGTGACAAGCCATTATCTCACCATACCCGTAGCAGAAAAGTTCTATCCAGCAGGCAATGGACTCTACCTTGAACTTGGACCACAGCTCGGCATTCTGCTCTCAAAGAAAGCAACTGTTGATGGCGGCGAGTCTTACACTCCGTTCAAGGATGACAACCGCACTCTCGACTTCGGCATTCTCGGTGGAGTAGGCTATGTCTTTTCCAATGGCGTTTTCTTGAATGCTCGCTACATTCATGGCTTGACCGAAACTTGCAAGATATTCAGCGGTGGCAAGAATAGGAACGTTCAACTTTCTCTCGGCTATCTGTTCTAAACTAGGAATCATTTCTGGGGCAATGGCTGTATAATTGCATTTTTATGTTAAAATTTGCCTTTTCATTTTGTATTTAGCAGACTTATTCGTAACTTCGCCCCCTGAATGAAGACGTTGATAGTGATAATAGGTCCTACGGGTGTTGGCAAATCGGCTTTGTGCATGGATGTTGCCAAGCATTTCGGCGTGCCTATAATCAACTGCGATTCGCGTCAGATGTACCGTGAACTGCCTGTCGGAACGGCAGCTCCTTCGGCTGCTGACATGCAGGAAGTGAAGCATTATTTCGTGGGCAATCTCTCCATTCACGACTACTACAGCGCTTCCCGGTATGAGCAGGAGGTGATGGAGATTATAAATACAGAAACCTCTTCCAATGATGTCTTCCTTCTTTCTGGCGGTTCGATGATGTATGTTGATGCTGTCTGCAATGGCATTGACGACATTCCTACCGTTCGCGAGGACATCCGTAAGGAACTTCTCGATAGATATGAGGCAGAGGGGATTGACCGTTTGCGAAGCGAACTGAAAATGCTTGACCCAGAGTATTTTGCGATTGTTGACCTCAAGAATCCGAAGCGTATTCTGCATGCCCTGGAAATCTGCTATCAGACGGGCAAGACCTACACTTCATTTCGCACAAATACGAAGAAGGAACGCCCGTTCAGAGTCATAAAGATTGGCTTGAACCGTGACCGCGAGGAACTCTACGACCGCATAAACCGCCGCGTGCTTCAGATGATAGACGACGGCATGGTGGAAGAGGCTCGCAAGGTATATCCTTATCGTGGCCTGAACTCGCTGAACACCGTGGGCTACAAGGAACTATTCCTATACTTCGACGGCGAAATGACTCTCTCGGAAGCGATTGAGAAAATACAGAACAACACTCGTAAATACGCGCGAAAACAGATTACCTGGTATCGTCGCGACGAACAGATAAAATGGTTTAATCCAGAACAGAAAGATGAAATTATTGCGTATCTTGATATGGCCGTTCAAGGCAATATATAGGGCTCTCAGTTGGTACTTTGGCCTTTTCCGTGGCAGAGCATGGTACACGAAGATGATGCTTTCCGTGCTTACTCTTGTGCTCTCCATCGTGGTGTTCTTCATTATGGTGGACATCAATTTCCTCGGACTCTTCGGCAGCTCTCCTGGCTATTGGGATCTGCGTAATCCGGAGAAACGAGTGGCGTCGGAAATATATAGTGCCGACGGCAAGATTATCGGAAAATACTATAGCGAAAACCGCCAGCCAGTGTCGTTCAATTCGGTGACTCCTGTGTTCTGGAAAGCACTCATTGACACTGAGGATGAACGTTATTTCGACCATTGGGGCATTGATTTCGGCGGTGTTATGGCAGCTTTCAAGGATGCTGTGCTCAGGCAGAAACCTCGTGGTGCTTCTACCATAGAGCAGCAGTTGGCTAAGAATCTGTTCAGCACTCGTTCGCGTCACAACACGGGCTTGCTATGTCAGGTGCCAGGTCTCGGAATGCTCATCAACAAGACCAAGGAATGGATTGTGGCAGTGAAGCTTGAGACGATGTATTCGAAAGAAGACATCCTCATAATGTATGCTAACACAGTGGAGTTCGGTGGTAACATTTTCGGCATAAAGACTGCTGCAAAGACCTATTTTGATAAGTCGCCAAAGGAACTCAACGTAGAGGAATGTGCAGTGCTTGTAGGCATGCTGAAGGCTATCACGACATACAACCCGCGCATAAATCCTGACAAGTCGAAGGAGCGCAGAAATGTTGTCATGAGACTCATGTACCAGCATGGTCATCTCTCAAAGTCGGAACTTGACAATCTCAGCGAACAGCCTATAAAACTTTCTCTCAACATCGAGCAGAAACTAGCCGGCGAAGCACCTTATTTCCGTGATGCCGTGGCTAAGGAACTCGAGGAATGGTGCGAGAATGAAGGCATTGATCTCTATAACGATGGTCTGAAAATCTATACTACCATTGATTCCAAGATGCAGAAATATGCTGAGGCTGCCGTGGAAAAGCAGATGCTTCAGATACAGAGAAACTTCAACGACCATTGGTCGGGCGAACAACCTTGGCGCGACGACAATGGCAAGGTGATACCGAACTTTGTTGAGGAGAAACTGGAGAAACTTCCTGTCTATGAGCAACTTAACGCGCGCTTTGATGGCAACCGCGATTCCATAAACCGCTATCTCAATAGGAAGCATACAGTGAAACTCTTCTCTTATACGGCGAAGAATCATGTCGTAGAGAAGGAGATGTCAACGCGAGATTCGCTGGAATACATGCTGAAGTTCATGCACTGTGGTTTCGTGGCTATGGAACCTCAGACAGGTTATGTGAAGGCGTATGTCGGTGATGTAAATTACAACACATGGCAGTATGACAAGGTTCGTGCAATGCGCCAACCGGGATCTACGTTCAAGCTCTTTGTATATACAGAGGCTATGAACCAGGGAATGTCGCCTTGCACACGCAGAAAGGACGAATATTTTGCCTCTACAACATGGGATGCAAGGCAACATAAGTACGTAGAATGGGCACCAGGAAATGCAAACGGCAGATTCTCGGGCGATTCGCTTACGCTGAAGAGCGCTTTTGCACGAAGTGTGAACTCCATTGCCGTTCGTCTTGGACAGGAACTTGGCGTGGAACGAATAGCGGAAACCGCTCATGATATGGGCATAAAGGGCAAGCTTGACGCTACACCGGCACTGGCTCTTGGTGCTTCTGATGTCATGCTCTACGAGATGGTTAATGCTTACACAACGATAGCCAACAACGGTAATCACGTGGAACCTGTCATGGTTACAAGGATTGTTGATGCGAGTGGAGATGTGATCTATCGTTCGCAGCCAAAGATTGACAAGGCCATTCCTGCTGTTTCTGCCTTCTATATGCAGCAGCTTCTGAAGGGCGGACTTCGTGAGGCGGGTGGTACTTCCGTACCAATGCTCGACTATGTCGGCTCGTTCTCAGATACGGAATTCGGTGGAAAGACCGGTACTACCAACAACAATTCCGACGGTTGGTACATGTGTGTAACGCCAAACCTCGTTTGTGGCGCTTGGGTAGGAGGTGAATATCGCAGCATTCACTTCCGTACGGGGGCTCTTGGTGCCGGAGGAAAGACAGCTCTACCTATTTGCGGAATGTTCATGCGATCTGTGCTCAGCGACAGTGACTTCCATAATTACCATGGCTATTTCCGCATTCCTGATGACATGGACCTTGATGACTATTCTTTGACGTGCGAGAATAAGAGAGCTGTTGCTCCAAAAGATACGGTGGATTACTATGATGCAGACACATTGGACATTGACGAACGCATCAGAAACATAGATGAAGACGAACTAATAAACGAGGATGATCTTGACCGCGAGTTGGAGAATAAGTACAATAGAGTAGATATTGATAAGCTATAAAAACAGAAATTTGCACAAAGGGGGGCTGACCCTTTTGTGCAAATTTTCTAAAGAATGATATGAAACTTACTAGGTACCAGAAACTTGAGCGCAAACTATATTCCCACCTTAACAAGGCTATGAGGGATTACAGTCTTATTTCCGATGGAGACAAGATTCTCATTGGCTTGTCTGGTGGAAAAGACTCGCTTGCATTGGTGAAGTTGCTTGGCCTGCGTGCCAGGGTGTCGCATCCGAAGTTCTCGGTCGTTGCCCTTCATGTACGCATGAGAGAACTTTCATACAAGTCAGACACTTCGTATCTCCAGCAGTTCTGCGAAGAGAATGGGGTGGAGTTCGTCTGCGAAACGGTGAGTATTAATAATGGTTTCAATGGTTTCAATGAAACTCCCGAAACCTCTGAAACTCCTGAAACCTCTGAAACTCCAAAAACATCGAAGTCAAAAACCCCTTGCTTTCTTTGCTCATGGAACCGCCGCAAGGCGCTGTTTACCAAGGCTCAAGAACTCGGTTGCAACAAGATAGCACTCGGTCATCATCGTGATGACATTATTCATACTACGCTTCTAAATCTGTTCTTCCAAGGGCAGTTTGCTACTATGCCTGCAAAACTCAAGATGCGAAAGATGCCAATTACCATCATCCGTCCTCTCAGTCTAATAGACGAAGCCGATTTGAAGGAATATGCCAAAGCAAACGATTTCCAGAAGCAGCAGAAGTTCTGCCCTCACGAACACGAAAGCAATCGTACGACGATGGCTGATTTCTTTAAGCAGATAGAAACCATCAATTCTGAAGCCCGCTTCAATGTCATGCACGCACTGAGAGTAGAGGGGAAGTTGGTGGAGTAGAATCAACGTTGCGTTGCGTAAATTCGTGAGATTGCCAGAATATAAATGGGATAAGAGTGTGTAACTGTCACAACTGCTTGTGCCTTTCTCCTGGGAAACGGTTTTGAATTTCCTCGTTCAGCACTTTTGCCATTTCATAGTTCTCTGCATCAATGGCTTCTTGTAGGGCTTTCTTTAGCATGGGAAGTGGGAGAGTGTTAGTCGGAATTTGCGTGCCGTTTGACGCTGCGTTGTGCGGTGTGGATTGTATTCTCCAAAGGTGGTCGTCAATATACATCGGTATACCTGAGACGATGGATAGCAGCACGGCTTCAGAAATGCGAAGTTCGTGAGTATCCTCGTTTATGTCAGCATTGCGGCGTACGAGATGAGCATGGTATTGTGAGTCTTTCAGCCCGTCAATGTGTATGAACATCAGCTTCTTCATCTCTTCCGGGAGCAGCGACATAGCCACGTATAGCGCTGAGCGTTCAAAATACATCTTGCGTGTGAGCGGTTGCTTCTGTGATTCGTTTGTAGCAGTGATGTGCATAGCCGTTGCCTTATCGGTGATGACAACGAGCTGTCGCTTTTCCTCTTCGTCCACCAGAATAATGAGGTGAACGAGATTGCTTTGCCTGATTTCCTGCGTGTATTTGTATTTTATCTTTATCACGACTTTGACTTTAACTTTGACTTTGACCTTGTTTTTACTCCTCCTTCTTAAGAATATTCAGAAGCCAATTGGCGAAGATGAATATCACGGCATCAACGATGATTATGACGTTGCAGTTGAACTCCATGTTGTAGAGGGCATAGTTGAGTGCCATGTAGAGAAGTTGTGCCACAATGATGACGCTGAGAGTCTGATGCTGGTTGAGTCCGATAGCGAGGATTTTGTGATGGATATGACACTTGTCGGGCTGTGACATTGATAGTCCGTGCATCTTGCGAACGATGATTACTCTTACAGCGTCAAATGTCGGAATTATGAGTATGGTAAGTGGCAGTAGAAGATTGTAGTCGTGAGGTTCGATTACGGAAGGGTTGTAAACGCAGTGTTTCAGGGAGAAGAAACTGATCATATATCCGAGAAGCAGACTTCCGCTGTCGCCCATGAATACCTTTGTCCCTTTTTCTGCATTGCCGAAGACGTTGAAATACAGGTATGAAATGAGCACTCCGATAACTCCGGCAGCAAGGGCCGCATAAACGATAATTTCTTGATGCATGAAGATTGCGAGAAAAACAGAGAGTGCTACGATGCAGAGTCCTGCAGCAAGACCGTCAATGCCGTCAATGAGATTTATGGAGTTGTTGACAAACATTATCAGGAATATTGTCATCGGTATGCCAAGCCATGGGGAAATCTCGTAAAGACCGAAAAGCCCGTAGAGGTTGTTCATGTACAGCCCGCAGAGAGGAAGAAGTCCTGCTGCAACTAATTGTGCAAAGTATTTATGCTTTGGAGATAGTTCGCTGAAGTCATCCACGAGTCCTGTGACATAGACTATCACCATGCCCGAAACAGCGCCAATAGACCAGAGGTTGATCTTTACCTCTACTGAGACAAAATGGTAAACGATAAGTCCTATGATAAGAGAAAGCAACATTGAAGGCAGAAACGCCATACCACCGAGAAGAGGCACATTTGTGGTGTGCAGCTTTCGCTCGTTCATTCTGTCGTAGAGATTCTTTTTGTTGCAGTAATTGAGAATCTTTGGCATGATAATGAAGCCAAGAGTGGAATTGAGCAACAGTGATATGATGACAATAAGGTATGACACTTTTGAGGAGTTGTTTAACTGAAAATTGTAAAATATTGCATGTTAACTCGTGAGATACTTTAATAAAAACTAATTAATTGCACCTTTATTGCCTAAAAATGGAATAAAAATTATGAAACATGCTATTTTTTCTTAACTTTGCAATATTTTTAAGTATATTACGTTATTAAAGAAGGTGTTTTACTCAGAACGAAAACTTAAAATCTCCGACATTCAGAATATAATAGACAAATGAAAAAGATATTATCCTTCATACTGTTGTTCTCGTTGTTTAGCATAGCTGTTTCCGCTCAGTCTTTGAGTGACGATAAGGTAATGCAGATTATCCTCAAAGAGCGTGAGGCTGGCACTTCCAATGCCCGTATCGTGACAAAGCTGATGCAGCAGGGAGTGAACATTGAACAGATTCGTCGTGTGCGTCGTAAGGCTGAGCGCCTTAAGAAGGAGGCTGGCCTCGGTGCCGTGGATTCTTCTATGGACGATGGCGGCGAAAACAGCCGCATGCGTACTGGAAAGAATACGAAGAAGGGAAGCGGTTCCAAGAAAAGCAATTCCAAGACAGACTATCTGGAAGATGAGAAGGGTGGAAGCTATCAGCTAGATTCCTATGACGCCTATAGTCGCAACAACCGTTATCGCACAGACGAAAGCAACCGCTACTGGCTTGAGGCACAGAAGGAGCTTGACTACATAGAACCTGATACGGCTGCGTTGCTGGAGCGTCTGCTTGCTGAACGTAATCAGGGAAAGAAGAAGGTTTTTGGTCGTGACATTTTCAACAATGAGACTCTCTCATTTGAACCTAACATGAACATTGCCACTCCTACAAACTATCGTTTGGGTCCAGGCGATGCAGTGTTCATTGATGTCTATGGCGCTTCATCAAAGGCAATTCAGGCCACGGTGGCTCCTGACGGAACAATCACAATAGAAGGCTTCGGGCCAATTGCCGTAAGCGGATTGACTGTGGATCAGGCAAACCAGAAGGTTCGTAATGTCATAGGTTCTCGCTATACATCGTCAAAGATTCGTCTGAGCGTTGGTGAAACACGTTCCATTATGGTTAATGTGATGGGAAATGTGAAGGCTCCGGGTACTTATACCGTGTCAGCCTTTGCCTCCGTTTTCCATGCTCTTTACATGGCTGGCGGTGTTGATGAACTTGGTACTCTCCGTAACATCAAGGTGTTCCGCAACAATCAGCTCGTCACTGTAGTTGATATTTACGATTATATCCTTAACGGACGTCTTTCTGGCAATATCCGCCTTTCTGACAACGACGTTATCATCGTCGGACCTTACGATTGCCTTGTGAACATTGTGGGTAAGGTGAAGCGTCCGATGTATTACGAAATGAAGAAGAGTGAGTCGCTTTCAGACATTCTTCGTTACTCTGGTGGTTTCACAGGCGATGCCTACAAGAAGTCTGTTCGCGTAATCAGAAAGACAGGCCGTGAACTCTCTATCCATAATGTAGATGAGTATGACATGCCTTCATTCCTTCTCAATGACGAAGACTCCATTACGGTAGATTCCATCATTCAACGATTCTCGAATGGTGTGGAGATTAAAGGAGCTGTGTTCCGTCCAGGCATGTATCAGGTGAATGGCAACATAAACTCGGTTCGTGCTCTCATCAATGCTGCGGAAGGACTCAAGGAGGATGCTTTCGTGAATCGTGCCGTGATGCACAGAATGAAGGAAGACCGCACTCTGGAAGTGCTTTCCGTTGACATAAAGAGCATCATGAATGGCGGTCCTGACATTCCACTTCGTGCAAACGATGTGCTCTTCATTCCGACGAAATCAGAGATGATGGAGGAAAGAACTATCACTATTCATGGTGAAGTTCACTTCCCTGGCGTATATAAATATGCCGACAATGAGACTCTCGAAGACTTCGTTCTTCAGGCGGGAGGCTTGAAGGAAACTGCATCTACGGTTAAGGTTGATGTGGCTCGCAGAACCTCTAATCCAAAGGCTCTTTCTACAGACTCTCTTATTGCCCGCACATATACATTTGCACTGAAGGAAGGCTTTGTCATTGATGGCGAACCGGGCTTCCATCTCATGCCATACGATGAGGTTTATGTCCGTAAGAGTCCTGGCTACTCGAAGCAGCAGAATATTATTGTTGACGGTGAGGTGATGTTTGCCGGTACTTACACTATGCCTGTCAAGAACATGCGTCTCTCTCAGGCTCTGCAAGCAGCTGGTGGTCTTACCGATATGGCATACGCTTCTGGTGCCCGACTGGAAAGAGCTATTACTCCGGAAGAAAGGGTGCGAATGGAAGCTGTGCTCAAGAAGGCGCAGGAAGATGCACAGAATGAACTTAAGAAAGAAGCAATGAAGACCAATGGTGCTTCCACATCTTCTTTGAAAGAATTGATGAATACACAGAAGTTTGAGATTGGCAATACATACTATGTCGGTATAGACCTCGGAAAGGCTCTCAAGAATCCTGGAGGTGACGATGATATCGTGCTCCGTGAAGGTGATAGAATAGTTGTTCCTCAGTATATTTCTACTGTGAAGATCAACGGTGAGGTTATGTATCCTAACACTGTAAGCTACATAAAGGGCAAGAAAGCAAAATATTATATTGACCAGGCTGGTGGATATTCACAGAATGCAAAGAAGGGACGTGCGTACATAGTCTATATGAATGGTACGGTTGACAAGGTTTCAAACGGCGCGAAGCCACGTCCTGGCTGTGAGATCATCATACCTGCAAAGAGCGCAAGCAAGATGAGTCTTGCTGAGACACTCTCTATTGGTACGAGTGCCGCTTCCATTGCTACGATGATTGCCTCGCTTGCTAACCTGCTGAAGTAGTCAAAACCAAAAAGACAAAACCAACTAGACATACATGGAACTTTTCACGAATATTGTTACTACAGTCGTAGATGTGCTTTGGGGATGGCCGATGATTATTCTTCTTCTAGGCACACACATCTTCCTCACGGTAAGGCTGAAATTTCCGCAGCGCCACATCTTCAAGGCTATTCGTCTCTCGCTTAAGAAAGACAAGGATGCTGACGGTGAAGTGTCGCAGTTTGGAGCTCTTGCTACTGCTCTTGCCGCTACCATCGGTACAGGTAACATCGTTGGCGTGGCTACTGCAATCTCTCTTGGTGGACCAGGTGCCATCTTCTGGTGCTGGATAACAGGTATCTTTGGTATTGCCACTAAATATGCGGAAGGACTTCTTGCTGTGAAATATCGTGAGACAGATGAAAACGGCAAGGTTTTTGGTGGTCCGATGTATGCTCTTGAGAAAGGTCTTGGCTGGAAAAGACTTGGTGTGGCTTTCGCTGTTCTCACTGCTTTGGCTGCTTTTGGTATCGGTGATACTGTTCAGGCTAATGCCATTTCAACCATTGCTGACGAGACTCTTGGCATTCCAACGTGGGTTAGTGGACTTGTTGTAACAGCTCTCGTTGGTGCTGTTCTTCTTGGTGGAATCAAGAGTATTGCGCGAGTTTGTACGGCACTCGTTCCTTTCATGGCCGTCCTTTATGTTGTTGGCTGTATAGTCATTCTTTGCATTAATGGAGAGTATGTTTGGCCTGCATTGAAACTTATCGTGACAAGTGCGTTGAATCCAGAAGCTGCTGGTGGCGGTTTCGTCGGTGGAACGGTTATGATGGCTTGCCGATATGGTATTGCTCGCGGACTTTTCTCTAACGAATCAGGTATGGGTAGCGCTCCGATTGTGGCAGCAGCTGCGCAGACTAGAAACCCTGTTCGTCAGGCATTGGTTAGTTCCAGTGGCACTTTCTGGGATACTGTTATCATTTGTGCTCTTACGGGTGTTGTAATTGTAAGTAGTATCATTGCTTATCCTGACATCACTTACGATAATGGCGGTACGCTTACAAAGCTTGCGTTCTCGAAAATACCTTATTTCGGCGCACCTCTTCTCACTTTCGGACTTCTCACTTTTGCTTTCTCAACAATTCTCGGTTGGGAGATTTATGGTGAAAGAGCTGCACAATATCTTAAGATAAAGAACATTGCCCGTTATTATCGCATTGCTTATGTCATAGCAATCTTCATTGGTGCAACAATGGATCTTGGTCTTGTGTGGACAATTGCCGATGGTCTTAATGCTCTCATGGCGATTCCAAACCTCCTTTCCCTTCTCTTCCTAAGCGGTGTTATCGTACATGAGACGCGCAAATATCTTTGGAGAGACAGACTTGATGAGTTTGAGTAGATTAAAAAATAAAAAGCAGAACCGAAAAAGTTCTGCTTTTTTGTTGTAAACAAAAAATACCAAATCAAGCAAGCTTGTTTGGCATTTCTTCTTTGTAGTGACTCCGACAGGATTCAAACCTGTAACCTTCTGATCCGTAGTCAGATGCTCTATTCAGTTGAGCTACGGAGCCATCCGTTATGTGTTGCTTTGGAGAATAAAACCTTGCCTTAGCTTCAGTGACTCCGAAGATTTCGGAGCGAACCTTGCCTTTCGGCTAGCTTCAGTGACTCCGACAGGATTCAAACCTGTAACCTTCTGATCCGTAGTCAGATGCTCTATTCAGTTGAGCTACGGAGCCATTGTTTCTCTTTTAGCGGGTGCAAATTTACGCTTATTTTGGAAATTGAGAAAATATACGCGCCCTTATTTGAATATTATAAATATGTTTTTTGATAAGTGTCAAATTATTTTATTGTGGATCAACGTCATAATACATTATAAGAGATGCGTAGCGTTTGTCTTTCATCAGTTCTGTTTGGCAATACCTTAGGAACTCACGAACCTTCTGCATGCTTACGCCATTCTCAATCTTTATCATTATTCTGCGGATGTTCATTGATTTCACCACCGAAACAAATGGCGTTTCCGGTCCCAGAACGCGTTCGCCAAGGCGATGCTTCAGGCGGTAAGTCATCTCTATTGCTGCACTATTGGCTGTGTTTTGGTTCTTATGTTTCAAATATACATATATTATATTACAGAACGGAGGATAGTTGAACATCATTCTTTCTGTCTTCAGGTCATTGAAGAACCTGCTGAAATCGTTGCTCACTATTTGTGAGATTACGGGAAGTTGTTTCTGCGTCGTTTGTAGATAAACAGTTCCTCGCTTTCCGTGTCGTCCTGCTCTACCTGCTACCTGTGAAAGCATCATGAAAGCGTGTTCGTAAGCACGGAAGTCAGGGAAGTTCAATAGTGTGTCAGCATTGATTATTCCTACTACGGAAACGTTCTTGAAGTCAAGCCCTTTGGTAATCATCTGAGTGCCAATGAGCACATTCGTATGCCCTTTCGCGAAATCATCTATTATGCGTTCGTGAGCTGTTCGTGTGCGAGTGGTGTCAAGGTCCATTCGTGCCACCTTTGCCTCAGGAACGTATTCCATCAGTTGCTCTTCTATTTTCTCTGTTCCTTGTCCACGGAAACGGAAATCCTTGCTTTCACACGAAGGACACTTTTCCGGCAACTGATATGTGAAGCCGCAGTAGTGGCAAGTGAGCTGGCTAGTGGTCTTATGGTAAGAAAGGCTAACGTCACAGCGTTCGCAGCGAGGAGTCCAACCGCAAGTGTGACATTCCACCATCTGCGAGAATCCACGACGATTCTGAAACAGTATCACCTGCTCCTTGTTTGCCAAAGCCTCTCTCATGGCATCAAGCAAGTCTGGCGAGAAAGGACCGTACATCATCTTTCGACGACGATAATCCTGAATGTCAACAACTTTCACTTCCGGCAGTTCTATTCCTTGGTATCGCTGGGTAAGTTCCACAAGACCATACTTCCTTACCATGGCATTGGAATAGGTCTCAGCGCAAGGTGTTGCCGTGCCGAGCAGCGTCTTTGCCCCTGCCCAATGAGCAAGCATTATTGCTGCCGAACGAGCGTGATAGCGAGGAGCAGGATCTGCCTGTTTGAAGGAAGTCTCATGCTCTTCGTCTATGATGACAAGTCCAAGTCTCTGGAAAGGAAGGAAAACAGCCGAACGAGCACCGAGAATAACGTCATATGGTGCAGCGGAAAGTTGCTTCTGCCATATTTCCACACGCTCTTCGTCGCTGTATTTTGAGTGATAGATGCCAAGTTTGTTGCCGAAAACCGCTTGCAGTCTCTGTCTCATCTGTACTGTAAGGGCTATTTCTGGCATTAGGAAAAGCACCTGCTCGTGGCGTTCTATTGCGCGCTGAATCAGGTGAATGTAGATTTCCGTCTTTCCTGATGAGGTCACTCCATGGAGCAAGACAACATTCTTCTGCATGAACTGCATGAGAATCTTGTTGTAAGCATCCTGTTGGGTGATGTTCAACTGGTTGATCTGCTTGTACGGTTGAAGGGAAAGATTGTTCAGACGGCCAATCTCACGCTTGTATTCTTCCAGGAAATCACGCTTTATGAGTTGGCGGAGAGTTGTTGTGTTGCCATGAGATGCATTGAGAAGTTCGTCGCGAGTTAGCTCTACTATGCCGGAAACGCCCGAAGAAAAATCTTCGGGAACAGTGGCTACGTTAAGGTTATCGTTAGGGTTAAGGTTATCGTTAAACTCCACCTTATCCCAACCGCTGAGTTCCAGGAAACAGCAGAACATTTCTGCCTGTGCTTTTGCGCGTTTCAGTACGTCAAGGGCAATGTGCAGGTTTCGTTCTGATGCAAGTTTCGGATTCAGCCTAACGCATGTCTCCGTCTTTGGGTTATAACGGTCTTCTTGTTTAAGTCCGGCAGGAAGTGCAGCGTTCATGACTTCGCCGATAGGAGAGAGGTAATAATCTGATATCCAGTGCCATAGCTGCAACTGCTTCTCAGTAACGATAGGCTCTTCGTCTATCACGGCCTCAATCTCCTTTATCGCATAACCACTTTTGTTTTCTGCATTTTCCGATATTCTGTCAACAACGGCAAGGTACTTCTTTGTCTTTCCCCAAGGCACCTGCACGCGACATCCAGGCTTCACTTTTCCTGTGAGCGAAGCTGGTATTGCGTAGGTGAAAGTGCCCTCAAGAGGCAGTGGTACGATGACGTTTGCTGTGAGCATATTTAAGGTTCTGAGGTCTTAGGGTTTTGAGGTTTGATGTTCCGTTTTTAGTGAATCAGAAACTGTATTTCTGTTCCGTCCAACTGTTGTTTGCCGTTAGTGTTATTTGGAATGGGGATGACGGACTATAATCGCTGTCACCAGTGTTGAAGATGTTTCCTGAGAATGTTGTTATCTGGCCTTGGGTTACGGGAACGTTCTCGAAGACTCTTTGGTCTAGTTCACTCTTTCCGTCTTCAGCGAGACCTGAGACGGTCATCTTCAGCTCGTCGTCAGTAGAGTGGGGGATTGTGAAAACCTCAAAAATATTCTCCATGGAAGTATATGCCTTTTCTGGCACTTCCCTGATTTCCGTCTGGCGAGAGTTTACTTTTCCGAAACCCGTTGTTGCGTTAAGTGTGGAACTTCCTCCTGTGTAATAGAACTTCAAGTACTTGATATTCTGAGGGATGCGTTCCGTGAGTCTCAGTCTGAACATTGCTACGCAGCGCTTCATTGTTATCTGCTTTGAGATGTTTCCGGAGAGCGAGATGTGCTCGTGATATGAGAAAGTGTCTGAAAGCTTGTTGTCTGCAAATCGGATAGAGTCAGGCTTTGATAGAGTGGCATTGCCTGTGTTGCTGTGAGCCACAATCACAATGTCATATTCCCCATCATTGAGGTCTGCCGTGAAGGTTCCAAAGTCGCTGTTTCCACTGTTCTGGTTCATCGTAGCCACCTTCTTTCCGTTGCTGTCAAACACGGCGTAGTTTATGATGCTGCAGACTTCGCTTATGCTTACCACGGCTCTTGATGAAGGATTCACATCAAAATCGCTCTTTTCAAATGGCGAGAGTGTGAGTTTCAGCCTGTTCTTGCCGTTTCCTACGACGGATTCTTCCTCCAGTTCGTAGCGAGTGCAGCAAGTGAAAATGGAAGAGAGCATTAACAGAAAGAATATGTATGTGCACTTTTTCATGAGTTCAGGGTTTGGAAAATCGCCACAAAAGTACGCATATTTTTTTTGTTATCAAAAAAAGTTTTATAGTTTTTTGAAAAATGCCTTTGAGTTTTTATAAAAAAGTCTTACGGTTTTTGAAAAAAATCTAAGGGTTTTGCCTCGTTTCCCTAGGCTTTTTTCGTTGAAACTGCTGAGGTTTTTGTGTGGAAGTATGTGTTACCCTATTCATATTTGTGACTGACTGACTGATTGACTGATGCGGAAAGAAATGGGATGATGTGTTTCCGAGTATGGGGTTTCTGAGGCCGTGGTTTGTCATTGTGTGCTGTGGGTAGCCGTGTGTGTTGGGAAATCTGGAGTTTTGCGATAGGATTTTGCCTTGAAAACAATGCGGAAAAAAGATATCCTGATTATTTCCGTATTAGTCAACCAGTCAGTCAGACATAATTTGTGAGGGGGTGTAAGTGGCCTAAAAACACAAATTCTTGGATTTGAAAATATAGTGCGAGCCGATTTTATATATTATATATATATTATAATAATATATATATAATATATAAATTTTTCTTTTATTCTTCTTTTTGCTCTTTCCTGACCATGAAGTCCAAAACCTGTCATTATCATGCTCTCATTCTGTGTCTGACTGACTGGTTGTCTGATGCAGAAAAAATGTATATCTTTAATTTCCGGGTAAAATCTTTTATAATTTCTTTGGCTATTTCAAAAAATATTGCTAACTTTGCAGCATGAAAGAAAAATATTTATGGCTCGTAAGCCTTTTCAAGAAATACAATCGTTTGGCGTTTGAAGACATCGCCACGTACTGGCTCTCTGCTCCATGCAACAAGGACCAGAAGCCTCTCTCTGACCGTACATTCCGCAACTGGCGCAAGCAGATTGAGGAACAGTTCGGTGCGAAGATCGAGTGCCATAGCCAGAAGTATTACACCATGATTGCAACCGTCAAGACTGGGTTGAGCGAAAGAGTTTCAAACAGACTCATGGAAATGTATGCGCTGAACGAGGTTGCCTCGAGCAATCCCGAACTCAAATGTCGCATTCTCCTTGAGGAGACACCTAACTGCGTGGAGTATCTCCAGCTGATAGCCCAAGCGATGAAGGAGAGCCGCATCATGAAGATGAGCTTTGGCAATATGACCGACAAAGAGTACATCAGTTCGTTCCGTTGTGCACCGCTCTGCATCAAGGAATATCAGCGCAGGTATTATGTGTTGATGAAGTGGGTGGATGCCGCAAATAGCCCCAAAGACGCTACTCCGTTTGGCAACTTTGGCAAGCTTCGTCTCTATGCCGTTGACAAGATCTCTACGCTTGAAGTCCTTGATGCGAACTTCATGTATCCTAAGGGATTCAACCCTGAGCAGCATTTCTCTTGGTACTATGGATCTCACGAACCGTTCTCGGATGACATGGAAACGCAATTTATTCGCATAAGGGTAAGAACGAAATACAGTGAATTGCTCGACAAATTCCCATTGCATCCATCACAGAGGAAGGAATATGTTGATCACGAGTTCTCATACTACTATTTCGGTTTGGTGCCAACGAGGGAATTCTGCGCAGACCTTGCTCGTGCCCGTTACTGTTTTAAATGTGAACATGATGATATCAAAGATGGCATAGAGATACTTGAGCCACAGGTTTTCATGGAGAGTATGCGTATGTTTGCAGATGATGTCCGATTCTATAGCATGACGGAAAGGGAAAGATTGGAAGAATGGAAATCTTTAGACTTATTATAACGGAAACTTTCATTTCCGCATACGCCGAATATCTTAAACCTCTCTAAATAAAGACAATTACGGTGTGTGCGGAAATTATAACCCTTAATTCTTTCCGCATCAGTCAATCAGTCAGTCAGACAAAAATTGTATACCATATAATGAGTTATAGCAATCACTAATAAGATTAAGTAGCAAAAATACACTAAAAACATTTGCTTTTCTTGGGAAAAAGTGTAATGGGCAATGAATTGTACACATTCTTCTTTAATTACAAGCTAGAATTAGCAAAAACAGCATGAAAATGATTCAATAATGGTAAATGAAGCCGTTTCGTTTGCAGGTTTGTTCGTTTTGTTGTAACTTCGCACCGTAAAAATATATAAAGACTCTCTAAATCTCCTACTTCGACAAGCTCTGCACATCGCTTAAAGGGGAGACTTATGCAAAACTAATAATTATATGTTTAAAGCAGCTTTATTTGACCTTGACGGTACGCTGATAGATACCGAAAACCAGTATTCCGTGTATTGGGGTGAAGTGGGTAGAACCTATCGTCCTGACATTCCGCATTTTGAGGAAATCATAAAGGGAACTACGCTGACGCAGATCCTTGAACGCTATATCCCGGCTGAGCATCAGGAGACGGTGAGACTTGGTGTAGATGCTTTTGAGACTAAGATGAACTACGACTTCCTACCGGGGGCGCTGGAGTTCATCCTTGACCTGAAGAAACACGGCGTGAAGACTGCCGTTGTGACCAGTTCTGACCAGAAGAAGATGGGGCACTTCAAGCGCTACTGCGAGGCTCATCTGCCAGAAGGAGTGGGGCTAATGCAGAATGCAGAATGCAGAATGCTGAATGCGGAACCGAAGGAAGGCGACCAAAGGGAAAGCCAATGCGTAATGCGTAATTATTTGTTCGACAGAATACTGACAGCAGAGGACTTTGCTGCCTCTAAGCCTGATCCTGACTGCTATCTGAGAGCGGCAGCGTGCTTTGGTGCCGAACTGAACGAATGCATCGTCTTTGAGGATGCTTTCAACGGTCTTGAAGCTGGCATGCGCTCAGGAATCCTCACGGTAGGTCTGGCAACCTACAATCCTGCGGAAGCCATAAAGGACAAGTGCCACATTGTGTTGGAGAACCTGAAGGATGTGACATACGATTATTTTGCAGAACTACTGCAAGCTTAGCTTGTAGATCTTGTTGCCTCGTGTGCCGAGAACGACGCTGTTTCCGAAGGCTACTGGCGTTGCTTCGAAGTTGTTTCCGACGGCTTCGGTGTAGATTATCTTGCCAGTCTTGCCTTCTATGAGATAGACATTGCCGATGCAGTCGCCGAGGAAGATGTAGAGTTCGTTCTTCTCGTTGTAGAAACCGACCATTGAAGACCAGACATAGCGCTTGAGCTGTGTGCGATAGATTTCCTTACCTGTCTTGCGGTCGATGGCGAGAAGAATGCTTTGGTCCTTGCCGTGCTTGCAAGGTGTGGCGAAGATCATGTTCTCGCAATTGCCCTTGCCGAGAAGTGGGGTAGCGAAGTAGCCTCCATCGGAATAGTCGTTGCCACCGCGATGCCAGCGTTGGCAGATTTCCTCGTTGCACCAAACTTCCTGTCCTGTGAGTCCGTTGAGCTTGACGAGGCGTGCTGGCTGGTTTGTGCCGCGCTTGTCAACCTCGCAGCATGTGTAGACGAAAGGAACGCCATTCTCCAGTTCTATGATTGGACTAGGGTCGCTGTCGTCCTGATTGTAGTAGCGCCAAACGGGTTTCAGCGTGTTGAGGTTTATGCAAAGAACATTACCGCCATTGTCTGAAACATAGCCGTAGTTGCTATAGACGGCAATGCTTGATTCCATGCCTGGTGAGTAGCCATTAACGGTGTAACGGAGAGCAGAGTGAAGTCTTATTGTGCCGTTCTCACGGATGTATTTGTAGAGAGTGCCGTTTTCGCTTGCCCAGAAGAGGAAACCTCCGGCACAGATTGCCGAAGAGTCGAAAGCGTTCCAACCGCGACGCGCCTTCGGGTCATGAGGATTGTAGAATGTGCGTTCCATCTTGTAGAGGTTGAAAGCTTGGTTTCCCATCACATCGCCTTTCCATGCTACGCCCTGACCAACATAGAGGTTGCCGTTGTAAGAAGGATCGAGGGAAGCTGTGCCTTTGAGAACGGCTCCGCCATCAAGCGGCTTGCGTGTTTGCTTTCCTGTCTTTGGGTTGAGAAAATAGATCTCTCCGCACATGGAAGAGACGATGACCTCGGTGCTGTCAAACTCGGCAGTCACTCCAGGAGCTTTCTTCATCAGTTGGGCGATGGAGTCAGGCCATTGCACATAGAGCGGCTGACCCGACCAACCGTTTCCGCCCATCCATGAACCTCCGAAAGAAGAAGGTTTGCCCATGCCTGTCTCAAACTCCCAATCCTTGACAATCTTTGTTGGACGACCTTTCACAGTGGCGTGGAAGTCGGCATTGCGGAAAGGATTGCCACGGAAAGTAAGGGCAGAGAGTGTGTCGGTGTATTCGCTATGGGTGAACTTGAGATTGCCGGAAACCGTTGTGTCAACAATCTCAATGTCGTAGCTCAGAGCTTCCACAGAGCTGAACGCTGTGTCAGGAAGAAGTTCAGGATCCACAACAACAGGTTCTTCTGGAGTTTCGTCTATCTTCACATTGGTGCATGAAAAGGTAATGAACGCCATTGGCGCGAGAAAGAAAAGGCATGAGTGTTTCATTGGTGTATTTATTTTTTACCTATTTTAATAAGCAGAAGTCCGAAACCAGTCCAGAAGAGTTCGCGGAGACGGACAATGAGTGCTACGAAGACTCCGGCACTGGCGCTTATACTAAGACCGGAAACGGAGAGCATGAAGCCTCCTTCGCGACCGCCAAGTTGCAACGGAATGAAGAACAATGCATTGGCGAAGAGGGAGGTGAATGCGAGGATGAGCATTGAGTCGAGGAATGTGATGTCTGGCGTGATGATGAGCAGAATGAACATTATCTCGAACGAAGAGAGCACTCTACATAAGAACTCAAGGAAAACGGCAAGGAAGAATGTGGCGCGATTCTTTGAGTGGAGCGTGGAGATCTGCAAGTCTATGTTGTCGAATTTCTTGCGATTCTTCTCTATGAAACCAGCGGATTTGTTCTTTAGCCATGGGATATGCGAGAGAATGCGCACGAGGGTGTTGACGATTCCGTTGCGATAGCCTTTGAGAAAAAGCCAAATGGCTGAAAGGCAGAAAATTATGATGACGCCTAGAAGAATGTACATCGGTGTGTCAAGGGTGTAGCTGGTGATGTAAAGCACTGCCGATACGAGCCAGAACCAGAAGTGGGAGAAGATGTGCGTCATGACATAAAGTATGACGGATGAGGATGCTTTCTCAATGCCAATCTTCGGCGTGAGCTGTGATATGCGGTAAGCTTCGCCACCCATAAGTCCGCCAGGAGTTGCGTAGTTCAGGGCAAAGCCGGCAACGGTGACTTTGTAGAGCCAGAGGGGTGGGGTGGGGCTGTTGGTCAATGACTTTATGATTGAATTCCAACTTGCAGTGTTTATGATGTAAAGTAGTGCCCAAAGAAAAACGACAGCAGGAAACCAATAGCCGGCGCGCTTTATGCCGTCTATGACTTCCTGCAAATTAAGCTGCATCGCCATGATGGCAAACGCTACGATACCGATGCAGAAGAATATGTTGTCGAGTTTTTTCAAGAGGAAGAAATTATGACCGACGATGAATCGTCGGGAACAGTGGCTTAGTTGTCTTTTTGCTGCTTTTTGTTTGGGATGTTGAAGCGGAGGCGCTCGCCTTCATCCTTGCGCTCATGGAAGAGCTTTGGAAGTGGATTAGCGTATGCTTCCTCATACATCTTGCGGCTGCGCATAATGTCGATAGCGGCGTAAACAGCCTGACGGAATGAGTTTTCGTCAGCTTGGTTCTTGCCTGCGATTTCATAAGCAGTGCCATGGTCAGGAGATGTGCGAACGATAGGAAGACCGGCAGTGTAGTTTATGCCGTCGCCAGCGCAGAGTGCCTTGAAAGGAGCAAGACCTTGATCGTGATACATTGCGAGAATGGCATCAAAATGGTCGTAAGAAGCGTGACCAAAGAAGCCGTCAGCAGGGAAAGGACCGTAAGCGAGAATCTTCTTTGCCTGGAGGTTCTTGATTGCTGGGATGATGATTTCCTGCTCTTCCTTGCCGAGAAGTCCGTTGTCGCCAGAGTGTGGGTTGAGGGCGAGAACGGCAATGCGTGGCTGAAGAATGCGGAAGTCCTGCTTGAGAGACTGGTTGAGAATCTCGCATTTGCGCTCAATGAGCTCTGTAGTGATCTTGCCGGCAATCTCGGAAACGGCACAATGAGTGGTGGCAAGGGCCACGCGCATACGCTGGTTCATGAGAATCATGAGAGATTCCTTGCCGTCGCCAACGCGCTCTTCGATATACTCGGTGTGACCGCAGAAATGGAAACTGTCGCTCTGGATGTTGTTCTTGTTGATAGGAGCAGTGACAAGAGCGTCGAAGAGTCCCTCGCGATAGTCTGCCATAGCTTTCTCAAGAGCCTTGAGAGCAGCTGCACCGGCTTCCTTGGAAGGCTGACCGAACTCTACTTTTACCTCTTCGTCGAAAGCGGGAAGGATGTTAATCTTGCCGTGATGAGCATCCTTTGCTGCCGAAATGACATTAAAGTTTGCCTCAATGCCTAGTGCGTTGAGATGATACTTGGCTACCTTTGCAGAGCCATAGATGATAGGAGTGCAGATGTCGAGCATCTCCGGTGCGGCAAATGTCTTAAAAATCACTTCATAGCCAATGCCGTTGGTGTCGCCATGAGTGACTGCGATTATTGGTTTCATATTTAGTTGTTTTGTGGATTAGTCGTTTGGTCGTTTTGGAAACCAAAGCGGACGCTTCGGGAACTGTGGCTGAGAGTTAGCGCTTGTTTTGTCGAGCGGTGTTGAGAAGTCCGCAGGCCGCGTAGATGTCTTCGCCACGAGAGGCACGTATGGTGGTTGTTATGCCGTGAGCGTTGAGGTAGTCGCGGAAGTTTTCCATCGTCTTCATGTCGCAGCCCTGAAAATCGATGTCCGGAATCTTGTGGTAACGGATGAGATTTATGCGGCAGTCAAGTCCACGAAGCAAGCGAAGGATTTCCTTTGCATGTGTGATGGAATCGTTGACGCCTCGGAACATTGTGTATTCGAATGTAAGGCGGCGTTGCTTTGTTGTATCAGCATCTTGACGAAACAGGAATGCCGGATATTGTCGGAGAAGTTCTACAACTTCTTCTATAGGCATTGCTTTCTCTGCTGGCATCAGTTGCTGACGCTGCTCGTGGATTGGCGTGTGCATTGAGATGGCAACATGGCAATCACTTTCGTCAAGGAAACGCTTGAGCTTATTCTTTATGCCGACAGAACTTACCGTTATGCGCTTCGGGCTCCACGCCAAGCCCCAAGGAGCCTTGAGAATCTCTGTTGCCTTGAGTACGGCGTCAAGATTGTCCATTGGCTCGCCTTGTCCCATGAACACGATGTTCGTGAGACGGTCGTGCTCAGGAAGTGCGAAAATCTGGTTGAGAATGTCTGCTGTGGTAAGGTCGCCTTGCCAGCCTTGTTTTCCGGTTTGGCAGAAAAGGCAGTTCATCTTGCAGCCCACCTGGCACGATACGCAGAGAGTGGCGCGGTCGTGGTCGGGGATGAAGACGGTTTCAACGGTTAGAGCGCCCGACGGAGAAGCGTTGGGAGCGGTGGGGAGAACGACCGAAGATGAATCTTCGGGAACTGTGGCAGAAGGGGGAAGGTCTGCCTTTGTGGTGCTGACAGGGAATAGGTATTTGATAGTGCCGTCCTTTGAATATTGGGCATCACAAGGAGGAAGGAAACCAACCTCGTATTCCGCAGCAAGTTTCTCGCGGTTCTGCTTCGAGATATTGGTCATCTCGTCGATAGAAGTGACACGCTTTTCGTAAATCCACTTCGCTATCTGTCCACCAGTGAAGGCTGGCATTCCGAGGGATTTTGCTATTTCCTTTAATTCGTCGAGAGTATTTCCGAGTAGTTTTTTCATATATTATTATAAGGCTCGGCGGTGAAGCGCCGAGAACAGTGACAGGTGGGAATGGCAATTGCCGTGGATATTAACATGGATGTTTGTTTATTTTCCTTCGGCATTGTAGATGACAACTTTGTCCGGATAGCGCTGCTGGTATTCTGTTATGGCGCGTTGTACTTCCTCTTTGCCAACATTTCCTTTTTTCCATTGACGCATGTGCTGGCGTGGAGCAAGGTTCTGTCCGCCCTTAGGTGCCCAACATTCCTTTGTGTTGTAGTGCCAATAACGGATGTCTATTATGTCAACAATCTTTGAAAGTTCTGTATCGTTGAGAATTGCGTCCTGAACATCCTTTGTGCAAGAGAGCGCAACGTTGACATCGTGGCCAGTTTCTTCCTGCCATTCCTTGATAGTCTTTAACCAGAAGCGCATGAAATGTTCTGGACCAGTGTATTCTTCACTCAGGAACTGAACAATGTTTGGGTTTTCCTTTGTCTGGTCAAGGCACATGCGGATGTAGTTGCGATGATATTTTGCCATGACAGGATTTGAGATGTCGTAGAACTGCTCTGCGATGAAGATTCGTTTGTCGCCAGTGAAAGGAACTGGCTCAGGAAGAGAAGATGCGGCTGATGAAGACGCTGAAGCGCCGTCGGAAGAGAGGAGAGAAGCAGATGTTTTTTGTGCAGAAGCGAACGCTTCAGGAACAGCTGCTGCTTCGTAATTGATGTTATTGACAGGACGCCATGGACAGTCAACCCAATGAGCACCGGCTTCAAGGATGTTGTGCTGGAAGTAGTGGCAGTTGAAAAGGAAGATGCCTTTAGGAAGGGCTTTCTCTGCAAAGGTGCGGAGGCGATGCCAATACCAAAGATTAGGCTTCATGAGGTCATATTGAGAGAGACCATCCCACGCTTTGCCTTGCCCAGAGCGAGCGAAGGGTTGCTCGTAGAAAGGTGCTTCCACAGAGCCATCGGCACGCTTTACGCGTTCATGATCTGTGCGGCGAATGTCATACCAAAGACCGTAGTTATGGTAAAGGGACTGATAATTGTTGGCTGCGAGATAGTCAACGAGTGAGTCAAGACGATCTGTCCAGCCGTAGCCTTCACGTCCTGGAACAAAGCGGGTAGGGGAGAACTTGGTCGTTGTCTTGAAGCGATTGCTGTCTTTTGTGCGGCCGTTCCACCAAGTGATGCTGTATTCCTTGCCGAGAGGGATGAGGTGGGAGAGATTATAAGCAGACGCATCTGAAACGGTGGCTTTGTTAGACTTTGACTCTGACTTTAACTTTGAGGTTTTCTTGTTTTTGGCTGGAGAGAAAACAGAAACTGTTGCATCTTGGGCAGAAGCGGATTCAAGCGTATTTTTTGCTGCAACGGAATCAAGCCAAGCTTCAAGAGTGAGACGAGGAGTTGTGAGAGATTCTTGAGCAAGTTCTGCAGCTTGCTCTACAGTTGGTGAACTTGAAGCGTTTGTATTGCGTTCAAGTATGTAAGGCTTTACTGTGGATTCCGGACAGCGCTCTTTCAACTGGGCGTAGAAAAGACTGCGAGGACTAACATGATCGTTGCTTGAAGTCCATTCTCCGTTACCTGTAAGCGTAGCCCAACAGCCATGACCGCTGTTCTTGTTGTCTTCGTCTGGTGAGTAGCACCAGATGGTAGAAGCTGTGCATTGCCAGAACATTGAGTTTGCGGCATTGAAACCAGTGCCAGTGCGGAACTGCTCAAGATTCTTGAAAGCAAGATCGTTGCCTTCTATGTTTACAATGTCAAAAAGTACACCGTTAGCCCATGCACCAACGCTTCCTGAGAAACTTAGTGCATCTTCACCTTCGCATTGCACAAATGCATTAGGTCCAGCAGCGATGAAACCCGCAGAGAAGTCATGGATGCCCTGACGAGAGATACAACGTTGGAAGAGGTTTTGCTCTCCACGAGTAGTGAAAACACAGCGACGCCAACCTCCAACTTCTGAAAGAGGTTTGTCTGCTATGCAGTCTTCTACGGTTATTCGCTGGGTGTTTCTCTGCAGATTGACAGCAGAACCGGCTAGTCCGTTGAAATCAACTGCGCGAACCCAACAATCGGAAGCATTTTCAATCCAAACGCCATCCCAACAATGGTCTTCGCCGGTGAGGGTGTTACCACCAGCATCAGGAGCACTTTCAATAGTAAGGTTCTCAACGCCACATTCAGATATTGCTGCAGATGAAGTTATTTTCTGCACGAAACTCTTTGCCCATTGTGAGTCAAGCGTCGTTGTTATTGGTGAATCAAGAGTAATCTGATTACCAGAAATGTTTGTTATGGTGCGATGCCAAACGACATCTATGTCTCCAGCTTTCCAACCAGTGTAGTCCAATCCGCCTCCGAAATCGTTCATCTTTATGGATTGAATCCATTCTTTTGTGGAAGGACGAGAGATTGCAATGCGGTCGCCAACCTTTAGATTGGCTGCTGATGAGAGCGAGAGAGTTGCGCTGCCAGCTTTCACTTTCTGGTCAGAAACATACAAAGTTTCATTTGAAAGAACAGAGTTTCCGCCTTCGATGTATATCGCTGCACCGCGGTCAACGCCATCTTTTACAATCTTTGTTGCCGATTTTCCTGCACCGCGAATGACGATTCCTGAAGCAGAAATACGGATAGGTTCTGTTATGTGATATTCGCCAGCCAGAAGGTTAATAGCACCACGGAAGCCTTGTTTGTCTGGCTTCTCCAATGCAAGCTTGTCGATAGCCTGCTGAATATATTCTGGATTTGAGATAGGAATTGTGTAAACTGCAGGGACATGTGGAATTGCCTTCTCCGATGCGTGATAACCGCAAGTGGAGAAGTCCATTGGTATGTAGACTTCCTTCTTTGGCGCTGCATATGAAAAAGTAGCGAGAATGAGGAGTGAGAGTGTAAGGGTTATTGTTCTCATGTAATAGTTTATTTACCCACAACGCAGAATCGTTGAGAACGGTGGCTTTTAGAATTTACGGAAATCAAGTTTTACGTTTGCAGACTTAAGAGTCATTCTTGAGTGTGAAAGGCTGATTACTTCAAATGTTTCATTCATGTTATATATGCCAAAAGGCTGAAGTGAGGTAGCTTCTTCCATTGGCTTGTCTCCATTATCACGGTCGTAAATATATGGATCAGAGAGCAAAAGTTTACCGTCTTTGTGGGAGAATCGCAACAGGAATACGCCGCAATCTGTACTTTTGTCTGTCAGTTCAAGGAGTTTGTTTTGGAAATTCCAATATAGGTCAGGGTGCTGCTCCACAGGTTTGTCGTCTATGGCGAGCAGATGCCATGCTCCGTCTAAATCTCCATTGTTTGAGGTTTCAAGAGTACATGAGCATAGTGCAAAGACTAATGCTGTGATTATTGATAATGTGACGAGTGATTTCTTAAGCATGATGATTATTTGTAGATTGTTTTACGAACAGTGACTTGTGCTCCCGTATTATTGCCGTGAACATTACCTCGGTCAAGACCAAGAGCTGCTGTCACATGCCAATGCTTAGGAAGCTTATAAGTAGCTTCTGCCATGAAGTTAAGGTTTTTCTTGTAACCGCTGAATGGCTTGTCGTATCTGCCAAGAGCGTCTTGGAATGAAGTGAGAACACGGTAGCTCAATTCATCAGAGATATGTCCACCAATACCAAGGTGAAGGGCAAAAAATCTATTGTTCTTCACTTCAAGAATATTGTCTTCATTGTAGATTGGCGAGAGAAAAAGCGGATTTCCGAGAACTTGTCCCCAATGCTGGTAAGGAGGTTGCATGTAGTTATTGTAATAGTCATCTTTTCCGCAGACATGATCCGCAATGGTTATGGTGTGGTCGTGATAGATTGGACCGCCTTGATATTTTGAATATAGATACTCAAGAACAATAGCATCAACAACGCTTGGAAGCTTCTTTTTCCATTCAAATCCGAGCATCATGTCTTTTAAATCATACACGAAGAAGCGGCGGTCTTTCTTCACTTGCCATTCATCACCAACCCCATAACCATCGTAATCAAGGAGAAACATGCTGGAGAAGTCTTCAAAGAAGTGGTCGAAATATATCGCTCCCGACCAGTAATCATTGGAGTAGTCAAGGCGTGCAACCCATGAACCAAGCATGTTTCCTGCCACGTTCTGATAGGTTGTTTCGCTCACTTCTCCTTCGCTGCTGGTTGGCAAGAAAGCATTCCAGAAGGCTTTTATGCCAGAACCATTCTCAAAATCATGCATTTGACCGTCGCCAAGTACTATATTATGTGATGTTCCGCCGAACATGGTTACCATTTCCGCACCAACAGTGAATGACAAATCACTGAACTCCTTGCCAAACTTTATGTAGCCTGCCTTGCTATGGTAAAGACCATTTTCAACATATTTGGTCTTTTGCAACGTAAAATCCTTCTGCCAATTGTTATCAGTCATTTTACCATAAGCAATATGACCTTTCAAATTTATGATGCCTTTTGTGCCAGGGATAGGCCAAAAATCATCGAGAGCAACCCTTACTTGTGGCACTGGACGAGCGTTGATGCCTAGCGTTTGCGAGCCAGAACTGAGCTGATTGTCCTTCAATTCCAAGCCCCAGTTCTTGCTTCCTACGGTGAGTTTTCCGCGAAGCCAACGTACTTCTCCGTAAGCCTGTTGGATAACGAGAGTGCTCGTGTAGCCGTAAGCACCGGCAATGTCAAGACCGTATGCGTAGTCAAATGCCTTTTCTTCTTCGGAATCGAAAGGCTTCATTTCATGGATTGCAGAAGCACGCAGATAACCGTTGCTCTTTTCCAAAGAGGATAGACCATACTTGTTTGCATTAAGCCAAAGCGGAGTTTTTCCGTCTGATAAAGAAGTTTGTGCTTCAATATCTATTTTAAGATTTGCATTTTTTGCAATTTCATCCTCGTCTTCCTCGTCAAAATATTGGGCAAAAGCCACAACGGGAAGAAAAAGCAAAGATATGGCGAACAGATGTTTTATCATATATATTAATGTGTAAATCTACTTTATCGGGTGCAAAAATACATATATTTTTTTACTTTTTGCATTTAAATAGGGAAAATCCCACCCAAGTTAGGGGAAATCCTCACTTTTATTCAAAAAATATGATTTACTTTGCAGCAGAAAACAAAAGAAAATGGCAAAATCTTCTTGAAAGAAACGCCCTAAACAAGAATTATTAATTTAAAAAATACAAAGATATGAAAAAAGTATTATTCGCTTTGGTAGCATTCTTCGCAACTACTCTTGGTGCAAATGCAATGAGCTTTGAGCAGGCTCGCGAACAAGCTTTGTTCCTCACAGATAAGATGGCTTACGAGCTCAATCTTACCGACGACCAGTATGAAGCTGCATACGAGGTAAACCTTGATTACCTCCTCGGTATCAACTCAGAGGCTGATCTCTATGGAGTTTACTGGACAAACCGCAATCTCGATATGAGCTATATCCTCGCTGAATGGCAGTACAGATACTTCTGCGACGCTCTCTATTTCTATCGTCCTCTCTATTGGGGCAGCGGCTACTGGCACTTCCGCATCTTCGCTCGCTATCCACACCGTACATTCTTCTACTTCGGTCGTCCAGCGTTCTATCATACTTATCATGGCGGTCACTCTTGGCGTCATCACGGAGGTAGCTACTATCACGGACGTACTTACGGTGTAGCACATCGTTCAGGTGGTAATGGTCGCGGTATGAGAGACGGCTATAAGGGAGCCAACAACCACGGAGGTTTCAACAACCATGGCAATGGCGGTCATTCTGGTCGCATCGGTGGCAACAATGGTCACTCTGGTCGCATCGATGGCAACAATGGTCACTCAGGTCGCAATGAAGGCAACCGTGGCGTGAATAATCGTCATGATGGCAATCGCGGTGGAGCAGGCGTGAATAATCGTCATGATGGCAATCGCGGTGGAGCAGGTGTAAATGCTCGCCCTGAGGGCAATCGCGGTAGTGTAAATGTTCGTCCAGAAGGCAATCGCGGAAACATTGGAACAGGCAGTCGCTTTGAAGGCAATCGTGGAGTGAACAACGGAGCCTCAATGAGTACACGTAATCGTAGCTCTTATGGCATCAACTCTCAGATGCGCTCTAATGGTTCTTCAAGTTCAAGCATCAACTCTTCGTCAATTCGCTCAGGTGGTTTGAACTCATCTCCTTCACGTAGCTTCTCAAGTGGTAGCAGCAGCTTCGGTGGTTCTCGTGGTGGTAGCTTCTCTGGTGGTTCTCGTGGTGGCGGCTTCGGTGGTGGTTCTCATGGTGGTGGCAGCTTCGGCGGCTCTCACGGTGGCGGCTCTCACGGTGGTGGCAGACACTAATTTGAATAGACGCAGACAATTGTAATACAATCAAAGACGGTTTTATAAAACCACGGTAAATAAACAAACAACAAGTAGAAAAGGCGCAGCTCACATTGAGTTACGCCTTTTCTTATTTCCATTGTTTAGAAGAATTGTACCTTTTCTTTCTCTGTAACAATCCAGATGATGTCGCCTTCCTGGAATTTGTAATCGGGGTCTATCACCGCAAGTTTCTTTTCTCCTCGCTCCAGACCGACAACCATTGCTTTGTATTTCTCCCTTAAGTTCAGTTGTATCAAGTCTTTTCCGAGGAAAATGCTGTTCTCGCCAATGACAATCTTCTTCAGTACCATCTCTTCTTCTGTCATGCTGTCATTGTTTTCATAGACAGCACTTTTGATGGCTTTTGCAAAAGGTTCCAGGTCATCGTCAGTGCCTATCACCTGAAGCCTGTCTCCCGGTAGAATAATCTCGCTTGCCAACGGAATGTTTATGCGCCTGTTTCCGCGAAGAATACTGCTCACGTGAACATTGAAAATCGTGCCGAGCTGCATTTCCATCAGTGTTCTGCCCATCCATCGCGAGTCTTCCGGCACGGTGAATGCCGTGATGTAAAGGTCGCGATTCATTATTTTGTGAACATTCTTCGGCAGTGAACCCGCGTTTATCTTTGATTGCAGATAGAATCTGTTGGCAAGTTTTGCTGTCTTTTCTTTTATTTTCCTGTCCAGAGCCTCAATACGTTTGTTGCGTATGAATAGCTTGTTTTCTGTGTTGCGATTGTTAGCCCACTGCAAGACTCGCTCAGACAGCAGTTTCTCCAGTATGTTGTAAGCAGGAATTGCCGCGCGAATCATGTACGGAGTGAGGAATGTTGTGATGACAGAGACGGCTACGACAACCGGATAAATGAAATCCGAGATCACGCCAAGAGAGAGTCCGAGGGTGGCGATGATGAAAGAAAACTCGCCAATCTGTGCCATTGAGAAACCGCATCTCATGGAAGACTTAAGTGTCTCTCCACTAATGAAATAACCTAAACTTCCGAAAACAGCCTGACCGATTATTATTGCAAGAACGAGAACTACAATCGGAAGGGCATAATCTATCAGAATAATAGGGTCAACGAGCATTCCGACGGATACGAAGAAAACGGCTCCAAACAGATTCTTTACCGGTTCTACGACTTTGTTAATCTTCTCAACCTCAGGCGTTTCCGAAATTACGGAGCCGATAAGAAAAGCACCCAAGGCGGCGCTGAATCCGAGTTTTGTGCTTATGAAAGCCATTGTGCAGCAGAGACCGAGCGAGACAATGAGAAGGGTTTCTGCCGTGGCAAGTTTCCTGATACGTTTGAAGACAGCGGGAATGAGCATCAGTCCGATGCCGAACGACAGCATGAGAAAGAGCATGATGCCAACAAGACTGTTGATTATTGAGCCATCTTCCGTAGTGCCGCCGGCAATCGTTTGCAGCACAACCATCATCACGATGCCGAAGATGTCCTCAAGAATCAGCACGCTCATCACCATCGAAGCGAATTTATAGCCGTGGAGTTCAAGGTCGTCGAAAGCCTTATAGATGATTGTTGTGGAACTCATCGCCAGCATACCTCCAAGGAAAATGCAGTTCATGTCACTCCATCCGAACATCTTTCCCACGCCAATGCCCAGCGTAAGCATCGCGGCGATGGTTATCAGAGCAGCTTTCACGGGAGCCATTCCTTGCTTCAGAATCTTCCTGATGGAGAATTCAAGGCCAAGACAGAACATGAGGAACATCACGCCAATCTCAGCCCATTCTTCCACAGAATGGCTTTCATCGATGACGCTTGGCATGTAAGGCATCTTGTCGCTGATAAGGGAACCGGCAACAATGTAGCCCAACACCACCGGCTGCTTCAGTTTCTTGAAGAGCAACGTCACGATGGCTGCGACAATAAGTATGAGTGCAAGATCTTGGATCATGGTTTCATTTGCTGATTTTGCGATTTGCTGATTAAGCGATTAAATCAACAAATCATCCAATCGTCCAATCGTCTAATTAAAGAACCAATAGAGGAAAATCATTACCGCTGCGAGTGTAGCCCAAAGCGCCTTGACCGTCGTTGTGGTCTTGTGTTCCACGTTGCCATAGTCAATAGAGAGACGTTCCGACTTGCTATCTATCATGCTGATAATCACCATGCAAACCATGAGAAGCAGGCAAAGTACGAAGGAAAGCAGCATGAAGTGTGGCCAGAAGTTGTAGCCTTCAGATGGAGGAAGAACCCAGAGATAGAGGATTCCTGTTCCGATGCTTATTATTGTGCCCGCTGTAAGGGCGAAGTTTGCTGCAAGCGAAGACGTCTTTTTCCAGAACACTCCCATGAGGAACACGGCAGCCATTGGCGGAGCGATGAAGCCGAGTACGGACTGGAAGATGTTGAAGAAGTCAATGCCCTTGATGTTGTAGATGGCTATCGTTATGGCAATTGAGATGATGCCGCCAACGACGGTCACTATTCTTCCCGTCTTTACAATCTGTTCGCCCTGAGCTTCTGGGTGGCTCTTGCAGTAGATGTCCATCGTGAACACTGTGGAAAGGGCGTTCAGCGCAGAGCCGATTGTTGAGACGAGAGCCGCTGTCAGTATGGCAAAAATAAGGCCGACCATGCCGATAGGGAAGAGGTTCATCACGAGTGTCATGTAAGCCTTGTCTGCAAGTTCCGGAGCACCGTTGCCGCCAATCAAACCTTGCTTGCTCATCACGTAGCAAATTATGCCAGGGACGATATAGAGGAACACGTCCAGAATCTTCAGCCAACCGGTGAAGTTGGTTCCCTTCTGACCTTCCTCTATCGAGCGAGCAGCAAGGACAGGCTGAACCATGCTCTGGTCAGTACACCAGAACCACACTCCGCTCACGAGATAACCGAGGAAGAGTGGCACTGCCGGATACATCGCGTCGTCGTTCGGACGCCACAAGTGCCAGAAGTCTTCCGGCACGCCGTTGTACAAAGCCTGCAAGCCGCCGACCTTGTTTATGCCGACAATCGTCAGCGTGGCACTCACCACGATGAGCAGAACCATCTGATAAACATTCGTATATGCCAATGCTTTCAAGCCGCCGAGCATGGAGATGAATGCCGAAAGGCATAGCAGGATCAGCGCCGAAGCCCATATTGGGATGTTGAAGAACTGCTCAAGGAGCTTGCCGCCAGCGAAAAGTTGCAGTGCAAGCCATGAGATTACGACCGTCACGATGGTGTACCATGCAAGGATGTTTCGTGTCTTTTCGCCGAAACGCTTGCCCATGAATTCAGGCAGCGTGGAGATGTTTGAGCCAAGATACTTTGGAATAAAGACGAAAGTAAGCAAGGCTATGAGAATGAAGGCGTACCAAGCATAATTGCCTGAGCCTATTCCCGACAGATATCCGGCACTTGCGGATGCGATGAGCATCGACGGACCAACATTCGTTCCCCACATAGAGAAGCCAATGTGATGCCAGCGCAAACTCTTTTCTGCAAGGAAAAGGCTGCTGCCCTTCTTGCGTTTGCTACTTGCCCAGATGCCGATGCCGAGCAATATTACGAAATAGCCGATCAGGATAACCCAGTCGAGAGATTGAAGTGCGATTTCCATGGTGTCATTTGATGATTTGATGATTAGACGATTGGACGATTAAATCAACAAATCATAAAATCGTCCAATCGTCCAATCGTCTAATTATAGTATTCCTTCTTTCCTGCTGCGAGTGTATTCTTCATAAGCGAACAGATGGTCATTGGACCTACGCCGCCAGGAACAGGAGTGATGAAGCTGCACTTTGGAGCAACGTTCTCGAAGTCAACGTCGCCTGAGAGACGGAAGCCGCTCTTGCGTGTCGCGTCAGGAACGCGAGTTGTGCCAACGTCAACTATCACGGCGCCATCCTTCACCATGTCTGCTGTTACGAAGCCCGGCTGACCGATAGCTGCGATGATGACGTCTGCCTCGCGACATTCCTCCTTGAGAGTCTTTGAACGAGAGTGGCAAACAGTTACTGTTGCGTCGCCATACTGCTTCTGGATCATGAGCTGAGCCATTGGCTTGCCTACTATGTTTGAGCGACCGAGCACGACACACTTCTTGCCCGAAGTCTCGATGTTGTAGCGCTTCAAGAGAGTCACGATGCCGAGAGGAGTGGCAGAGATGAAGCAGGGAAGACCGATAGCCATGCGGCCAACGTTGATTGGGTGGAAGCCGTCAACGTCCTTCCTGTAGTCGATAGCCTCGATAACCTTCTGCTCGTCGATGTGCTTTGGCAATGGGAGCTGCACGATGAATCCGTCCACGTCATCATCGTTGTTCAGCTCGTCCACCTTCTTGAGAAGTTCTTCCTCAGTGATGTCGTCCTCGTAGCGTATCAGCGTGCTCTTGAATCCGCACGCCTCGCACGCGAGAACCTTGTTCTTTACATAAGTCTCAGAGCCACCATCGTGACCAACGAGAATGGCTGCGAGGTGAGGCTGCTTGCCGCCGCGAGCCATTATTTCCTTTACTTCCTCTGCAATCTCAGCCTTGATGGCAGTTGCAGTTGCTTTTCCGTCGATTAATGTCATATTAGAGTATTTGCGAATTTTATTGGTTTCAAAAAGTTTCAGAAGTTTCATGGAAACCATTGAACCAGTTGAAACCATTGAAACCTAATTTACTGATTTTCTGCTGCAAAAGTAAATGTTTTCAGGCAAATAACCAAAGAAAAATAATGGAAAAAATGTTTTCCTCACAATTTTCTTAATGAAAAGGTGCAAGAGGCTGGTGGACGGCTCGGAAATCCTTGCCCTACAAAGTGACAAAGAACGACGCTGAAAGTGGCATTTTGGGTAGTCTTATGTCATGCCGAATTCCATGTAGGCAAAATTACCCTTCATGCACCCTACATAAACCTTGCATAGCCCGAGAATGCCGATAAACACAGGGAATTTCTGCGATTCTATGCAGGGTATGTAGGGTTTTGCGCAAAAAAAACTATATTTTCATGAATTATTTGGGTTATGATTTCTCCCGGCCTTGTTTTAGCCCCAGGAAAGTTCCTTGACATTTCTTTAGGGCAAGGAAAAGTTTCCTTCCCTACGAAGTAAAACTTTCCCACCGTGGATGACAACTTTCCTTCTTGCATAAGGAAACATGGGAAACTGTAGTTTAACTATTTTAGTTGTGTAGTTTAACGATTTAAGTTGACTACTTTTAGGCTTATTTATAAAACGGGTTGACTGTTTTTGATGATTATTGATGAATTAAGTTGACTCGTTTTCAAGTTAGTCATAAAAAAGGTTGACCTCAGAACATAACGAAACAACGAAGGGTATCTCCTTCGTTCGTTTCGGCCTTTTATTAGAAAGGCATTCTTTTTTATTGTCACTGCAAAGGTAAGGATTATCCTGACCTTTGCAAGTTTTTATGGCAATTTCTCTATAACTAGTCCATTTGTAGTTTAACGATTTGGGTTGCGCTATTTAAAAAAGCCTCAAGCGTCATTTGATGCTTGAGGCTTATGAATTGTCAAAGCATAAAGAAAAGTAGCAATGCGAGTAATGCCAATGCGGTAATGATATAGGCGAAGATATTGGTGCAGGACTTTTCTTCCTTCTTGGGGAAATAGACTGAGGTGCCAGTTCCCTTCGTTGTGTTGCCATGCGGATATGTGCTTTCTTTCGGACGAATAATCTCGTGGCTGACGTCTTCCAATATATCATTGATGAATACGTTTGAAGCTTCCTGTCTTGAGAATATAAAGGTCACTGGTAGAGCTGATGATGAATCCAACACGTTTATCCCAAGGTTGTCCTGGACGTTATGGCGTGCAGGTCGGCGGCAACCCCATGCGTTGTAGTACCTGCTGTTCGGGGAGAACAGGTAGGCTGCCATGGTCTGCTTTGGAGAAAAACCGCGGGAAGATGCTGCATTGTTGTTCATTGTCATTATGTAGAACTCGGGAGCCGTAGAGAATTGCTCCTTGGTGAGTCGCTTCAGTGAATCCGGCAACTCTATATCCAAAGCGTCGTATGCCTCAAGAATGTTGCAGATGTCGGTGCACATGCCGTCGTAATAATCTATGCGAGTGCCATTGTGCGTGCTGCCTTCCTTGAGCGTCTTGAAGTCCTGTATATGCTTCATCACGCCAGCACTTCCGTCGAGCGACTTGCTTCCGTACTTGAGTTCTATGACTGCTACCAGATGAGGCGCTTCCTTTGAAATTGCTATGATGTCCATGCGAGAAGACATGCACGAATCCTTTTCCGCCTGATTGTTGAAAGAGCGTGTCCACTCAACATCCACACAGAACCATTTAGAAGAAGGACTGGCGTTGTTCTGCATGACAAGCTTCTGCTGCGAGACCTTTTCCAGCGTAGTGTTTTTCTTGTTCTCTGCAAGATGCTTTATTTCCTCGTAACGGTCAACTATCTGTCGTTGTATCTCTTGTCCAGTAAGAATGACATTGTGCTTCTCGTTTCTTCTGAGAAAATACGGATGTATGCCGCAACTGATTTCACCATTGCCTACAAGACGAACTTCTGCGATGTTATTCAAACGATAATATACATTAATGTAATTGTTGCGAATACAGATCATCAGCTCGTCAGTATGCTGCTTATAGAGTGCATGGATAGGGCTGTCTTTGAATGCATCTATCAGCGCCTGGGAGACGCCACGATTCAGCGTCTTCGCTACAGGCATGGCAGTTGTCTTGCCTATGAAATCCGTTTTTATGTTTGCAGAAAGGAAACCATCCTTCGCATCTTCACTTGCTGCTATTGGAGTAACCTTTGGCATTTCTGCGCCGAAGAGGTAGCGCTTGTATAGATAGTCAATCCATGCGAGGTGCTCTGGTGTGCGGAAATGGTGGGTAAGGACCTCAAACATCTTCTCGTATGTGAAGATGAAGAATGTCGACAAGCCTTTGTCCGTCAGTACCTTGCGATACTCCGCAGCCGCTTCGTGGAAGTGCGGATTGGCATCGGGGAAGATGGTGACGGAAGAGAAATGGCGGATGTCACCATGCAATACCATGGACGCTCCAAGGATATGGTTGCGCCAAATCTGTCGGAGATTGTCAGTGACGAGTAGCGCGTCGCTGTTCGGAACATAATAGCCGGAACCGCGTGTTGCCCGTTCATAATGATGGCAAAGCCTTACGTTCCCGGATTCGTCATGAGTGTTCCTGTATTCCGTATCGCCAATCGTGTATTCGCGCTCGGTGTATTTCATCTCTATGCCGATGGCTCCCTTGCTGCCGTCCTTGTGCTTGTAGTGTACGAAAGCGTCAAACGATGTTCCGTCGTTCAAGTAGTTTCTTGGAGGCTTTGGAGCATGCTCTATCTTGACATCAAGGATTTCGGCTATGCCGTCAGTGCCAAGCAGCTCGTTGAAGAAACCTTTTGTGGCAAGCTTGTTCTGCCTCTTCATCATCGGGAAGAACATGTTGTACGGGATATGCTCGCTTCTAAGGGCGTTGTTGAGCAGGTTCATGCCGATCTTTGTGTGACCGGCACGATACAAGCCCATTATCTCATCGCGAAAGCCCTCATAGAAGACAAGTCCTTTCAGAGCGTACTCATCCTTCAACCACACGCCATGGTTAGGACGCTCGTCCCATATGCATTCGCCGCCAAACTGCTTGCTCCACTGACGGACAATGGATTCTTGATATTGCCTGGCAGCATCCATGAATGCTTTGTGGGTGCTTGTGCCACTGGTGTGCGAACTACTATGCTTTGGACTTTGTGACTTCATTTCTTCAAGATTCATGCTACTGATTGCCGCTCTTCACTCCTCTTCGCTCTTGCCCTCGCAGATGGCGGTGATCAGTTCCTCTGCGATATAGCGATAGTGCTGATCGATGAGCGTTACCCTGTGCCACTTACCATCGCGTTTCAGTTCTTCAGGAAACGTCCAAGTGTCAGTGTTTATCCATTCTACTTTGCGGCAATGATTGAACAGCGGCTGCTCTTCGTCATAGTAATAGTCGCTTGTAACGATGCCAATGCCAACGATGGCGTCAAAGCCGTTGCGTGCAATGACGAGATCTCCTATGTCAACTCTGTGGTAGATGTCTGTCATCAGCTTTACTGCCGCAGGATTTGGCTTGCCGTACTCAGCATCAACGGTAGCCTTGATTCTTCTTACACCAATCTGATTGAGGTCGCCAAGATCAATGTTCGGATTAGGAAGACCACATGCCATAAAGCCCTTTTCCACATTTTCCTTGAACATTCTTGCGTTGTCGTCTGGCCAATACATCCAGATACCCTTGCCATCAAACTCTGGCTTGAAAACTTTTTCCATAATTAAGATTTTGTTTAGAGGTTATGTTTATCGATTATTTGTCTTGCGAGTTCCTTTACCTTCTCACGAAGTGAGGCAGGTTCCACTATCTCGCTTCTTACTGCATGTCTCAGCAATGCGAAGGCTAGTTCGTCGGTGATTTTCAGACGATACTCCATGAATACGAAGTCTCCTTCCTTTCGTGTCTCCCGTTGTGAGGGATGGAAAGGCAATGCCCTGAGATATGGTGCAGATGATGCCGGCACTTTCAGCACAACGGTTTCCGTAGGAACGTCTGACATGACCGTAATGCCGTAGCTGTCATTGAAATACGTCTTTGCATCAAAGTTCCCGGGCATGGTGTAGGATGTGTGTTGCAGTTCAATGCGAACAATCCTATCCAACGCCATGACACGGCGGTAGTTTTCCTTTTCGGCAAAGTCAACAAGCACATACCAGCGCCTGTCGGACAGTTTCACGCAGAGAGGATTCACCAAAGCTGGAGGGTTGGCTTCCTCGCGGTGGAAGTTGTGATATGTAACCATAAGCTGCTTACCAGATTTAATGGCATCGAGAATAGTTCCCAGATGCGATTCGCCAGAAGGCACTTTCTCCAGGATGATAGAGTCGTTCTGTCCCTTGTACTCTTCCAAAAGGTTGCTGACAGTCATGGTGTGAAGCAGCCAGTTTGTTACCTCATCATTGCTGTTTCTCTTGATGCGGTATCTGTATTGACCCTGTGAACAGACACACTCTATGTCAACGGAAAACAAGTCTTCAGCAGCTTCTTTCCAACGATGGAAGTTGCGTGAGTCCAAAGGCTTGCCATAGCTGAGGGTGCTGTTTTGCCAAAGACGGTCAAAATCCTTTTGTGTCAGTTCTCCGTATTGTTGGAGTTTCTGTAGGAGCCAGATATATTTTTTGATGACGTTCATCTTTGAAATTTACGATTTACTGATTTATGGTTTACGATTTTCTGGGTGCAAAGGTACAACTAAGGGTGTGACAAATCGTGTCATACCTATGAAAAAAAGTGCATTTGCGATGTGATTTTTATGTAAAAAGCTGTCAAAACGGCACTTTTATGCAAAAAACTCCCGAATCGGAGTTGTTTTCTCTGATTCGGGGAGTTTTTATTAGTGAATAATCTACAGCCCTACAAAACTATTAAAACATCCCTCCCCTTCGGGAGGGCTTGGGTGGGCTTTTGGGTGGTCTTTATTCCACAGTTATCATGCAGTCCTTTACATTCACGCTGCTGTTTCCGACCATGATCTTGAAGTCGCCTGGCTCGAAGACCTTGTTGAGGGTTGAGTCGTAGTACATGAGGTCGTTCTTGCAGAGTGTGAACTCAACATCCTTTGATTCGCCAGCCTTGAGGTAAACCTTCTGGAAACCGCGCATCTCCTTAACTGGGCGAACGCTGTTTGAATATTCGTCGTGGATGTAGAGCTGGACAACCTCAGCGCCATCCTTTGCAGAAGTGTTCTTTACGTTGCATGAGATCTTGATCTCTTCGTCAGAAGAATACTTTGCCTTACTTGCTGTAGGAGCAGAAACCTCGAATGTAGAATAGCTCTTGCCGTAGCCGAAAGGATAGAGACAGTGCTCGTCAACCTCTGTTGGCTCGTAGATGTAAGAGCGGAAGCGGTTTGGCTTGCGGTTGTAGTAGCAAGGAAGAGAACCTGTAGAGCGTGGCATGGAAACAGAAAGCTTAGCCTCGAAGTTCTTTTCGCCGAAGAGAAGGTCTGCTGCTGCATTACCACCTTCCTCGCCGATGTAGAAGCATTGAACGAGAGCGTTTGAGTTTGCCTTAGCATTATTGAGAAGGAGAGGACGACCGCCAGTGACCATTGTCACTACAGGCTTGCCAACCTTCTTGATAGCCTCGATGAACTCATCCTGATAGCCGAGCATGTGGAGGTCGTCACGGTCGCCTACGTGGAAGATTTCGCCCCAAGCCTCGCGACAGAAGCTTTCGTTCTCGCCAACGCAGAGAACAACCACGTCTGCCTTCTTCGCAACCTCGATAGCCTCCTTGAGAAGCTGGTCGTTGACTTCCTTTGTCTGGAGGTCGTTATTGTTGTTGCCCCACCACTGGCCAGGAGTCATACTGTACTGGCAACCGAGAGAGTAGAGAACCTCGATGTTCTTGCCCTTGGCATAGTTCTTGATACCGTCAAGAATTGTCACGCCAGGGAACTTTGGTTCTGCTGTATAACCACCGTAAGGGAGTTCTGTTGCGTTCTGACCCATAACGGCAATAGTAAGCTTCTTGCTGCCATCGAGAGGGAGAATGCCGTCGTTCTCAAGGAGAACCATTGTCTTCTGAGCAGCCTCACGAGCAACAGCCTTATGCTCAGCGCAGTTGTTAACCGACTGCATATACTTCATGTCAGCAGGCTTGTCCTCGTCAAAGAGTCCGAGACGATACTTCACCATGAAGACATTATAGAGAGCGTTGTCGATGACTGACATTGGCACGCGACCAGATTCAACAGATTCCTTGAGCATCTGGTAAGTACCTTCAGCACCGATGATGTCAACATCAATACCTGCCTGAATAGCCATTTCGGCAGCAGCCTGAAGAGAAGGTGCGATATGGTTGACTGTGTTCACAACATCAACTGCGTTCTGGTCAGAGATTACTGCACCCTTGAAACCGAGTTTGCCGCGGAGAATGTCCTGAAGCATGAACTTGTTGACGGTTACAGGAATGTCGCAAACATCGTTGTAAGCAGGCATCACGCAAGCTGTTCCAGCCTTGATAGCCATCTCAAAAGGAAGGGCGTGATTGTTGAGAAGGTCGTTGTAGTTGCCTGGATAAGCAGCCACGTTGCGTCCGCCTTCCACCTGACCGTGACCCATATAGTGCTTGAGCGTTGCTGCCATGTAGAGTTCGCCGTTGCTACCCATCTTCTGGAAAGAGCGAACAGCCTGAGAGCCAAGAGCACCGCAGAGGTAAGGGTCTTCAGAATACATCTCTTCGATACGTCCGAAACGAGGTTCGCGAGCGAGGTCGAGGATAGGAGAGAAGAACATGTTGATACCGCGAGAGTGAGCTTCGAGGGCAGTCACATCGTAAACCTTCTTCACCATCGCTGTGTCGAACGAACAACCAAGAGAGATGGCCTGTGGGAAGACAGTAGCGTTGTTGCCCATGAGTCCGTGGAGACCTTCACCGATGAAGAGGATTGGAATAGAGTGGGGAAGTGAAGCGTTGTAAGCCTTGAGGGAGTTTAGCTGACGGACATAGCGCTCCTGAGTCTTGCTGAGAGCGAAGTCAATGTTCATGAGTCCCAAACCGTTAGGGTAATACTTCTTGAGAGAGTCTGTAAAGAGGTTACCTTCTGCGTCAGACATCTGCTCAATAAGATAGATTGAACCCGACTGAAGCTGTGCAAGTTTCTCTGCGAGAGTGAGCTTGCCGATGGCTTCCTTCACGATCTGTTCGCCGCGAGCGTTGTACTCAGCTTGAGTGAGGACAGGCTTTGCTGGAGTCTGCTTTTTCTTTTTTGCTGCGAATGCGCCCGTGCAGAGCGTTGCAGCGAGGAGAATCAATACGATTTTCTTCATATTCTGTTTGAGGTTAGTTTTTTGTATTCGGCGGCAAAGTTACAACTATTTTTGCAAAAATAAGATATATTGCGTAAAATTTTTCGCGTTTCTGTACTATTTTCTTATGATAGCTTCCATGAGTGCTTTCAACTCAGTCTTTGTTGCTTTAGGATCAATGGATTTCACGGTCCATTTCACAGTCCATGAAGTCTTTTCGCCAGGTGCGAGAGTTGCGTATTTGCCTTGGTTCTCGATTTCAGTGTAAGTCTGGCCTTGGTTGAAATAAATCTCAAAGTCTTCCTCGCCAGGAGCTGCTTCCTGCGAAGTGATGTCAGGGAACTGCTTCACGAAGAGAAGCCCGTCGTTGGCGAAAGCGAGCCATCCTTTGCAGTCGGCGAATGTCTTGCGGTTCTGACGCTTGGCAATGAACTGAATCCACTGCCATCCCATCTCTGTCGTGTATGTCATCTCCGTAGTAGGATAAATCTCGGGAGCATCGCAGAAGATAAAGCCACCGCTTGGCACGCGAGTGATTTCCCAAGGAGCAACCTTAACCTCCTTGTCGCTAGCATTCTCAATGATGTATTCTATCTGGAAAGCACCTTTGCCGAGTGGAGTGTAGATCTTGGTGAAAACGTAAGGATATTTTGCATCCTTGTCGCTCGTGAGCTTCACACTGCTTTTGTCCATTGATGCTGCGTAAGGCTTGCTGTCGTAAGTGGCAATAGGAGGCCAGTTCCATTCGCTCTGTGGTGCAGGCCAGAATGTTGAGCCGAAGTCGTTAGGATTTTCCCAACGCATCGGTCTTTGACCTTGACTTGGGTCTTGACCTTGACTCTTTGCGTGCTGTGCGATGAGTTCCTTGCCGTCACATTTCAGCGAGATAATCTTTCCGCCGTTGTTGGCATCAACGGTCATCACGCAGTTGTCCGACTGGATTGTATAAAGCTGTTCATTCTGATTGACGGTTTTCTGTGCAAAAGATGATGCAGAATGCAGAATGCAGAACCAAAGGAAGGCGGCCGAAGGGGAAGCCAATGCAGAAAGGATGAATAGGATTTTTTTCATTGTTGGTAAGTTTTTTCGATTTACCGATTCTTCGATATTTCGAATTATCAAATTATGGTTAGAAAGCTTCTCCGAAATTGAAGATTATACTCGATGCTCCACGACCGAATCCGAAGTCCATTCGGAGGTTCGTGTTCTTCTTCATCTCAAAGCGTAGTCCGACACCGTAGTTAGGTAAGTACTGTCGTGCGTTGAAAGTCTCAAAGGTCTTGAAAAAGGTTCCGACGCCACCCCATGCCACGCATCCGAAACGCTTGTAGATGTGCTGGCGGATTTCTGCCTGCGCGCAGACCTGGTTGTTGTCCATGTAGCTGCCAGAGTAGTAACCTCTCATGCGGCGGTCGTCATAGCATATCTGTTCGCGCATCTGCCATGGCAATTCTCCATCGGAGATGTTTGTCTCGGCAAAGAGGTCGTAAGCCATTATGGCGTCTTTCCAAAGAGGATGATAGAAGTTGAACTGTGCTGTAGTATAGCCAATGTCGTAATCGTTGGTGCCAAGTTTGTTAGGGTAGTATATGTGGCGCAGCATGAACATCATGCCCTTTTTCGGATTGAGTATGAAGTCGCGCGTGTCATATACGATGCTGAGACCAAAACCGGTAAAGAATCCCTTTGTGTCCTGGTTCTGGATATATTCCTTGTTCTCAAGTTTCTCTATTGCGCCGTATTTCATGCGTATGGCTGCTCCCCAAAACCAGTTTCCGGCAAAGCGCATCTCGTGGTCAGCACTGACATTTATTCGGTTGAAGCGAACCTTCGTGGAGGGATTGTTTACGCAGCTGTTGTAGTCTATGCCCCAGAAGTCTCGGCTCTGACTCAGAAACTCAAGAGTGTAGTTCATGCGATGGCCGCGGGTCCAGTTGATGTGTCCCTGAAGTCCCACGCTGTAAGTGCCGTTTATCGAACCTCCTGCCATGAGAGTGAGGTCTGATGGCTGCATGAGGGAATCTTTGCGGTCGAGTCGATAGAGTGCGCTGAGCTGTCCGCCGATGCCGAAACTTGACTCTTGTGAATAGTATGGTGCAAAGGCAAAGGAGATGTCTGCCTTTTTTTCAAAAGTCTTGTCCTCATTGCCGTTGATGAGGCTGTGCCACCATTCTGCCAGAAAGCCCTTTTTCTGAGGAACTGCAATGGCAGTGGTATCAGGGATCAACATGACAGTCGTAGAGTCAACAGGCGGCAGTATTGCTCCTGTAGTTTCCTGTGAGAAGGCGCATATAGCAACTGCAAGAAACAGCGTTGTTATGGATAAGAATCTTTTCATGTGTTGTATGATAGTGTTTATTGGAGGTCGAAGATTTCGCTTGGCAGCTTTCTCTTGAGCACATCAAGCTGGAAATCCTTGCCTGCAATGATGCCGTACTGACGCAACTCCCCTTCAATGGTTTTGCGTGCCAGTTCGGGATGATTGTTTTCTTCGCTGAGGTGGCAGAGCCATACGTGACGCAGTTCTGGCGTTGCGTAATTTATCAAGGCTTCTGCGCACTGAGTGTTTGACAGATGTCCAAGGCCGCTGGCAATCTTTTGCTTCCATGATTCTGGGTAGTCGCCGTTCTGCAGCATTTCGCTGTCGTGGTTGGACTCAATGATGAGATAATTGCTCTCGCTGATGATTTCTCCGATGCGCTCCGTGATACATCCGCAGTCGGTTATTATGCTGAGTGTCAAGCCGTTGTGCTCTATCTTGTAGCCTACGTTGTCGTGACTTGGACAGTCATGAGGAACGGCTATCGGCGTAATCTTCAGGTCGCCGAATTGCAGCGTTTCTTCCTTCTTGATTGGAATCTTCTTGTCGGCAGGAACTTTTTCTTTTATTCGTTGGTTTGTCTCAATGCCCTCGTGTACAGCAACTGTGGCATAGATAGGAACGCCATATTTCGAGGCGATCTCTCCAGCGCTATTAGCGTGATCAACATGCTCGTGAGTGATAAGCACTCTTTTTATGTCGGCAAGATTTATGGGAAGATTCTCAAAATGCTGTTCGAGCAGTGGCATGTCGATACCGGCGTCAATCATGAGATTGTCGCTTTCGGTCATGAGCAGATATGAGTTTCCGCTCGTGCCACTGCCTAATGAGATGAATTGGAGCATTTACTGCAACTTGAATATTTCGCTTGGAGTTTTTCTTTCGAGTATGGTTAGGTCGAAATCTTTGCCGATGGTCTTTCCGTTTTCTGTGATGATGTTTGTTACTTCGGTCTCGGCACAGACTTTGCTGTTGTTTTCCGCACTAAGGTGGCAGAGCCAGACGTGACGGAGCTTCTCTGTGGAATGACTGACGAGAGCTTCTGCACACTGGCGGTTGGAGAGATGCCCTGTGTCGCAAGCAACACGCTCGGCAAGCGTGGTGGTTATTTCCTTCAGTTCGCCGTCAATCTCTGTCTTGATGTTGATTCTCGTGCTGTTGTAGCGGTAGTTGTTTCGAAGCTTGAACTCGTCGTAATCAGCTTCAAGAACGAGGTAGTTGCTGTCGGCAATGACTTCTGCAATGCGGTCTGTTATGTGTCCGCAGTCGGTAATTATGCTGAATACAATGCCTTCCACTTCAATGCGATAGCCGGTGTTGTCGTGGCTTGGACTGTCGTGAGGTACGTGGAAAGGAGTGATTGTGAAGTCGCCAACGGTGAAAGTTTCCTCTTTTTTGATGTTTATCTGATAGTCGAGAGGCACTTTCTTCTTTACACTGTAGTTCTCAAAGATGCCTTTGTGGACAGCTTTTGTAGCATAGACAGGAATGGAGTTTTCCACTGAAACATAGCCAACACTCTTTATATGGTCAGCATGGTCGTGAGTGATTAGAATGCGCTGCAAACTACTCATTTTCATCTGCTTGGCGTTGAAAATCTTCTTTATGGCGCGTATGCCAACACCAGCGTCAATCATGAGATTGTCGCTGTCTGTCATGAGCAGGTACGAATTGCCACAACTGCCGCTTCCCAAAGCCATAAATCTAACCATAGTGGCTGCAAAGGTACGATTAAGCGAGCGAAAAAACAAATTTATTTGTGTTTTTCCGAGCGTGAGTACCTAAAACGATAGTTAAAGGTACGATTAAGCGAGCGAAAAAACCGATTTTTTTATTTTTATTCTCGAGCGTGAGTACATAAAACGATAGTTAAAGTTACGAATAATTGAGTGAAGTGCAAATAATACCTATACCTTTTATATTATAGAAATTGTAATCTGCGCTTTTCAAGTTGCTGCTATATTGGATTTTTTTTGCCCGTTTCATTAATTATTTTTTTGTTCGTTGCGCTTTTACTGAGGATTTTGTTAACTTTGCAACGATTTAAGAAATTGTGTTTCAGGTTTTGTTGAACTTTAAACCAAACTATCACTACAAACGCATATTATAAACTTAAACTTAATATAAGGTATTAAATTATGGTAAACTACAAAGATCTTGGTCTCGTAAATACTCGCGAGATGTTCAAGAAGGCAGTTGCTGGTGGTTACGCAATCCCAGCTTTCAACTTCAACACAATGGAGCAGATGCAGGCTATCGTTATGGCTGCAGTAGAAACAAAGTCTCCAGTTATCATGCAGGTTTCTAAGGGTGCTCGTAAGTATGCTAACCCAACTATCCTCCGCTACATGGCAGAAGGTGCTGTTGCATACGCTAAGGAGCTCGGTTGCGAAAATCCACAGATTGTTCTCCACCTTGACCACGGAGATTCTTTCGAAACTTGTAAGGACTGTATCGACTCAGGTTTCTCTTCAGTAATGATCGACGGTTCACACCTCCCATTCGAGGAGAACATCGCTCT
>JAZLHI010000169.1:0-19721 GCA_045616725.1 Prevotella sp. | reverse complement strand
CAGGAGGCTGTTGACTCATTGTTCGACAACTCTCGCAAGTCATCTGCCGTTAAGAGCGAAAGCAACCGCCCACTCAAGTCTCTTTCTGACTCTCTCAAGGGTAAGCAGGGACGTTTCCGTCAGAACCTTCTCGGTAAGCGTGTTGACTACTCTGCACGTTCCGTTATCGTTGTAGGTCCTGAGCTCAAGATGGGTGAGTGTGGTCTTCCAAAGCTCATGGCAGCCGAACTCTACAAGCCATTCATCATCCGCAAGCTCATTGAACGTGGTATCGTGAAGACTGTAAAGAGCGCAAAGCGTATCGTTGACCGTCGCGAGCCAATCATCTGGGATATCCTCGAGAACGTAATGAAGGGCCACCCAGTTCTCTTGAACCGTGCGCCAACACTTCACCGTCTCGGTATTCAGGCATTCCAGCCTAAGCTCATCGAAGGTAAGGCAATCCAGCTCCACCCACTCGCATGTACAGCGTTCAACGCCGACTTCGATGGTGACCAGATGGCCGTTCATCTCCCACTTTCAAACGAGGCAATCCTTGAAGCACAGATCTTGATGCTTCAGAGCCACAATATCCTCAACCCTGCCAACGGTGCACCTATCACAGTGCCTTCACAGGATATGGTGCTCGGTCTTTACTACATCACAAAGATCCGTCCGGGCGCAAAGGGTTCTGGCCTTAAGTTCTATGGTCCAGAAGAGGCTATCATCGCGTACAATGAAGGCCAGTGTGAACTTCACGCACCAGTAAACGTTGTCGTAGAAGACATCAATGAGCATGGCGAGTACGTGAAGAAGATGGTAGAGACATCTGTAGGTCGCGTTATCGTAAATGATCTCGTACCTCGTGAGATGGGTTACGTAAACGTGGTCATCTCTAAGAAGTCACTTCGTGACATCATCACAGATGTTATCAAGAAGGTCGGTTTCGCCAAGGCTTGTGAGTTCCTTGATGGTATCAAGAACCTCGGTTACCGCATGGCATACGAAGCAGGTCTTTCATTCAACCTTGACGATATCATTATCCCAGAATCACGCGCTTCAATCATTGAGAAGGGTGAGGCTGATGTTCAGCAGATTACTGACAACTACAACATGGGATTCATCACTGATACAGAGCGTTACAATCAGGTTATCGATACTTGGACACATGTTAACGACAACATCGGTGAGGTGCTCATGAAGGAAATGACAGAGGCCGACCAGGGCTTCAACGCAGTCTTCATGATGCTCGACTCTGGTGCCCGTGGTTCTAAGGACCAGATCAAGCAGCTCGCAGGTATGCGTGGTCTTATGGCTAAGCCACAGAAGGCAGGTGCTGAGGGCCGTGATACTATTGAAAACCCTATCCTTTCCAACTTTAAGGTTGGTATGTCAGTGCTCGAGTACTTCATCTCTACTCACGGTGCTCGTAAGGGTCTTGCCGATACTGCGATGAAGACTGCCGACGCAGGTTACCTTACTCGTCGTCTTGTTGACGTTTCTCACGACGTCATCATCAACGAAGAAGACTGTGGTACACTCCGTGGTCTCGAGTGTTCTGCACTCAAGAAGGGCGACGATGTCGTTTCTTCACTCTACGAGCGTATCCTCGGTCGTGTATCAGTACATGATGTGATCCACCCTCAGACAGGCAAGCTCATCGTTTCTGCTGGTCATGAGATCACAGAGGCTGTTGCTCAGGCTATCGAGGATTCTCCAATCGAGACTGTAGAAATCCGTTCTGTGCTCACTTGCGAAAGCAAGCAGGGCGTATGTATGAAGTGTTACGGTCGTAACCTCGCTACTGCGAAGATGGTTCAGAAGGGTGAGGCTGTCGGTGTCATCGCTGCACAGGCTATCGGTGAGCCTGGTACTCAGCTTACACTCCGTACATTCCACGCCGGTGGTATCGCCGGTGGTGCTGCTGCCAACGCATCTATCGTATCGAAGTATGAAGCACTTGTAGAGTTCGATGAGCTCCGTACAGTGCCATTCGTTGATGAACTTGGCAAGGAATGCCAGATGGTAGTAAGCCGTCTTACAGAGTGTCGTTTCATTGAGCCACATACAAAGATTCAACTTTCTGTAGTGCCTGTTCCATACGGTAGTACACTCTACATAAACGATGGCGACATCGTCAAGAAGGGTGATCTTGTTGCTAAGTGGGATCCATTCAATGGTGTTATCGTTGCTCAGGCTGCTGGTAAGGTACGCTTCCAGGATATCAAAGAAGGTGTCACTTACTCTGCTGAAACTGACCAGACAACCGGCTTTACTGAACGCGTCATCATCGACAACAAGTCGAAGACAGAGCTCCTTGTTCCTACTTGTGAGATTCTCGGTGATAACGATGAGGTCCTTGCATCTTACATCTTCCCTGTAGGTGCTCACATCAATGTGGAAGAAGGCGATCAGATTTCTACAGGTACTACTCTTGTTAAGATTCCTCGTAACGTTGCCAAGGGCGGTGATATCACATCGGGTCTCCCTCGTGTAACAGAGCTCTTTGAGGCACGTAACCCTTCTAACCCAGCCGTTGTTTCCGAAATTGACGGAACAGTTACCCTCGGTCGTGTAAAGCGTGGTAATCGTGAAATCATCGTTACTTCCAAGTCTGGTGAAGAGAAGAAGTACCTCGTTAGCATGTCGAATGAGATTCTCGTTCAGCAGGATGATGCCGTTCGCGCTGGTACTGCCCTCTCAGATGGCGCCATCACTCCAAGCGACATCCTCGCTATCAAGGGTCCTACTGCAGTACAGGAATATATCGTGAACGGTGTACAGGACGTTTATCGTGCACAGGGTCTTAAGATCAACGACAAGCACTTCGAGATCATCGTTCGTCAGATGATGCGTAAGGTTCAGATCAACGATCCGGGCGACACAACATTCCTTGAGCAGGAACTCGTTGACAAGCTCGACTTCCGTGAGGAGAACGACCGCATCTGGGGCAAGAAGGTTGTCACAAAGGCTGGCGACTCGAAGGTTCTCAAGCCAGGACAGATTGTTACTCTCCGCAAGCTCCGTGATGAAAACTCTGCTCTCAAGCGTCGTGACCTCAAGCCAGTTGAGGTTCGTGATGCAGTGCCAGCAACGGCTACTCAGGTTCTCCAGGGTATCACTCGTGCAGCCCTCCAGACAAAGAGCTTCATGTCGGCAGCATCATTCCAGGAGACTACAAAGGTTCTCAACGAAAGCGCTATCCGCGCAAAGGTGGACAACCTCGTAGGTATGAAGGAGAATGTTATCTGTGGTCACCTCATCCCTGCTGGTACAGGTCAGCGTGAGTTCGACAAGGTTGTCGTAGCTTCTCGCGATGAGTACGAACGCGCACAGATGACTCGTCAGCACATCACTGACTACTATTTCGATTAATCATAGATTAGTACAATACCCCTAATATTATTTAGAATGCAGTTCATGTTACCCATGAGCTGCATTCTTTTTTGTATGTGAACGAATTCTGCAGTCAACTCGTCACTCATCACCTTTTGTGTATAATAGTCTGAGTGTCAGCGGTTTGATGGGGTGACGAGTAGTTTTTGACCCATCACCAACTCGTCACCTTGTATTATGCTGAGTATTAGAGTTTTATGATGTTTTGTGATGAGTGATGTGTCGTTTTAATTTGTTTCTGTGGGATTTTTGGACTGGATTCGTGGGACTTTTGTGCAAAATTCGTATGAGTTTTAGTGCAAAAAGTCCTTGTTTTTTTTTCGGAAATAAAAAAGAAAATTGCCTTTTCTTTTTGTAATTCACTCACTTAATCGTACCTTTAACTAACGTTTTAGGTACTCACGCTCGGAAATACTCAAATAAATTTGGTATTTCTCTCACTTAATCGTACCTTTGCAGCGTCTTATGCATAACATTCGCACAAAAATATGGTCCTTGTCATGGCTGATGATCGCGGTTGTCGGCATACTGTTCTGCTCTTGCGGGGGCAAGAATGGCGGTATGACGAAAGCGAGCGATGACCCAGTAGATACATTCTCCTACAAGGGCTACACGAACCTTGCCAATATTCTTGCGGGCAAAGGCTGCGACGATGCCAATTTCCTCGCAGACATCACCTCTTCCAAGGCGTATGAAACGCATAAGGCGGCTATGACCACCACATGGGGCAGATACCGCGCGAGTGATGTTGATGTGATGCGTCGCTGGTCGAAGGAGAATCTCCAGCAGCCTGCCGACACTGTGTTCTATCCTTTCGGCGGTCCCGACTTCAACTACCTCGCATGCTTCTTCCCTGACTGCCGCTTCTCGGTGCTTGTTGGTCTTGAAGGTGTGGGCAAATTGCCGTTCATCGACAAGGTCTCAGGCGACCATTATTCGGACATACTCACGGGCATACGCGCCATCATCTCAACCAATGTCGGACTGAGTTATTTCCACACCCTTCTCCACATGGAGGAAACCCTCGACCCTTATCTCAAGGGCACGATGCCGGTTATCATGATGTACGCTGCACTTCATGGCTATGATGTGCTCACAGTGAATCCCGTCAAGATAGAAGCAGACGGAACATTGGCTTATGTCCATCCCGAAAAGGTCTTTGCCCACACGATGAATAAAGGCGAGGGCGACGGTTTTGAGATGCTTTACCGTAAGCCGGGAGAGCAGGGTGCACGAAAGCTATATTACCTCTGCTCGGATCTCTCCGACAGCGCATTCCCGACGAGTGGAATGGAGAAGGTCATTGATAAGAACCTCAAGGGCAAACTGACCTTCCTGAAGGTAGCTTCGTACCTCCTTCACGACTCTGAATTCTCATTGGTAAAGAAGTCTATCCTTGATAATAGCAACGTCATTCTCTCCGGTCCTTCAGGAATGCCTTTCGCGGCATACGATGGCAAGGTCTGGAACCTTCGTCCGTTCGGTAAGTACATGGCGCCGATACCTGAGTTCGCTGATTATCAGCAGGAAGACCTGAAGGCGTTCTACAAGAGCGGAACCCCTTCGCCGATAGACTTCCGCTTCGACTACCATTCGTCTGCGAGTTTCATTTTGGCGACGAAGAAATAACACTATTTTATCAAATCGTTTCGCATAATTAATACTATTTTGCAAAAAGAGAAAGAAATCAGGTCTGCCACTTGATTTTTTTCTCTTTTTTCTTGTATATCTCGCTAATTTGTACTATTTTTGCCGACAAAATACTACACTTATTTCGTAATTCTCATGAGAAAACTAACCTTTATTACCTTTTTCCTAACCATCTTCGTTGCCGCTTTCTCCCAGATCCGTGGCAATGAGATAGAGGTTCTTGTCACTCTCGACCGCGAGGGCTGGACATATAAATGTGGCGAACAGGCGCAGTTCAAGGTGCAGGTGCTCAAATCGGGTGCGCTGCTAAAGAATGCTGTCGTTGACTATAAGATGGGCGTCGAGATGTATGAAAACATCGAAAAGAAGGACGTTACACTGAAGGATGGTACTCTTGCGCTGAAGGGCACAATGAAAACTCCTGGTTTCTACCGCCTTACGGTCAATGCAAAGGTTGCCGGCAAGGAGTATGAGGGCATGGCGACAGCGGCTTTCGATCCAGAGAAAATCCTTCCACAGACAGATTGTCCAGCAGACTTTGACGAGTTCTGGAGCAAGGCTTTGAAAGAAGCTCGTGAGGGTACTCCGCTTGAATCCACTCGTCGCTTGCTGCCTGAATATTGCACCGACAAGGTGAATGTTTATGAGATAAGTTACCAGACAAACCATTGGGATTCACGCTTCTACGGAATCCTCTGCGTGCCAACAAAGCCGGGTAAATATCCTTGCATGTACAAGGTGCCGGGAGCCGGCTGCCGTGCTTACTATGGCGATGTCTATCAGGCTTCAAGAGGTTGCATCGTTCTTGAGGTGGGCATCCATGGCGTGCCTGTTACGAACAAGGATCCTTTCTACAAACAGCTCCAGAACGGACCTCTTTACAACTACTGGACTTTCCAGAACAACAACAAGGACGAGTTCTATTACAAGCGCGTAATCATTGGTGCTGTTCGTGGCATTGACTATATCGCATCGCTCCCTGAATGGGACGGCAAGAACATCGGCGTGCTCGGCAGTAGCCAGGGCGGTTGGCTTACTATTGCAACAACTGCTCTTGACAAGCGCGTAAGTTGCTATGCTCCTGTCCATGCTGCCCTTTGCGACCACACAGCATCGCTCAAGAACATCGCTTGCGGTTGGCCACATTACTTCTATTATGACAAGAACTCTCGCGATCCAAAGGTCATCGAGACCGTGAAGTACTATGACGGCGTGAACTTCGCAAAGCGCATCACTCAGCCTGGCTGGTTCTCTTTCGGCTACAACGACGATGTTGTCCCTCCTACTACTTGCTGGGCAACTTACAATATCGTCACTGGTCCGAAGGAAATCCACCCATACGTCAAGACCAAGCACTTCTGGTATCAGGAGCAGTACGACGAATGGATCGGCTGGATCAATAAGCAGATGGGGGTTCAGTAAATGCGTAATTCTTAATGAATATGAAAAGACTCACTATAATACTTGCTTCCCTGATGATTACACTCGGAAGCTTCGCACAGACTCCTGCAGACAAGCTTCTTCAGCGTATGGCAAAGATCCAGAAGAAGGGCTACATGTACGGACATCAGGACGATCCTTTCTATGGTATCACATGGGATTGGGACAACGACCGCTCTGACACTTACGAACTCGTTGGCGACTACCCTGGCGTGATGGGCTTCGACCTCGGTGGTCTTGAGGTAGGCGACGCAAAGAACCTCGACTCAGTGCCTTTCACTCGCATTCACGACGAGATCATCAAGCACCATGAGCGTGGCGGTATCATCACTCTCTCATGGCATCCACGCAACCCGCTCCTTGGCACTACAGCTTGGATTGGCAACGACACGGTGGCTTACAACGAGGCTAAGGCAGCACTCTGCAAGATTAAGCAATGCAAGGCTTTGAAGGAAGTGGATAATCCACTGAACACTGTCAAGGAGATTCTCCCAGGCGGCAAGTGCAATGCTAAGTTCCAGCAGTGGCTCCAGCGCATCACAGACTTCCTCCTCTCTCTCAAAGACAGCAAGGGCAACCAGATTCCTGTCATCTTCCGTCCATGGCATGAGAACACAGGCTCATGGTTCTGGTGGGGCAAGGATTGCTGTTCTACAAAGGAATACCTCGCTCTCTGGACATTGACAGAGGACTTCATAGGTGGTCAGGGCAACCTCAAGGACTGCATCGTATGGTCATACTCTCCAAGCTGGGCAAGTCCTGCAGCTCTTGAACGTTATCCTGGCGACGACCGCATACAGCTCCTCGGCACAGACGTTTATCAGTGGGGCTCAGAGAAAGACTTCATCAATCAGGTTGAGACAGAGATGAAGCTCCTCACAGCTGAGGCTCAGCAGCGCGGCAAGCTCTGCGCAATCACAGAGTGCGGCTATCAGAACTCACCAGACGCTACATGGTGGCAGCGCGTGTTCAAGCCAATCGTTGAGAAGTACCAGTTCTCTTACCTCCTCCCATGGCGCAACTACTCTGGCGAACACTTCGGCGCATCTAAGGACGCCAAGACAGCCGACGACTTCAAGGCATGGGCTGCACAGAAGAACTTCCTCTTCCTCAAGGATATCAAGAAGGTTAAGTAAGAGGACCCACCCCCAACCCCTCCCTTATAAGGAGGGGAGGAATTTGCCAGTACATTTACTTTAACCACCAAGTTTGGTGGTCTATCACACATATATATGACTTACCAAGAAAAAATCAATAAATTAAAAGCTCAACACGAGGCTCTTCTCTCTCGCCCAAATAAGATGGTGGAGTGGGGAAACGGCATTTACGACCGCTACGAGAACCCTATTCTCACTGCTGAGCATACTCCGCTCGAGTGGCGTTACGACTTCAACGAGCAGGACAACCCTTACCTCATGCAGCGTATCATGATGAATGCTACGCTCAACTCTGGCGCCATGAAATGGAATGGCAAGTACATCCTTGTTGTTCGTGTGGAAGGTGCCGACAGAAAGTCGTTCTTCGCCGTTGCTGAATCGCCTAATGGCATCGACAATTTCCGCTTCTGGGAAGAGCCTATCACAATGCCAGAGGACGTCATCCCTGCCACTAACGTCTATGACATGCGACTCACACAGCATGAGGACGGCTGGATATACGGCGTGTTCTGTGCTGAGCGCCACGACGACTCGCAGCCTAACGACCTCTCTGCTGCCACTGCCACTGCTGGCATCGCACGCACAAAGGACCTCGTAAACTGGGAGCGTCTGCCTGACCTCAAGTCAAAGTCGCAGCAACGCAATGTCGTTCTTCATCCAGAGTTTATCTATACTGACGAGGAAGGCAAAATTGTAAATTGTAAATCGTCGAATTGTAAATGCCATTATGCTTTCTACACTCGCCCACAGGACGGCTTGATCGATGCTGGTTCTGGCGGTGGCATCGGTTGGGCACTCGTTGACGACATCACAAATGCTGAGGTGAAGGAAGAGACCATCATCAATGCTCGCCACTACCACACCATCCAGGAAGTGAAGAACGGCGAAGGTCCTCATCCTATCAAGACAGAGAAGGGCTGGCTCCACCTCGCACATGGCGTTCGTGGCTGTGCTTCCGGTCTTCGCTATGTATTATATATGTATATGACATCCCTTGAAGACCCAACGATGCCTATCGCTACTCCTGGCGGCTACCTCCTCGTGCCACAGGGCGAAGAGTACATCGGCGACGTGATGAACGTTACATTCACTAACGGTTGGATAGCTGACGGCGAACCTGCCGACGGCATCCACACTGCCGACGAGCGCGTATTCATCTACTACGCTTCTTCCGACACCCGCATGCACGTTGCTACATCAACCATCGGTCAGCTCGTAGATTACTGCCTCAACACTCCTGAGGACGGCCTCTCTACAGGCGCAAGCGTGGAGACAATCAAAAAGCTCGTGGCGAAGAATCGCGCAAACAATCTATAAATCGGAATCACGAAACCTCGAAATCTCGATCCATCGAAATCTCAAATTCTAACCATAATGAAAAAACTATTTATCCTTAATTTCCTATTGGTGATAGCTTGCAGCGCCTTCGCTGACATCCCGCCTATCACCAATGATGCTGCTCCTGAGGGTATGAAGAACAACGCCCTCGGCATCGTAAAGAACATCAACTGCGGCTGGAACCTCGGCAACCAGCTCGAGTCCCTCAACGACCGCACAAAGAAGAAGCTCACTGTCAACGAGATGGAGGAGGGCTGGGGCAACCCACGCATCACTCCTGAGATGATCAAGGCTGTCAAGGCTGCCGGCTTCAATGCCATCCGCATCCCTGTGCGCTGGTATCCTCACTGCGACAAGAACTTCGATGTTGATCCTGTATGGATGAAGCGTGTACACGAAGTTGTTGACTACGCTTACAACGAAGGCATGTATGTCATGCTCAATACTCACCACGACGCTTGGTACGACCGCTGGCGTCCTGACCACCTCCCTGTTGCTGAGGTAAACCGCCGCATGGGACACCTTTGGACACAGATTGCCAATGAGTTCAAGGACTACGACGAGCGTCTCATCTTCGCTGGCGTTAACGAGATGATCAACCAGAGCCTCGACGGTGTGAACGACTTCAACAACGAGCCTTCAATCGAGGATGTACAGGTGCTCCAGGGCTTGTACCAGGAGTTCATCAATGCTGTTCGTGCCACTGGCGGCAACAACAAGTGGCGCGTGCTCTGCGTAGCTTCTTGGGCGGCAAACCCATACTTCGCACTCAAGTTCTTCCGCAAGCCATACGACGTAGTGCCAGACCGCCTCATGCTTGAGGTTCACTACTACCAGCCATGGTTCTTCTGCGCACAGACAAACGGTGAGGAAGGTCCTAACAAGAACCAGTATTTCTGGGGCACTCCATACGAAGGACAGCCTTGCCACAGCAACACCCAGCGCGAGGTTCACAGCCTCTTCGGCAAGCTCAAGGCAGAGTTCATCGACAAGGGCCTCCCTATCGTGCTCGGCGAATATGGAGCTGTTCACCACAACCCAACAAAGGAGAACGCAAAGTGGAACATCGACTTCAAGAAGTGCGAGGAGTCGCGTGCATACTACATGCGCTACATCGTTCGCGAGGCTAAGAACTACGGCTTCACTTCGTTCTACTGGGACAACAACTACTACGGCGGCGATGAGGAGAACTTCGCAATCTTCGACCGTCACCACAACATGAAGGTCTATGACCAGGCAACCCTCGACGCCATCATGCTCGGCGCAGCGGAGGGTGAGTTCCCGTTCTAATAAAAAGATAGGAGTTAAAGAAGTTAAAGAAGTTATCGCTTCGCTCAGAAGTTAAAGACATTAGTATTGAAAGTAGGTTCCTTTTGCCCCCCAAAACATTTGTCTTTAACTCCTCTAACTCCTTTAACTCCTCTGACTAGACATTAGTCTTGAAAGTAAACAATGGACTACTCAAAGACTTTTAAAGATTTACAGGCTTGGCAGAAAGCACATTCCTTTGTTCTAGCTGTATACAAGGTCACAAAATCTTTTCCCAATGATGAAATTTATGGGCTTACGTCACAGTTCAGGAGAGCTGCTGTTTCTGTCCCAGCAAACATTGCGGAGGGATACAAAAAACTCAGCAATGCAGATAAATTAAGATTCTATAATATAGCTCAAGGTAGTCTTGAAGAGTGCAGGTATTATGTGATACTATCTTTTGATTTAGAATATATTTCTCAATCAGATCAGATAGAATTGAATAAGTTGCTAGATGATACCAGCCGTCTGCTTAATTATTATTGTAGATCCATCGTTGACCAAAAAATAAAAGTCTTGAAGGACGATTCCCTCTAACTCCCAAATAAAACATTTGTCTTTAACTTCTCTAACTCCTTTAACTCCTATAACTCCTAAATAAAACAATGGCTAGTTTAAAAGAAAAAATCGGCTACGCGCTTGGTGACGCCGCTGCCGGAGGTATCACATGGAAGATCATGTCCATCGCCTTCCCACTCTTCTTCACCAATGTATTCGGACTCACATTCGCTGATACAGCAGCTCTGATGCTTATCGCTCGTATGTTCGACGTTGTAACAGACCCGCTCATGGGCTCACTTGCCGACCGTACGCAGTCGCGTTGGGGCACTTACCGCCCTTGGCTCATCTTCGGCTCAATCCCTTACGGACTCGTCTTCTTCCTCCTCCTCTGCACACCAGACCTCGGAGCAGACATGAAGCGCGTATGGGCTTACGGCTTCTACATCCTCATGATGGCAATGTACACACTCGTAAACGTTCCTTACGGTTCACTCCTCGGCGTGATGACAGAAGATGCTGACGAGCGCAACCAGTTCTCTTCTTTCCGTATGGTAGGTGCATACGCTATGGGCTTCATCACCCTCTTCATCTTCCCTTACGTTCAGCAGTGGATTGGCGGCACTGAGCAGCACCAATACACAATGATCGGTGCCATCTTCGGTGGTCTCGCTTGCCTTATGACCATGGCTTGCGGCCTGCTCACAAAGGAGCGCATTCAGTCGAAGCGTGCTGAGAGCTTCTCGTTCAAGCAGTTTGGCGACCTCTTCAAGAACAAGCCTTGGGTGTACATCACACTCGTTGCCGTATGCACAAACTTCTTCAACGGCTTCCGCTACGCTGTGGCAGGCTACATGTTCACATACTGCCTCGGTGGCGACATCACAATGGGCTCGCTCATCATCAACTTCACCGTGTTCATGGGTATCGGTGAGGCTACATGTATGATCTTCGGTGGACTCTCGCCAGCATTCACAAAGATGGTTGGATCGAAGCGCATGGCATTCGTTTGGGCAGCAGTAATCTGCTTCGCTACATCAGTGCTCTACTTCTTCATCCCAATGGACAAGGACTACATCTGGGTACTCATCGCAGTCTCTATCGTCACTTCCATCGGTGCCGGCATCTACTCGCCACTCCTTTGGTCCATGTATGCTGACGTTGCAGACTTCGCAACAGAGAAGTTCGGTGCTTCTTCTACAGGTCTCATCTTCTCTTCTGGTACAATGGCACAGAAGTTCGGTGGCGCCATCTCAGGCTCCCTCATCGCAATGCTCCTCGGCGCAGCAGGTCTCGTATCCAAGGAAGACCCAACAACAGGCACTACAGTCGTTGAGATCCTCGACGGATGCGAAGAGTCAGTGAAGACAATGGTATGGGCACTCTTCTCGCTCTTCCCAGCACTTATGGCAGGACTCATGGGCATCCTTGCTTACAAGTTCCCACTGAAGAAGTAAGCTGTTAAAAAGTTTCGCAGATCGTATTTTGGATTTTTATAATGATTTTAGTTAGGATGTCGAGGAGCTTGCGACGATCCTTCTAAAAAGGCCTTATAAAAGCGAAGAATTTGAGCGCATTTTCAGCTGGGATTTTCGTTGTGGATTTTTCCTCGGTATTGCTTTGGAGAATTAAAATCCTAAACAATAATCCTTACTAAAATATGCTCCAGTTCGTCGCTTTATGGAGTACATTGAAGGGGATCGCATCTAAGATGCTCGAAATCTCAACAAAAATCCTAATAAACATCTCAAGCAACTCAAATCACTTTCGTTATGAAACCGTTTTGTTTTCGTATACGAAAGTGATATGCTTTTGTATACAAAAGTGATTCGTGTTTGTATACGAAAATGTTTCGTGTTCGTGGGCAATTATAAACCTGTTCTTTGGAGTTACTGTTTGCATCATAAACGAATAGAGTTTAATTTGTGATAAGAAATTGCCACTTTTTCACAATTTCTTGACAAATCCTTCCCTCTATATCTGCGATTATGCGTAATTTTGCCGAGCTAGTACATATTGATGTACGCCTCGTGCTGTGCATGAACACATATATAATAATGTGTAAATGAGTGACAAAGAATACAAAGAAGCGCTTGACTTCATGGAGCAAAGCCTTGTTCATGGCAAAGGAAAAGTTGGCATATTCTGGTATAGCCCAGTTAATAATGCCCTTTTTGGCGTGTACAAAGAGTCACCATGGGATAAGCCAGTGAACTGCGGCGGCGGTTTGGTTTCTTGCTCATTGTTGCACAAGAACCTTTGGAAGAAGGAATTCAACAAACAGAAATTCACAACTGGTGTTGGTCCTTTCATAGGTGACTATAAAGACAAGCCTCGTGGCAGGGTATTCTTCAATCCAGAAACGAAGAAATTCATTGTCTGCGTAGGCAGTTGGATCAGCGAGAGTCCCGATGCAATCGATGTTATCGTTGAAGAGTATGAACTTGAAAACGAGGACTACGAGTTCGCAATCCGCGAACATTGGGAATTAGGCATGGGCTACGGAGAATAATACATATATATAGGTAATTAAAAGACATCAAGCAAGACTAATACTTGCATAAGATACAAAGGCTTAACAAACAACTTCAGGCAATAGTTCCGTTCTACGGGGAAGCTTTAGCCTTTAGCTTTCAGCCTTGAGCCTTCGCGAGCGAAGCTTGCGAAACAAAATTAGGTAAATTAATTAATTAAATCATTATAATAACCAAACTATTATGAAAAAGTTTTTACTTTCTCTAAGTGTGGCTATGCTCTCGTTTGTTGGAGCTTGGGCGCAGGAAATGACTACTAATACTTCTGATGAAGAAGGTGCAGAAGTCAGAAGACTTGAAGTAGTCCTTAGCGGCGATTGGCTTAATGGCGAATCTGCCGAGAAACTTGAACAAAGAACTACAATGCTCATAGACCTAATCATGGGTTATGAGGATGGCGTTTTTGATGCAGACAAAGCTTTCACAGAAGTTACTATCAAGTCTGAGGAAGGTTCAACAGTTACAGTTAATCAGTCGCTCGTTCAGCAGCTTGTTTCTGGTAAGAAAATTGATACTGGTTGGGCTTATGCAAATAACAAGATTAAGCGTCTTGATCTCAGCGATGTTGCTGTTACTCACTATGTGGGTCATGCAGGTTCTGCAACAGGAAATCCTAATGCTACATTCTATGCAGCGGAAAGTACATGTCCTATTGAGTATCTTGCAATGCCTTCTTTTGACGAGAACGTTCTCGGCCAGACTTACTCCATTCCTCCATACACTATTGCATGGATGAATAATCTTTTAGAGTTGGATCTTCCAAAGAATGCAAAGACTCTTGAGCAAGCAGCTTTTGCTGATGTAGATAAGCTCGCATATTTCCACCTTAATCCTGGTTTGGAGTTCATTGGTAACTCTGCATTCTGGGCTAAAGCTGCCATACCAAACTCAGAGCAGGGCATTAAAGGTATGGAAGCTCTTGATGTACCAGCTTCAGTGAAGTATATTGGTCCTGGCGCTTTCCGCTTCCGTAACTTTACAGACTTGTATTTCCACTCTGCTCAGGCTCCTATCTGTCCTGTAGGTAAGAGTGTGTGTGAAGTTAGTGATTTGGAGCACCCATTCATTCTTAATGGTAATTATAATGGCTTTGGTGGACAGAGAACTACCGAAGGCGATGACTACTTGCATGGTTACGCAAACCGCGCAAACTATAAGAATGGTGAGTATTGGTTCACAATGGTTCACTTCCCTAACTCTACAGATTGTCCTAATCTTGATATTAGCTCTTACAAAGATGATACTCGCGTATACAACAAGGTTTATGGAAATCAGTATGGTAATCAAGAATCCATAAAGGAGAAGCTTCAGTTAGGTCAGCCTGGCATGGAGCAATATTTCTATAATAATGAAGTTGTGTGGGGACCATCAGCGGGTATTGATCATGTAGGAAAAGAGACTTCTGCATTGCAGTGTCCTACTGGTTTCAGCACAAGTGATATTTATGAGAATGGTAAGGTCGCTTATGTAACTACTGGTTATGAGGATACATACCGTGGTTTGAACTATATTTGGCCTTCACGAATACAGTATAACCGTGCATTGGTAACAGTTACTATGGGTCTCAATTGGGACGGCGTTACTAAGTATCGTCCAGAACTCACTCAGGAGCAATATGACCTTATGGTAAAAGACGGTCTTACTGTTAAGCAGAATGGCAATTGGGTAACAATTGGCAATTATACAGACGAGTCTGCTGCTGCTTATAACGCAACTCTCCCTGGTGCAAAGCATGAGAATGACCCTAAGACATACTACGGCGTAGATGGCGAGGAAACTGCCATTGAACACAATGCAGGTCTTCCTAACGCAGTAAAAGAAGGAGACTTTAAGGGCACTTATTCCCCAGAAGAGGCTTATGCAGAAAACTTGAAGCTTGATGGTGCTGTTAAGGCAGGTGACGAAAGAAATCCTGCAGAATACTACGAAGCTGACGAAGCACAGGAATATAACAATAGTCTTCCTGACGCAGTTCAGCCAGGTGATAACTACTATTATAGTGAAGAGGCAATAATTGAAAACAACTCTAAACTTGATGGTGCCAAGGCAGAGGGTTCTGCTATAGCTACAGAGGATAAGGTACTTCTTACTTGGGAACAATTCAGCAATACAACTGAATGGAAGAATGCAAATCACAATTGGTGGGGTGCAGACCACGGAGAAGCAGAATACAATGCATTGTTAGCACAATACAAGCAAGGTGCTCAAGACATGCAGTGGCAATATAGTGGCTGGCCAAGAACTCCATATGCTCTAACTTCTGACAATGTGACATTCACTGCAGATCAGGCTATTGCATACAACTCAACTCTTCCTAACGCATGGAACTCTACAACTGTTGCTGGTCAGTATGATGAGGCTTCTGCTAATGAGCACAATAACAGTCTTCCTGATGCTGTCCAGACTGGCGATCCTAAGGGGCCTTATACAGCAGATGAGGCAAATCAGAAGAACCTTGAACTTCCAGATGCCATCCAGCCAGGTGATTCAAAGGGTACTTATTCAGCGGACGAGGCTATTGAATTCAACTCAAAGCTTCCAGGTGCAGTTAGTGACGGAGATGTTAAAGATAGATGGACAAAGGCTGATGCTGATGCATGGAATGCAGATAATCTTGAAGGAGTTGTAACTGCTGGTCAAAGCAACACTAATGACCCAGAACTCAGAGATGTTCTCTCAAAGGTTGCCTTCCAGTCAACTCGTCGTTGCGTATTCTCTGATAACGCTGGTGGTGGCGACCACTATGATCCAAAGATGACAACAAAAGGTTGGTGGACTATCTGTGTACCATTCGACCTCACTAAGGCTCAGATTGACAAGTACTTCGGTGTAGGCACTCACCTTTGTAAGTTCAATGATGTGAAACGCAAGATTGATGGTCTTGCAGAAAATGAAAGACCATATGTTAAGTTCTTCTTCACTTCTGACCAATATGTAGGAAAGAATGCCGATGATGTTGTGCTTGAGGCACATACTCCTTACATGATTTTCCCTATGGGTAATGGTGGTACAGATGCTGTTCAGACTGTTCCTTCTATCCCAATGACTGAATATTACAAGAAGACTGGTAACCCTGAGCCTACAGTCGTTACGGCTAACGACGGTGAGGTATATCGTTTCATCGGTAACTACGATACAAAGCTCCCTATTGTAAATCCTGAAACAGGTGCTGTAACAACAACTGATGTTGTTATCCCACAGTACAGCTACTTCTATGCAAAGAAGAAGACTGAAACTAAATATAAGTTCTGGTTCATTCAGAATAACAACATGAAGTGGGCTGCTAACAAGTGTATCATCCAGTCAACATCTGCAGACCGTGGTCTTTCGGATAATGATACATTCTTCTCTGAGATTGCTAAGCAGAATAATGGCGGTGAGGCTAAGCAGATCACAATCCTTGGTGATGAAGTTGATGAAGATGCAACTGCAATCGATGTAATCATCGTAGCTGGTGATGGTGAGAACTCAGAAGTTGTCTACAACCTCAATGGTCAGATGCTTAATGTTGCTCCACAGCATGGTGTTTACATCAAGAACGGTAAGAAGTATATCGCAAAGTAATATCAATAGGTAATTAATTAAGAAAAGTTTTAAGACAATGAAAAAGGTATATATTCAGCCGTTCACATACTGCCATATCATAAATGTTGAATCTCAGATCCTTGCCGGTACTCTGAAAGGTGATGCCACTACAGACTTCGGTGGTGGTTCAGACGGTTCTCAAGACCATAATGGTGGTGGTAACGGTGAAGGTGTAGGTGGTACTGGTGAAACAACAGATCCAGACGATTGGAGCCAGGGATAATCTCTGGCCACGGGGACAAGTTTCCTTGCCCCACACCTCTAAATAATATTAAAGCCTTGCGGAGATTTCCTCGCAAGGCTTTTTCGTGCCCTCTCATCAATATTCCCCCAAAATATTTGGTGGAAAAGAAAAAAAGATGTAATTTTGCCCCAAGAAAAGATAAATATTATGACAGGAAGTGTTAATTTTTCCCAAGGCAATATGCAGTATGTACTTAATCAGATCCCGATAGAGTACACAACTATGGCTATTGACTATCTTAATAAGCGAAGACGAGAAGCCGAGTCTAACGCTAGGAAGATTGTGCTGTCTCCTCGCGTTTTGGAACACATGTCTAAGTTTGCTGATCCTCGTGAAGACATTAAATCTTTGAAGGCACAAGTGCTTCAGGAGGAATATAAACAATAGAGATGGAAGCAGAGAATAGATTATCCTTATTCTTGGACACCAATGTTGTCATTGATTATTTGACAACGAGGGAACAATACTCCATGTATTCAGCTGCATTGTTTCAGTTGGCTGAGGATAGAATTGTAGAGTTATATATATCAGACATAACAATTACGAACATTTCTTATATATTAAGGAAAGAGGCTAAGGATAAACTTTATGCAAGTCTTGCAATGTTGAGCGAAAGTGCAAATTTTGTAGCCGCTTCTTCTTTAATCATAAAACGAGCAATTAAGGCTGAATGGGATGATTTTGAGGATGCAATTCAGTATTTCTCTGCATTGAAGTGTAAGGCTGATTATTTGGTGACTAGAAATGCAAAAGATTTTAAGGATTCAAAAATACCTGTAGTGTCACCACAAGAATTGTTGCAAAATCTTGGATATATGATATAAAAGGCGTAGGACACTTGGAACATGAGGATTACACAAGCATGTTCCATGCCCCACCTCTAAATAACATTAAAGCCTTGCGTGGATTTCCTCGCAAGGCTTTTGCATTGTTTTCCTTAGGCTTTTGTGTTGTTTTCCTTAGACTTTTGCATCGTTTTCCTTAGTTTTTTGTCTGGAAACGATATACTTTTTGACTCCAATATAAAGGGAATCTCTGATTGCGGAATGTCCGCGGAATGTCATTACGATATTCCGCATCATTATCCTTCTGATTTACAGCGCCTTAGGTCTGTCTTTGCGGAATGTGGAATGATTTTTCAGTTTTTTAGGAAATATTCCACATTCCGCAAATCCCCTTGTAGAGTGCTCATTTATAGCTTGTTACATCTGTGGAATGGCACGTTGACATTCCGCAAACATTCCGCAAATATTCCGAAATATAATCTCATACAAGGTCTAACTAACTATTTGGGATAATCGTGGGCACGCGCGACTTAGGGTAGGTCCCGTTTTGAAATACCTGGCAGTAACGAGAAAGGCGGCATGTCGTAATTGACACGCCGCCTTTTGCGTTATGAATATGGATTCTGCAGTTTATGCCTGTAGCTTTGCTCGCAGAGCGAACCTTTACTTATCGTAATCCTGCCATGCCTTGATCTGGATGTCGCCCTGCTTCATTGTGCAGAAAGCATTGATGAATGCCTGAGCGAGACGAGCGTTGGTCATGAGAGGGATGTTGTGGTCGATAGCGCCACGGCGAATCTTGTAGCCGTTAGTGAGCTCACGCTTTGTCTGGTTCTTTGGAACATTGACGATGAGGTCGAAGACGTGATTAGAGATGAGGTCCATAACCTTGTTGTCGCCTTCCTCGTCTGGCCATGCAACGACTGTTGCCTCTACGCCGTTCTCCTGGAGGAACTTGGCAGTGCCGGCAGTAGCGTAGATAGTATAGCCGTTCTTGACGAGCTTCTGTGCTGGCTCGAGGAGCTGTACCTTACCCTTAGCACCACCTGAAGAGAGGAGTATGTTCTTCTTAGGGAGTGAGTAGCCAGTAGCGATGAGAGCGTTGAGGAGAGCCTCTTCTACAGAATCACCAAGACAGCCAACCTCACCAGTAGAAGACATGTCAACACCGAGAACTGGGTCTGCGTTCTGGAGACGAGCGAACGAGAACTGAGAAGCCTTCACGCCGATGCGGTCGATGTCGAACTCGCTCTTGTCAGGACGAGAGTACTCAACGCCGAGCATGATCTTGGTGGCAGTCTCAATGAAGTTGCGCTTGAGAATCTTCGAAACGAATGGGAACGAACGAGAAGCGCGGAGGTTGCACTCGATAACCTTGAGAGAGAGGTTCTTAGCGAGGAACTGGATATTGAAAGGACCAGAGATGTTAAGCTCCTTGGCAATGGCACGAGCCACCTGCTTGATCTTGCGAACAGTAGAGAAGTAGATGTGCTGAGCAGGGAACATCATTGTAGCGTCGCCAGAGTGAACACCAGCATACTCAACGTGCTCAGAGATAGCATATTCCACGATTTCGCCCTTGTCGGCAACAGCATCGAACTCGATTTCCTTGGTGTCCTGCATGAACTGAGAAACAACAACAGGGAACTCCTTGCTGACCTCAGTAGCCATCTGGAGGAAGCGCTCAAGCTCTTCGTTGCTGTAGCATACGTTCATGGCAGCTCCAGAGAGCACGTAAGAAGGACGAACGAGCACAGGGAAGCCTACCTTCTCGACGAACGCCTTGATGTCGTCCATAGAAGTA
>JAZLHI010000168.1:0-3654 GCA_045616725.1 Prevotella sp. | reverse complement strand
ACCGTATATTCAATCTCCGAAACGGCGTTCTTTGAGTCTGAGAGCACTGTGGCAGGGATGCTTACCTGTTCGTTGCTGATAGTGCCTTGGCTTGCCACTGCGTCAAAGCGCACATTGTGGTCAGGAATGTTCAGGTCATTGATAACCAGTTGCATAGCAGAGACGCCAAAGTCATTTTCTGCAAAGTCAAAGAAGTTCTCTCCGTCTTCTGAGAAATACAGTGAGCCAGGAGCTTTTCCGTCGGTAACACCGATGGCAACTCCTGTCTTTGTCTTGAGGGTATATCCCACATATATATCACTATTGATGATATATGGTGTGGTGAGTTCAGCACGAAAATACTTGTCTTTCACGAAATTTCCGCTTACAGCCTGCTTGTATAGAGTAGTTTCATCATCAAGAGAGCTGCGAACCCATATCTCTAGGTCAGACATGCCTGGGTCGCAAACGGGAATGTTTATGGCTGTGAGCTTGGCTCCTTTAAGATATTCCTTGTTAGGAACATATATTGCTGCGGCATGAGTGCCAGCGTTGCCTGTGCCGAAAGGATCAAAGGTCGTGTTTACTCCATACCACCAGATTGTTGGCTCTTGGGCTTTGATGCCAACAACTGATAGCAATAGGATTAAGCAGAATAGTATTCGTTTCATGAATTTGAACTTTTACTTATTGAGTTCTGTGAACGGAAGCTTGAAAAGGGCAACAGGAGATGTCTGGCCATCATTGTAACCGAAGATGATTACGTAATAATCGTTGTTCTTGCGAACAGAAGCGAGGAAGTCATCTGTGCTGCGCTGGCAAGTGCCTTCGCAATAAGCTTCTGGGTAAACCTCTGGCTTGAAGTTGTTTGCAAGGTCTGTAGCCATGGCATCAAGCTTGTCGTTCTCAATGAAGTAAGAAACATAAGACTCACGCTGCGTGCATACGAAGTAAGGCAATGTTGGGTCGGAAGGAGTGATAGTGAACTTTGCACCAGCCTCGTTTATCTCGTCAATCTTGCACTCGAAAGTAAAGTCTGCATGCCATTCAGGCTTTGTTGTAGTGAACTTCTTCACCTCAACAGGTGTGGAAAGATTGCCTTCATCGTCCAAGCCGAAAGCGTAGTAGCAGTAAGTTGTGCCTGGAGTAAGTCCGTTAGAGTAGAAAGCTGTGCTGTTGCCACTCTCCTTGCCTTGTGAAAGAATGCCTGGGTAGTTCATGTACTCCTCTTTTGTCATGCCGTAAAGGCCGCCGGCGAAGTCAAACCAGTCGTATGCGTAATGCAGCATGTTCTGCTCCTCACTACCATACTGGTCGAAGTTGTCAACGCTGTAGTCGCCGCTCTGTACACGCATATTGTGGTAGTAACGCATGGTGTTGTCCTTCGGAGTTACAGAGAAGTTGCAAGCACGGTTGCTGATGTTGGTAATCTGAAGGTCAATCTGTGGCTCTGAGACAACGTTAATCTCAATGCTGGCAAGGCTCTGGCCGTCAACCACGGCGCAAATGTCACACTTGCCGTCAGCAACGCCAGTCACAACGCCTTCTGGATCCACCGTTGCAACCTTCTCGTCTGTTGACTGCCATACGATGTCAGCATAAACCTCAGCACCTTCCTTTGTGGCGATGGCCTCGAGCTGCATCCACTGCTCTGGGTGGAGCCAGTACTTTGTGTAGTAGCTGATGTCAACGTTCAACTCATTGATTTCTGGGAATGTGACGTCCTGAATCTCAGAAACCTTAATCTTAATCTGTGTACCATCGGTCTTTGTTACGACCATTGTTGACTGTGCCATTGCCATCATGCCGATAGCAAAGAATGCTATAAGGGTAAATATCTTTTTCATTTACTATTTACGGATTTACGATTTACGATTTACAATTTAGTTCTTTACCTTCAAACTCTGCTTGCCAGAGCGTACGATGTAAGTGCCACTTGGCTGATTGTTGAGGTCTATAGTCACGCTTTCGCCATCAGCAGCTCTCTTACTCAAGATCTGTCTGCCGGAGATGTCGTATAGGATAACTTTGTCTGTGCCATCTACGGTTACCACACCGTGGAGATAGCTCATTCGCTGACCGTCAGCCTTCACGTCCTTGATAGCGTTTGCAACCTCCTCAAAACGGAAATTCTTGATGTCCGTTCTAGTGAACGAAGCGCTTGCGTCGTCTGAAGAAATGAGCATCTCTGTTGCGTTGAATGTCAGCTGAGGCTTATTCGCCAACACATAGCTGAAGGTCTCGCCGTCGTTGGTTTCAAGTACCAGTGCGTTCTGTGCAAAAACATCAATGCCCCCTGTTACAGAAACGAACAGCAAGCCTAATAATTTTAAAAAGATTCTGTTCATTATTTAGTCTTTATTTAGTTATAGTCTAGATAATATAAGATATATCATCCTTGTTCACTAAGGGTTATAGAAAACATAAATGCGTACAAAAATACTTAAAATTCATAAATAAATAGGTCTTATGACTGGGAAATCGTAACATACACATATTTACATCAAGGATTTATAACTTGTGTTGCTTGTGTAGAACTGAAAAATGATGAGTGAAAGCGCGGCTTTCTGCCAGTTTCCGAGTACAAATATAATGAAATACCGCAGAGTAGGGGAGAGCCTTACTCTGCGGATTGATAGATGAGAGGTTTATGTGGTTTCAGAAGTTTCAGAAGTTCCAATGAAACCATTGAAACTCTTGAAACTATTGGAACAATCTTTATTCGCCAACGACGATTACGCAACGGTTCTTGTCGTTCTCCTCAAATGGCTGAACGGTGTCGCCGTATGAGTTGACTGTCATGCGAGATGCTGCGATGCCCTTCTCCTGAAGAGCCTTTGCAACCTTCTCTGCACGTGCCTTTGCATAGCCTACGTTGATCTGTGGATTACCTGTGCCACGGTCAGCATAGCCGCTGATAGAGATTGTCTTTGCTGGGTACTTGTTGCACCAAGCGACAATCTTGTTAAGAGTGGCTTCTGCATCAGGTTCAGAAAGACGAATCTCGTAGAAGAGAGTTTCCTTGAGAGGTTCTGGTTTATCCATCTTACACTTGCATGTGCTTGCGTGCTTGCAGTGACTGTCGTTCTTACACTTTCCGTACTCGCTTTCCGGACAGTTGCCGTCAGTGTATTTGTCGCCGCAACCTGGGCAAGCAGCAGGTGGTTCTGGTGCAGGAGCTGGAGTTACTATTGGCTCTGGCTCAGGTTCTGGTGCAGGAGCGACTTTCTTTGTCTTCATGCCAAACTTATAAGTGAGGCCGACAAAAGCCTGAATCTGCCAGTCTGCGCGGTCATTGAACTTGAGGTTGTACTGGTCGTTCTTGTAGTTTGCGTCAGCTTCGAGCATTACAGAGAAGTTCTTTGCGAGGTTGTACTCAAGCTGTGTGCCGAGACGACCGTTGAAGGTCGCGTGCTTTGTACTGCACTGCTCAGGACCAACATAGTATTTGAAACCATCAGTTACATCCTTGAACTCATCGTAATTTGGTATATGGGTAGCGCCTGCTCCTGTAGGAGGGTTCCAATTTGTCGCCTTGTCTACTCTATTAATCCAAGAGTAGTTCACACCGAAACCTACGAGGAGGTTCCAATTGAAGGCATGGCAAGCGCGATTTGGGCTTATGATGTTTGTCATGTTCATAAGGAGGTCAAGGTCTCCCGTGCAAGCATTGAA
>JAZLHI010000167.1:0-2526 GCA_045616725.1 Prevotella sp. | reverse complement strand
AAGACGTTTTATGCAAAAATTAATATAGTTTACAAAACATCCCATTTATGATTATTTAACACAAAAAATTTGAGATTATGTTTATTCCTCAACTGATAATACATTGAAAACTACGCCGCAAAAAGGGTGAGTAGTTACTCCCGTATGCTCCTTCGACCGGCTGTCCAGCAACTCCAGGAACAGCCTTGACTTTTCCTCATCCAAAGCACCGGCCTTTATGCGCTTCCGCTGATATTTCGCCCAAGAGAGCAGCCCACGATTCTCCACCTTCTTCTTGTCGGGAAGGTGATGGTGCTCCTCGATGTACGCCTTGAGCAAATCAAAATTCTGATTCCAACTCTCTTCGTGGGTCATATAAAAATGTCTATAGCCCCCTTAACCCTTTGGCTCTAAAAAAATGTAAGTTTTGAATTATTTTGTAACGGCTAATCAGTTTTTGTTCTCCTTCTTTGGTCTTCCGCGCTTCTTGCCAGGCTTTCTCGACCTGTAGTTTGGCTCGCAGCCTTTAGGAATTTCAAATCCAAAAGCCTTGCATATGTCCACCTGTGTGCCAACGAATGGAGTAATGTGCTTGGCGTGACCTTTGTGTTCTATGCATCTGATAGACCTCATCTCGTCAAGTATGTCAAGGGAGGAGTCGAACTTGTCCTTGAGGCATGTGCTCTTCCACTTGTGTCTGACAAATGAGCCGAGAATCAGCGATACGAACAATACGAACAAGCGTCCGGTCTTGCCATCCTCCGACCAGTTGCGCTGCCTGTCAGAGTTCATCTCTGACTTCATCTGCTGAAAATACTTCTCCTGCTCGTCTCTGAGTTTGTAGTTTGCCAGCGCTTCCGGTGCTGTCATGTCGAGTTTGTGGGTCATGTTGGCAAAGAACCCCATCGTGACAGTTGCGTCCTCATACTTCTTCTCGTTGAGAGCATAGGACTTTATTGTATTGTCTGTGTTGAGTTCAATTTTGAAGAAATCATGCTCGGCTGCGAATTCTTTCGCGTCAGCAATTTCTTCCTTGTTGGCAATCGCCATTTCAACAGACTGCTTCTGGCCGGCAATCTTGACGTCAAGACTTCTCTGCTGCTCGCCTCTCAACGCTGAATTGAAATACAGGTTCAGCTTAAGCCTGTCTGCTTTCTTTATCGATTTGCCTCTGGACTTCACTTCGTAGTCAAGGTCGTACTGCCTGTAGTACAGTTTTGACACGACATCAATATCCATGCCGTCGGGTTTGGCGGAAAAGTCGCCCAGTTCCTTTATCTTGTCCAGGACAATCTTCAGACCCACCTTGACGCACATTATGGCGCGCTGATCCTTGAGTATATACTTCTCGATGTTCTGGATGCTGGCATATCCTCTGTCTGTTATGAATACGAGGTCATGGAATCCCGCATGCTCCACATCCGTCATGATTGTCTCTATGGCTCTGGAGTCAGGCATGTTGCCGGGGAATGTCCTGTAATAGACAGGCATGTGCTCGTTGAGCGTGTAGATCACGACTTCAAGAGTCTGCGGAAGGGCCAGCCCCTCCTTGTTGTGCCCCCATCTGATATCCGTAAGGGAATCGCCGTATGCCGTGCGGCTTGTGGAGTCAACACAGCACATCTCCTCCTTTCCAAGACGGGCAGCTCGCAGCCTGAGCAGCTCCATCCTGTGTTTCTCCGTTACGGATTGACTCAGCCTTGTAATGTCGCACGGAGCGAGAATCCTTTTTGAAGGAGACTTCTCTATCTGTTGCCATCTTGCAAGTCGGCTATAGGAGAAGTTGGTTATGTACGGGAACATTGCCAACGTCATGATGTCATCCACCAGATCCTTGTTCCCGTCAAAAACCGTCTCTAAATCAGCGCGAATCCCTGTGACTTCCGCAGCCCTTTCAAGAAACCATGTCGCACCGTACAACCTGTTCTTGTCCTCTTCTGATGACGTCGGCCTTCCGGCTTTTCTGTCTGATGAAAGTTTGTCCAGCTCACTAAGATCCCAGCCTTCTGGAAAGATGTACTTCTTACGTTCCTCGATAGGAAGATAGATGAACTTCGCATTCGGCATAAACCTGAGATCCTCTGTGACGGTTCCCCAGTGGATGCTCTTGTTACCGTTCTTCTTGCCTGCCTCCGTGATTACCCGTGGGCGAGTGGACGCGTATCTGTATGCTCCGTTTACGTGGAGTGTCACCTTGTATGCCGTTTCTTCCTTGATTGGTCTTGCCATTGTAACGTTTATTTCTTTAGCCGTTACAAATGTAGCAATAATATTTGGAATATGCAATGGCTTTGCTGCAATTATCTCGTTGTTTTGCTAATATTTAATTTAACAATTATTATAAGAATAACCGTTACAAAATAATTCAAAACTCACATAAAAAAACGAACCGGCTGAAAAGCCAGTTCGCTAGATGGTGCCCAAGATAACGTGTCGTAATTACTTCGAAAGCGAGGGACCGGCCTGGCAGGGACTTTTGCGCTACATCCATCTACCCATACGGAGCACGAATTATAATCTCACCGGCAAATATAACAACAATTTCCG
>JAZLHI010000166.1:0-2921 GCA_045616725.1 Prevotella sp. | reverse complement strand
TCTTCAGCATGCGGAGCGTGGAGTGGCAGAGGTTCTCACAACCGATGGAGCGAGCCTCGTGCTGGGTGAGCGAACTGATCCGGATGGTGATGGCATCACGCATCGCCTCGCGCTTCTTCCGCTCTGCCTCGGCTATGAGGACTGGGTCATTCTCCCTGGCATACTTGCTCTCACGGTATTCGGCATAGAGTTCAATCGCTTTTTCATAGAGCTGCCTGTTCTCGTGCATGACGCACTGACCATTCTCTATCATCACGGTGAGCATATCTGCCAGTTCGTCGCGTTCACGCTTGGTAAAGCCTTCCAGACGACCCATGCCAAGGACGCAGCGATTATGCTTCTTGCCCTTGGCATCACGGTAGGACTTGGTCAGGTGGTAGTAGTCATATGCTGCCAACGTGCCATCCTGCTTCCTGTAGAATCTGTCGACCTTCCTTATGAACATGGGTGCAAAGGTACGCCAATTAATCCGAATGGCAAAATGGTTTTGGGCACCACATTGCGTGTTTTTCTGAAAGCAGGTGCTGAATTAACCACAATTAACTGAAATTTATGCGAAAATCTACCTTTTTCACCATTATAAGGCTTATTTCTAAACATCATTTAACATATAAGGGCAAAGCCAACTGCAATGCGGGTTAGCATCGCCATGAGCATGGTGATGTAAAGTCGATTATTAATTTTGTCGGTTTGTTGAATAGTGATTTTTTATTCTTCGTGAAACTCCGCCAGCCTCTGTAGTGCGAAGAAAGGATTCTGTCCGTTCTTCTCCGCTGTCTTTGCAATAGTCATGAGAGTTGCATAGTTGTTTGCTCCCTCGTGTGAACGGAACTGTCCGCTGACTTTCATCTTGGTCTTGGCTGGTCTGAGTGCGCGCTCACTGGCATTGTTGTCATAGTGAACCTTGTGGTTTGAAAGGAACAGGAAGATATGTTCCCTGTGTTTTATAAGTCCCCTGCGGAATGTATCAAACAGTTTCTGGCATTGCTCATTGTCTATCACGACCTCCTCCTGCATCATGGCATCAAATCTATTCTTGAAATTTTCTTCGTCCTGCGAAGTGGTGTAGTGTGTCTTCCTCAGATGTATGGATTCCCTGAGCAGCTCCAGCAGTCTCTTCGGCCAGTCATAATCAGGAAGCAATTCCGCAAAGTACGTAGTGTTTCGCAGCAGGTGAGCCAGACATATCTGATGATTCCTTACACTTATGTTGAAATAGGCGGCAAGACGGTCTGTCTCAAGTATCGTATTGGGAAGTCCTCCAGGAAACATGTCATCGATTTCGTTCTTGCCATGATGCTCATGCACCGCAAGATAAGTCACGACATTGGTCTGGAATGTCCACATCCACTCGTTCTTGCCATTGACGCGCATACCTGTCTCATCTGCCCCTGCAACCTCTGAATGTTCTATCACCTTGCGTATTTCCTCGTATGGCTTCTTCGCCTTCCTGCGCATATAGTTGAGTATGTTGGATACAGAACCCTGACTCATGGATATACCACAGATGTTTTCCATAAATCCAGCAAGCCGCTTCATCGGTATTGCCTGAAGAGTGCTCAAATATGCGATGAGTGCCTGTATGTTCTCTCCGAAACATACCGTGCCTGTCACATATTCCGGGAATATGCCTTTCACCACATGACCGCATTTGCAGGTTGCCTGATGCTGTACGTATTCTTTTACCAGGAACAGGACTGGCAATGGAATGTCTATCACCTGTCTTCTCTCCAGCACTTTCAGGGAATTAGGGTCTATCAGTTCGCCACATACCGGACATCTCTGGGGGATAGGGCACGCCTCTACCGTGTCAGGATTCTCTGACCATTCGCGGGTGTGTCCCTCGTGTCCCATCTGACCTCCAGGCTTCTTGTCCGACTTCTTGCGCAGACTTTGCGTGCGTGGTGCCGACAGGGGGTTGTGGGAAGACGGCACGCTGCTGTTCGTCATGTTTGCAACAGGGTGCGCAATGTTGCCAAAGAACTTCTTGTAACGGGCAAGTTCTTTTTCCAGCACTTTTATGCGTTCGTCTTTTACTTGCAGGACTTTGATATTCTTTAGCAGCTGTTCATCTTTCTCTGCCAGCACCTCCTTGTTTCTGGAGAGTTGCTCTTTCATCTCGATGAACCGCAGACCTGCCTGCTTGATTATCTCATTTGCTATTCTTCTGGCTACACGTCCATCTATATGGCCATCATTCATGAGCCGTGCCATGGCTATTGCCTTTATTATGGCATCTATGTCTTGTATTGCTTCTATCATCTGTTATCGTTTTATGGTGCAAAAATACTAAAACAAAACAATATAAGCAAACTTTTAAACATAGTTTAAGTATTGACTGTCAACTAGTTAACACTTATACATCCCTTATGGCGAGACCAACACTGTAACACGTACCCCCCTATGTTACATGCTAAAATATGAGCGTACAAAGCCGCTATTTACCAATACAACTGTTTGTATATCAGTTATATATATGAATTTACCCGAAAAAGGTGGCTATAAATGCCTTCTGCACAAAAAGTGCAATTTTAACACTTTGCACTGAAATGTTAATTCATTAAAAGTAGTTTTGTAGTAATGGCCTGAATAGTTACCTACAACCTTATCGACCTTTATTCAAGCGATGCACAACTCCAACTTGCTGCTGAGTCTTACGGAGAAGTATCTGCTGATGCTTACATCTTCGGTGGTCAGAGTTCTCGTCCAGAAGGTATGTATCTGCTTACCGTAAACAGCGAGAACACCAACAAGGGAACTGTAACAGGTGGTGGCTTGTATGCTGAAGGTGACAATGCAACTTTTGATGCTTATCCAAAGAGCGGTTACAAATTTGCTGGTTGGTATCGCGGAAGCGAGAAGTTCTCTGATGACGCACACGTTGACGAGTTCGATATGCCTGCAACTGATGTAACAGTTGT
>JAZLHI010000165.1:0-11589 GCA_045616725.1 Prevotella sp. | reverse complement strand
AAGTGAGCGAGGACAGCTCAAAGAAGAAATACTATGTGCTCAACATGTTCCCTTACCCATCAGGCGCGGGACTTCATGTTGGTCACCCACTCGGATACATCGCTTCCGACATCTACGCACGCCACAAGCGTCTTGAGGGCTACAACGTGCTCAACCCAATGGGCTACGATGCTTACGGACTTCCTGCAGAGCAGTATGCCATCCAGACTGGTCAGCACCCTGAGAAGACTACCTTCCAGAACATCGACCGCTATCGTGAGCAGCTCGACAAGATTGGTTTCTGCTTCGACTGGGACCGCGAGGTTCGCACCTGTGCTCCAGGCTATTACCACTGGACACAGTGGGCTTTCCAGAAGATGTTCAATTCATACTTCTGCATCTCTTGCCAGAAGGCTCAGCCAATCGAAAAGCTTATCCAGCACTTTGAGGAGAAGGGTACTGAAGACTTGAACGTGGCTTGCTCTGAAGACCTCGTTTTCACTGCCGACGAATGGAAAGCCATGGACGAGAAGCAGAAGTCTGACACGCTGATGAACTACCGCATCGCCTTCATGGGCGAGACAATGGTGAACTGGTGTGCTGGTCTCGGCACAGTGCTTGCCAACGATGAGGTTGTTGACGGACTCTCTGTTCGCGGCGGTTTCCCTGTTGAGCAGAAGAAGATGCGCCAGTGGTGCCTCCGCGTTTCTGCTTACGCACAGCGCTTGCTCGACGGCTTGAACGACATCCAGTGGAGCGATTCTATCAAGGAGACTCAGAAGAACTGGATTGGCCGTTCAGAGGGTACTGAGGTTGAGTTCAAGGTAGCCGACAGCGACAAGCAGTTCACTATCTTCACCACTCGTGCAGACACAATGTTCGGCGTAACATTCATGGTACTTGCTCCTGAGAGCGACCTCGTGAAGGAACTCACTACTCCTGAGCAGAAGGCTGAGGTGGACGCATACGTTAAGTATGTTGCTGGTCGTACAGAGCGCGAGCGTCAGATTGACCATAAGGTGACTGGCGTATTCTCAGGTTCTTACGCTATCAACCCATTCACAGGCGAGAAGAATCCTATCTGGATCTCTGAATATGTGCTTGCTGGCTACGGTACAGGTGCCATCATGGCTGTACCTGCCCACGACTCTCGTGACTACGCTTTCGCAAAGCATTTTGATCTTCCTATCGTTCCGCTTATCGAGGGTGCTGATGTGTCAGAAGAGAGCTACGATGCTAAGGAAGGTATCGTAAGCAACTCTCCAGCTGCTGGCAAGACAGCAGTAGAATACGATGGCGAGGCTCTTATCCTCAACGGAAAGACTATCAAGGAGGCTATCGCTGCAACAAAGGAATTCGTTAAGAAGCACAATATCGGTCGCGTGAAGATCAACTATCGTCTCCGCGACGCAATCTTCTCTCGTCAGCGCTATTGGGGCGAGCCATTCCCAGTATATCACAAGAACGGCATCCCTACAATGATTCCTGAGCACTGCCTCCCTATCGAACTTCCTGCCGTTGACAAGTTCCTCCCTACAGAAACTGGCGAACCACCACTCGGCAACGCTACCGTTTGGGCTTGGGACGAGAAGAACGAGAAGATTGTTGAGAACTCAAAGATCGACAATGAGACCGTCTTCCCAATCGAGCTTTACACTATGCCTGGCTTCGCTGGTTCTTCAGCTTACTACCTCCGCTACATGGATCCTCACAACGACAAGGCTCTCCTTTCAGAAGAGGCTGCCGACTACTGGCAGAACGTTGACCTCTATGTAGGTGGTTCTGAGCACGCTACAGGTCACCTCATCTACTCTCGTTTCTGGAACAAGTTCCTCTTCGACCTCGGCGTCAGCAAGAAGGAAGAGCCATTCCAGAAGCTCGTCAACCAGGGTATGATTCAGGGACGCTCTAACTTCGTTTATCGTGTAGAGGAAGGCGAGCAGAAGGGCAAGTTCGTTTCGTTCAACCTCCGCAAGGACTATAAGGTTACTCCAATCCACGTTGACGTGAACATCGTAAGCAACGACATCCTCGACATTGAGGCATTCAAGGCTTGGCGACCAGACTACAACGACGCAGAGTTCATCCTCGAAGGCGAGAAGTACATCTGCGGATGGGCTATCGAGAAGATGTCTAAGTCTATGTTCAACGTCGTAAACCCAGACATGATTGTTGAGAAATACGGTGCCGACACTCTCCGTCTCTACGAAATGTTCCTTGGTCCTGTAGAGCAGTCAAAGCCTTGGGACACTAACGGTATCGACGGTTGCCACCGCTTCCTCAAGAAGTTCTGGGCACTCTACTACAACCGCGACGGACAGTTCCTCCCTGCTGAGGGCGAGCCGACAGCTGACAATCTCAAGTCTGTCCACAAGCTTATCAAGAAGGTATCGGCAGACATCCCTGCGTTCTCTTACAACACAGCCATCTCAGCCTTCATGATTTGCGTGAACGAGCTCTCTCAGCAGAAGTGCAACAACAAGCAGCTCCTTGAGTCACTTGTTATCTGTATCGCACCTTTCGCACCACATATCGCCGAGGAACTCTGGCACGCTCTCGGCAACGAGCAGACAGTTTGCGACGCTCAGTGGCCAGCTTACGACGAGAAGTACCTCGTGGAGAGCACTATGAAGCTCGGCGTTTCGTTCAATGGTAAGGCTCGTTTCGACATCGAGTTCCCTGCCGATGCCGACAACAAGGCTATCGAGGCAGCCGTAATGGCAGACCCTCGCACAGCGAAGTACATCGAAGGAAAGACCGTAAACAAGGTCATCATCGTGCCAAAGCGCCTCATCAACGTGGTGCATTCGAAGTAAAGATTATACCCAGCGGTCTTCCGCTGGGTATCCTATTTACCATGACATCCTTCCTTAGAACAACACTACTCCTGCTTGCCCTCTCTTTGCAAGCCATGGCACAGACGGATTCCATCCCTTTGAGCCAGGGGGATGCTACCGATACTCCCCAGTGCGAAACAGCCGTTCCGCACTGGGGAGTACGTCTTCAGGGGCGAGCCGGCAAGGTTCTTGTCATGGACGAATATCAGCGCAAGTGGCAGAAGGACAAGAACATGAGCAACTACGACCTGCAGTTCATCCGCACATGGTTGCCATCCGACTCCGACGCTTTCGCCAGAGACTTCAACTACCCGAACCTCACCATCGGTTTGCGCTACGACAACTACCACAACGTCTCCACCCATCGCAATGCCGATCCTGCGTGGGGGCTGCTGGAGCCTGTAGATTACGACTCCTACATGAGCGACATGTTCACGCTCTACGGCAAGTTTGAGCGCCCTCTCCTTCGCACAAAGCATTGGCTCGTGGACTATCAGCTCGGCACCGGCGTGGGCTATTGCAGCAAGGCATACAATAAAACCGACTGCATCGACAACGAGCTCATAGGCTCTCATCTCAACATTTTCTTCACGGCTGGCGTCACTGCTACCTATCGCGTAGCAAAGGATTGGGGAATCACAGCAGGACTGGAGTTTGCCCATCACAGCAACGGAGCTTTAGCACGCCCTAACAAAGGCGTAAACACCCTCGCTCCACTCATCGGCGTAACCTATTGTCCATACTATGAGGCACAGATTACCCCTCTTGAACTCCTGACCCCTCCCGACCTCCCCACAGGGGAGGAGCAGGATATCAGGAATGTCCGGAACAACAGGAATATCCGGAGCAGCCGGAAAAACCGGAATTTCCGTCCTTACTGGTACGCCAACATCGACCTGGGTATCGGCGGAAAGACGCTTCTGGAGGACTGGCTCTACACTCAGTTCAGCACGCCTCCTGGCGAAGCGGACTATCGCACAGAGAAGTTCAACACATACCTTGCCTGCGCCATGTCGGCTCATGCCATGTACCGTTACCAGCGTCGTTGGGCATCGGGTCTGGGCATCGATGTCTTCCATGCCTCATACAGCGACCGCGAGGCTATGCTCGACGATAAATACGGCTACACAGGCGCCAAGCATTCACCTTGGAGCATAGGACTCTCTGCCCACCACGAAGTGTTCTTCGGCCGTTTTTCGGTGCCAATGTCACTCGGCTACTATCTCTTCCGCGAGATGGGAGAGAAGGCTAAACAAAACGAAAAGCGCTATTACGAACGCATCGGCGTGCGCTACCGTCCTTTTGGCAAAAAAAACGAACACTCCCAAGGGTGGGAGTGTTTCACAAGCGGCATTGCATTTGGTTTTAACATCAATGCCCATGCCACAAAAGCTGACTATACGGAATTTGTTGTTTCCGTACCTATATTTTAAGTATAGGGGAAGGGCTTATCCAAAGTCCACCCTTTATTCCAGGACCATCTCAATGAGTTTACCCACGAATCGGACTCCACTCTTCACTTTTTCCTTGTCATCCTCTTCATAGAGCATGTTGGTGAAGTCCTCCACGATGTTCGATTCGTTGTTGATTAGACCGCCTATAAAACCGCTCTTGTCAACCATATTGGCAACTTTCGTACCGATGATGCCCTTTATCTTGTCCTTGTCGGCAGTAAACACCTTTCCATAGACACCGACGGAAATGGTCTTGACATCTCCATCCTTCGCATCATCTGTAGCATTCTCCTTGTTGGAAGATTCACCTATCAAGGCAGAAACCGGCTTCGGAATGGTATAGGTAGTCGTAGAGAAGAGCACATAGTCATGGTACTCAAGCTGTGAACCGGCTATTTCCCCAACAATGTCTTCCACTACAGGACCACCGAGCTTCTTGGCAAGTCTCTGAACAGAAGGATAGTCTTTGCCAAGGAGTTTCTCCGTTTGTTCAAAAACAAGTTCGTTGACAGCCCTACCGACATTGTCCGACACCGCACTGCGATGATCCTCAGACGTAGGGTTCAAAGCAACAGCTGCAATAGCAGCACCAAGCAAAATAGAAAGAAAGAGCAGTGCAACGACCGCTACCTTAAAACCTTTTGATGATTTCTGTGTTGTCTCCATTGCTTTATTATATTTAAGGTGGATTCCATGAACAACCACCGTAGATTTATGACTGTGAGTTACGCCTTATTCTCCAGATACCACTTGTGCCTCAGGCGTCATCTCCGCATTAGGACCATGATAATAGTAGTGGCCCCTGTGATATGAACGATATGAAGGACGATGGTGATAGTAGCCGCGATGGCCATAGCCATAGCCATACCCATAATCGTCATAGATGCAGCAACTGCCAAGTCCTAGTGTGAGTAAGCAAGCTGCGAGGAGTGTGAGTAATGTCTTCTTTTTCATAATCTTTGATTTTTTGTTAATTGTTGATGATCGATTGCTATGCTGTGTAACGGTCTTCGTTATTTTACAGAACGGTGCACGTCTCTGATTTTCTGAGTGCAAAATAGTGTAGCGCTTCGTGCTCAGAAAATAGTGCTTGTCGCTCGCAGAGCGGTGCACGTCTCTGATTTTCTGAGTGCAAAGTTATGCATATTTATCATGTTCGCAATAGATTTTTCCCTATTCGCATGGAGAAAATCCCTACAACCAGTAATCATACATATCGATCAAATGGCTTTATCGGCTCATTTTTATTACTTTAATAATTGTTATCAGCTCAATTTTGCGCCGATTCCCATACTTTTTACTTACCTTTGCACCCGAAATCAAAGAAAAAGGCTCATTTTATGACACTCGAAACAGAAATTCTCCAGGTCCTTCATGACCACACAGAGTCCAACCGACAGTTCATTGCACAGCATCTCAAGGCAGCTCCTAGCGATGCTACCGTGAAGCGTGCGCTGGCAAACCTCGTCGGCGAGCAGCTCATCGACGTCCTTGGCAAAGGACCTTCCACTCGCTACAAGCTCTCAAACAAAGCACTATTAACACGTACATTCGATAAAACAACAAACTACATGAAGAAGAACGTTGCTCTCATCACTGGCGTTACTGGTCAGGATGGATCTTATCTTTCAGAATTCCTCCTTGAAAAAGGCTATGAAGTACACGGCATCATCCGCCGTTCGTCTGTTGACTTCCGCGAGCGTATCGCACACCTCGAGGGAAAGCCAGGCTTCCACCTCCACTATGGCGACATGGGCGACTCCATGTCTCTCGTGAAAGTGGTTGCACAGGTCAAGCCAACAGAGATATACAACCTCGCTGCACAGAGCCATGTGCAGGTATCGTTCGACTCTCCTGAGTTCACTGCCGACGTGGATGCCACAGGTGTTCTCCGCGTACTGGAGGCTGTTCGTGCCTGTGGTCTTGAGAAGACTTGCCGCATCTATCAGGCTTCCACTTCTGAGCTTTACGGTAAGGTGGAGGAAGTGCCACAGAACGAGAACACTCCTTTCCACCCATACTCTCCATACGCTGTGGCTAAGCTCTACGGCTTCTGGATCGTTAAGGAGTATCGCGAGGCTTACAACATGTACTGCTGCTCTGGCATCCTCTTCACCCACGAGACAGAGCGTCGCGGCGAGACTTTCGTAACTCGTAAGATCACCCTCGCCGCTGCCCGCATCGCACAGGGCAAGCAGGAGAAGCTCTTCCTCGGCAACCTCTCTTCTCTCCGCGACTGGGGCTATGCAAAGGACTATGTAGAGTGTATGTGGCTCATCCTCCAGCAGGAGAAGCCAGAGGACTTCGTCATCGCTACCGGCGTGCAGCACTCTGTACGCGAGTTCTGCTACTATGCTTTCAAGCACGCAGGCATCGAACTCGAGTTCCGCGGCGAAGGCATGGACGAGAAGGGCTACGACAAGGCTACAGGCAAGTGCCTCGTGGAGGTATCGCCAGACTTCTACCGTCCTACAGACGTTGTCAACCTCTGGGGCGACCCTACAAAGGCACGCGCAAAACTCGGCTGGAATCCAAACAAGACATCTTTCGAAGAACTCGTCAAGATCATGGTTGACAGCGACATGGCAAAGGTAGCCGTAGAGCGCGAAAGCGAGCACGTACGCACCAACCTCGCCGCATATCTTGAGAAGGGAATTGTGAAGTAAAACGACAATTGCCAATAAGGGTCTTGGATAAACGTAAAATTGCCGGAAAATTAATCGTAAAATTCCAAGGAGTGTATCTTGCAATCTTGGTAACAACAATTATTTTACGGTTTATTTTACGATAATTTTACGTCTAAAATATACTTTCATTATGGATGATTTCGTAAAATACAAACCAATTGTTTATGACATTATTGGCGCCTCAATGGAGGTTTATAATGAACTTAACTTTGGATTAGTAGAATCAATCTACCAAGAAGCACTTGAAAAGGAATTGAAGACACAAGGAATCAATCCAGAAGTAGAAGTTGATCTTCCTGTATTCTATAAAGGCCAACCCTTAGAAAAGACATTCCGAGCAGATCTTATTGTAAATGATATCATTATTGAACTTAAAGCAGTAACAGAGATTGCTCCAGAACATAGGGCACAATTATGTAATTATTTACGTTTGGCAAAGAAACCAATAGGATTGCTCATAAACTTTGGAGGACATAGTTTATACGGAGAACGTTGGGGATATGACAAGAACAATAATGAGTGCTACAAACTCAACAAAGAAATGCTGCCATTAGATTGATTGCCCTATAGTTCTGTCTCTTGATTAATTCACTAAATTTTACGAATAATTTTACGATAATTTTACGTTTATAATGTTGAATAAAGATTCTAAAATATTCGTGGCTGGCCATCATGGTCTTGTTGGCTCAGCCATCTGGAACAACCTCCTGCAGCGTGGCTACACGAACCTTGTTGGTCGTGGCCACAAGGAGCTTGACCTTACTGATCAGTACGCAGTAAAGAAGTTCTTCGACGATGAGCAGCCGGATGCTGTTGTCCTTGCCGCCGCTCATGTGGGCGGTATCATGGCAAACTCGCTCTACCGTGCCGACTTCATCATGGAGAACATGAAGATACAGTGCAACGTCATCGGCGAAGCATACAAGCACGGCGTGAAGAAGCTCCTCTTCCTCGGCTCTACCTGCATCTATCCTAAGAATGCACCGCAGCCAATGAAGGAAGACTGCCTCCTCACCTCCCCTCTCGAATACACCAACGAGGAGTATGCCATCGCAAAGATTGCCGGCCTTAAGATGTGCGAATCGTACAACCTCCAGTACGGCACAAACTACATCGCCGTGATGCCTACGAACCTCTATGGTCCGAACGACAACTTCCACCTTGAGAACTCTCACGTCATGCCTGCCATGATGCGCAAGATCTACCTCTCAAAGCTGCTTAACGACCAGGATTGGGCAGCCATCCGCGTGGACATGAACAAGCGCCCTGTGGAAGGCGTCGATGGCTCTGCCACAGAAGAGCAGATCAAGACCGTTCTTGCGAAGTATGGCATCGAGACAAACAAGGTAACTCTCTGGGGCACAGGTACTCCACTCCGCGAGTTCCTCTGGAGCGAGGAGATGGCAGACGCTTCCGTGCATGTCCTTCTGAACGTGAACTTCAGCGATGTCATCGGCATGGAGAAGTACTCATCAGTTCACTTCGGTGCCTCTGCCGACGGCTCTACCGACCGCAACACAAACGCCGGTCGTGGCGGTGCAGTGCCATCACTCGGTGAGATCCGCAACTGCCACATCAATGTCGGCACGGGCAAGGAGCTCACCATCCGCGAACTCTCAGAGCTCATCGTGAAGACAGTAGGCTTCACTGGCGAAGTGTTCTTCGACTCAAGCAAGCCGGACGGCACAATGCGCAAGCTCATCGATGTCAGCAAGCTCCACTCTCTCGGCTGGCACCATAAGATAGAGATAGACGAAGGCGTCCAGCGCCTCTTCGACTGGTACAAAGCATCTCTCGCATAATAATTCTATACCATAAACTCCCACGATTCTCAGTCGTGGGAGTTTTGTTTTATTCTTCTTGTCAGCAAATACCATCATTCTCTCTATATTCCTGCGTAGTGTCCCCATGCTTATGCATCGCTCGTGCAGCATAGCGTTGAACACCGTGTTATGCAGTTCCGGCACTATCTGTTCAGGATGCAGCAGCGCAGGAAAGGTGATAGGTGACTGATCTGTGTCACACTTAGATTTTTCCCCGCGATTTTCCCCGTTGTGCATATTAATTTCCCTGTTTTGACTTAATGGAGAGTCAAGTGCGGGGAAAATTCTTTTTTGTGGTCTTTCATATTGTAACTTTGCAGTCGCTAATCAAATTCTTTTCTTTAACATTTTAAGTTTTACAATCAAATGTCACAAAAACTTTCACAACAGGAGGTGGTCCTTCAGATAGAGACCTACCTCGCGGAAAACTACAATTTCCGCAACAATTGCCTTAGCGGCAAGACAGAGGTGCGACAAATCAGTGGCACCGACCAAGACTCTGCGGACTGGAAAGTCCTGACAGAGTCAGAGTTTAACACCATCGTCCGTCAGGCAAAGAAGGACGGCATCGGTGGAGACCAGTCTCCTCGTCAGAACATCGAGGAATACATCTGTTCTTCTGCCACTCCGATGCACGACCCTGTCATGGACTTCATCAGCCATCTCCCCGACTGGGATGGCAAGAACCACATGGCAGAGCTCTTCAGTCGCATTCCAGGCATCACCACCGAGCAACTCTCTTGGTGCTGCACATGGCTGCGTTCTGCCGTTGCCCACTGGATGAGGAAAGACACCATCCATGGCAATGAGACAGTACCTATTTTGATAGGTGCCCAGGGCTGTGGCAAGAGTACCTTCGCCAACCGACTTCTGCCGGAACATCTGCGCCGCTATTTCCTCAGTCGCATAAACTTCGGCAACAAGTTCGACCGCGACATGGCACTCGCCAACAACCTCTTTGTCAACATCGATGAGTTCGACCGCTTCGGGCCTTCCCAGCAGGCACATCTCAAGCAGGCCGTTTCGGAGGCGAAGGTCAACGGCAGACCAATCTTCGGCAAGAGTCAGGAAGACCGTCCTCGCTACGCCTCGTTCATAGCAACGACAAATGCCGAGAAGCCACTCACCGACCCTACCGGAAGCCGCCGTTACATCTGTCTCCAGATTCCCCACGGACAGTTCATCGACAACCATTCGCCTATCAACTACGGCCAGCTCTATGCCCAGGCAGTTCATGAGGTAAATGCCGACATCCCGTTCTGGTTCAGCAATGCTGACGTAGAGCGCATCCAGCAGGCTAACCTCAAGTTCCTCGCTTGCGACGACATGGAAAGCATGATTGCCGCATGCTACCATATCCCTGAGGACGGCGAAGAAGGCGAATGGCTGACAAGCAAGGAGGTGTGTCTGGGAATAGGCAAGCTCTTCCCTACCATCCAACTGTCCAACTCCACAAAGATTCGCATCGGCCAAACCCTGAAGTTCATGGGATGTGCTGCAAAGCACACCCGTACAGGTGCAGTGTATAAACTGGTGAAAGAATCTGCGTAGAAATTCAAAACACTCCTCACTCCTCACAAAGCGCTGTAACAGGTTTGTTACCAACAATATACAGCGTGAGGAGTAGTGTGAGGAGTGTAGGAGATTGAGTGACGAATCGAAAAAACGTGACGAGCGGTGAGGAGTTGTGAGGAGCCACGAACAGCTCCTCACACCCTTAACACCCTGATACACAACCCATTATAACGAATACGTGAGGAGTGAGGAGTTGGGAGGCAAATTCTTCCAGATTCCTGTAATGCCCCAGCGCAAGAGCCAAAAGCAGCGCCACATCAATAAACCTACACATTTCGATGTCTATTCCTTTGGAAAACGATCCGTATCTCTTAGGAATACAACCCTAAACTGCTGAAGAAACACCCCATAACAGCCGAGGATATTTTCATGATTCCAGGAGTTTTTAAGCCCCCCCCACACACTTTTTCTTGATTTTATTTGGCTGTTTGATTCTGAATATGCTGTAGAATTTGTGGGTAATTCAATGAAATCGCTAAATAAATTTGTGGGTAATTCAATGAAATCGCTAAATAAATTTGTGGAAACAAGCATTATTTAATCTACCAGAAACTTCTTTCAGACAAACTATCGGCAAATCTCGGCTATGTGTACGAAAACCTTGTGGCACAGCTGTTGGCATCTGCTGGTAATCAGCTGTTCTTCTACACTTGGCCAAGAGACGAGAAGCACAACTATGAGATAGACTTTCTGCTGTCAAGAGGCACAAAGATTCAGCCTATAGAGGTCAAATCCAGCGGCTACTCATCCCATTCCTCATTGGACGAATTCTGCCGAGTATTCCATGAACGCATAGACAGGCGATATCTTGTTTATACGAAAGACATGAAGATAGAAGACAAAATGATATATCTTCCAATGTACATGACCCCATTGATTTAATCTAAAACACACATGCATCCCAAAGTATCATGGGATGCATTGTTGCTTTTATAACCAATTGCTCACGAGGTTTTTCTGGTTTCTTTCAAAGAAAAATTAGCCATGAACTACACTTTTCCTTGATTATATTTGGCTATTTGGAATAAAACATCTACTTTTGCATCACCAAACTCGTGCGATTTGGTGTAAATTTCGTCATTTGATAAATGCGATTTGGTGTAAATTTCGTCATTTGATAAATGCGATTTGGTGTAAAATGAGGTATGAAACGTAAGATTTACAGCGAGTTACTTGAGTGGAAGCAAAAGTACTCTACAAAAGAAGCGCTTCTTATAGAGGGAGCAAGGCGTAT
>JAZLHI010000164.1:0-3954 GCA_045616725.1 Prevotella sp. | reverse complement strand
GGATTATGAGAAGATGACCAATGCCATCAACAGCAGTCTGGCCGGAAAGATCGCTCTTGGTATCAAGGGACTCTCTTTCAGTTATAATCTGAAAAGCGCATTCTCAAAATCGACAGTTCAAACTGACATCTATGAGTATGCAGAGAACATGATTATTCGTAAGATGTATGCTCTGAACATCAAGCCAGCGCTATTCAGCCATCTTCGTACATTTATTCCTGTTGTGGCATGGAATGAAATCAATGCTACAGATCCTAACCTCTATTCTCCGACTCGTACTGATAAGGCACAAATCAAGGAGGTCTATAAGAAATATGGAACTCATGTCACTACCAAAACTTTCTATGGTTGTATGTATGAGTACCTTATGCGTCGTGAAAAGAATGAGTGGGAAACGACCATTTCAACATTGCTTGAGATGGATATTGCAGCTCAAGCACCAGTAAAGGGTGTCGATGTAAATGCTTCGAAGGATATCAAATTCTCAGACAAGGATGAAACATGCCGCAAGAACTCTAATGTCGAGACTGTAGTCCGCAAGGCTGGCGGTGATACTTCCATCAAGGATGTCAACGAGTGGTTGTCGAGCTGTGTCAAAGGTGAAAACAACAATTGTGCATTGTTAGGTTATTCACTTGGCATCAACTCAACCGACGATAGCGGTCTTATTCCTCTCTATGATCTTTTGGACGAGACAGATCCACGTCGTCAGGCGATGATCGATGCTCTTCAGGAGTATGTCAACGAATATGGCTTCCTGGCAGAACAGCGTCGTATGGTAATTGTTGATGCAGTAGCAAAACGATTCAGTGACGGCAAGGCACCTGATTATCTTTATGAAGACGACTGCAATGGTGTACGTCGTAAGTTCTTCCGTCTCAACGAAGACATCTATAACCATGTGACAGGTTTGACTCATGGAAAGATGTACTTCTACTATGCCCTCGGTCATCTGACGGGCAATGCAGTTGTTGACATGAAGTTCTGCAAAAAGAAAGATGCAGATGGAGATTGGATCATCAGAGGTGTCAACTCCAATGATGGAGTTACCGGATGTCTCGACGACATCTATCTTGCCATCAAGTTTCACAACTACAATAACTATCCAAAAGAATCTGACTATGTCTCAGGTTTCGGCCTGAAATTCGACAAGAGCATTAGGGTCGTTTCAAAGGGTACTGAGGTAGGCTTTAACTGGCAGCTTAATGTTGATTGTAAGGATTGGTATAGTGGCGGTCTGGTTCATGACGATTTCAAGTGTGTTTACACGAAGGATCTTTTGAACAATTTCTAATCAATCCTCTTAATTCTGAAGTCTCGGTCTTTGATCGGGACTTCTTCCATTTTGCTCCTTTAAACACTTGTTTTTTGATTGTCGAAGGTCTCAAAACAACGTGAAACATCATTTATTTTGCGGCGTACACGAAAGTTTTGACATAAAAATGTGGGAAATTTGAGAAAATTCCGTATTTTTGGCCGACAAAGTCGGCTAAATAGCCTACATCAGACAAGCATAACACCGCGTTGCTATCCAGAAGCCATCTGTATATCAAGAATGGTTTTTGACGAGATCAACCCTGAAATCGTAGCATCGAGGTAAAAAATAAAATTCATTTCCTCATGGGACAAATAGCCTGGATATCCGTGTTCTTGATTGTCGTATTGCCGATCGACATCAATGACAACCGTCGCCATGTGCACGTGTTCTATCGTGGGAAGCGCGATCAGGAATGTGTAGCAAAGTTCTGGATTGAATCGAATGGCGAGAAGTGCATCGAGATAGCGTACTCCAAGCTTTCAGCCAAAGAGAATCAGGAAATAATGAATGCCATTGACAGCAATTGGGATTTCATCAATGAGCAGATTGAGAAGACCTTTGCAGGTCAGAAGACAGTAAGTAAGAAAATCAAATAAACGACGAAGATATTATGTGCAAGATACCAAATTTGACAGTAGGAATCAAGAGCCTCGACTTCAATATGCGTGGCAAGTTCAGCGTGCTGCTTACCGATGGCCGTCAGATTATCGTGCCTGTCAGCATGTTTCCCGACATTAAGGAAATGTCGCTGAAGCATCGTAATGAGTGGATGATTCTCGATCATCAGTATTTCACTTTCGAGCACATGACAAGGATTTATTCCATACTCGACATCATGAACGTGACAAAACCTGCAGCATAATCCCTCATCCCAAACCCCTAATCAAAATGATGCTTCATCCCACATCCCTCTTCCGTCCAGCCTTCGAGCAAGGCTGTGGGGTACTTTATGCGTACGCGCGTAATACGCTCAATTACCGCATTTTAGGGGGGGTATTGCAGGGTCTATAACCCACAGATTTTTCGTCGATTACAGAGCCTTTCAGAGGTGCCTACGGGCATCTTTGAAAGGCTTTGTTGTGTCTATGGCCTTCGATGACTTAGGTCATCAAGGCTGTAGCAAGGTATGAATATAAAAAATAATAATCATCAAAATACAAAACTCTATGAAACAAACAAAACATTTTTTACGCCCGCTGCTCATGGCGATAGTCATGCTGGTGGGGATGCTCGTGCCACAAGGGGCGTGGGCACAGTATCTTGAGGTCTGTGAAGAGGAAACCAAAACCATCTCTTCAGACGCGAGCTATGACGAAATCGAAGTCTACCCTGGTGGTGAACTAATCATCAACGAGGGTGTTACTTTGACACTTACTTCTGGATTATATATCCATGGTGATGATAATATGAATTTATATGGTACAGTCATCAACTATGGTACTATTATAGGTGGTGATGGCTATATCGATATGCAAGGAGGTGTCCTTGCCAATCATGGTCATATCGATCTTGGCGGCGCAAATGGCTACGGCACCTTCTACAATACAGGAACTCTTGGAGAATATATATATATCACCCCTACCGAAGAATGCAATCATGCTGAGTACGAGGATTTTGGCACAGTAGAAGCCACCTGTACCCATGGTGCTGGCACGCAATATAGATGTAAAACGTGTTATTACATGAGGCTTGATGAAACGAGTGGAGCTTTGCCACATAGCATTAACTCCCACAACGGCATGAATATCTGCTCCTCATGCGGCCATACGACCTATGATGAACCCGCTAACGGTAATGGCTCTGAAGAAGATCCATACCAGATTGCCAATGCAGGCAACCTCTACTGGTTTGCTGACTATACGAGAAATGAAGACAATTACGCCAATGCCATTCTCACCGCTGATATTGTGTTGAACGATGGCACATTCGCTACCGACGGAACCTTCACAGCCACGGGTGCGGACGAACCAAGCAAGCCATTTCCATGGATATGTATAGGCGGTGTGAATGGCAGTTATGGCGGAACCTTCGACGGCAATGGACATACCATATCAGGAATGTATGTCAACGACAGTTTCGGTTTGTTCTATGATCTTTCTGGTTCTGTTGTCAACTTAGGCATTGTAAACTGCTACATTCGAGTTTATGATTATACTGGAGCAATATGCCACTGGAATAAAGGAACGATTTCTAATTGTTATACAACCGGAATCCTTTCTGGTTCGTTCAGCTCTGGTATATGTGATACAAATACTGATATATATTCCACAATCAGCAATTGCTATTCCACTTGTACGTTTGTTTACGATAGTTATTTTTACGGTGGCGGTATATGTGGTACTAATAGTGGAACTATATCTAACTGTTACACCTCCGATAACACAACCATTCAACATAATTATAAAACTGCATCAGAGGTCTATGGCGGTGTCTCTGCCAATCGCTTCGCCAGCGGCGAGATTGCCTATAAGCTCAACGGCAGCGTAGATGGCGAGGGCAGCTGGACTGCAGGCGCTACCGATGGCACACAGGCATGGTATCAGAAGCTGGGCGAGAATGGCGACAGCTACCCTGTGCTCGCAGCAGCTGAGGGCAACACGGTGTATTATGGCTACGAGAACTGCCTGTCAGAGAGT
>JAZLHI010000163.1:0-47427 GCA_045616725.1 Prevotella sp. | reverse complement strand
AGTAGATATTGTAAATTACAAGTATTCTTGGCTTGAGGAAGAATTAATAGAGGACGGAATTCGCTTAGCTCATAAAAAAGATATTGCAGCGATGAAGATAAATGCAATAATAGGTAGAGGAACAAAAAAGGACTTTATTGACATTGCATATCTTCTAAAAGAATATGGAATGTCTGACATCTTAAGATTCTATTTTGCAAAATACCCTGATGCGTCCATATTCCTTGCTTCCAAAAGTCTAGCATATTATGACGATGCAGAAAACGACCCTATGCCATATATGTTTAGTGAAACTACATGGACGGAATTAAAGCAATATATTTCAAACCAGTATGACGAATACGAGGCAAAATATTAGGTAACCACTATACCGTTCCTCATCGCGTCAACTCTATATATAAATCGTTTGCAACAGGACTTGTATCAAAGATATTTGGAGCAAAGACGAGCGGTAATATTTGGGTGAAGCATGTAGTTAGAAAAACAAAAATGATTTACCATACACCCTACACCAAGAGGTATGTAACAGTCATATGTAAAAAGAAAAAACTCTTCACTCTTCATCTTTTACTGCAATCGTGTGATTGTCAAGGTGATATGAGGTGAAGAGTTGGTGAAGAGTCGTTAGGCACTCTTCACCATTCCAACTAGCTTATAGTCAGCTAGTTCAAAGCCAAAGGTGAAGAGTGAAGAGTAAAACGCTTTTTCTTTGAAATATATAATCTTCGATCCTGTGAATATATGAAAAAAGTAATAACATACGGAACATACGACCTTCTTCATCAAGGTCACATCAATCTCTTAAGGCGTGCAAAGGAACTTGGAGACTACCTTATTGTAGGAGTTACCAGTGATTCTTTTGATCGGGGAAGAGGAAAACTCAATGTGCGTAACAATGTACTGGAGCGCGTAGAGGCTGTGAAGGCAACTGGTTATGCAGATGAGGTAATCATTGAGGATTATGTAGGCCAGAAGATAGATGATATCCAAAAATACAATGTGGACATCTTTGCCATTGGCTCTGACTGGGAAGGTTATTTTGATTATCTAAATGAGTTTACCAAAGTAGTTTATCTTCCAAGAACAGAAGGAATCAGTTCTACTATGCTTCGCGCCGCAGACACTGTTGATGTGAGAATCGGCGTGGTTGGCTGTGGACGAATAGCTCAACGTTTTCCTTGTGAGGTTAATGTGGTGAATGGCGTTCAAGTTACAGCAGCTTACGACATAAATCCAGATACCACAAACAGTTATGTCAGCCAGCATGAGGGCGTTAAAGCGTGTGGTTCATTTGAGAATCTATTGGAAGAGGTTGATGCTGTGTATGTTGCAACCCCTCATCTATCTCATTACGAACTTATCAAGCAATCCATAAAGGCCGGTAAGCATGTTCTGGCAGAAACGCCAATGGTTCTCAATGGTGAGCATGCGAAAGAACTATTTGAACTTGCTGAAGAAAAAGGTGTCATACTTATGGAAGCAAACAAAACAGCCCACTGCCCAGCATTCAACCACCTGATGGTAATGATTAAGTCAGGTGTGATTGGCGAGGTTGTGGATATTGATGCTTCAGAGTCAAAGCTTTGGACAGACGACATGAGTCTTCGTGAATATGATCCAAAACAAGCTGGTGGCTCTTTCTTTGAAATGGGTAGTTACGTTCTTCTGCCTATCATAAAACTCATGGGATGCCAATATGAGAACCTCAATCTGTATTCTCGTATGAAAGATGGTGTTGACATGTACACGAAAGGCATACTTCGTTTCCCACATTCCGTTTGTTCATTCCAGGTTGGTCTAGGTGTGAAGACAGAGGGAAACCTCGTGATTTCCGGTACAAAAGGATATGCTTACGTACCTGCACCTTGGTGGAAAACAGACTATTTTGAGCTTCGATTCGAAGACCAAAACAAAAACCAGAAGTATTTCTACAAGTGGGATGGTTTCGGACTTCGCTATGAGATTCAGGAGTTCATCTCATGCATCGTGAACCATCGTTTCTCCACCTTCCGTCTTCGCAGACACGAAACTATTTGTATGGCAGAGATTATGCAAGCATTTGTTGAACGAAAAAATATGTATGAAATTTAGTTTATGAAGAATATGCAAAAATATGCAGTAGTTACTGGTGGCACATCTGGTATGGGTTTAGGTGTTGCCAAAATGTTGATTAGTAAAGGATATTATGTCTTTGCGACTTACATAGGTCCTGATTTCACTGAGAAGATCGAGAACTTTGAAGCTATCAAAACTGACCAAACAAATCGCGAAGATGTGTATAAGTTCATCAACTATGTGAAGAGCAAGACCGACCATCTGGATTGTCTCCATTGCAATGCAGGTATGAGCATCCGCAAGAGTTTCACTGAGTACACAGACAAGGACTGGGACATGATGATGGATGTAGCCGTTAACTCACACTACATCATGTGCCGCGAGTTCTTCCCTATCATACCTGCTGGCAGTAGAATCCTTTTTACTGGTTCACAGATGGGCATTCATCCACATGGTATGATACTTGCTTATGGAGTTACAAAGTCTGCTGTCCATGCACTCTGCAAGAACCTTGTAAAAGAATTCGAGGGTACAGGCACAACTGTAAATACTATAGTTCCTGGTTTTGTTGAAACACCATGGCAGAAAGAGAAGCCTGAGGAAATCAAACAGAATATATACAAGAAAACTGCAATACATCGTTTTGCCACAATAGACGAAATTGTTGATGCATTCCGCTTCTGTATTGACAATCCGTTCATTAATGGAAGTTTGATAGAGGTGAATGGTGGTTATTGCTATAAATGATCATAAAAGCGAAAAGGTTAATACTCTTACTATCCAAACTCTCTTCTATGCCTGTAATCTCAAAAAGCAATAAAAGAATAGCAAAAAATACGCTATTCCTTTATTTCAGAATGCTGCTTACAATGGGAGTAGCATTGTTTACCAGTAGGGTTGTGCTCAGCGCATTAGGTGTACAAGACTTTGGTATATACAATGTTGTAGCAGGAGTTGTTGCAATGTTTGGGTTGGTCAAGGGTATAATGACTGGGGCTTCTGCCCGATTTACCAACATAGCTTTAGGCAGAAATGATTTAGAGTTGGCAAAGAAATACTTCAGTGTAGGATTAACCATTTATGCAGGTCTTTGTGTGATTTTTTTCGTCCTGGCGGAGAGTATTGGCGTATGGTTTGTAAACACCCAGCTTAATATACCAACAGAAAGGATGGTTGCTGCCAATTGGGTATTTCAGTTTTCTATATTAATCCTAATTAACAGTTTGTTGTCTGTACCTTATTCCGCATCAATCATTGCTCATGAGAAAATGGGGATATACGCGTATGTAGGTATTGTTGAGGTATTACTAAAGTTAGGAATAGCTTATTTGATAATTTTCGTCACTTATGACCGACTGATAGTATATGGATTCCTTTTGCTACTTAGTGAAGTTATAGTTAGAATGATATACCGATGTTATTGTGTTAAATCCTACATAGAGTGTCGTTATCATTTTTACAAGGAGAAAAGCATATACAAAGAAGTTATATCGTTCTCTGCTTGGAATATATTTGGTGTTTCATCCACTCTTATCAAAGGACAGGGGCTTAATATTCTTTTGAGCATGTTTTTCTCTCCTTCTGTAAATGCAGCAAGAGGTATTGCTTATCAGGTCAATCATGCCATATTGCAGTTTAGCAATAACTTTTACATGTCAGTCCGTCCTCAAATAACTAAAAATTACGCAAGGAATGAATTTGCGAACATGCACAAGTTGATTTTTAGAAGTTCTAAAATGACATTGTATCTGATGTTGGCATTGTCTTTACCAGTATTACTTGAAGCGCCTTATATTATTCAGATTTGGCTTGGGCAGACACCTGAATATGTGATAGTGTTTGTAAGATATATGATTGTAATATCAATTATTGAATCAATGGCTAATCCTATCATTACAGCTGTACATGCAACTGGAAAAGTCTCATTTTACCAAATAACACAAGGGAGTATTACGGCACTAAACATACCAATATCATATATTTTCCTGAAATTTGGACACTCTCCAACAATTGTATTTCAAGTGTCTCTTTTGATTGCTATCATCCTTTCTGTTGTTAGGGTGTTAATTTTGAGAAGACTAATGCCATTCCCTGCAATCAGTTATATTTCGGAGGTGTTGCTAAAAGGTGTGTTTGTCTTTGTTCTGTCTCTTATACTACCTTATTATGTTAATAAATTAACAGAGCCTAATCTCATACATGTAATTGGTATTATAATATTGACAGAAATTTGTATTATATCTGTCGTTTATGCTATCGGCTTAAATTCAGAAGAACGTTTGTTCGTAAAGAATATTATTAATACATTTATTCACAAATTTAAAAAACAACGAAATGGAAATTAAAGAATTCATTGAAAAGTTTGCCGAGGCGATTGAAATCGAGGAGGTGGAAACTGTTACAGCTGAGACCGAATTCAGAGATTTGGACGAGTGGTCTTCTATATCTGTAATGCTTACAATTGCTTTCTTTGACGAATCATGTGGTAAAGAAATTGGAGGTTCCGACATTCGTCAATGCACTACTGTACAAGATCTATACAATCTCGCCACTGTGTAATAACTAATCCGCTTCCTGTTGGCACGTGCCAATGGAAAGCATATTCCTCATAAGTTTTATGGCTATTCTAAAATTCAATGGTGTGGGCATCACTGCTATGGCAGGTGCTGTTCCAAGCCATGTGATAGAAAACCTTAAATACACAGAGCATTTCCCCGAAGATCAGGTGAAGGAAGTGGTAGAGAAGGTAGGCATCTATGAGCGTAGATTTGCTGATGCTGAAACCTGTTCAAGCGACCTTTGCTTTGCAGCTGCTCAGAAGCTGATACTTGACAATGAAATCGACCGTTCGGAGATTGATCTGCTTGTATTTATCTCGCAGACTCCTGACTATCGTATGCCAGCAACGAGTATCACTCTCCAGCATCGTTTGGGTCTGCCGAACACATGTATCGCATTCGACATCACTCTTGGCTGTTCAGCTTTCGTATATGGACTTTCTGTAGTATATAGTATGATGCAGACAGGCAATATCCGTAAGGCTCTCATTCTTGATGGTGAGACCAGAAGCAGGGTATATGGACCTAAGGACAGACGTTCTGCTTTCATCTTTGGCGATGGTGGTGTGGCTGCACTTGTAGAACGTGACGAGAAGTTTGGTGACTCTTGGATTTCTCTCAGTTCTGATGGCTCTCGTGCCGACCTCATCATGATCAAGGGTGGTGGTTATCGTCATCCATCAAGCATTGAGACATTGAAGGAACGTGTAGTTGACGAATATGGCAATATCCGTTCTGACGAGCAAGGCTACATGAAGGGAGGCGATGTGTTTAACTTTGTGATTCGTGAGATTCCTCGCGACATCAAGAAGACACTTGCTGCTGCTGAAAAGACAGTTGACGATCTTGACTACATCGTATTCCATCAGGCTAACAACTTCATCAATGCGTTTATCGCAAAGAAGATGAAGCTTGACACTACCAAGATTCCTCACACTATTGAAAAGTATGGTAACACTTCAAGTGTTTCTGTTCCACTTACTATCGTGAGCGAGCTGAAGGATAAGCTTGAAGGTCAGAAGACCCTCCTCATGAGTGCCTTTGGTGTAGGCATGACTTGGGCTACAGGTATCATCAGCTTTGCAGATACCAAGATCTCTGATGTCGTTGAGGTAGAGAACGGACAACCTGTTGACGAATCTCTTAGAAGAGAATATACTCCTATCGAAGGCGAGTCGGAAGAGTCTGAGACACATCCGAATCGCGATTAAAGAAACTTACAAACCAGAAAAAGAATATGTTCAATCCATTTTCTTTAGAGGGTAAGACGATACTTGTGACCGGTGCCAGCAGTGGCATCGGTCGACAGTGCGCCATCGACTGCTCCAAGATGGGAGCCAAAGTCATTTTGGTGGCTCGCAACGAAGAGCGTCTTGCCGAAACCCTCTCACAGATGGAGGGTGAAGGACATAAGTCGTATAGTTATGACCTCTCCGAATTGGGAGGCATCAAAGATCTCGTTTCAACAGTTGTGGCTGGAAGCGGCAAATTGGATGGCTTCATCCATGCTGCTGGTATCGAGATGACCAAACCTGTAAAGCTTCTCACGCCAGAGGACTATGAGCAGGTATATAAAGTGAATACCCTTAGCGGATTTGAGTTTGTGCGACATATCTCATCCGTGAAAAATATAAATAAAGGAGGTTCTATCGTCCTGATAGCATCTATTACAGCTGTCATTGGACGAGGAAGTGTAGCAGCCTATGCAGCTAGCAAGGGTGCGATGGTTAGTGCTACTCGAACCTTTGCACTCGAATTTGCCAAACGTGAGATTCGTGTGAATTGTGTATCTCCTGGAACTATACTTACCCCATTGATGCAGAACTACCTTGACACCCTTGATGAAGAGGCGTACAAGAAGCGCATTGATGGATTCCCTCTCGGATTGGGAGAAACAACAGATATTAGTAACGCATGTATCTATCTGCTTTCAGATGCCAGCCGATGGGTGACTGGTCAGAATCTTATCATTGACGGTGGATTTACAGCAAGATAAAATTATGAGTAAAAACATTTGTGTTATAAGGGTGAAACAATTTTTACGTTCAATCACCCTAAGTACGTTGTATTTCAATTTCCATTATTTTCCTTTCAAGACAGCAATTAAAAGGCCAGTTATTCTATACAATGTTAAGTTTAAGGATTTAAAGGGAAAAGTAATTATTGACCATCCAGAAATTACTACAGGCATGATCAGAATAGGAAGGCCAAATAGAAATTTCTGGTGTACAGATACCACCAGTACTTTAGATCTTCGAGGTGGCAATCTTGTATTTAAGGGTAAGTGTCTCTTTAGAATGAATGCTCATATACGTATTGAAAAGAATGGTCTCATAGAAATAGGTAATGGGGTTACGTTTGCTTCTGGTTCAAATTTGATATCATATTATCATATATCAATTGGTGATTTTTCGCATTTGGGGTGGGATGTAACAATTATGGATTCAGATTTCCATCCGATCCTTGATATTATAGGAAATCGATATCTAAAGACTTGCGCGCCGGTAAATATTGGCGCCAATTGTTGGATTGGTGCAAAAGCTTCAATTATGAAAGGCGTGAAATTGCCAAATCATTCAATCGTCACTTTCAATTCGGTTGTAAATTCAAGATTTAGAAAGGAGAATATAATTATAAGTGGTAATCCTGCAAAAGAAATTGATGAGGGTTATACTATTACAGAAGAAACCTTTTATAATTATCCTGTTATTTCAAAGGAAATGTTGAACAAAAGAAAATCTAAATATTAGATAATTATGCGACTTTTCCACTTGTTTTTTCTTATTTGCGTTTTGTTCTTGTCATGTTCAGCGGACGAATATGATTATTTTGAAGAAGAGATTCCTGAAAAATCAACATTTTATCAAGAGCATATAGTTTGTCATAGAGGTTACTGGAAAGAGCCAAACCTTCCATCAAATTCCCTTTCCGCCTTTAAGATTGGGCTAACTCAAAATTACTATGGTCTTGAATGTGACGTACGCCAAACATCAGATGGTGTAATTGTCATTTGCCATGATAACACATTTGGTGGACTTGAAATATCAAAGAATGACTACAACACCTTGTCAAGGTATTTCTTGTCAAATGGTGAAATTCTACCCTGCTTGGAGGATTTCCTTATTGCTCTAAAGAGTTCATCTACGAAATCTAATATGATGATAGAAATAAAATCGGGTAGTGTAGAAAAAGTAGTTGAACTTGTAGAACAATATTCTGTTCGGGATAAATGCTATTTTAGTTCTATGAGTCTAAATACCTGTAAATCTTTGGTGTCTTTAGGATACGGTAATGTCACTTCATACCTATATGGGAACCTTACTCCAGAAAAGGTTAAAGAATTAGGTATTGGTGGTATATCTTATAAAAATACAATCTATCATGAGAATCCAGACTATATAGAAAGATGTTCAAAATTAAATATCAGATGCACTATATGGACGATTAATACAAAATCTGATATAAAAAAATATATAGATCAAGGTTATTATGTGGTAACCGATACTCCTTACTTCTTCAAATAACGGTATGCAAGGAATGACCCTCAAAGATGTTCAGCAGATTAGTCTGAATATACTCAAGGATGTACACAACTTCTGTGTAAATAATAACATTAGATACACTCTCTTTGGCGGTACTATGATAGGCGCAATCCGCCATAAAGGGTTTGTTCCGTGGGATGATGACATTGACATTGCAATGCCTCGTCCTGATTATGAGCGTTTTCTTACTTCATATAAGTCAGTTAATGGATATCGTCTTTTTAAAAGTGGTTCTCATGATTGCTATTTGGCTTTCTCCAGAGTTTGCGACATGGAACAGACATTTGTGGAGAACAAGATTCTTCCGTGGACGAATATACAAACTGGAGTTTGGATAGATATCTTTCCTCTTGATGCTGCACCTGACAACATTGATGAAGCAAAGGCAATGATACACTCGTTGACAAATGAATGGAAAACGGTTTGTGCAATGCGCTCTTCTCTTGCCAAGTTCAACGATGTAAAGAATTATATAAAAAAAGCAAAGCTTGTATTTAAGAAAATCGCATCTGCATTCCCTGGTCTGGACGTGATGTCATTAAATCGTAAATACATCAATCATTGCAGATCCATAGAATGGGGTACTACAAACCACTTCGCAAACCTTTCATATATGGGATATGGGATGAAAGAATATGAAGCTATGACGGATTACCAAGGAGAAATCCTCGTTGATTTCGAGGATTCACAGTTTTATGTTTGCGATGGATATGATGGCATCATGCGTGCGAAATATGGCGATTATATGAAATTGCCGCCCGTTGAGAAACAAACATCTAATCATGAACTCGTAAAATACTATTGGAAATGAAAGAGATGTCTTTAAGAGATATTCAGATGGTAAGCTTGGACCTACTAAAGGAGATTCACCGTTTTTGTATTGAACATGATATTAAATATACACTCTTCGGAGGTACTTTGATAGGTGCAATCCGTCACAAAGGCTTCATACCATGGGATGATGATCTTGATATTGCGATGACTCGTCCTGAATATGAGAAGTTCCTAAGATTATATATGTCTAGTGTAAATTACAAACTCTATGCAAGGGAAATTCAAGGCAAATCTATACAAATGGCATATGCTCGCTTATGTGATATGAGCAAGACATACGTTGACGATTGCCGCTTTCCATGGATATTAGAACCAAAAGGGGTCTGGATTGATATTTTTCCACTTGATGGTATTGAGACACAAAGGCCTGAAGCAGAAGCACGTACTTTAAAGATCTACAAAGTATGGGATAAGAGTAGGAAAATCCGATGGTCTAATAGCCCACTTAATGCAGAAAAGAGATTTGCGAAAAAAGTTTACAAATTGCTGTGTCGCATTTGGTGTGGACGACAAGATGTAACGGATGAGCACATAAGGCTTTGTAAAGAGATTCCGTTTGAGTCTGCAGAATACTATAGTAATCTTTCTTGGCTAGGTTTTGGCACTCGGGAAATCTGTAAAACAAACGTCTTTTCTGAATATGTGCTTCATGAGTTTGAAGATGCAGAATTTATGATAATGAAAGGATATGATGAGGCTCTTCGTTCAAAGTATGGCGACTATATGCAGTTGCCACCAGTGGAAAAACGAAAAGCACCACATAGTCAGAATAAATATTACTGGAAATAGTCTTTTATGCGAATAATAAAAATAATTGAAAGGATACTATCATGGACAGCCTATCCTATTGTTAGACTTCTTGTTATAGGGAAACCTATTGACAAGAACAAATACTTTTGTATAAGTATGGGAGGGAATAGTTATGGTGATAATATTAAATGTCTGTCAGATTATCTTTTCGCCAACGATACTGATGCAAAAATTGTTTGGGGATTCTCCGCGGATTTCTATAATAAATCCAAGTGCGAGCATAAGAAAGTCAAGCTTTACACTATAGAGTACTATAAGGAGATACTGACATCTAAATACATTCTAAGTAATAATAGACTTAATCAACGCTTATTTCACAAGAGAACTGGTCAAATATATCTTCAGACATGGCACGGAACAGCATTGAAGAGGATAGGCATTGATGCTCGAAAGCCAAGACCGTGGTATAAGAAACTTATTCAACCACCGATGTTGGAGTTTGATGTAGATCACACAGATATAATGATCTCTGGATCGGGTTTTATGACAGACATATACAGAAAGAAGTTTGGTTTTAAAGGGGAGATGTGGGAAGTTGGTACACCACGCAACGACATCTTCTTTGGCAATCATCCGGAGTTGGTCGAAAAAGTACATAAATACTACAATATCCCTATAGAGTCAAATATCATTCTATATGCACCGACCTTCCGATCTAATGGGAGTCTTAAGTATTACGACATTGATGCGAAGAAATTGTTGAGTTTATGGGAAAACAAGACTGGACGTAAGGGCGTATTTCTTGCAAGACTACATCCAAACATTGCGAGTAAAGAGTCTGAATTGAAAAAGATGTTTCCTGCTGATACGATCTATGCTTCTTCCTATCCAGACATGCAGGAACTCCTATATGCGACTGATTTATTGGTGACGGATTATAGTTCATCTATGTTCGATTATATGTATTCAGGAAAGCCTGTATTGATGTACATACCAGATTGGGATAGTTACGACCGTGGCTTCTATTTCTCTAAGGAGGAATTGCCATTTGCCATTATGAGGAATAATGATGAGATGGAATCTGCATCAGAAGTTCTTGTTGATAGCAATTATGGATTGTTATTACAGAAATTCATGGACAGTATAGGGTCTAGAGAGAAAGGTATGGCAACAGAAACGACATATAGAAACCTAAAGAAGTATGCAGGAATCTAACAACACAAGACACAAAAATATTACAATATTGGTATTTCTTGTCCCTTTTCTTGTAAGCCTTCCGTTTACACCATCATGGACAAGTTATCCCGTCGTAATTCTCATTGCATTGTTATGCAAAACTCGCATATCATTGAAGGAACAAAATGGTCTCGTAATGGCCATCACGCTTATATTAGTGACATCAATATTCCGTCAATCCCAATATTCCGTCAATATGCTGAAAGACTTAGGATTGATGGCTATAGGAATCATGCCTTTCTTGTTCAAATCTCAGTTTACAATTAATGTTAGTCATCTGAACTGGATGTTAATAGGCGGCTTCTTTGTCTCTGCTGGTGCAAATTTGGCTGGATTTAGAATGGATACAGAAGCTTTCATTGAATCAACATTCGGCATTGAATTGGGAGCTCTGTGTTATACATTTTCCCTTCTTGCAATATTCTGGTTACAGAAAGGAGGCAAAACTTGGTTTTTAATAAACTGCATATTGGCTATCTTATGTGGAAAACGTATTGCTTTTGTTTCTATTATGGCTTGCGCTTTAATACATCTTTTTTTCAGAAAAAAAAATGGTGAAGTGCCAATTTGGGTAAAGATCCTAATAATGGGGGTTGCTGTCGCTTACTTGTTCTTCACTTATTATTTCACTTATGGTTACTTTGATGATATAATCTTTGAAACAACAGGAAAAAGTGCCGATGCATTCACAATGGGACGTCAACAATTATATCATATTGCCTTCTCAATGATAGAACTTCCAAATATATGGGGAATTGGTCCGGGAAATACAGTGGAAACGATAAAGACTTTGTTTGGTGTGGGAGGTCGAATGCACAATGACTATCTAAAGATTTTTACAGAAAACGGATTAATACTTTATTTTGGCTTCTTTATCGTTTTATTAAGAAAAATGGAGTATAAACAACTGCCAACTTTATGCTTTATTTTAGTCATATTCCTTACTACAAATACGCTTATTTACGTCTATATGTTGTTCCTCTATGGTGTATTTCTTGATTCGGATAAGTATTTTATGTCCAGTCACAACAGAAATAGATGGAACAATCCCCACAATATAATGAATAGAATGTCATCATAACTACATGTTTCCCAAAATATTATTTTATGCAAAGCTTAGAGATTAAAGATATTCATACTATTTTGTTTCAAATGGCAAAGGAATTTCACAGTATATGTGTGAAGCACGACATTCCATACTATATGCTCGGAGGCACCATGCTCGGGGCTATAAGGCACAAAGGTTTCATACCCTGGGATGATGATATGGACTTCGGGATTCCTCGTAAGCATTACAAGAGATTCTGCGAGGTAGCAACACAAGAACTGAGTAGCCGATATAAGATGCTTACAGTAGATAATTCGGCATACGCAGTATTGGGTATCGGAAAACTGTCTGATTCTCACACCTGGTTTAAAGAAATATACTCTGTCAAAACAGAAGAGAAACTGGGAGTTAATATTGATGTTTTTCCGTTGGATTATACTGATAGCCGTACAGATTTGCTATCTGTGAATATGCGTGCCCGTATGTTATTCAAGTTTCAGAAATTATTATTTATGAATTCTGAGAACAGATCGTTTGTGAAACGCATTTTAGCAAGAATGTGTCAGTCCATTTTCCGTCTTTCACCTGCCACAATTCCACATTACATAGACAGAATGATGCTTGGAAGAGACATTAATCCTACAATGTTAGCAAATATATTTGGAGCTTGGGCAATGAAGGAAACTGTTAGTCTTGAGATAATGGGAACTCCGACATTATATAATTTTGAAGACGCTGAGTTCTATGGTCCTCAGAATGCTGATGCCTATTTGAAGCAGCTTTATGGAAACTATATGCAGATACCTCCAGAAGATAAACGCCATATACATACTACAGAGGTGTATATGCTGAAGTTGTAACTGTATAAACAGCAAAGGAGGTTTAGAAGGGACGCGCGACAAAAGGACGAATATATACGTGGGAGACATAATTTCATTGCTACATTCGCGCAACTAAATTGGTGCGTCTAAAAAATGGCTAAACATATTGAAAGTAACATAATAATCATATATGAAGAAAATTCTTGTAGTAGGACAAACACCTCCACCATATGGGGGGCAGGCTGTAATGATTGAGCATCTTGTAAATTGGAATTATAATGATGTGAAGCTTTATCATGTGAGGATGGTGTTCTCTCGTGGAATGAGAGATATGGGTAAGATGCAGTTGTATAAGATCTGGCACTTACTAAGTATAATTCTGAAGATTTACTATTATCGAGTCTTCAAAGGTGCTGATACGTTGTATTATCCACCAAGCGGTCCTAACTCTGCGGTTTTTAGAGATATGGCTATCTTATTTACAACACGATGGATGTTTAGAAGAACCATATTCCATTTCCATGCAAGTGGTTTGTCTGAACACTTAAAACGCAAGAGTAAGATTTTTCAATGGTTTTTTAAATGTAGCTTCTTTTATCCAGATGTTACTATCAAACTTTCAGAGTCTTGTCCTAATGAGGGCGAATCAATTAAGGCAAAAAAGGTTGTCATAGTTCCCAATGGCTTACCTGATGAAGCAATAGTAATCAACGAACAGAAGAAAAAAGATATTTTAAATCTATTGTTCATAGGTCTTCTTGAAGAATCAAAGGGTGAACTTGATCTCTGTAGAGCTATCAAAATGATGAAAGACAGAGGAACTGAATGTTATGCGAGGATTGCAGGCGAATTCAAGACCCTTGAATACAAAAAGAAGTTCTTTGCTTATATAAAGGATAATAAACTCGAAGGTAATGTGGAGTATCTTGGAATTATCAGAGGCGCAGACAAAGAAAAGGCTTTCAGACAAAGCGATGTATTCTGTTTCCCAAGTTTCTTCCACTCAGAATCTTTTCCACTGGTTTTGATTGAGGCTATGTCTTACGGTTTGCCTATTGTTACTACAAAATGGAGAGGTATTGTAGATATGGTAGAGGATGGCAAAAATGGATATCTTTGTGAGACACATTCGCCTGAGCAACTAGCAACAAAGATTGAGAAACTAAGCACTAGTGTAGAATTGCGTACTGAAATTGGGAAAAATGCCAGAGAAGTATTTGACGAACGCTATGACATACGTCAACACCTAAAATTGATGGAGAATATTTTCAACAATATTTAAAGAATAATACGATATGATTAACAAAGACGACATGATTCTGATAACCGGTGCATCAGGCTTCATCGGGACAAACTTGATTGAACTGTTTGAAGAGAAGGGGTACACCTTTGTGAATTACGATAAGGCAGACGTGACGAAGCCCAATCAACATAAATACTGGCATGAGGGCAACATAATGGACAAGAAGGCGTTGGCTGAGGCGTTCGAGATGTATAAGCCTACGGTGGTGATTCATCTGGCTGCTCGTACTGACACTTTGAGCGATAAACTGGAGGACTACATTGAAAACACTGAGGGTACGGAGAATGTGGTGAACGAGATCAAGAAGCATGACTATGTGAAGCATGCGTTGTTTGCCTCAACTCAGTATGTGTATAAAGATAAGGTGACTCCGTTCGGACTGACGGATGACAGCTATGTACCTCACACGGTTTATGGCATCAGTAAGAAGATGGACGAGGAGTATATCCGCAACACTGGCATGAAGTGCAAGTGGACAATATTTCGTCCTTGCAACGTATGGGGACCTTGGCACATGCGCTACCCAAATGAGTTGTGGAAGTTCATTGCTAAGGGGATGTTCGTACAGCCTGGACGCAAGCCTGTAATCCGCACTTACGCATATGTTAAGAACCTCGTAAAGCAGTTAGATGCCATTATGAATGCACCAGATGATATATCGGATAAGAAGACATACTACTTGGGAGATATGCCAGTGGATAGCTATGTATGGATCAATGCGATGAGCAAGGAGATGACGGGCAAGAGCGTGATGCGCGTGCCTCGCTGCTTCTTTTGGGCAGGTGCATTGGTGGGTGACTTCCTTGGCTTGTTCGGCTTAAAGTTCCCATTGTACTCAATGCGCTACCGCAACATGATTGAGGACTTCTATGCACCATCGAATGTAACTTGTACGTTGTTCGGTGCTTTCGAGCAGAACTATGAAAAGAACTGCAAGGAGACCATTGACTGGCTCCGTGGCGAAGGCGCTCATTACTTTGACTACTGGAAGAATCATCCACATGGGGAGATAAAGTGAATACCCTACTACAACTTGGATAAAAGAACACTTTATATTTCCATTCATTAGTGAGTAGGAACAACCCAAAATTGATGTCATGGAAATAATACGAGCATACAAAAAAATCAAATCTTTCGGAAGCTTCAGGCTTCTGAGGGAATACTATCGTCTTGGGATAGTGTGGGCTCTTGTGCAGAACGCGGTGTGGTGCATCGTGCATCGGAGGTCGTTGAAGAATGTTTATGCTGTGGTGAACGATAGGGTGACGCCTTATCTGGAAAATAAATACCAGGAGCTCGTTCCGAAAGAACGCGGAGGGTTTTCAGAGTCCGTTTCCAAGAAGGTGTGGTTCTGTTGGTTACAGGGAATGGATAATGCTCCAGATTTGGTAAAGGCATGCTATCATTCTGTTTGCCAATATTTGCCAGAAAGGGAGATAGTATTAATAGACGAAGAGAACTACCACAATTATGTGGAAATGCCGGAGTTCATCGTGGAGAAGCGTAAGAAGGGAATAATTCCTGCAGCTCTCTTCTCTGACTTGCTGAGATTGGAACTCCTGATAACATATGGCGGTACATGGATTGACTCTACTGTACTCATGACAAACCCAGAGTTATTGAAAAAGGAAAAATGGTTGGAAGATATAATGAATGCCGACCTGTTCTTCTTCCATTACAGGGATATAAACAAAAGATTCGTTGGAATAGGAAATTGGTTTATAACCGCAAAGCCTCAACACTGGGTGCTGGAAACCATACGCAATGTGCTGCATGAATACTGGAAGGAGCATGATTGCGTATTGAACTATTACATCTTCCATGCGATGTTTAACATGATAGTCAAGAAACATCCTGAGATTATAATGGCGATGCCGAAGAGATGGGCTGTGCCTTCACTGTATCTACGAGACAAACTGGCTATGGATTTTGACGCATCTTTCTGGCAGGAACTTACGGAGCATGTTTGTTTCCATAAGCTAAACTATCGTAAAGAAGGAGAAGCAAAGAGTAATAAAAATAGTTATTTGAATAAGATATTACAAGATATACAATGAGTAAACTGAAATTGGGAGAACTTGACATCTTGGAAAGTCAGGCGAAACTAGCAGAACTTCCGCAAGGAAAACTTCTGATAAATACGATAAATGCACATTCGTTCAACACGGCTCAGAAAGATCCTTTGTTTGCCGAGGCACTTAAGAAAGGGGATGTGCTCATTCCTGATGGAGCTTCTATCGTGAAGGCTTGTGGCTGGTTAAATGCAAAGTCACAACCTAAAGAGCGCATTGCCGGATGGGACTTGTTTGAGTTTGAGATGAAGGCCCTCAATGATAATGCAGAATGCAGAATGCAGAATGCAGAATCCATGAAAATGCAGAATAATTCAAAAACCGTTAACAATGCGCAGCCTAATTCTGAATTCTGCATTCTGAATTCTACATTAAAAAGGAGGGTTATGTTCATGGGCTCTTCAGAGAAGGTGCTGAGCCTGATAAAGGAAAAGGCTGCTGAGGTATACCCACATCTAGAGATAGTCACTTATTCCCCACCCTACAAGCCTGAGTTCAGCGATGAGGACAATGCGGCCATCATCAAGGCTATCAACGATGCTGACCCTGATTTGCTCTGGATTGGCATGACAGCTCCAAAACAAGAGAAGTGGACTTACTCTCATTGGAGTGAGCTCAACATCCATTGCCATGTAGGAACCGTTGGCGCAGTCTTTGATTTCTTCGCTGGCACTTACCAGCGCGCTCCACAGTGGTGGCAAAATCATTCCCTCGAGTGGCTCTACCGCCTCATCAAGGAACCTAAACGCATGTGGCGCAGATACGTACTTGGCAACCCACTGTTCTTGTATAATATTGCGAAAGAACGGTTTTCTCGTTAAACCAAAGACTTTTACCCCAAAAACTTGCAGCGGTTATCACTCGTTTTTGAAGTGATAGCCGCTGCTTTCGTTATTCATCACCCATCGCCTCCTCCATCTCACGGCAGATGTTGCGGAAATTGGTGCAAAGGGATGGCGACCATTTTGATTTGTTGTATTGCTCCTTGAAGAGGCGGTATTCATCGTTTTGCCAGCTAGTGTAGTCAACATTGGCGAGATAGCCGTTGTAGTCGCGGAGGGTATCGCCGGAGAAGTGCTTGCTCTTATCTATTCCGCCAAACCAGTCTTTATGCATCATCTGTCGGGCGAAGGCGGTGGATTCGGTATTTGCCAATAGGTTATGATGTTTCAACACACACCAGACGCAGAACCAGTGGTTCTTTCTTTTTATGAAAGGTAACATCCGCTCTATGAAGTCCTTCAAGACATGGAGGTCAACGGGATTGCCGTTCAGCGATTCCACGAATACCTCGTTATATATCGGCTGCGGCTGCGGTTGAGTCTGCTGTGCTATGCGAGAGGACAGCAACTGCCACTTTGCCACAACAGCTATGAATCGGTCAAGTTCCGGCTCGTCGCAAGGTGCTTCGATCAGTCCGTGAGCCAAAGCGTTCACATCGTCAACATGCTGCATATAAAGCAGCTGAAGGTTCCTCGGAACATCGTTGAGCAGAGCCTTCTGCGCTTCTTTCAGCTGCTCTACGGACAGTGCTTTTCCGTCATTATCATAACGCAACACCGCCTCATAGCGCAGCAGTTCCGACTTTCCTTCCTCCGAATCAGCGTATGCTTGAATCATCTGGGTAAGAAGACGCTCGGCTTCGGCAGAATCTATCTCCAGATAGTCCAATCGGCTGACACGCTGGAAGTGGTATTTCAGATAGCAAATCTTGACGAAACATTGCAGCAAGAGCCACACGCGTTCCACTGTCGTCATGCCAGGGAATTTCGTTGCCTTGAGTTTCTTCTTTATCAGAGACTCCATGGCAGTGAAATCATCCACAAGACTCCCCCACTCCACTTTTTCTTCTTCATTCACTTCTGTCAGTTCCGAAAGTTTACTAAGGAAATCTGAACTGACGGGAAGGTTCTGCGTCTGCCGGCGTCCTTCGAGAGTCCTATTCTCGCGAACGCCGCGGACAACATTTTTCAGGAAAGGCACCATCTCAGCGATCAATGTCTGGAGACTCCCGTAGTAATGGAGGTTCTTGTCTATTCTTGGGCGTTTCAGTTGGGCGAGCTGTATGGCATAGTCAATGTCGGCCATGGCGCACAGTCTGTTCACTTTGGTATGCAGAGAGACAATGTCGAAGGTCAGTTCCTGTGTTCCACAGTCATCCTGTTCGGTGACAAGAATCTCGCTCATCGCAATCAGGTTGTCCAGTTGTCGGTCAAAGGATATGTAGTCTATTTCTGGCATCTCGGAAATTTGTCATTATTTGTCGGCGCAAAATTAGTAAAAAAATCCGATTTTTTCGTGGGACTTTTGAAAATTTTTGTGGGAGTTACGGGTCGTGTTCGTGGGAGTTATGGGTTGAGTTCCTTACGAACGCGAAATTGTTCGTGGGAGATATAGAATTATTGCCAAAAGCCTACACCCTACACCAAACACATGAGATTCCCTTTGTTTATAGGGGTTTGCGGTGGTGTAGGCTTTGCTTTAGCCTACACCTAGCCTACACCCAGCCTACACCCCACAACATCCTAAAAGCCAATAGATTACAAAGGATGGTGTAGGGGTGAAGGCTCCGCTTAAATTCTTATCCCGCCAGCGGAATGAGTTGATAGGTCATGCCAAACTTCTGGCGCTTACATCTGCACCCCATGCTACGCAATGTCTGTCCAATTCGGACACTTGTTTGATTGGAAGGATGAATTTCTGGAAATCGAGTGCGTAGAGTTTCAAATACGGCTTTACCAGTAATCCATTTAGCATATTCATCATTATCATTCTCCGGAACATTGAAGCAGCAAATAATCATACTCTCCATATCGTCTGTCTGGAAGAATGGGATGTTCATCTTCTGGATGCGCTGCACCTCGTCGTTGCTGAACCAGTAAGGGATGCCTTCTGTGAGCAGTTCGTGGAGCAACTGAGCATAGAGCTGAGCGTAAGGGATAGGCGACGCATTGTCTATCATCATACCTTTCTTTATTTTAAGGCAGAGATAGCGGCGACTGCCGGTGGTGTCACACAGCGGATGCTCATTGTTTGTTGTCGCGATGAACGAAGCGAAGCGACTGCGGTCTTCCTGTGCCCTGCCGAAGATAGGGCGACCATTGACCTTCACCTTCGACAGCGTCTGCTTAAGCTTGCCCTGCTGGGAGCTTCCCATGTTGGCAAACTCGTCGATGTTCACCAGCAGATTGTGGGTGAGAGCCATCTCGCTGTCGAACTTGTTGCCGAAGTTGATGTGGTCAAGGTAATACTCTCTAAGCTTCTCCGGCAGAAGGCGAAGGGCAAACGTACTCTTTCCGCAGCCTTGCTGACCGATGATTACCGGCACGCACTCGTTGCCATGGAGCATATCCATGCCGAGCCAATGGGCAACAGCCGATCGCAACCAAGTGGCACACCATGAAAGTTGCTCGGTAGTGATGCCCGGCAGACGACTGAAGAGGTCGGCAACATGGTTCTTACCGTCCCATTCCGGGAGGTTGTCCAGATACTCGCGAATAGGATTGTAAGTCGGAATGGCGTCAGAGAGGATATACTCCTCGATGTTCTGGCGCGGAGTCTTGTCGCCTCCGATGCCTTCCTTCTTAGCCTTACGCACGATACCATTGATAAATTGTGGAGTTACGGGAAGCCAATTGACCCCCTCCGACTCCCCCACAAGGGGAGAGATGGTTTCAGAGGGTTCAAGGGTTTCAGAGGTTTTGAAAAGTTCCTTTGCCTCCAGCTTACCGTTCAACTCGTTGCGACGGAACTTGTAGTTCTCGTCCAGGAAAGCCTCTACCTGAAAGACGGCTTCCTGCATCTCAGTCATCACCTGTGACGACATGAGGAAATTGTTGTTGTCTTTGTTTGTCATAATATTTGAATTTTGTTGCTGCAAAATTACAATATGACAAACGACTAAACACAATTTTCCCCGCACCTTTCCTACGACATCACCGAAAATAGGGAAAGAAAAACGATGAGTAGGGAAAAGTGCGGGGAAAAAATATGAGATTTCTTTAGTTCACTCCAGGGTAATATGCTGCGCGATAATAGAATTTATGTTCTTTTTCTGCAAGAGCTGTATTGAGGAGGTCAACGAACGACTTCAACTGCATGTCCTCTGTTGTCTTTCCTACAGAGTCGTCAGCAGGTTCGCCTGAAGCCTTATCGCTATCATAGTAGCAACCTGTGATAGTGCCATTGTTTGTAGCGGCAACACCTGCCTTTGACTTTATGCCAGAATAGCAAGCAATGATGTTGCCTGAGTTTGTACTGCAGATGCCAGCAGTTGCTTCTGTTGCATTGTCAGGGCCGATAGTGCCACAAGCCACTATAGAGCCGGTGTTTGCGCCGCAAAGTCCGCTGAAGGCAGAGAAGCTATTATTTGTATTTATGTTTGCAATACAAGCGCATATTGTTCCTGCATTAGTACCTGCAAGCATTCCGCCAGATGTTACACCAAGGACATTCTCGAGAGTAAGTCCGCAGACCTTGCCATGAGCGCCTATGTTGTTGAACAATGGCGCACCCTTGAGATAGCGCACATAGCGTGTTGTGCCGATAAATGTACCGTTGAAAGGATGAGAATCATCACCGATGCCTATCCATGAGGTCTTTGCCCATTTGTCAAGTGAACTATCATCAGAAGGCTCTGTATCGGATTGCAATACGAGAGAAGCATCAAGTTTGATATTAAGACCATCAAAGTCGCGGCCATTCTTCACCTCATAAGCAAACGAAAGGAACTGAAGGGCTGTCTTTATGATGAATGGAGAGGTTGCCGAACCGTCATTGCCGTAGATATCAACGAGCTTGTTTTCGTTGTTTTTGTCTTTATACAGCCATGTAGCGTCTTCAATCGTAGCCTTTGCATCATCAGCAATAGTCACAGCGCTGCGATCAGTAGTGCTAAGGAATGTAGAATACTTAGATAGGTTTGTCTGGTCAGGTGTCTCAGCATTCTCCCAATCAATATACTCAGCACCAATGGTAATCTCCTCGTTGGCGTGGTTGAGGGAGATGTTGATGGTCGTAGTCTTGCCTGGTTCGAAATACACACCATTACGATAGTTTTCAGAGCCAACAGTTCCACTATGCATCAACTTTGCTGCGTATGTTTTTTTCTCTGTCTTAGTTGGATCTATCGCCTTAGGGTACTCAACCTCAAACTCCACTTTAAACTCATCTTGCTTGCCAGGAACAACAAGTGATTTGAATGTGAAAGTCTTGTTGCGACCAGTACCAATGCCAGCAGCATCACGAAGCCATGTCTTGACGGTTACAGGTTGCTCACCAGCAGCTATTGAAAGTGGCTGTACCCCCCAACCAGGGTATTTAATGCCATCCTCACCGTCAACAGGAATCTGAGCCCACTTATATTTCCATGGTTGGTTGAGAAGCTTAAGGTCAGAAACTACGGTCTTTGCATCCTCTGAGTTCTCGTCTGGTGCAAAGTTCATTATGTTTACAACAACCTTGACGCTTGCGAGAGCATGCTTGTAATGGAGCTTGGCAACATATCCACCAGGTTCACACTGCATCTCATCGCTATATGTCAAGAGCAAATCCTCATTAACAATCTTTGTGCTGTCAGAGAAATCCACGACACCTTCTGTATGATTGAATTGACCGAAGTAGTTGACATTATCTCCTTCCTGATTAGACTTCCACTTATCCTCACTAAGCGTCTTCTGCTCACCATCACCTGTATACCACGCCTGCGGACAACTATAACCTATAATAGTATGATGGTTAGCGTTGTCAGTCCAATATATGCGCTCAGGATCAGCAGTTGTACGATTCCAAGCACCATCGTTGTTGCTTTCGAATGCAAGTGCGTTATAGCTGTAATCGGCTATCGGCGCCTCGGTACGCTGGAACTTGGTAATTGTCATCTTATCATTACCCACGAAAATCTCACGACCAATATAGCCTGTCGTTCTTTTCTTGACAACAACACCATTGTCGTTGGCACGCGATGAAACCATATTTCCGATAACAGTCTCTATGCCGGTCAGTTCAACGGCATCAGAATATTGATTATCAATGGATGGCTCATGGTCCTGTGCACACGAAAACAGAAGCACACAGGCAAGTATTGGCAATATTTGATGTTTAAGACAATTCATATAAATCTTAAAACCTTATTATCTTGTTTGTAAATAATTCTAAACTAATCAGTAACTTCAGGTGCAGGAGCAGGTTTCTTCATAGCAACATGATACCTCACGCTTGGCTTGAATGTATTTGCTTCAGGCAAGGTAAGTTCTGCACTCCAGCGCTTTGTGCCCTGACGGAGCCAAAGGGTAGGTTTCACACCTGAAGGCACTGTATAAGGAGGAATGATGAGGTAGAACAGCTTTTCGCCTTTCTCGTGATAAGCTGTGTATGTAGCTGTCTGGTCAACTGTAGCTATAGGAACTCTCTCTACAGATGAAGAAGCCTCCACGATACGAGAGATGCCAAGCACTGTACCATTCTGTTCCTTAGAGCAAAAAGTGCGGTAAAAGTCGCCATACAATGGGCGATAATTCTCCTTTATAGCACCGGCATAATAGTTGCCAATGACAACTTCCTGCTGATCAATGTCAGGCATATTCTCAAGAGTGAGGATTATCTCATCGGCCGCCTCTGTCATATCCAGTTCAGAGGCAAAATCAGAGATGTCAATGCAGAGAGCCGACATCTTATGTTCGAAGCTGAGACGGACATTCTGTGTGCCTGTCTGCATTATCTGCTGTGCCCAAAGAACATCACTCGACTTATAGTCCTTTATCTTGCGCTGGTCAGCCTTGAAGACGCTATTGAACCATGTGTAGGTCGTTCCACCAGGCTTTCCTGGAGTGGACATCTGAGCATGAACCTCCTCTGTCCATGTTGTTGCCGTGAATACATAAGGGGTGTTCTGCGACAATGTCCAAACATTAGAAGATGTAGTCTTGATATAATCGTTGTTCAAGTCAAGATTAAACAAATCTGCTGGAACATTTGTCCATGTGGCGCCAACACCAGGAGTGTTAAGGTTACTGCCTGTCCAACGCAGAATCCAGAAATTGTCGTGAGAGTTGCCATCTGTATATTCTCCCCACTCTACCGACGAAGTAAATGGAGCAATGATGCGTAACTTGATAAGATCGTTAGCCTCAAACTTGTCGCCAGCAAAGTTAGCACGCGACTGCGAGGCACCATCCTCAGAGAAAGGCACAATGTCCGACTGCAGATTCTGGGAAGCATCGAAAGTGATAGCCACTTTCTCCGCAACATCAGCCTCATGATCCTGTGAGCAGGAGCCGAGAGCAAGAAGCGCAACGGCTGCAGCAAGGTATGTATGTTTTATCTTTATCATATTCAAAGTCTCCTTTCAAGGGAGATTTAGAGGGTCTTTAATTATACTTCTTGGTAACATCCTCATACTGTCCAGCAGCAGGATAATCCGTAACGAGCGTAGGATAGCGATGGATGTAACCTGTAGTATTATTCTCGTAGTGCATCTTGCACTTGTTCAAGTCGTTTACATTCTCATTATACTTAACGATGGCATAGTTCATGGCACGCCATGGAGCAACACCATAGAGGGCAGCACGCTGGCTGTCGGTAAGCGCTTTCCACTCTGCTTTTACATCGACGAGGTTATCGTTCTTAGCGCAAAGAATGTTTGTAGACGAGCCACGAATGTACTGACGACGGTTATACTTTGCATCGTCACCCGTAATACCTGTTACGGCAACAGCATTTGGCGAAAGGGTAGTATCAAAGTAATTGCATGCGAAATTACCCCAATAAATCTCGTTCAACTCGGTGAACTCGCCTTGAGACTGCACGAAGTCTGTTGACTTTCCACTATTTACGCCGCAGAGAGCGCCACCAGTAATACCACTTGCAGCCTGCATACAGCCATACATATAGAAATAATCGCCATTAGTGACAAGAGGTTTCTTGGAATCGCCCATATGAATACAACCCACGAAATAGCAAGTACCTACTGCATTTTCGGCAATGGCACCCGTAGTAGAAGGAGCTATTACAGAGCAACCGAGGATACGCTCTGTATCACAAGTGCCCACAATGCTCATTGGGTGAGTAGAGACAATGCGAAGGTTCTTTATGATACCATCCTTGGCATAGCCGAAGAGCTGATTACTGCAACCGTTCTTTCTTACATACACATTACTGATCTCATATCCCTGTCCGTCGAAGTTACCAGCAAAAGCAGTAGTTTCTGTATTGCCCACGCTTTCAAGAGGCCAATCCTTTAGGTCAAGATTGTGGTCAAGATATACCGTGAAGCGGCGCTGAACATCAGAATCAAAGAAACTATAAGGAGCGTCAAGTACATCAATCTCCGAGTATGCATCACGGTCGGCATCTGATGGGTAGTAGCGGTTATAGAAGATGAAGCCTTGTTCCTCAGCTTCTTCCTGCTCTATCCAGTTATAGTGTGTACCATCAGAGTCTTTCCAAGAATCGCCAATGTACCACTTGATAATTACCTGACCATCCTTAACCTGACGATACTTATGTATCTGCTTGTCTGTGGTCAAATTACTATTATGAGTAAAATTACCGTTCACGAGATCAATGAACTCCTGATACTCTTGTTCATTAGTGATGTGGAATACAGGATTATAATTAGCATCTGTACCTGCCTTTACTCTCGCTATTGCCTCATCAATGGCAGTGCGCCACCAAGCGAAATTATCCTTTACTGGGGCTTCTGTTGACTGGTTTGTCGCATTAGCAGCCTCAAGATCCTGTTTTACCCAAGAGAAATTGTCAGCAGCGGTTACAGAAATGCCATCATAGAGATAGCCTACATAGAACTGATAGCTATAGCCTGCCTTGAGAGTAAGGCCATCCTTGAAAGGATGCTCATCCTTAATACTGTTGCCATTGCCATCACGCTTCATGACATCACTGAGCACAAATATATGGTAGTCGCTCTCTGCCATGGTTCCCCATTTGTCACCCTTATTTACATCGCGCAGATAAACCTTGAAACGAGTATATGGAGGAAGAGTGATGTTCTTGCCATCATTCTCCGAGCTCATATCGTATGGCACAGTGACCATGTAGTTATAACCACCAGCATACGAAAGGAACTCTGGACGACGGATATTATTGGCGATAACTTCTGTCGACATTGTTCCATGCTGATGAGTCTTGCCTGTATAAGGAGCTGTCTTTGCATCCTTTTCGCAAGCAAGGAGCGAGAAGTCGTTCATATCAACACCTGCTGGGAAGCACATCTTCTCGTATGCAGCCTTGACAGCATTAGCCATCTCTGTTGCCTCTTCCAGCGTAGGAGCCCTGTCCGCTGCATCCTCAGGATCTGTATCCGCATTGTCATCGCGCATATAATCGGCAGGATCGTATGTGATCTGGATGCGGAAATCATCGCTATTCACGAAAGAGTTACCTGTAAATGGCGCAAATGCAAGACGGCAACCGAGGTGACGCATATTCATTGGAATGTTCTCCGAAGGTCCAGAAACTGTTACCCAATCACATACGGAATAGTCAGGATAAACAACAGTGTATGAATCACCATCAAGATTGTTGGACAACTTGCTGAGTGTCCAGCAACGGAAACGCACGGTAGAACCGTTCTCCCAAATGATGGAGTCAGCATCTGTTATGGTGTTTGGCATGGTGTAAGAATAATCGCCATCCACCATTGAGAACTTCTTACCCTCGTAAGGTTTCCAACTTGACTTCTGGAAGATATTGGTCTCACCATAGGTCATAGCCTTATACTTATATATAGTACCTGGAAGGGTCTTGCTTCCTACTTCTGGATAAGAGAATGATCCATCTGGATTTACATACTGACGATAAATGTACATCATATCGCCACGGTTGAAGCCACCATTATACACAGGACCAGGCTCACCAACCGCACGCGAACTAATATCAAAGTCGCTGATGTAAGGCTGGAAGTTTACCGCAGTTCCTATCAGTTCCTTCTGGGCTGGAGTCATGTTCCAGCCTTCATCCTCATCCGAGCATGACAGGAATAATGCAGAATGCAGAATGCAGAGTGCAGAATATAGTATGCGTAATGCGTATCTATTTTTCATTTTAGTATTCAGGGATTGCAGGGTTGTTACTTATAGGTGTGGTACCCTCGAAACAATTGAAGATATAGCCAGTCACAGAAGCGTTTGGCAAAGCGTATGGGAAGAAACTTCCACTGCTAAGACGGGTGTTGATAATCTCTGCACGATAACCCTTGAGAGGAACCCAATATGTTTTACCGTTGTTGGTTTCCTTATGCACATTAGCCTCCCAAAGCTTGTAATCAAGGGAAGAGTTGCTTTCTTGAGCAGTGGTGTAGTTAGCGTCAAGACCTGCAAAAAGGCTTGTAGGATTCTTGCGATAAAGAACTGTAGGACGGTCAAAGAGTTTGTAATCGTCGCCATCCTTATAATAATACTTTATACCATCATGCATAATCTCGTAGAGAGTCTTGCCTGTAACCAGAATCATCATGTCGTCACCACGGTCAATACCAGCTCTTGAAAGAGGCTTAGCCTGGGCCACTTCATTAGGGATGTAGAGATCCGGGAGGATGAACTCATCACTTTCACTCTTCGACTTGTATAGATGCTCTTCATTGTAAAGCGTAGAAACTCCCCAGCCATCAGCAGCTCCAGAGAATGTGATGGTATATCCACGACCGTCAAGATGACCGGTAAACACGAAGTCCTGTGGAAGTTTAGAGGCATCAATGGTAATGTTATTGTCAAGCACGAAGTAGTCACCATGGTTTGCACCGCCCTTATATGCCTGAGCGAAATGCTCTATCCAAGCATCATCAGTAACATACTGACCAAGATTGTTTGGTTCTGTATATTCATTACCATCGGTTACGATAGGATTTCTATTACTATTGCGGAAAGCTCTCTGCCAACTGCTACCAGCCATAGAGAGGTTATGACCAAGGTCGTTGTTAGGACCGTAATAGCCATCGTTAGAGAGTACTGGCTGCCACTTCTCTGATGTTGAAGCGTCATAGTCAACACCTTCGCGGTCGATAGTGAGATAAACAACGGTCTGCCAGTTGGCATTAAGGTCAAACTCAAAATGCTTCTCGTATGTAAGACCTGACTCCAGAGTCATCTCAAAGTCTATACTGTTGGTCTCTGCACAGAGAGTATTTATTCTCTGGAGGTTCTTAGACTTATCATCATTGTAGTAACCTGCCTCATCATACATTACAGAGTCTGGTTCTGTATATGTAGGACGAACTATAACATCATATACAGGAACTCGCTTATACTTGCGCTGAATGTATCCGCTTGACTCGCCATTTGAGAGATAAGCATTATGAGCCTTCAGCCATTCTTCTGTCTCACGAGGATGAACACTTTCATCTGTTGCTTTCTCTGTATATACAATGAACCAATTCTGTGCATCCTCGTCTGTGGCTGCTATGGTTTTACCGTCGGAAGTGATGCAACTGCTTACCTCGTCCATGAAATGAGGAATCACCTTGCGGTTGACATTCTCATCATCTGTCCACACAGGAGTCAACTTGGCAGCTTTAGTACCTTCTGTTGCAGCCACCTCCTGAACATGGTCAAGCACCTTGACCTTGTTGAAACGGAGAGAGGTAGTGCGAGGATCGTCCTTCGTAGTAACCTTGCCATCAGCGTCTATGACGCAATCATAGCCCTTTATCTGAGTCTCAAGCTGTGGGTCAATAAGCACATAGACGATAACACGGCTTAGACGATGCTTGAAAGGAAGCAACACCTGATCTATAGTTGCGGAAGTGTACCATGAAGGAGGCATACCGATGTAGTGTGAAAGGTATGTATAATTACCGCTCTCACTATCGCTCCACTGTTCACGGGTAAGGTTCTGAGCAGAGATAGAAGAGCCTGTTGTGCGTATAGCCTCAGGTACATGTACGCCCTCGAAATAGTGAGGACCATTGGCATACCAATGAGCAGGAACGCCTTTTTCTACACCATCTTCTGTAGTCGTTTCACCTTTATAGTTAAAGGAATATATGCCACGACCTGAAGTTGCATCCTTATCGCCAGACCACTTGAGCACAGCAACCTTCTCGTTAGCCACAACATGGTTCATGTCGGCATCCATGTTGGCGTATGTGATGTCAAGGCCATTCTTCAGCACATCCTGAAGCCATACTACATCCTCAGCCTTTGTCCTACCTGAGTTAGGTGTAGGGTCTTCATCACCTCCGGCTCGGGAAGCAACAGCATTGGAGCCGACGGTAGTTATGAGACCGTCAGCATCAATGCCTCCAATATTTATGTAGTTCGCATTGTCTGCGATTTCACCACCAGTACTGCTTGTACCCATTTCTTCAGTACAAGCACTGATAGCAGCAGTAACAACAGCGGCAACTAATATGTTATACCATTTATTCATAATAGACTATATATTCTATTTCCACCAATCGATATCAGAACCAGGATTAACGCTGTTAATCTTACCGAGAATCTTATCGAAGTTCTGGCCAAGGTCTCCAGCAGGATATCCCGATGTCCACCAGTTACCTTGGCATCCTTCACGCATACCGTTAGTTTCCTGATTATTCTTCGTGTATTTCGTTCTGCCTATGATACCACCGAAATTGCTTGAATCCTCACCTGCTACACACCATGAATAGCAATCGTGGATAAGGAGTGAAGGGTCTACCTCATTCTTACGGGTTGTACCTCCAACAATACCTCCACGGAAGAGATTGGTATGTTTTGCCTGACCTTCTTCTAAAACTTCGGTCATAGTAGTACCAGTGTGCACCTTACAGTTAACGAATTCGGCTTTCACTGCAAATGCAGCAAGACCACCCATATATCTACGGGCATCATTGCCTTCACCTTCCTTCTCACTGCTTTCATCATGCTTCATCTTTGATTTGAGCACAACCTGCACCTCACAGCCATCAATCACAGCTCCGTCGAAAGCACAGCATACAAGACCGGAAGGCTGAGAAGCTTGTATGAAAGTATCAGCAGCCATGCGGACTTTTACATTTGTCAGCTTAGCATTTGTTCCATTTACAGAATATGCAAGAGGAGCAATGACATTGGTAGAAGTCTCATTCGGTTCATCAATGATAGACTCCGCACAATAGATAGTCAGGTTCTTCACCTCGCCATTGATGTGCGAGAAGAGCATTTTGCCATGAGTAGTTATAGTATGGCCATCACCATCAAGGATGAAGGTATGGTTGTACCATGGATTAGTTGGCTCTTTTGACCATTCAGAACCAGTAGCCTCTGTCTGACCATAATTCCAAGTGTCATCCACTGAGAAATCAGAAGAAATGCGATAGCTTAAGCCTGTAGCAGATGTACCATACTTAATAAGCGTTTCCAACTCTGCCTGACAATCAAGAACACCCTTGTACTTAGCAGATGCATTAGCATTTGTACCTGCAAGGGTATTTTTAATAGTTGTAGGCCATGAATTGTTATAAGCACGGTCTCCTAATTTCGTTGATTCATCAGAAGATGTAGCTGCTACGATGTTCTGGTACTTTGAAGGATTATCGTCAGTTCCCTGATAAGTGAGAGTTATACCATAGTTGAATGTATTGTTAGAAAGACGACCTTCTGCATAGCCTACAATACCGCCAACGCCAAGAACTGCATCATTGCTCTCTGCACCTACACGGCCATTAACAGTACATTTGTCAATGATAGGCTGAGAAGGAGTTGTTTCACTGCTATCATACATTGACTTAGCAGCAATACCACCAACATATTCATTTGTGCCATCGCCCTGTACGGCAAGGTATGAGACGCAATTGTATATTGTACCGTAGTTAACATCACAGATAGCACCCTTGGTAACCTTTGATGTACCATCTGTAGCTACGGTTACCTGCTGAACAGTGCCGTGGTTTTCGGTACAAAGCGCAGAAGTTTGGTCAGTGCTTCCAGTGAGATAAATAGCACCATTGACAACTGTTGCGTTCTTACCTATTTTTCCTAAGAAGCGCTTCTTTGATGTGATAGTAACACCGGCAAGGTTAAGAGATGCATTAAGATCCTTAGCTTCCCAGTCATCTGGCAATGTCAATGCCGCTGCTGAGATAAGAGCGGTGTTACCAGCCTTGTTCTGAGCAGGGTCCTCAAGGAACGCTTTTAGGGTTGTAACATCTGGAATCTTTATAGGGTCACCATTCTGACCGTAATCATCACAGATAGAGTTGAAAGTCATCTCATCCCAGTCCTCAAGGAGAGCTGTGATATGAACAACGCGGTCTGTGCTGAGGGTAGCAGTGATGGTAAGGTGCTTGCCAGCAGTGAGGTTATAAGCAGCCTTATTCTCATCATACTTATCATCATTGTTGGCATAATAGGTAAACTTCATATTGTTCACAACAACCTTACACAACTCAGCCTCGAGATTGCCATTGTAGTCGTATGGTTCTACTATAGCATCATACTTAGTTGTCTGGAAATCACCAGCAGCACCATTAACATCTGCATCATAATGGATGTTTGTATAGGTGATGAGAGGTTTATCAATGATGAGTTTCGAGTCAGTATGACTGAAGAGTGTTGTGACGAGATTGTCTTTGTTTGCTTCCTGCAAGAACTCACGCTTCACACCATTTCCTGCCTTGAGGATAACGGTAAGCCACGAACGCTGATGACGGAGATAGAGAGGAATGCGCTGGAAATCTTCTGTAGTAGCACCATCTACACCCGCAAGTCTTGCCTTGTTCAGTTTATACCAATCCTTGTTGGTATGATAATTCATCTGCTCAATATCGTCTGCACCTTCACCATATGAGGCTCCATAAGCATAGCCAAGGAGAGCATCCTGGGCAAGAAGTTTCTCTGGCGCGCTCTGGTCATTACTTACGCTTTCTGTACCGCATGTAGCCTTGAAGCCATACTCGTTGACATTATCCTGCCAATACATAGGTGAACTGCCATACTGAAGCGAGAGAATGCCCTTGCTGTCGAAAGCGGAGCCATCGGATGTTGGAGAATACTTTGCAGTGGCAACAGGAGAGCTTACTCCTTTCTTGAACATTGAAATAGTAAGGTCGTAATTCTCATTAATAGCTTTATAGCTGCCAAGCTCAGCATCCATGGCATCCTTGTCGGCAAACGCTGCACGCGAGTTGGCACGAGGCATCCTCAAATCTGTTGTAAAGGTAACAGGAGCACCTTCAATATCAGGAGCATCGCTGAAGACATCGTCTGTATAATCCTTACACGATGCCAACGACAATGCAACCATTGCCACATATATGATCTTAGAAATATGTTTCATGTTTATCTCTTAATAGTTCCTTCTTCGTTATATTCTATCTCGTAAGGCACCCAGTCGTCTATCTCTGCATTGATAACAGCAAGAGTACCACGACGAATCTCAAGATTAAAGACATAACGCATTCCGCTTTGGAGATTGCGGAAGTTCTCATCAGGAATAACAAATGTCACGATATGCTCGATTGGTTTCTTAATAGGATTTCCATCCTCATCTTCAAGAACATTGCCATTCTCGTCCTTTGTTTCCATTTCTGTCAATTCATGCCAGTGGATACGGAGAGCACTGAGCTGTCCAAATCCGATGGCCTCAAATCTCTTCAGATAGCCAAGTGAGGTTTCATCAGCAGGGAACATATCGAAAGAAGTGCCGTAAGGGTTAGCTTCAATCTGCTCGTCAGTATACTGTGTGAGATCTACATTTGTAGCCACAGCAGGACGAATATAGGAAGAAGTGCCGAACTGAGGGTTATTGTACTTCACTATTTCCACACCTACAGGAGTAGCCAGATTGTCAGGAGTGACAGTATTGTCAGGATCTTCAGAAGTGCCGTTAACAGCCTTATAATCCACGAACGGGAATATGTCTGCACTCTCTGACACGCCAAGCATTTCTACAGCGTCAATTTGATCTGGGCTGAGGCTCACACTCTCGTGTCCCTTGAGGTTGACCTGAATCTGCGAAAGCTGATGCTTGAAAGTGAGGTACACGCGGTTTATCTCATCGCCAGCACCTGCAGGATGCTTCTCTTCACAAGCAATAAGCGGATCAAACTGGTCTGCCATCTTTGTCCAGGCAGTTTCGCCAGGTTGCTTTTCCGAATCCTTCTTGTCCTTAGGATTGCGGAGGTCGAAATGCTTGCACATCTGCTGGCGTACCACTTCCTTATTCTCTATGATATCAAAATCGTCATGTTCTTCAAGCTTATCAGGGAAATAAGACTGTGATGCAGCCTTTGCACTCGCATACGCAGCATTGTAATTGTCTATATAGCCAATGAAGATATGATCCTGACGGTTCTGCCAGTAGAAGATGTGTCCCTCTGTATCATTGCCGTAGGTATCAGCCTTGCCTGTAGCAGGATCTGCAAAAGTATACTGACGGTAGTTGGACTTTCCTGTGCTGGCATCATTGACCTGCAGGAATGCGAACCATGGAGTGAGATTGTAGCCCGATGACTCCTGATAGTACATAGCTGCTGAGAAACGCACATTGTTTGGCATGTAAAGCGTAGTGGCTGCACGAGAAACATCCAAAGACTGATTTCCCGCAGAGAAAAGTACAGGCATGCCTTTGTCCACAACTTCATTTGGCGACTGGGATTCTGAAACTATCTCGTCGCTACATGAAGTGAGGACAGCCGCTCCCACTAACAAAGCACCAAATATATGTTCCTTTATTATATTCATTAGAATTATTTACGAATTTACAAATTTACGATTTACAATTTAATCGCAAAGACAATGTCATTTAATCCCAATCAAGGGTTGCGTTGCCACTTCCGGTAGCAGGCTCCCAATCCTTTACTACGGCAGAGAAAGTGATTTCCTGCTTTGTGAGCTTGATGGTATATGTATAGAACTCACCCTTAGCCCACGCAGTAACAGGTGTTGTTGTGCCATTCTTCACACACTGGTTAAGCTGGAGGCTGTATGTAGTGCCATCCTTGAGCGTAACGATTAGTCTCGCATCATTGCCTATAGTCTGAGGAACAACGAATTCTGTGAAGCCAGAAGTCTTGTCTTCGAGCATAACATCTGCCTTTGTACCTGCAGAAACCGTGGCATCTACAATGCTGTATGAGCCAGTGTTGGCAAGGTTTGTAATCTTGATTGTAGCATCTGCAAGGTCAACGGCAGCATCGCCATCTACTGTCTCAAGGTTTACGCAGAGCTTTGACATGAGGTGCTGGAAGTTGAGAGGCACATCGCCCGTGCGAGGAGTAACGGCATCAGCACCCGATGTTCCCCACATGAGGTCTGTGCCCTGAGCGAGAGCAGATGTAGAAGCACCTGCAGGAGAAAGAGCACGGAAATAAGAAGCATCGCCCTGGCCTGCCCAGTAGATTACAGGGGTGTAAGTCCAAACGTCAGAAACGTACTTAACGGTTGTAGACTTCTGCGAGAAATCAGAGTTAGTACTGCTCTTATAAACATCAAAACCTTCTGCCTTGAGGGCATCAGCGATTGTTCCCTTCGCTATCACATCAGGGGTAAAGTTGATTTGAGCCTTACCATCAGCCTTTACGCTTTCCCAATCGGTAATTGTAGCACGGATGGTAATCTTCTGCTTGTCAACAGTAACATCGAGGATATAGTGGATGCCAGGCTTTGTAAGATAACCTATGCCAGCATCAATATCAGCTCTAGACAATGGCTTGTTTGTTTTTGCCTGAGCTACACCATAATTAATAACTTCCACTACTGATTCAAGTTTATTCTCTTTACTCCAAGCAGTAAGAATGCCGTCTGTGAGAGGAATATCGTAGTTATTGCCATCAACGTTGGTAATAGTAGCAAGGATATTGCTAGCAGAGAGATGTGTTGGAGCAATAATTGCCTGGTATGTGGCAGTGGTGTTCTCCTTGCTCTTGGTGAAGGTTTTGATGTCGGATGTACCAGCAGTCGACACTGCTGTAACAGTGGCAGCAGGAGCATCTACATCAGCCTTTACCTGCATGTCCTTCAGCGTGAGAATAGAAGACGCAAAGTTTGCCTTATCTGTAGCATAGCCCTCGCCAGTAGTTACATTGATTGTAATCTTAGACATGGCGTGAGTGTAAGGAAGCACAAGAGTGCCACGATCAGTTTGATTATGACCATACTTGATCATTGGCTGAGTTGCAGCATAGAGGAGGTCTGACTGCTTCATGGCGGAGCCATTAGCAGCAGACTGGTCAGCGTTTACTGTCCAAGTGAGAGTTCCATCAGTTTCGACTATATTAGAAGCATTTGCAACACCACAGTTATAGCAATAGCCATACTTCAAGCGGATACCTCTACCCGACTCACGAAGGTCATAGGTAGTAGAGCTAAAGTCATCCCAATAGAGAGTTGGAGAGAGTTTATCTGATGTAGTGATATTTCCTACACCTGCATCGCCACCATTATCAACAGTTTCACCCATTGTGAAGCTGTTTGCCCAATGGAACTGTCCTTCGTATGTGAAAGACTCCCCTTCCTGTTTTCCTGCCTCGATATAAGCGAAGAGCTTATCACCACTTTCAAATGTCTTGTCAAAGGCACGAGAGCGTGGAGCAGTGGAAAGGGTTGTCTGTACGGCGATAGGAGTCTTCGACTGACCTTCAAGGAAGGTTGCCGATTCTGTCTCTGCATAGTCGTTACAAGAGACGAGTGTCCCTGCCACTGCCAACAAGCCTCCCAATCCCAAGAGGGCGAGCTTTGAGGTATATATGTCTTTTATTCTTTGTACCATATTATAAATATGTATTTTTCTCCCCTCCCTATGACGGGAGGGGCTGGGGGTGGGTCCTTTTACTTTATTATCAGTTTAACAGTCTTGCCGTTAGCAAGCTTCATGATGTTGATACCCTTCTGTGGAACAGAGAGCTTGCGACCTGCTGCATCATAGATAGCTTCAATGTCTGCATCACCAGTTGTGAGTGTACCGATAGCTGTAGCATCGTCGCCTCCACCTACAACGATTGAAAGAGCACGTGGAGCAGCACTACCCGCAGGCGCTGTATAATTGATGTATGCTCTATATGCAGGAACCTTCAGTTCTACCTGAGCCTGATGGAACTTATCGCCGTTGATGAAGTAGATGTTGCCAGGAAGTCCTTCTGTAATTGTCTGTTCTGTGTAAGTACCAACGAGAGCACCACTTTCCAAGGTTGTTGGAATTTCAAGGCTTACTGTAGCATTCTCCTCATTGATATTCAGATCACCTGCCGCCTTTTGGAACACAACTGGAGTATGAGGAGCAACAGTTTCAGTTGTCTCGTCCACTGTCAAAGTGCTGCCATTTATATTATTATATGTGTAGTAATCAGCACCATTTTCATTTGTCAGAGAGAATGGCAGACAAACTGTACCCCACTCTGTTGCAGAAATGTTTGTGCGAATGTAAGTAGCCTTACGCACCTTGTAAGTTTCAGCACCTGTAACATTAGGAAGAGTAAATGCTTTACCATCAAGAACTTCGAATGTTGGCATTGTCAGCACCTTGCTATTAGCATCGATAGTAATGTTATCAGGAAGAGTTTCCTTTGTTGTTTCTGCATCTGAAAGCAGAGTGATAGTTATTTCTTTATTCACAGAAGAAGCTGTCTCTATTGCGTCATCAAGAGAAATAAAGCGGAACTTCTTAACAACTTCATCTGTAATTGAAGCCACCCACTGACCAGGCTTAACTATATAGATATTGCTTGCTTCGCTATTATCCGAGATATAGCCATCAGCAACAAAGTTTGTTCCATTGCCATCAGGATTGCCTTCGTTGGAGATGTTTGCTGGGTCAAAGTTATAGAAATTACCACCAGTGACGTTGAACTTATTAAAATCTCTGCAATCATCCTTTATGTTGAGGACGTACTTTCCATCGCCTGACTCAAACTTACCACCAGAAATATTAACCACAGAATTGCCGGCAGTAGCCAACATATAGATAGTAGAGTTATCACCAGGAACAGAGTAGTTACCACCCTCAATATTTACTGTTGCATAGTTGCTAACTTGTATAGCATTACATCCTTCTCCATGGTCAGCACAAGAAATCTGGCCTTCGCCCTTAATAGTAAGTTCTACAGGTGCAGATGCTGTACCCTTTGTTAAGATTGTAGCGTCTGCCTTAACAGGAGTGCAAGCAATATTATGACCATTGAGGTCGAGTGTAAAGCTCTTCGTTACATTGAGGTAAGTAGTTGTAGCCACATCCTTTGTGAGTTTCACAGTCTTACCTGAGACTTTTGCATTAGCCAGCATACCTGTATTGATAGGTGCATAACCGACAAGAGTCTCACCATCATAGAATGCAGCATGAGTGTTAGCGAGATATACTTCATCTGTACCTGCAAGAAGCATTGCTGTGGCATTTGAAGCGAATCCAACCCCATTATTAAGCGTTGCGCCTGTAACCTTTACATCAGTAGTGTAGATGTTAATTGTTGGCTTACTGCTTACACCAGCAAATGTACCACCTGTAATCTCAAGCGTACCACTCTGGTTCGCATAAACTGCATTATTATTTGCACTTGTGAAAGTACCTCCAGAGATGGTACCAGCAGCACAGAGAGCCTGACCTGCAGTAGCAGTAATCTCGCCACTGGATATTGTCACATTCTTCGATGTAACACCAGTGCCAGCAGCGATAATCTTACCACCTGTCATGACGAAAGAACCAGAAGTACCATAAACAGCACCATTGCTATTACCTGTTGTAGTCTCAACAGTACCGTTGTTGAGGGTAAGGACAGAAGCTGTCGTACCTGTCTTGATTACATACTTGCCATTTGCTGTATTCTTGATCACACCTGTACTTGGTTCACTACTATCATTGATTGCAAGCTTTCCGTTTACAGTAATAAGCTGTGAGAGAGTCTTTGATGCATCATTCTTTATGGTCTTACCGTTGAGATCAATTACGACATTCTTTGTATTTACTATTGTAAGTGCAGCTGTTAGGTCAACATTTTCAAGCACCTTGATTGTTGTCTCTGTTCCGTCTGTTGGTACAGCAGCTATAGCATCTGCAATAGACTCATATTTTACACCCCCAATTTGAGCAATGAAAGAACCTTCCTTTACACCATAATGTCCTTCGCCATCGTCAGTTGGAATATAGCCATTAGCACAATACTCTTCAGGAACTGCAGAAGAGAAAATACCGCCAGAAATGAAGTTCTGAACATTTTCCGAATACACCTCAGCATTGAATGTACCACCAGAAATTACTATATTAATATTCTCAGCATTGTTGTCTTGATTATCTTTCTCGTACACTGCTTTCGGACCTTTGAATGTACCACCAGAGATGCTAACATTTATAGCCTTATTTGTTGTGTGCTGAGAAATAGCAAGAGCAGCGCCAATGATTGTTGTACCATTTCCGTTTGCCTTTTCAGAGAACTCTGTAGCGGTTGCAATGAAATCGCCACCAGTAATGCTCAAAGTACCAGAACGCATTTCAATAGCAGAACCATATCCTGTAAATGTACCACCATTGATTGTCAAAGTACCATCTTGTGGATGATATAATGCACAACCTTCTTCACCAGCTTCTGTTGATGAAGCAATAAATGTACCGCCATTGATTGTTATGTCTGTATTGTGACGATTTCCATTACCTGTTATGGCAGCCTTATTGCCCTTGATTGTACCATTGTTGACTACAAGAGTAGCTTTAGCATCAGAAGGAGTATCTTCTTTCTGAGTCAACTGAATAGCGCCATAGAATGCGTTTGTACCTGTACCACCATCTATGCAGCCTGTCTTCTCTGCGCTTGTGTCATCAACAGTAAGCTTTGCTCCACGATGAACCATGACAGCACAGAAGTTGCCAATAGTATTATCATCTGCTGGAGATATTGTCTTGCCATTAAGATCAAGTGTTACATCTGAACATGTTACTTCCAACTTTGCTGAAAGTTTAACATCTGAAAGCAACTTAACAGTCTGACCAACAGTTGCAGCAGCGAATGCATCAGCAAGTGAAGAATACTTAGTATCACCCACTTCCGCAACCATTGTAATACCATCAAAAGTAGGATTAAATCCATCCTTCTTTGAATCAACGAGGGTTGCAATAGGACCTGCAATAGTAGCTGATGGACTTACTTTAACTTCTCCAACACCATTATATTTACTATTCTCTACAATAGCAACTGCATAGCCTCTTGTAGATGTACCGTTATTATTAACTGTATGAGAAAGAGTACCTGTTGCAGTAATATTTGCACTTTCTCCAACTGTGAGAGAACCTGCCTTAATTTCAATACCACTAAGACCTGAGACAGTACCATTAACTGTCAAAGTACCTGCCTGAGGCTGATATATTGCAACATCGTTCGCTGCAGAAATTTTAGCATTCTCACCTATAGTTATAGTTGTTTCGCATAAACCTGCGCTACCATTTCCTGATATAGCAGACGCTACTACAGAAGTGGTTTCTACGGTACCTTTTACTATAAGAGTTTCTGATGCGTTCTTTCCGAAGATAGTGACACCGTAAGAACAAGCAGATGTAACTTTTACATTCTCATCTATTGTGAGAGATGGAGCGTAAGATGTAGTATTATCACCAACACGAATTACAGAACTATTGTCCGCAATGCCAGTACTTGTGATAGTACCTGTTCCTGTAATGGTAACATTACCATTTGTCACATGCAGAGCACGAGCATCAGTTCCTGTGATATTATGACCATTCAGATCGAGCGTGATACTCTTTGCAATGGTAACTGTAGAAGTCAGATTCACATTCTCTGTCAGCGCGATAGTCGCACCTGCTTCTGCATTATTAATCTGCTCCTGCAAAGTTGTCTGTGCCCAAGCACCGACGCTTAGCATCATTCCGAGCAATGTATATAATATTCTTTTCATATTATTATTGTATAATTCCTTTGTTTATTGAGGGTGGGGGTTCTTACATCCAGATGCTTGTTCCGCCTGTGGCTGTAATCCAATCCTTGATCGTAGCGGTCACCTTGATGCCAGTCTTAGTGATATTCAGAGTATAGACATACTTCTTGCCAGGTTCCCAAGCGGAGATAGTATTGCCGCCAACCTGGATGTCACTGATAGTTGCCTCATAAGAGTCATACTTACCATCTGTATCCTTAACAGTAATCTTGAACTTCAAGTTTTCAAGAGACTGAGGAATAATTATATCATGACGATCGGCATATGTTCCGCCGGCAAAAGTGTAAGTACCCTTATCACCTTCAGCGTAGGTTGCTGTTCCGTTCTCCAAAAGGATAGAACCAGATTTATATCCATTTAGAATCTCAACTGTAGTATTACCATCAAGTACAACCTTTGCAGATTCTTCTTTTTCGACAGCTGAAGGATCAGATATAAGTTTTACCTCTACCTGTGACATTACATATTGGAAGTTCATTCGGATATCGCCTTCGGTAGCACAAATACCCTGAGTGCCAGAGTGTACCTTACAAGCCTCATCAGTAGTACCATCTGTGTTGCGTGGATAACCTACCATAAGGTTTGAAGGAGACGCCTCGCTATTATAAGCAGCATTGGATACAGCAATCTTCGAGTCAGTTACTGTTGTTCCTGTAGGATAAACTCCACGGAAGAAGTAGTGAGTTTCGTGGTTTGGCCAGTAGCGCTGTGGTGACATTGTGTATGCACCATCTGCGAAAGAAACTGTAGACATGTCAGTGTAACCTGTTGAAACTGTTGTGCTACGATAGAAGTCAAAGCCTTTATTTAAGTCATCACATTCGTCTTCCGTACCAAGATGACCATAAACTTTGTCAATGTTTATCTTTGGAGCATACTCATCAGCCTCAACATTTATCCAAGGGGCTACTGTAGCGGTAACCTTTATGCCGGTCTTATTAATTGTGAATGTGAAGACATAATTCTTACCAGCTTCCATTGTTGTCCACTCAGAACCAATGCCATTGTCAGCCTTATCTCTTAAAGCCTTAAGCAGAGTTGCATTTGAAACCTCAAACTTATTCTTGTCTACACCAAAAGTAACGGCATTGCTAAGAGTTTCGCTTAAGTTTCTTTCAGGCATTACGAGTGCCTCTAGAGTATAGCCTGTAGCAGTCTTTGTGCCACAAGCCATTTGGGTAGATGTAGCTGATTCCGCCTGACTTGTGAACTCACCTCCTGCAACATTGAATGTGCCTGAAAGTTTAAAACCATTAAGTGTTACAGGCGCATCGGAATCAATATTGAAATCTTCTGTAGATTCGTGGTCAAAGCCAACACCTTCAACAAGTTTAACAGTAACCTTTGAGAGAGCATGATAGAAGATGAGCTTGCCAGCCTCAAAACCTCTTGGGTCCTCCTTAAAGCCAAGTCGCTTGTCGTTAGTGTCAGACACCTTCGTTATATTATTGCTAAAACAGAGATCTTTGTTCTTGATAGTTTCTGCAGTCTGAGCAGCAGGTACTTCCCAAGAAATTGTTTTGTCCTCTGTTGTTGTGTTCCAAGCCTTAGCAGTCTTTGTGCCCCACTTAGAACCTGTAACATTAGGCACAGCAACAGCCCAAATGCTCAATGCAGAAGAACGAGCATGAGCATCATCCCAGTAACGAGTATTGGCTGCAGTGAAGCTAACAGGATTCTCAATCTCCGTAGCAGATACAGGAGTTGCAGTACCCATAGTAACGCAGTTTGTGGTTTCCTGACTGCCCTTGAAGTCAAGGTCGCTTCCAAGGGTTCTGTACTCACTCTGCATCACCATCCAGATGTCGGTAGCTGCGTCAAAGGCTTCAAGTGTTTTGTCAGTTCCATCAGTAATCACAGCACGACTTATAGGAGCATCGGCACCTACAGTTAAAGCTATCGGCTGCTTGTTAGCATCTGAAACAGCGATATCTGTCTCATCGCTACACCCTGTGAAGGCTAGCAATGAGGCAGACAATGTTATATATAAATAATGTTTGCGCATGTGTGCGAGAATTATATATAATGATTCGTATTATTTCTCAAGGTCAAGGTCAGTGTTGCCGGCAACAACTTCATTCCAGTTAACAATTGTAGCAGTGATGTTCTTGATCTCAGTCTTTGTGATGTTGAATGTGTAGATGTACTTGTGACCAGGATACCAAGTTGTGATAGCATCATCCTTTGTCTGAAGGTTTGTAACCTGAGTACCTACACTTGTAGCAATAATATCGCTAAGCTTCTTGACGACATAGTATTCGTTGTTGTCTGTAGTGTGGATAGTAATACCAACATAATCATCGTCACTAGAACCACGAACGAGAGCCTGAGGAACAACATTGAGTTCATACTGCTTGTCTGTTGAATTGTATGTCAAAGCGAGGTCTTCGTATGTTGTTGCAGGAGTTACAAGGGCAGAACCCATATCAACAGTACCTGTCTTAGAGAACTTAGTAAGAGTAACTGTAGCTCCTTCAAGATTTACCTTCGCACCAGTCTCAGGAGTTGTCAACTTAACGACTAGCTTGCTCATCATGTGAACCTCAGTAAGGTTGATAGTACTTTCCTTATCTGCAGCTACAATACCCTTAGCAATACTTGAGAGATAACCTTTTGAAAGGTCGTAAGGGAGTTTGTCTGATGTAAGACCAGTCTTCATAGGAGCACCCCAGTGGTAATCAGTTGCACCAGATGTCATTGTGAATGCTGTCTTACCACTATTAAGAACAGCTTCTGCAGCATTGTTGATAGAACGGAAGTGATATGCAGTCTGGTTGTCGTTGTAGAACTCTGATGTCATGCCTGTTGCTACATCAAGTCCAGCCACCTCTGTATAAGCAGAACCTGCAACAGGATTTGCTGTGTATGAACCATCTGTGTAAATCTTATCGAGTGTCTGCATGTACTTGTAAAGGTTAATATCAGCACACTCTTCACCACCATTATAGAAGTTGAACTTTACATGTGAGTTGTCAACTGTTGTATTGGCAGCATTTACTTCATTCCAGTCAATGATAGTAGCTGTGATGTTCTGAATCTTAGCCTTAGCAACTGTGATGTCGAATACATAACGGTTGCCCATCTTTGTAGCGTAGTCGTCAGTAGGTACTTTGCCGTTGAGAGCTGTACGCAACTGAGCATTTGTGATAAAGTATGTGTTGCCGTCAACAGTGAGCTGAAGAGCATTCGTTGTATTGTCGGCAAATGTGTAATCAGGGAGCATCTGTGCCTCGTATGTTGCAGCATTTGTCTTGCCGTCTGTTCTTGTAGCAGCAGATGCCCACTTTGCCATAGCTATTGGTGTTGCAGCTGTCTTGTCGCTCCACGTAGCAGACTGGATATCGAATGTTCCAGAAACAGACTGGCCAAGAACCTTCATTTCAGAAACAGCAAATGTTGCATCAGAACCATAGCCATCACCCTTAAGGAGGTTAACTTGGATGCGTGTAAGAGCGTGCTTGAACTCCAACTGACCTTTATCAAAGTGACCAGGTGCATCAGTAACAGCCTCATCCACATTCTTACCCTCCTGAGTGAAGTACATACGACCATCAGTAACTGCAGGAGAACCATAAGTATGCTTTGTTGCATTAGAAGGCTTAATCTCAGGATAATTTTTAGTAGAATAATTCCATGTATAAACACCATTACCACCTACATTGCCGTTCTGAATGTTGTTGCTATATGTGAGGTCTTCAGCAGCAAGGTCAGCATAAGCTGGTGCAGTATTTACACTCCATGCAATTTTATTGTCTGTAGCATCTGTTGTTGCCCAAGTGTCACCACCTTTCAATGAAGCTTCCTTGAGTTTTGCACTTTCGCTAACATCGCTGACATTAGGAATAGCAACAGCATAGACAGAGAGACGAGAATAGCGACCATGTGCATCGTCCCAATAACGAGTCTTACCCTCTGCGTACGAAACATTAGAGAATCCGTCAGCATCCTGTGCACCAGAAGCAGCAGAGAGAACAGTCTTCACACACTTTGTCTCTGAACCATCACGCTTGTCACTCACGATACGAGCTACTATCTTTGTTGACTCCTTGAATCCTGCACGAGATGTGAGGACTTGGTTATCACCTGCAGCGAACTGGATTTTCTCCTTGCCTTCGTTATTAACATCATTGCTGACAGTTTCGTCTGTTGAGCAACTTGTTGCGCAAAGCACCATTGCCATTGCGCCTAATGTAATGATTTTTTTCATATACTTACTTATATTTCTATTTATATTCCAATTTAATAATTATTCGTCACCAAGGTTAATGCTACCACCAACAATATTCTGCCAAGGTAGCAATGTTGCTGTGAGTTCGATAGGAAGATGATCGTCTGGTTGAGCCGCAGAAGACCATTGATAATATTTTCCGGACTTCATTGTTTTTTTTGAGAGAGGCTCTGAAACATAGTATACCTCCTTCGAAGGATCATCTCCTTGCTTATATGCAGTAACATATGCATAAAGCTTTCCGTCTGTTGTTGGATTGTATGTAATTGGGTACATCATGAGGTAAGCTACAACATATGGTCCCCAACCATTGCCACTTTTCTTTGTTACACAAGATTCGTCAAAGTCTAGCTGAAGCATGTTCACAGCATCGCCTTCTGGTTGTATCTGGCATCCAGAACTGCTTCGATCTAAATCCACACCATAATTCTCATCCGACTTACTTGCATCATATGGATGCGAGAAGAGAGTGAAAGAGCCTTCCTCATAGAATATTGGCTTATCACAGATAAGTTTTATGTTCTTTATTACAAGATTCTCTTCAACTGACTTCAGGTATATTCTCGCAATTGCTCCAACATGGCGCATTTGGAAATTAATGCTTACATGCTCCCATTTTGTTTCAGGCGAAATTAGGACATCAAAATCTCCTAAATGCATACTTGCCTTTGTCTCTGACTCATTGTACTTGCTAAGATGCAGATTCTTTTCTTCTTGAGTTGTCGCATCTTCATAATCAAAGTATTCTCCTACCTCAGCCAACGCATCTTGCTTCTGACCAGCAAAACTAAAGAAGCGTTTCATATAGTTTTCTCCCTTGCCTCCATTCTCAGCTTTAAACTGACAATATGCAGACCAACGCACGATTTCATCCCAGAAGAACTCAGAGGAAGAGCCATTAGTGATTCTTGTTGTTTGACTTGTACTCTCAGCACAGTTGAACTGTGACTGCCCGGCCATTTGTGGTTTTGTACGATACACATTCGGTTCATTTGATGGATGAGGTCCCTCTTCATGTGTCAACAAGCCATCCAAAGAAGCATCTGGAGTACTAGACAAGTCCTTAGCAGTAGGATACAAGCCAACCTTATCACCAGATTTCCATCCAAACACAAGGCTCTGACCATTGTAAACAAGAGATGTACGCGACACCATATCGCCAGGTTCAAAGCCCTTGACGGTAACACTTGCACCTTCCATCACTTCTTCTTTCCAGTTCTCATCACTTGGAAAAGTTGGCAAATCCACGCGTGATGTAACATCATTTTCCGTACTACATGCGGTAAACAATGTTAATATAGTTGATATATATATGATAAATCTATATTTCATCTTTTTTACTCTATTTCGTCATTTTCTAAGAAGAACATTCTTTTTGACTTCAGATTACCAGTTTCATCTTCGTCATCTTCGTCTTTGTCAACATGTTCTCCTGTTACATAAGTTCCGGCCAACAACTTACTCTCCATCAACAGAGCCTTCACATAGATTCTTGGTGGAGTATATTGTCGTTTTGGTTCTATATATTTTTTTATTTTCATCGTTAGTTGAAAGAATATTTTATCGTATCATTTTCTTCCCCTTGTGGATGTACACCTGTCCTTTGACTGGCTTGGTTGTTTTCATCCCTTGCAGGTTATAGTAGTTATAGTCTTTTATTTTGTTAATGCGTAATGGCGATATTGAGGTCACCACTTCACACTTATAATCCGTGTCGATGAGGAAATCCTCTGCATGAACCGTAGGATTTGCTATTCCTGACACTTTTTCTGGTGCTGATTCCTTGGCTGGCAAGAATGCTTTTGGAGTCTTCGCCGGAGAATGTCCTGACAAATTCATGTCATAAAGATATCCGGCTTTTATGTTTGGTCCTACGACAGTCGCGATCGGAATCTCATTGTTCATCTCATCCTTAACACTCATACTAAGAGAGGTGGAAGAGAGATCTTGCGCTGGTAGCACCATGTAAATCACCACTTCTTCACCTTTATTTACACTAATGTTTTCAGTCATGAGGTTAAGTTTATTGGAATATCCATCCAACGCCACCTTCTGTTCAATTATGTCCATCACGGCAATTGTTGCCAGTACGGGAGTATCAGTCGTTATGAGAAGTTCCTTGATCGTCATTGCCGCTGGGGCGCTGAATGATATTCTGAGCACTCCGCCTATATGCTGATACGAAAAGGTGCAGGCCGTAGTAGAAGTTGTTGCGGAAGCCATCTGGTAGTCGCACGAAGCGAGAGTTGCTGTGTTTCCGTTGCTGTTCTGTGTCTGATCATCGTATCTACATTCTATGGCCTTGGCGTCAAACTCCGCGCTCCATTTGTAGGGAGAGTAGGAGTAGTACGTCATTTCTGGTTTCAGCTGATAGCCAACAGCATATAGACTTCTGTCGTTACGAGAGGCTGTAGTAGTGCTGCTTGTCCAGAAGGAGAGTTGTTCCATCTCGCCGTATGTGACGTTGCCGGAAGTAATCCCTACCCTATCGTCGGTCTGCCATGAGAACTCAAGTCCATAACCTGAGCGGAACGTATAATTCGCAGCATGCACTCCTACGCTTATAAGGAATACTGCAAAATATATCAAATTCCGTATCATTCTGCCTACCATATACATATAAATATTAGCGTGCAAAGATAATAAATATTCTGGAATACACCTAATATCTCTACTGTACAAGTACATAAAATTATTTCATATCAAGTATTTACCCCCCCCCTAAAAATTATCGAACGTGCGTTATCGCACACAAAAATGCGAATAAAAATGAGTCGGATTGCGACTTTCTACTCCATGATTCAGGTGCGAAATTGCAAAGTAGAGTAGCTAAAATTGGCACTATTTTTGATAAAATAATGGAAGCGAAAGCATGTTTGGAAAGATTTTATTTGCAAGAAAAATGAAAAACAACTAACTTTGTACCCATCTAAAAGCAACCAACAATTAAGTATGAAACCTTACAAATTCGAACCTTACTTGAAGACTACCCTTTGGGGCGGCTACCAGATAGCGCCTTTCAAGGGTATCTATACCGCGCAGCCTAACATTGGCGAGTCGTGGGAAATAAGTGGTGTGCCGGGACATGAGAGCGTGGCAATAGAGCGCGGACTCATAGATGACGTTGACGTAGGCCTCACTCTCACGGAACTCATCGACAAATACAAGGGTCTTCTCATAGGCAACAAGGTGTATAAGCGTTTCGGAAACAAGTTCCCGCTGCTCGTGAAGTTCATAGACTCTCGCCAGGACCTCAGCGTACAAGTTCACCCGGACGACAAGCTTGCCCAGGAGCGTCACGGCTGTGCCGGCAAGACGGAGATGTGGTATATCATAAAGAGTGATGTTGGCGCAAAGATCTACGCAGGACTCAAAAAGCAGATCACGCCAGATGACTATGAGCACATGGTTAGTGAAGAGACAGAAGGCCAGAACCCTATGGCAGATGTCATCTCCACTCACGAAGCTCATCAGGGCGACCTCTTCTTCCTGCCAGCTGGCAGACTCCACGCCATTGGTGCGGGCTGTTTCCTTGCAGAGATCCAGCAGACAAGCGACATCACCTATCGCGTCTATGACTTCGGCAGAAAGGACGCCCACGGCAATCCTCGCGAGCTGCATACGGAGCTCGCAAAGGATGCCATCGACTATCAGGTATGGCCAGAGTATCGCACCAGCTACGACTCTACGCAGCCTACGTCACAGCTCATCAACTGCCCGTATTTCGTGGTGCACAGAGTGGTTGTACAGGTGGCGCAGCAGATAGACTTCAACTGCGACTCATTCGTTATCGTGGTGTGCCTTTGGGGTGAAGCGAACATCAACGGTGTGAAAGTGCGTCAAGGCGAGACTCTCCTTGTGCCAGCATCAGAGAATGTGCTTTACATCTTCGGCAACGCAACATTCCTGACAGCACATATAAAATAAGGAACTGACGCATATTACACATGAATATTTCTCCAGAATACAGAATGAAAAAAGCAGAAGCCCTATTCCTGACTTCATCACTTTTTTGCGCCATCATATAGCGCAGAATGAAAATCAGCGAGTTAGGTAAAATATTTGGGTGGTTTTGGGTGGCGCAAGCGAAAAAATGTGTACCTTTGCACTATGTACGTACGCAAAAAACATAA
>JAZLHI010000162.1:0-16754 GCA_045616725.1 Prevotella sp. | reverse complement strand
ACTCTCGCAACTGGAACGGTTCGACAAGATAGTTCTTTCTCCTGGTCCTGGCATCCCTTCCGAGGCAGGTCTTCTCCTTGATGTCATCAAGGCATACGCTGGCAAGAAGCCTATGCTCGGCGTCTGTCTCGGTCATCAGGCTATCGGCGAAGCCTTCGGCGCCACTCTCGAGAACCTCTCGGAGGTGTTCCATGGCGTTGCTACCGACTGCTACGCAAACCTCAACGCCCCTATCTTCAAGGATATTCCTTCTGCATCAACAGTTCCTACTCCTGATGGAGGCGAGCCTGGCGGTGTTTGGGGAAAAGTAACCATTGGCCGCTACCACTCTTGGGTTGTATCAAAGGAAAACTTCCCTTCATGCCTTGAGGTAACGGCAGAGAGCCCAGAAGGACAGATCATGGCTCTCCAGCACAAGACGCTGCCAATCTACGGCATCCAGTTCCATCCGGAAAGCGTTCTCACCCCAGACGGAAAGCAGATGCTCAAGAACTTCCTTGATGTCTAATGATGTCATAAGATATTTATGGAATACTTATCACAGGAATGCTACGACCAGCTTGTGGCGGAATTGGATGAACTGATAAAGGTGGTAATGCCAAAAGCTCAGGACGAATTGGCTGAGGCTCGTGCAAAGGGCGACTTGAGCGAGAACTTCGAGTATCATGCCGCAAAGCGAGAGCTTAGACGAATAATGGGCAAGATACGCTTCAAGTCGAATGTGCTTAAGTTTGCTCGTGTTCTTGACCCTAACGCACTTGATGTCAACACGGTAGGACTGCTGCGCAAGGTAGAGTTTACCGTTATGGGAAACAATGCCAAGATGACTTACACCATTGTCAATCCGCATGAGGCGAACCTGAGTGAGAAGAAGATATCAATAAAGTCGCCTATTGCAGAGGCTATGCTTGGAAAAACGCAGGGCGACATCGTTGAAGCCCATACCCCAACCGGAATCATAAAGCTGAGGATTGACAACATAACAGTTTAATCACATTAAAAAGTTTTTTTCGCTCGCAACTCTCCATCTCTCCGCAAAACCTTTTGAATATACTGACACTCAAAGAGTTACAGATGCGGAGAGTTGCGCAAACTTTCCGCAACTCTCCGCAAACTCTCCGCAGTCGGTTGTGAATTGTTTTGCCCATGTTTGTTATGTGTATCAACGGCATATAGCACCCGTAATCCTTAGGAAAACATCTCAAAAAATGCATTTTTTCATACGTAAACGCTATAGTTATGGATCGTAAACGCCATAGTTATTGTGCGTAAATGCCATAGTTATTGTGCGTAAATGCCTTGTTTATGTTGCGGAGAGTTTGCGGAGAGTTGCGGAAAGTTTGCGCAACTATCCGCAGGAGTAAACGCTTGTGTACCAGATTGTTACGAAGGTTTTGCGGAGAGGTGGAGAGTTGCGGGCAAAAAAGTGTTGCACCCAAATTTGTGAAGAATCTTTTTTCAGAATAAAGTTCCATTAAAAGACAATATTATCCCAAAAATAAAGATTTCTTTGTTTTTATTTGGCTATTAGGAATAAAACATTTACTTTTGCACTTGCTATCGTCGGAATGTTTGGATGATTTGTCATCCGAAATACGGCAGCGGCGGCTGTAGATAGCTTTATCTTATCGGAAATATAGCGTACGCTATTTGTTCAAATCGAATTGGAACCTGAGAAACTCTAATAGAAAAGACAAAGCAAATAAGTGTATGCTCGTGCGATAGCGCGGGCATGACTTTGTCGTCTTTTCACAGCATTCTCAGGGCTGCAATTCGGGCAAGTCATTGCTCGTGCTTCTTGCATCTCTGAGAATGTTGTTTTGATGAAAGGACTTTTGGCATACGTGATCATTATTTCATGCATGCTGAAAGTCTATGAAGAATACCATTTGTGAGAATGATGCTTCTGCATAGCTACACACGTCTTAATTAATTGTACTATGACAAAGCAAGAAATCATAAACATTCTTAAGCAATACGAAGTTAGTATAGACGAACAATTCCAAACTGGACTTGCTCGCGAGCATTCATATCGTCCTGCTTTGCAGAAGATGCTGAGCGACTTACTGCCTGACTATGTTGTAACAAACGAACCTGCACGCATAGACTGTGGTGCTCCAGACTATATAATCACAAAGAAGGATTTGCCTGTATTCTTTGTGGAAGCAAAGGATTTGTTTGATTCCGACCTTGACGGCATTAGAGGACACAAGGAGCAGTTCGATAGATATAAGGCTTCCCTTGACATTGTAGTCTTCACTGATTATCTTGATTTCCACGTATATGAACACGGTGAGTGGTATAAGAATGTTCGTTTGATGGAGCAGCAAGGAACTCATTTGCGCCTTATCAGCGGTAAGGAAGAAGAGTTTGCTGCTCTGATAGAGCATCTTGCACTGTCACTCCCTCAGACTATCTCCTCTTCAACAAAACTTGCTCAGCAGATGGCTGCAAAAGCGAGACTCCTTGCAGAAGTGATAAGAGGAGTCTTCAAAGAAGAGGAGAAAGCAAAAGTAACGGATTCCCAGTTGCAAGGCCAGTTGGAAGCCTTTCGCGACATTCTTATTCACGACCTCACAGAGAATGAGTTTGCAGACATCTATGCCCAGACCATTGCTTACGGAATGTTTGCCGCTCGTCTGCACGATACCACTCCAGAAGATTTCTCTCGTCAGGAAGCAGCAGAACTTATCCCAAAGACAAATCCTTTCCTTCGAAACATATTCCAACAGATTGCTGGTTATGACCTCGATGAACGCATCGCATGGATTGTGGATGACCTTGCCCAGACATTCCAAGCCACAAACATGGCAAAGGTAATGAAGAACTACTCTAAGAATGCTCTTCACAATGACCCGATGATTCATTTCTATGAAGACTTCCTTTCAGCTTATAATCCTGCATTGCGTAAGGCAAAAGGCGTTTGGTACACTCCGCAGCCGGTAGTGGGCTACATCGTTAGAGCTGTTGATGATATATTAAAGCGTGACTTTAATCTGCCAATGGGCCTTGCCGACTATAGCAAGTTCCAGCATGAGGTGATTAATGACCAGTACAAAAAGGGAGACAAAACAAAGAAAACTTACATGAAAGAGAGTCATCGCGTACAGATTCTTGACCCTGCTACTGGTACAGGAACTTTCCTTGCGGAAGTGGTTCGTCAGATATACCAAAAGTTCAATGGTATGCAAGGTATGTGGCAAGGTTATGTAGAAGAACATCTTCTGCCACGACTTCATGGCTTTGAACTTCTTATGGCGAGTTATGCCGTAGCGCACCTTAAACTAGACCTTCAGCTAAGCAGTCTTGGCTTCGATTCTTCCAAAATCGGGAACAAGCGTCTTCGTATCTATCTTACCAACTCTCTTGAAGGCTATCATCCTAATATGGGCAATGTTTGGGCGCAATGGCTTAGTAGTGAAGCTAATCAGGCGAACTACATCAAACGCGATTGCCCCGTGATGGTGATGATTGGCAACCCTCCTTATTCGGGCGAAAGTCAGAACAAGGGCGAATGGATTACGAAACTTATGGAAACCTACAAGAAGGAACCAGGCGGAAAAGAGAAACTGAAAGAGCGTAATCCGAAATGGATAAACGACGATTATGTAAAGTTTATACGTTTGGCGCAGGATTATGTTGAGCGTAATGGACAAGGTGTTATAGGCTTTATTAATCCTCATGGCTACCTAGATAACCCGACATTCCGTGGAATGCGTTGGAATCTAATCAAAACATTTGACAAGATTTACACACTTGACCTTCATGGTAATTCAAAGAAAAAAGAAACTTGCCCTGATGGCAGCAAGGACGAGAATGTATTTGATATCATGCAAGGCGTAAGCATCAATATCCTGGTAAAGACCGGAGAGAAGAAAGATGATGAACTTGGTAAGGTTTATTATAAGGATCTTTATGGTATACGCAATGACAAGTACAATTTCTTGGACACACATAATCTTGAAGATGTTGGATATGAAGAATTGCAGCCACAAGCTCCAATGTACTTCTTTGTGCCAAAAGACTTAGAGCTAATGAACGAATATGAGTGTGGTGTATCCATTGAAAGTATCTTTAACGTTAACACTATAGGCATTCAGACACACCATGATGGAGAATTGGTTTCCTTTGTTCCACATTCTACTGAAACAAATAATCCTTATTCATATAGAGTTTTTGATAACAGATGGATAGATTATGACTTAAATAAAGTTGAAAGGGCTAGATTTAATATCATGAAACATCTGTTGGGTGGAGATTTAAGTTTAACCTTATGCAAATTTCTAACATCGCCATCATATCATCATGTTTCTATTGCTAAAGGCTTAGTTGATAGCTGTCAGGTTTCATCAAAATCAAAAGAGGGTACGTATGTATTCCCTCTCTACCTCTATGGCCGCAATGTTGATGGCACAGAAGAAAGACTCCCAAACCTCAATCAAACTGAATGGCAAAAATTCAATAATGCCATAGGAGAATCCACAACTCCAGAGCTGTTGCTTAGCTACATCTATGGCATTCTTCACTCTCCTTCTTATCGTGAACGATACCAAGAATTCTTGAAGATAGACTTCCCTAGAATCCCACTGCCAGTAGGCGAAAAGGAGTTCTTGCGAATAGGAGAAATTGGACAGCAACTGATGGATCTCCATCTTATGCACAACACTTCTTCTTGGGCTCTTAACACTACATTCCCAGAAGGTGGAGATAATGTTGTTGATGCAATAAGCTATCATGAAGGTCGCGTAATGATAAATGGTACTCAATATTTCGGCAATGTTCCTGAAGAAGCATGGAATGCATACATTGGTGGTTATCAGCCAGCTCAGAAATGGCTGAAAGACCGTAGAGGATGCACTCTCGACTTTGACGATATAAACCATTATCGCCACATAATCCATGCTTTGACTGAGACCCAAAGACTGATGCAAGAACTCGGATAACAGGACATCTCATGCTTGATTCCTCAGACGAAATCGCTTTCATTGAAAAGATGATTAAGCCGATGGAGTAGTTCTCGGGGGCATCAGGCAGAGTAGACTCCAGAGGGGTGTGAACATCATCCGAAAGTCATGGCTCTGCGAGAAATAAGCACGGAAACACTTGGGGGTAAAGTACCAAATCATCAACTATTATAAAGAATAACTAATAAAATAGTTAGTAACCGTTTGGTTAGTAATTATGAGTATATACAAAAAATAAATCCTGCCGTTCCGAAGTGGAGACAAGCAGGATTATTTAAAGGAGGAGGTGGTGCCAACGGGATTCGAACCAGTGACACACGGATTTTCAGTCCGATGCTCTACCAACTGAGCTATGGCACCTTCTTTGTCGCTTTAACGGAATTTCTTAGCTCGCTTGCTAAGCGTTATTTCGTTTTAGCGGGTGCAAAGGTACGATTATTTCCTATATTGGCAAACTTTTCCTATAGTTTTTGTGTTGAACGGATAATTTGTTTGATGTTTGTCATTTGTGGTGCTGCTTTCAGTGTGGTGTGATGACTTAATGGTTTGCCGAAACGGAAAAATATTGTAACTTTGCGGCATAATATTATAATAATGTATAATAGATAATTGAAAATTGATAACTTATAAACCCAAATTGAGAACAATATGAAAGCAATACACACAGAAAAGGCACCTGCTGCCATCGGTCCTTATAGCCAGGCTATAGAGGTAAACGGTTTAGTATATACATCTGGTCAGATTCCTGTTGACCCTGCCACTGGCGAATTTGCTGAAGGCGGCATCAAGGAGCAGACTCGCCAGTCGCTCACCAACGTGAAGAACATCCTCGAACAGGCTGGCACTGACATGAGCAAGGTGGTCAAGACAACTGTTTTCCTCAACGACATGAACGACTTCGCTTCCATGAACGAGGTCTATGCACAGTTCTTCCAGCAGCCTTACCCAGCGCGTTCGGCAGTTGCAGTGGAGAAACTTCCGAAGGGTGCGCTCGTGGAAATAGAGGTCGTGGCTGCAAAGTAAATACCCATATACGTCAAAAATGAAGATATTTGCAATAGGAATGAACTATATCCAGCACAATAAAGAGCTGGATGGTGCGTTATATAAACCGGAGGAGCCTGTAATCTTTCTGAAAGCTGACTCTTCCCTGCTGATGAATCGCAAGCCGTTTTTCCTTCCTGACCATCTCGGACAGGTGGATTACGAGACGGAAATTGTGGTTCGCATCAATCGTGTAGGCAAGACTATCGCCCGGAAGTTTGCCCATCGCTACTATGATGTTGTGACAGTCGGCATTGACTTCACGGCGCGCGACCTTCAGAAGAAACTTCGCGCAGAAGGCAAGCCATGGGATCTCTGCAAGGGATTTGACGGTGCTGCTGCCATTGGCGAATGGATTCCGAAGGAGGAATTTGCCGATGTACAGAACCTGAACTTCCATCTTGACATCAACGGACAGACCGTTCAGCAGGGCAACACGAGCGACATGCTCTTCAAGATTGATGAGATCATCAGCTATATCAGTCAGTTCTATACGCTGAAAACGGGCGACATCCTCTACACGGGAACACCTGTAGGCGTAGGACCGGTGAAGATAGATGACCATCTTGAAGGTTACATCGAAGACCGTAAGGTGTTGGACTTCAAGGTGAAGTAGTTCCGAAGAATTGTAAATCCGTAAATTGTAAATGAAAAGACTTCTGAACATATTGTTCCTCCTCGCACTTGCAGTTTCTGTGAGTGCAGGGGATAATATTGTCTATAAGAAGTTCTTCAATCTGAGCAAGGAGGAGGTGAAGATAGATTCGCTCTTGCCTGAATTTACGCATGTCATAGACCTTCCGGACAACTACAAAGATTCCATTTACACCGTGCAACTGGTCTATCCTGAGTTCGCGGAATTGACAAAGAAGGAGAGGGAACTGTGCAAGGAAATATTGCTGAAGGACGACATTGCCAAGGGCGAGGACATTGAGTTCATCCCAAGGCAGTCGGGCTATAAGCTTGTCTGTGGTCTTACGCAGCAGGTTGTTGTGGACAGAAAGAAGGGCAAGCTGGAGGTGATTTTCGCGCCAACTGTTACCGATGGCAAGTCATACAAGGCGCTTTCCGGTTTCATGGTTCGCGTGAAGTCAGAGGCTCGAAGCAAGACTCTCCACAAGAACGCTGCTTCTAGAAGTGGGGCAGGGGAGAGTCCATACGCAGAACACTCCGTTCTCGCTTCCGGAAAATGGGCGAAGATCTCCGTTAAGGAGTCTGGCATTCATGTCATCACGCCGGAAGTGATAAAGAAAGCCGGTTTCTCTGACATCAATAAGGTGAGAATCTTCGGCAATCAGTGGCAAGGAGGAAATCTGCAACCGGAGCAATTGACTGCCAAGTATCTTGCGGAGCATGATGACCTTGAGGAGATTCCTTTCTGTAGGTATAACGGTAAGCTCTACTTCCAAGCCTTCGGTCCTGTGCATTACGAAAGCGATATCACAGCTCGTGTGCGCAATCCTTATTCCGATTATGGCTATTATTTCATAACCGACAAGGACTTTGACTACGAGGCGATGTGCTATACCGACACAACGGAGTATAAGCGCGAGAACCTTTCTTTCATTACAGAGGAACAACATCACTATCTCTATGAGAAGGATGAGTACGCTTGGTACACTGGCGGAAGAAATCTCGTGGAGAATACGCTGATAGAGAGTGGCAAGTCGCAGTCATACTCTTTCAATCTCACTGATTATTTCACTGCAAGCGATGACCTGAAATTCAAGGTAAGGGCAGTCGTTACCGGTGACGCAAGGTCTTTTTACCAGGTGTTGTTGAACGATTCCGAGGTTGCAACAGGTTACATCACTCCTGCTACCTACGATGAGGCCGCTTCTTCGACTGTGCTTTTCGACTGTGCGGAGACAAATCCGAAGATAACCATCAAGTCAGTTTCCGGTGGTTCTTTGCGACTTGATTACATGGATTTCAGGGCAAATGCCATCAAGATCGTTCCTGCCTTCTCAAGCAATAGGGTTCCGGAAGCCAAGTATGTCTATAATATAATGAACCAAGACCTGCATGCCGACCGCGATTACGACATGGTAATCATCATTCCGACATCGCAGAAATATCGTGCTCAGGCAGACAGACTCAAGGAATTCCATGAGCAGTACGATGGTTTGAAGGTTCGTGTGGTGCCAGCCGATGAGATTATCAACGAGTTCGGTGGCACTCCTGATGCCAATGCCTACCGTCGTTACATGAAGATGCTCTATGATCGTGCCGAGACACCGGAAAAGATGCCTAAGTATCTGCTTCTTTTCGGCAATGGAGCCTTCGACAATCGCATGATTTCCAACATTTGGAAAGGTCAGAATCCAGATGATTATCTCCTCAGCTTTGAGAGCGAAAACTCTTTCAGTGAGACCAAGACATACGCCAACGATGGCTTCTTCTGCCTTCTTGATGAGGGCGAAGGCACAAAGATGACATCTTCCGACCGTGAGGATATTGCCGTTGGTCGCCTTCCTGTCACTTCTGCCGCAGAAGCAAAGGTTGTTGTTGACAAGATCATCGCCTACGCTCAGAATGAGAATGCCGGCAGTTGGCAGAACACCGTTGTCATTCTAGGTGACGATGGCGACAACAACAGGCACATGGAGGATGCCGAAGCCGTGGCAGAAGCATTGGAAAGCGTTACCCCTGATGTTTATGTAAGGCGCATAATGTGGGATACTTATCAGCGAGTTTCTTCTTCTACGGGCGATACTTATCCTGGAGTAGAGAAGGTCTGGAAGGAGCAACAGCAGAATGGCGCGCTCATTGTTGACTATAGTGGTCACGGCCGTGCCGATATGCTGTCGCACGAAAGCACGATAAAGCTTGCCGACTTTGAACAGATGACCAATACGAATCTCTCTTTCTGGATTACTGCTGCCTGTGGAACAACACCTTTCACCCATCGTGCCAACCATTTCGGAAACGTCTCTCTCTTGAACGAGCATGGCGGTTGCATAGGTTTCTATGGTACGTCGCACTCCGTATTCCCAACTGAAAACCGTGCCATAAACTCCAATCTCATTATGACCCTCTTTACGAAGGTTGATGGAAACTATGTTTCTCTTGGAGAAGCACAACGTATTACGAAGAACAAACTCATCAGTCGTGGTGGCGACCTTACGGTAAACAAGTTGCAATATGCACTTCTTGGAGATCCGGCTTTGAAACTGAACATTCCGGAAAACAAGGTCATCATAGACAGCATTAACGGCATAAGCCTTGTTGGAGGCACTTCGCTCATCAAGCTCAAGGCTGCCAGCGTGGCACGGATTAGCGGTCATGTGGAAGTGAATGGGGCGAAAGCGGACAATTTCAATGGATTGGCTACTCTCATCATTCGCGACGCAAAGAAGCGGGTGGTTTGTTTGCAGAACGATGGGGATTCAGACAAGCCGTTTGAATACTACGATCGTACTACTACCATATATAAAGGAAATGCAAATGTCGCAAGTGGTAAGTTCTCGTTGGTCTTTGCCGTGCCTAAGGATATTGAATACACAGGCGAGTCTGGACTCATTACGGCTTTTGCAGTAGATAGCAAGACCCATGCAACGGCTCATGGTTATACCACAAGGTTCGAAGCCTCAGAAACGGAAGATGTTTATACTGATTCCATCGGCCCTTCAATCTATTGCTACCTCAACTCTCCTTCGTTCCAGAATGGTGGCGATGTCAATCCTACACCACTCTTCTATGCGGAGATTAGCGACAAGGATGGTATTAACACCTCGGGAAGTGCGTATGGACATGATATGCAACTCGTTATAGACAACGATGTCAATCAGACCTATTCGTTGAACGACAACTTCACCTTCGAACTCGGCGATTATACCAAAGGCAGCACATTCTATACTTTGCCTACCCTTTCACCAGGCAAGCATACGTTGAAGTTCCGTGCATGGGACATTCTGAACAATTCTTCTACAACATCGCTGACATTTAATGTCACTAATGCATTGAAACCGAATATACAGGACATCTATTGCACGAAAAACCCTGCGCGTGACAACACTTCTTTCATCATTACCCACGACAGAAGAGGCTCGGTGGTAACGATAGAAATCGAAGTCATGAACATGGCTGGTAGACCGCTATGGCGAAAGACTGTAAAAGGCTCATCAACATCATCGGGATCCGTTGTCGTAGATTGGGATTTGACAACTGATGCTGGCGGTAAACTCCAGACAGGCGTCTATCTTTATCGTTTCCGCCTTTCGGCAGACGGTAGCGACAGTGTTTCAAAAGCAAAGAAACTCATAATCATCAATTAGTCACCATTACCGAAGCGTTTGCTTCGGACTTCAATACAGAAACAATGAAAAAGTTTATTTTCCTTCTCTCTATTATCTTCCTTCTTGCTCTCAGCCCAAAAGCTTATGCGCAAGAGAGTAAGACAGATATCTTTAATCCGGTAAACACGTCAGTTACTTCTCAGACCATTGCCCCTGATGCTCGTGCAGCAGGTATGGGTGATGTTGGTGCTGCTACGGATCCGGATGTCAACTCACAGTTCTGGAACCCTGCGAAGTATCCGTTTGCAATCAGTAAGGCTGGTGTTGCTCTCAACTACACACCATGGTTGCGTCAGTTGGTAAGCGATATGGACTTGGCAACTGTTGCCGGCTACTACCGTATTGGTGACTACAGTGCCGTTTCTGGTTCGCTTCGTTACTTCTCTCTCGGTGAAGTGATGACTTCCGAGGATGAAGGTGCTTACACTATCAAGCCATACGAAATGTCTATTGATGCATCTTACTCATTGATGCTCAGTGAGCAGTTCTCACTTGGTGCTGGTGTGCGTTGGATTTATTCGGATCTTACCTACGACTATACTGATGATACAACTCCAGGTAGTGCCTTTGCTGCCGATCTTTCCATGTACTACAATAACTACTTTAATATGGGAAGTCGTGAATGTCAGATAGGCCTTGGTATGAATATCTCGAATATTGGTAGTAAGATAAACTTTGGCGGCTCAGACTATAGCGAGTTTATTCCTACAAACCTCCGTCTTGGTCTCAACCTAATGGTGCCTATCGATGAGTACAACCGCTTCTCTATCGCAGCAGATGCCAACAAACTCCTCGTGCCAACCTGTCCTACTGATGACCAATGCCGTCAGGCTCTTGGACTTTCTGAGGATGAACCAGTAACTTGGTACAACGACTACCGCCTAGAAAACTACTACAACCTTTCTTCTATCTCTGGCATTTTCAAGAGTTTCTCTGACGCTCCTGGTGGCTTTAAGGAGGAACTTCAGGAAGTGAACTGGAGCATCGGTGGCGAGTACGTATATAATGACCGATTCTCTCTCCGTGCTGGTTATCACCATGAGTCGGAAAACAAGGGTAATCGCAAGTATTTCACCCTTGGTGCTGGTTTTAAGATGAGTTCATTCACTCTCGACTGTGGTTATCTTATCGCAACAGCAAAGTCAAATCCACTTGACCAGACCCTCCGTTTTACTCTAGGATTCGATCTTGATGGCATAAAAGATCTCTTTAAGAGATAATTCTCACCAAAGAGTTCCCCTCCAAAAATAATCGGCGCCAAACTTGGCGCCGCTTTCATTTTCACTTTATGAGAACAATTCTCCCCCTTATTTTCCTCTCTCTTATTCTTTCTTGCTCAAAGTCATCTTCTAGCTCGGAGGAAGTCCATGCGTCCTTCATTACCGAAGCTCGCTGCCCAATCACACCGATAAAGAATCAGGGCAAGAGTCCTTCCTGCTGGATATATGCCATGCTTGCCACGATAGAGAGCAATCGCATAGCCATGGGTGACAGCGTAAACCTTTCCGCAGCCTATTACGAACGTATGCTTATTGAGGAACAGGCAGAAGCAGTTTTTATGTCGCAAGGCGAAGGCGATATAAAGGGACGGGGCATGATTCCTCATCTCATGACTCTTCTTGACCGCTATGGTGCTTTTACCGAGAGTAGTTATCACCATCGCAAAGAACATGGCTTGAACTTCAGTGTACTTGCCCGCGAGGTAAAACTTATGGCAAAGAATGCTTCCACTAGCGGTAAAGGACTGGATGCCTTCCGACGCGAATTGAACTCATTGCTTGACCGCGAGATATCGTTTCTTCCAAGACGCCAGTTCCTCCTTGGAGCAGACTATTCTCCGATGGAGTTCGGACATAGCGTAGCAATGCTTGGAGACTATGAGTTTCTTGGTGCAGATTATTCCTTTCCTGACCGTCGCGAGACAGACATGATTAAAAGTGTGGAACCAGACTCTCTCTTGCTGATTACAGAGAAATCTATCCGTGCAGGTAGAGCTGTATGCTGGGAAGGCGATACATCTGAACCAGGCTATGACTGGGCAAATGGTGTTGCTGACATAAAGAATACCGACCGCCACACAATTCTCAAAAACTACCGCAGGGACATAGAAACTTTTAAGACTACCGACAACCATTGTCTTGAGATCTGCGGCATTGCCCATGACAAGGATGGCAAGAAGTTCTTTATCTGTAAGAACTCGTGGGGAAAGTCCAACCGCTTCAAAGGTTTTATTATGATGAGTTTTGACTATTTTCTGGCAAAAACTATCGTTGTCGGTTTACTTAAACGCACTTATACTATGTAACTAAAAAGACTGACCCTGTGAAGAGTCAGCCTTTTTAGTTGCTATAAGTAAGTGATAATGATATTTACTTTCTTCTGGAAAGTTTGTTTATAGGTTGTTGTGGAGCGAGAGCATTTGTTGTTTTCTCTGTAAGCGAGTCTATGCGCAACGAAACGCGATGGCGAATGTCTGCAGAAGATGCTGCAATGAGGAAATCGTAATTGCCTGCATCTACTACCCATGCACATTCGTCTTCGTCGTATGATGCAAGGTCGCGACGTTGAATGGCCATTGTGAGTGTTTGGCTTTCACCCGGATTGAGTTCGCGTGTCTTACTGAAAGCCTTGAGTTCCTTGTTTGGCTTCTCAAGCTTACCTTCTGGGGCAACGGCATAAACCTGAACTACTTCCTTGCCGGCAACCTTACCGCAGTTCTTCACTGTTACGCTTACTTCAATTGTCTCACCCTTGCGGCTGATCTTTGGCTTGCTGTAGTCGAATGTTGTGAATGAGAGACCATAGCCGAAAGGATAGCTGACCTCGCGGTTGAAACTGTCAAAGTAGCGATAGCCTACATAGATGTCTTCCTCATGGGTTGTGTAGTCATGGCCGGGAACGCCGCCATAATTCTTGTATGCTTCGTAAGTGTAAACATCCAAGTCAGTAGGGTAGTTCGCTGTAGAGGCGTGGTCGGTAGCATTGATAGGCCATGTCATGGTGAGCTTGCCCGAAGGATTTGTCTTTCCGGTAAGGATGTCTGCTACGCTATTGCCTCCTTCCATACCTGGCTGCCAAGCTACGAGGATGGCGTCAACATTCTGCTTCCATGAAGCAGTTTCAATGACAGAACCAGAGTTTACAACGACTATGACAGGCTTGTTTTTTGCATGGAAATGTGTGCTGACAAGATTGATGAGCTGGTGCTCTTGCTCTGTAAGGTTGAACTCTGTAGCTATGTCTCGATCAATGCCTTCGCCAGCCTGACGACCAATGGTGATAATGGCTGCGTCAGCATCAGCATAATCTTTGCTCAGAGCAGCAGAGGTGATGTCTATCTCTGGGTATTTCTGCTGTCCCATGTGAGGAGCTGCGAACCATTTTGCCGGGTGGCGGTCCATTTCGAACTTCAGTTTTGCGTAGTCGTTATACTTCTTGTACACCTCTGTGAGTTTGTCTGCAGTCTTGATGCCCGCATTGCTGAGGCCTTCCACCATATCAACAACGTATGGAGGGTGAACGCAGCCCGAACCAACGCCGCCGGAAAGGAACTCGTATGAGTTTACTCCAAACAGTGCTATGGTCTTTACATCTGCAGAAAGGGGGAGGGTGGAGTTGCTGTTCTTCAACAGTACCATGCCCTCGTTGGCTGCACGGCGTGTGATTACTGCATGTGACTTGAGGTCAGGCGCATCGCTTGCTGCGTATTTGTTGAATGTTGGAGTTTTTACGATGTATTCAAGGATTCGGCGTACATTTGTGTCAATGTCGCCAGTGCTCAGTTCTCCGTTGTTCACCTTGTCCAGGATTTCCTGTACTTGCTGTGGCTGTCCAGGCTCCATAAGGTCGTTGCCAGCATGAACCTGGGCAGCAGTGTTGCGTTTGCCAATCCAGTCAGTCATCACCATACCCTTGTAGCCCCAATCGGTGCGAAGGATATCTGTGAGAAGGTCGCGGCTTTCCTGAGTAAGAGTACCGTTTACCTTATTGTATGAAGCCATCACTGTCCATGGATTGCTCTCGCGAACAACAATCTCAAAACCACGAAGGTAGATTTCACGAAGTGCACGCTGAGAGACGCGTTCGTCAACTCTCATTCGCTCCGTTTCCTGAGAGTTTACGGCAAAGTGCTTGACGCTTGTTCCTGCACCTTCGCTCTGCACGCCACGAACGTAAGCGGCGGCAATCTTGCCTGTGAGTAGCGGGTCTTCTGAATAGTACTCGAAGTTACGACCACAAAGAGGATTGCGATGAAGATTCATGCCAGGACCGAGAATTACGTCACACTTGTATTCCTTTGTCTCGTTGCCGATAGCCTTGCCTATTTCCTCGACAAGATCCGTGTTCCAAGTGCAAGCAAGCGAGGTACCGATAGGGAAAGCCGTAGCGTAGTAGGTGCGTGTGTCGCCATCGCGAGTAGGGAAGATGCGCACGCCGGCAGGGCCGTCAGTAAGTACTGTGGCCGGAATGCCGAGACGCTTTATTTCTGCTGTACTACCAGCAGCGCCAGGTACTGTTGCTGAAGATCCACCAACAGTAGCACCACCTTCAAAGAAATCGTAGGAACCACCCACGAGTATTCTTGCCTTCTCTTCAAGAGTCATGGCGTTGAGCACTTCGTCAATGTTGTCGGCTCTAAGTTGAGGGGCGTTCTGTGCTGTTGTTGTTAAACAGGAAAGCATGGCAGCACTAGCAATTAGGGTACGTAGAAAGTTCTTTTGCTTATTTTCCATAGATTATTATTAGTGTATTTTACATGTATTGGGTGCAAAAGTACTAATTTTAAGTTAAAAAAACAAATTTATATTGTTTTTTTGCAAGTAGGACGGAGAATAATGCTGTTTTGTTGCCCAAACGTTTTTACATGGTGTAAAAAATCCTTTCTTATCAATAAAGTTGTTAAATTATAATACTATGAGAAAACAAATCATTTTACTGTTAGTCCTATTGTCGTGTGCTCTATCGGTAAGTGCGATGAAGCCAGTTAAGGAGTATGGTCAACTGAAGGTCATTGGTAGTAATCTTTGTGACCAAAACGGGAAACCTGTAATGTTGCGTGGAGTAAGTCTTGGATGGCATAACCTTTGGCCTAGATTTTACAATAAGAAGGCTGTTAAATGGCTGGTAGAAGATTGGCATGCTACTGTAATTCGTGCGGCTATGGGTATTCAAATACATGATAACTACATAGATAACCCGGATTTTACTATGAAGTGCATGACACCGGTTATCGAAGCCGCCATTAAGAATGACACGTATGTTATTATTGACTGGCATGCTCATCAGATGAAGACTAAGGAGGCTGTTGAATTCTTCGGTATGATGGCAAAGAAATATGGTAAATACCCACATGTCATATATGAACTCTTTAATGAACCTGAGGGTGGTGTTTATACATGGAATGAACTGAAGGAATACGCTACGGCTTGCATTAATGAGATACGAAAGTATGATCCTGATAATGTTATCCTCATGGGCTCGCCACACTGGGATCAAGATCTTCATCTTGTTGCAGAAAGTCCTTTGCAGGGCTTTAGTAATATAATGTACACTATGCATTTTTATGCAGCTACTCATGGTCAGGATTTGAAAGATCGCACAATTGCTGCTATAAAGAAGGGCATTCCTGTATTTGTTTCTGAATGCGGATGCAGTGAGGCAAGTGGTAATGGTAGGCTAGGCGACAAGGAGTTCCGCGAATGGGAAGCTCTGATGGAACAGTATAATATAAGTTGGGCGGCATGGAATCTTGGTGATAAAGATGAAACAAGTGCAATGCTCTATCCTCGTGCAAGTTCATACGGTAATTGGGATGATAGTGTAATTACGCCTGGTGGAAAACTTGTTAGGAGCTTGTTGCTGGAGAAAAATAAATAGGTATGCGTTTCTGAACAAAAGTCTTATTCCTAAAAAATTAACGAAGTCTCGATCCTGATATATTAAGCAGAACTTCTATCCCTATAATATATAAATGTGTATGCGGGGAAACTGAATGGCGGATACTTTTTGATGTGATAAAAGTATTCGCCAAAGTCTTTTGTGGCTTGTGTGATTTTTTATGATAGCAATAAAAACTTTAATGGGAAGTGGAATTGCCCAGTTTAGATGGTGCTTTTTTCGTGTGTTGATTGATTATGCTCAAGTAAACGCTGTTTAAAACGTATTTTTTTTGTAAATCCTTGTGCAGTTTGCGGAATAGTCATACCTTTGCACTCGCTTCCAATGAAAAATGGGGCGCAAAAGAAAGCGATCTTTGAAAGATTTACATAGACAGAAAGTAGTACAAGAAGCAAAGGAAAAGATGATTTTTTTTGCACCTTGTCAATTCGTTCAGGACTGCGTATATATTATATGTATGCGGTTCCCTTAAATGGATTACTGGATGATCATTCTGAAGACAGACAAACGCTTCCCCTCGGGGGAGCCATCATAAAGATTTTTTTTACAA
>JAZLHI010000161.1:0-16131 GCA_045616725.1 Prevotella sp. | reverse complement strand
ATCGCACTGACGATCAGTATGTTACAGATATTCCAAACACACAATCCGTCAAACATTTTGCTAAGTTGCAACAGCTTTTTGCGCAATTGAAACTTTTTTGTGCAAGGGCGCGATATTTTGCAGAAATGAAACATTTTTGAGCATTTGAAACAAAATAGTTCTACCTTTGCAGCTGGATAGACGCTATAGAGGCTATAGAAGCTATAGAGAGGCGCTGATGGTGTAAGCGTCTGAAGGGGTCTTGAGGATGACCATTGCAAGTCCGTTGAAGGTCTTCATGCTGAACTGCTGGGCGCCGGCATCTGTTGGACGCTCGGCGTCGTTCCATGCAGGATCGCCATTGCCTACGCCGATGATCTTCGCATCGCCCGACACATTAATATATATAGGGCAGCAGGCGGTAGGGACGATGCGGTTCTTCTTGTCGCGAGCCTCAACGGTCACTACCGTAATCTCGCCATAGCGCTCCTTCTTGAGCGTAAGTTTTTCAGCCTGTCCTGTTGTGGCAAGAGTCTCAGTGAGGATCTTCTTGCCATTCTTATAGCCAATAGCCTTGAGAGAGCCTGGCTGATACTTTACATTCCACGAGAGATGACCGTTTTTCTCCATCTTCTGCTTGCCAGCCGACTTGCCATTGACGAAGAGTTCCACCTCGTCGCAGTTGGAATATGCCCACACATCAATTTCCTCTCCCTCATGACCTTCAAGGTTCCAGTGAGGAAGGAGGTGGAGCACAGGTTCGCTTGTCCACCACGACTTCAGATAGTAAGCCTCATCCTTAGGGAATCCGCAGTAGTCGAAGATGCCGAACTCTGAGTTTGTGGCAGGGAAGACGAGTGGGTTCGACTCGCCGCGATAGTCGAAACCTGTCCAATAGAAGCAGCCGAGGAGCCACGGACGCTCGTCGTAGAACTTCCATCCGCGCTCTATGCGGTTCATGACGGAGTCGTTGTCGGCACAGCGGTTAAAAGCTGGCATACGTCCAGAAGGGTTGCGCTTCTGGAACTCATCATACTGATCCTTGGCATAATGAGGCATCTCAGCGCCACCAAGCTCGTTGAAATAGACGCCGCGAGTGCCGCAGCCAGAGGTTTCCTCCGAGCCATATGCAATGCGCTCAGGGTAGTTCTTGCGATGCTCGTCTATCGGATTCTGTCGGACATAGTTGTATCCGGCAAGATCAGCGCTGACAACAGGTGTTGGACCGCCAGACGTTGCAGCCGTAGAAGGACGTGTAGGGTCAAACTTATGGACATAGTCGGTCATCGTTGCCACAATCTTCGTGCCGCGTTCTTCCCATTCTACGCCCCATTCCTCGTTGCCAACGCTCCACGCGATGATGGAAGGATGGTTGCGGTCGCGGTCCATCATGGACTTGAGCTGACCAATCTGGTAGTCGTTTACGCCGAAGAGTCGGTTCTCCTCAATGACGATTATGCCGAGAGAGTCGCAAACGTCGAGAAGCTCCGTAGATACCGGGTTGTGGGAAGTGCGGATGGCATTGAAACCAAACTTCTTCAGTGTCTTCATGCGATAGACGTTCATATCATCAGGCATGGCAGCACCAACGCCGGCATTGTCCTGGTGCATGCAAGCGCCGTGAATCTTGAAAGGCTTGCCATTGATGGTCATGCCCTTGTCCTTATTGAACTCAACGGTACGGAAGCCGTACTTGGTGTCAACGATGTCGCATAATTCATTGCCAAAATAGAGTTCTGTGCGTACAGTATAAAGATAAGGATCTTCAGGGCTCCAGAGATGAATATCAACATCCTTCAGCAACATGATAGCTGTAGGATTGAAATCTGCCTTTGGTTCAAGCATCTTGCCGCGAACGCTTCCGCCGTTCGTTTCCTTGACGATATTGCCTTGTGCGTCAATAAGTTTTAGCTTATAGTTGCAGAGCATTCCGTCGTGACTGTCGTTCTCTACGCCGAAGCGCACCTTCAGTTGGCTTGCATCTGTAGCCCAAGTTATCTCGTGGCTGAAGGTCCTGAAATGAAGAGGCTCTGAGACATTCATCCAAACATGGCGATAGATGCCGGCACCTTCGTAGAACCAACCTTCCTCAAGGCTTGCATCCACGCGAACACAGATGAGGTTTTCCACCTCTCCACTTGTGGATGAGTCGGAGGGGATATTGAACTTCAGATAGTCGGTAATATCATAAGTTCTTGAGATGTAGCCGCTTTGCTCGCCACCAAGGTAAAAGCCGTTCACCCAGACCTGAGCATTGCGGAAGATGCCGTCAAACTGCAGTTCATAGTGCTTTCCTTCGTCGGAAGGCTTCAGTGTAAAGGTTTTTCTATACCATCCGATGCTGGTTTCCGGGTATTTATGACCGACAGTCTTGTAGCCGTGACTATGGCTTGCCTCACGAGCGAAAGGGAGATCCACTGCCCAGTCGTGAGGCAGGGAGACTGTTTTCCACTCATTATTCCATTTCTTGGCGTCGAATTTCAGGGAGTACGGGCCTTCGTTATGGATGGAATTTGCTTTGGTGAGGTAGTTGAAATACTCTGTGCCACAGCCGAAGTCCTTGGCTGGGCTGGATGCATCGCCAAAGGCAAACTGCCAGTCAGCATCCATGCAACGATGTTTCCTGGCATTAGTCTGCGCAGACAGCATGGCAGGGAAGATGAAGAGAATTAGATAAAGTAGCTTTTTCATTGTTAGGTTAGTTAAATAGAAGTTATAGGGGCTATAGAAGCTATAGAGACTATAGAGACAGTCTCTTTCGCCAGGTCCAATGCCAAAGGCGGAAAGGGATGTCCCAAAGGATTTCCGATGGGAAAAGGGTGAGGAAGCGGGCACGATGCTTTGTACGTACCCAAAATTTTCCTGTTGTAGAAGACAGCTTCTCGTGGTCTATGCGGTCGTCGTATTTACCGAAATTGCCTGCCTGCCTTATCTCATCAAGAATAAAAGTGCCAAGATTTGCATCCGGCTCCGTGATAAGAGCATCTCTAGAAAGTCCGAACATGGTCTGCATTATCCACATCATGCCGGCTGCAAAGCGTTGCATCTTCAGCTCATTAAGCAGTTTGTTGATACGAGACTTGTCCATTAGCTCTTCACTCTTCCCTCTTACCTCTGCAGCATGCAGCAACACGGCATAGTCGCACACCTGTCGCAAGCCGACACCCTCAAAGAGGAGGTGGTGATAGAGGTGCGAAAGAAGGAAAATGATGTTGAACTCCACATCAGGAGTAACGAAGGTATTTGTACTGTCTGTATAAAAACTTTTCGCCCACTGCTGGAAACGCATGTTCACAAACGGGTCATTGAACTGCATCGGGCGCAGATGAACCTCAATGGCAACGTCAGAGAACTGCCATTCTATGTGGTGATAAACCGTTTTCCCGAAATCACCTTTTCCTATAGACTTTAGTTTTTGAGTGATGATCTTTACCGTCTTGTCTATGTCAGGACTTTGCAAAAAATGCAACTTGCCATTTTCCATTACAGGGGGGCACAGGCTGACCAGAGCATCTATATCACCAGGAGATCGATATTCCGGAGTAGGATACAGTTGCGCGATGGCCTGTCCTTTCAGAATAGCACTGTATAGACCCACCTTCTCCAGCTTTTTTGAGACAGCCGCGCAAGCCTTGTCCATCCATTCGTTTCGGTGCTTTATCTCGTTTGTGTCGGCAAGCCACTGCAGTTTCATGCGTCGTGGAGGCTGCTTCTCAAGAGGAAGTTTCTCTATTCCTCCCCATGCAATGCCTAGCACAGTTTGCTTTACAGCAGCAGCTTTTAACGCCTTCCACTGCTCATCATTGAGCTGCGGAAAGTCGTTGACAGGGCTGAAGCCGAGCGATACACGGAGAAGGTGACAGAGATCTTTCATGTAATGTGGTAAGTGGTAAAAGGTAAGAGGTGGACTATTAATAAGCATTCTGCTCTTTGTGGAGCATGTTCCAAGCGGTTTTGAAGATGATACGGATATCAAGCCAAAAAGTCCAATTCTGTATATACCAGATATCTCGCTTCACACGACCTTCCATCTGCCATAGCTCTGCCGTCTCACCACGGAAACCAGTGACCTGCGCCCAACCAGTTATGCCTGGACGCACATAGTGGCGCACCATGTATTCCTCTATCTTGTTGCGATACTCTTCGGTATGTGCAAGCATGTGCGGACGCGGACCTACAATAGACATGTCGCCAACGAGGACATTGAATATCTGCGGGAGCTCGTCGATATTGGTCTTTCGCATGAAATTGCCGAAAGCAAACTTGCGAGGATCGTCCTTTGTAGCCTGAACCTTGTCGGCATCCTTGTTGACATGCATGGAACGGAACTTATACATATAGAAGTCCTTGCCGTCCATGCCCGTGCGTTTCTGCTTAAAGAACACCGGTCCCGGACTCTGAATCTTGATAATCAGGGCGATAACAGGCACGAAAGGCAGAACAACTATTGAAGCAATGCCACTGAGGAAAATATCAAAACTGCGTTTTATCAACCTACAAGAAGCGTCTTGCAACGGCTCCGAAAAGTTTGTAAACACCACCTGATTGCCAATAGTCTGCGGCTGTAGAACATTTCCTATCTCTTGCATGAACGAAGGCTGATAGTAGAAATGGGCAACATGGTCTATACAGTGACGAATCAACATGTTTATGATTTCATTTTCAGAAGACGGTAGGCAGCAATAGATATCATCTGCCAGACGGTTATCTGCCATGTTTTGCTGAAGCTGTACGTAATTACCCTTGTAAGGCATGCGTTTCGAGAGGTTCTCATCCTCCGCTTCCGCATAATAGCCCTTCAGGCGGACACCCTTTACCGCATTGCAATCTATCTCGTTCAATATATTCACCAATCCTCCCGCATCGCCTATAAAGACAAGGGAACGGGAGTTTTTACCCTTGGCACGCTCTAGTCTTATACCGAAGAACTCTATCATGCGCACAACACAAATGGCTATGGATAGCCAGATACAGGCTATTCCGACAGCCTTTCCCGGCATTATCTCCGCAATTGTCCAGCGGTGGATAGAGCACAATACAAAGAAAGATACGGCAAAGATAAAAAGGAACTTGGCAACTCTTTGCATGACACGATCCAAACTGAGATAGTGACTATGTACAATTGGCCCTTCCATAGCCTGAGCGAATACCATTGCTACAGTTCCCAACACCATAAACGTTGATGGTTTTGCGACTCTATATGGGCCATATTCAACAAATAAAGATAGAATAATCCATAGCACGACGAAGTCTATGGCTATTATAATGTTGCGTATCAGTTTGTTTGAAGATATATTGTTATTCATGCAGTCCTTTTCTTTGTGATAGAGTTAACCTTAAAAATAGCGCGACAAAGTTAATAAATAATATGGAGAATCGGGCACTAAAGGCAATTTATTCACCATTTCTTTGTGCAATTCATTAATTTTTAGTACTTTTGCGCCCGAAATTAAAGTAAGAAGTACAAAGTATTCTTATGCTTTGCACTCCTACTTCACTATTAGAATTCTAAAATGAAAAGGTATTTTGCTTTAATGATTGCATTGATGGCTTGCATGGCTATCAGTGCGAAAGGCTTGCGATTGCCACACGTACTTTCGGACAACATGGTGCTCCAGCAGAACACAGAGGTAACACTTTGGGGATGGGATGATCCAAACAAGGCGATCAACATCACCACCTCATGGACAGACAAGAAAGTCATCGTGGCTCGCACCGACAAGAACGGCAAGTGGCAGGCAAAGGTGATGATGCCGGAAGCCAGCTATACTCCGCTCTCAATAACTTTCTTTGACGGCAGTTCCAGAATCACTCTCAACAATATCCTCGCCGGAGAGGTGTGGGTATGTGCCGGGCAAAGCAACATGGAAATGCCTATCGGCGGTTTTGGCAACTGTCCAGTAGAGGACTATCAGGATGTTGTCCTCGATGCAAAGAAGCACTCTGGCATCCGTTTCTGTAAGATCCCAAGCATCATGCGCACGGAACCTCAAGAGGATGCTGACTGCAAATGGGAAGTTACCAGCATGGAAAGCGTTCGTCGCGCCAGTGCAACAGGCTACTTCTTCGCTCGCATGATAAACAACGCTCTCGACATTCCTGTAGGCCTCATCATGGCAAACAAGGGCGGTTCGCGCGTGGAAAGCTGGCTTACGAAGGAGAACCTTAAGAAGTATTGTCCGGACGAGGAACTCGATTCGGCAGCGATCACCAAGAAATTCGAATGGGACTACCACTACCCTCTCCTATGGGGTAACGGTACTTTCAACCCAATCCTCAACTATACCGTTAAGGGCATACTCTTCTATCAGGGATGTTCTAATGTAGGCGATCAGGGCAACAAGTATTCAGAGAACCTCGCTCACCTCGTACAGCAGTGGCGCGAGCAGTTCGGCCAGGGCGACATTCCTTTCTATTTCGTGGAGATAGCCCCTTACTGGTACGACGATATGCAGGGCATCGCTGGTGCTCTTCTTCGTGAGCAGCAGAAGCGTGCACAAAGCATAATACCTAACTCTGCTCTCGTCGGCACAAACGACCTCGTGTATCCTTGGGAGACACAGCAGATTCACCCTACGCAGAAGCGCCAGGTGGGCGAACGTCTTGCTTACCATGCTCTCGTGAAGAACTATGGTCAGGAAGGTTTCATGTGCGAAAGCCCAGAGGTAAGCACAGTGGAGTTCAGCAACGACACTTGCTATGTGAACATTAAGAACGACTATGGAGCAATCTCGCGCTTTGAGGACATCCAGGGCTTTGAACTCGCCGGTGCCGACAAGGTGTTCCATAAGGCTGATGCTTACCACTATTGGATAAAAGGCATCATTATCACTTCGCCAGAAGTCAAGGAGCCTAAGTATGTGCGCTACTGCTTCAAGAACTTCCAGCTTGGCAACATAAAGAACGCAGCAGGACTGCCATTGTTCCCATTTAGAAGTGACAAGTAAAGCCCTACCCCCAAGGGGAGAGCCCCGAAGGAATCCATACTATAACTTTTAACAAATTCATTATATGGATTTTTATAAAGATTTTAGTTTGGATGTCGAAGAGCTTGCGACGATCCCTCTAAAATTCCTTCATAAAAGCGAGGAATTCGAGCGCATTTTCAGTTGGGATTTTATTTAAGGATTCTTAATCCTCACTAAAATCTTCAACAAGAATCTTGACAAAAATTCGCTCCAGTTCGTCGCTTTAGGGACGATTGATTTTGGATCGCATCGAAGATGCTCGAAATCTTAACTAAAATCTCAATAAGAATATTAAACCCAAATAATATACGATTTTGCGTAAATTGTAAATGTAATTATGTTTGAAAATCTAAGCGATAGACTTGAAAGATCATTCAAGATACTCAAGGGTGAAGGTAAAATCACCGAAATCAACGTAGCGGAAACCCTCAAGGACGTGCGCCGCGCACTCCTCGATGCCGACGTAAACTACAAGGTAGCAAAGAACTTCACCGACACAGTGAAAAAGAAGGCGCTCGGCATGAACGTGCTTACTGCCGTAAAGCCAAGCCAGTTGATGGTGAAGATCGTGCACGACGAGCTCGCACAACTCATGGGTGGCGAGGCTGCAAAGCTCAACCTCGACGGCCGTCCTGCCATCATCCTCATGTCGGGTCTCAACGGTGCGGGTAAGACAACCATGTCTGGCAAGCTCGCTCTCCTTCTTAAGAACAAGCAAGGCAAGAACCCTCTCCTTGCTGCCTGCGATACATTCCGCCCTGCAGCCATGGAACAGCTCCGCGTGCTTGCCGATCAGGTGGGTGTACCATGCTATATGGAAGAAGGTGCAACAGATCCTGTAAAGGTTGCCCTCAATGCTATCCAGCAGGCTAAGACCAAGGGTAACGACATCGTCATCGTCGATACTGCCGGTCGCCAGTCCATTGATGAGGAACTGATGGTTCAGATCCGTAACATCAAGGATGCTATCAATCCTACAGAAACACTCCTCGTAATAGACGCAATGATTGGTCAGGAAGCAGTTGCTACAGCAAAGACTTTCAACGAGCGTCTTGAAATAGATGGTGTTATCCTCACAAAACTTGATGGTGACACTCGTGGTGGTGCAGCCCTCTCTGTACGTTCTGTAGTCAACAAGCCTATCAAGTTCGTCGGTACAGGCGAGAAGATGGAGGCTATCGACGTATTCCACCCAGAACGTATGGCAGACCGCATCCTCGGCATGGGTGACATCGTTTCCCTCGTAGAGCGTGCCCAGGAGCAGTTTGACGAGGAGGAAGCTAAGAAACTCGCAAAGAAGATCCAGAAGAACAAGTTCGACTTCAACGATTTCTACAACCAGATTCAGCAGATCAAGAAGATGGGTAACATCAAGGACCTCGCTTCAATGATTCCTGGCGTGGGCAAGGCTATCAAGGATATCGACATCGACAACGATGCGTTCAAGAGCGTAGAGGCTATCATCCTCTCTATGACTCCAAAGGAGCGCACAAACCCAGAACTCCTCAACACTTCACGCCGCAAGCGTATCGCAAAGGGTTCAGGTACTGACATTCAGGAAGTTAATCGCCTCATCAAGCAGTTTGACCAAACACGCAAGATGATGAAGATGATGACAGGCCCTAACATGGCTAAGATGGCAGGCATGATGGGCAAGATGCCTGGAATGAAGTAAGGTTCGCAGTTGGAGCCGCGAGGCTAAAGGCTAAAAAAGCCTCCACGGAAACGCTCCAAAAAGTCTACGAACATTTTCTTAAGTTCCACGAAAACAACCCAAAACTCCCACGGTTTTTACACGCATTGCAAGCGCATTCGTAAGTAACTGAGGAACAAGCGATTACCATCTATACGTGCAGATAAAAAATAGGCTGACTCCCAAACGGAGCCAGCCTATTTTTGTTTAGCCTTTAGCTTTTAGCCTATAGCCTCAAGCAGAGCGGGAATGCTCTGCTTGAACCTTACAGTGTCTGCTTGATTTCGATTTCTGAGAAGCACTCGATGATGTCGCCAACCTGAATGTCGTTGAAGTTAACAATAGAGATACCACACTCGAAGTTAGTGGCTACCTCCTTGACATCGTCCTTGTAGCGCTTGAGAGCGTCGATTTCTCCAGTATGAATAACGATACCGTCACGGATGACACGAGCCTTGTCTGTGCGATGTACCTTACCTTCAACAACGTATGCACCGGCAACAGTACCAACCTTCGAGATCTTGAAGACTTCGCGTACCTCAACATTGGCAGAGAAGACTTCCTTCTTAACCTTGTCGAGCATACCCTCCATGGCCTGTGTGATGTCGTCGATGGCATCATAGATTACAGAGTATGTGTTGATAGAAACACCCTCGTGCTCAGCAAGCTTCTTTGCTGCTGCAGAAGGACGAACCTGGAAGCCGACGATCATACCGTTTGTCGCAGTAGAAGCGAGCATGACATCGTTTTCCGAGATCTGACCGACAGCCTTCTGGATGACATTCACCTGAACCTTCTCCGTAGAAAGCTTGATGAACGAATCTGAGAGAGCCTCAATAGAACCGTTGGTGTCACCCTTGACGATAAGGTTGAGCTCATGGAACTCACCGAGGGCAATACGGTGTGCAATCTCATCGAGAGAGAGAGTTGTAGCTGTACGGAGCGACTGTTCGCGCTGGAGCTGCATACGCTTGTTAGCAATGTCCTTAGCCTCCTGCTCAGTGTCCATTACATGGAGCTGGTCGCCCGCAGTAGGAGCACCGTTAAGACCGAGAATTGTAGCAGCCTGTGCAGGACCTACATTGTCAACCTTATGGTTACGCTCATCGAACATAGCCTTGATACGGCCGTAAGCAGTACCGGCTATCACATAGTCGCCAACCTTGAGGGTACCGTTCTGCACGAGCACTGTAGCTACATAACCACGACCCTTGTCGAGAGAAGACTCGATTATCGAACCGTTAGCCTTGCGGTTAGGGTTAGCTTTCAGTTCAAGCATCTCAGCCTCAAGGAGAACCTTCTCGAGAAGTTCCTCAACGCCAATGCCCTTCTTTGCAGAGATTTCCTGACACTGGTACTTACCACCCCACTCTTCCACGAGGAGATTCATCTGCGAAAGGTCCTCACGAATCTTGTCTGGGTTAGCGCCCGGCTTATCAATCTTGTTGATGGCGAACACCATTGGAACATCAGCAGCCTGCGCGTGAGCGATAGCCTCCTTTGTAGTAGGCATCACAGAGTCGTCGGCAGCGATGATGATGATGGCGATGTCGGTAACCTGAGTACCACGGGCACGCATGGCAGTAAACGCCTCGTGACCAGGAGTATCAAGGAATGTGATGCGGCGACCGTCCTCAAGTTTCACGTTGTAAGCACCGATGTGCTGGGTGATACCACCAGCCTCACCAGCGATAACGTTTGCGCTACGGATGTAGTCGAGGAGAGATGTCTTACCATGGTCAACATGGCCCATCACTGTTACCACTGGAGCACGAGAGATGAGATCCTCTTCGTTGTCCTCTTCCACTACGATAGCCTCCTGAACCTCTGCCGAAACATATTCTGTCTTGAAGCCGAATTCCTCTGCAACGAGGTTGATGGTCTCTGCCTCAAGACGCTGATTGATGGAAGCCATCACACCGACAGACATAAGAGTACCGATGACCTGAGTGACGCCTACGCCCATCATTGTAGCGAGGTCAGATACGGTAACGAACTCTGTGAGCTTCAGCACCTTGCTCTCTGCATTCTCAGCAGCAGCAGCCTTTGCAGCCTGCTCGGCAACAGCATCACGCTTGTCACGACGATACTTGGCAGCGTTCTTGTTCGACTTGTTCTTAGAAGTAAGACGAGCAAGAGTTTCCTTTACCTGCTTTGCTACATCCTCTTCGCGAACTTCTGGCTGAACATTGCCTTTCTTATTCTTGTTCTTCTTATTCTTGTTCTTGCCACCGCCCTGCTGGTTCTGCTGCTGGTTAGCCTGCTTGGCAGCCTGGTTGATGTCAACCTTGTTCTTGTTTATGCGCTCGCGCTTCTTCTTTTCGCCATTGCCCTGACCGTTCTGGCCACCCTGACGCTGTGCGTGAGCCGCTTTAGCCTTCTCTTCACGCTCCTTGCGCTTCTCCTCCTTTGACTTCTTCTTAGGACGAGTGCTAGAGTTGATGGAAGAAAGGTCTATCTTGCCGAGAATCTTCGGGCCGTTCTCTGCCTGTTCTTTCATTGCAGCCATCTCGCCAGGAGTCTTAACTGGAGTATCGTCCACTTCCGCCTTTGCAGGAGTTGCCGGTTTCTGCTGTGGCTTGTCTTTCTTAGGAGCCTGCTTTTCCTTCTTAGGTTCCGGCTTCTCCTTGTTCTCTACCATGGCAACGGCATCAGCCTTTGCCTTGGCAAGGAGCTTAGCCTCCTGTGCAGCCTTTACAGCCTTTGCTTCAGCCTTCGCCTTAGCCACGGCCTCTTCCTTGGCTTTTTTCTCTGCCTTTGCCTTAGCCTCAGCCTCAGCTTTTACCTTTGCATCTGCTTCAGCCTTTGCCTTCTTGCCGTCAAGGTCATCAAGGTCAATCTTGCCGAGTGGCTTGAATTCCTGCTTTTCCTTCTCAACAGGCGCAGCTTCCTGTTTAGGCTGTTTTTCTTTCTTGGCAGGCTTATTTAACTGTTCTGCCTTTTCCTTGACAGCCATATCTGTGCTGAACTCCCTCCTGAGGGCGTTCTCTTGCTCTTCGCTCAACTTCGGGTTGCCGCTGATTTCCGTATCCACAAGATTCTTCTTCTTGAGGAATTCAACTGCGCGGTCTGCACTGATGTTGAGTTGTGTTGCTATGTTATTTAGTCTTATTGCCATGTTTTACGGTTTTGCGATTTTACGGTTTTTGCGGTTTTTGCGGTTTTTACGGTTTTGCGGTTTTGCGGATGATACTAATCTCCGTATAACCATACAAGCAAAGCGACCGTATAACTATATTTATTCAAACTCTGCGCGGAGTACATCGAGGATGTAGTCAACAGTCTCTTCTTCAAGGTCAGCCTTGTTGATGAGCATCTCGCGTGGAGCACCGAGAACCTGACGTGCAGTATCGAAGCCAATAGCCTTGATAGCATCGATAATCCACTGGTCGATTTCGTCGTTGAACTCGTCAAGCATGATATCATCCTCTTCCTCACCGTCCATATTGTCGCGGAAGACGTCTATTGTATAACCTGTGAGCATAGAGGCGAGCTTGATGTTTGCACCGTTGCGACCGATAGCCTTTGACACCTCTTCTGGCTGGAGATAAACCTCAGCCTTCTTGTTCTCCTCGTCAAGGTTGATGCTTGAGATGGTAGCTGGAGCCAAAGCACGCTGGATGAAGAGGCGAGTGTTTGAAGAGTAGTTGATTACGTCGAGGTTCTCGTTCTGGAGTTCGCGAACGATGCCGTGGATACGAGCACCCTTTACACCGACGCAAGCGCCTACTGGGTCAATGCGCTCATCGTAGCTCTCAACAGCAATCTTTGCACGCTCTCCTGGGAGACGAGCGATGTTGTGAACTGTGATAAGGCCTTCTGCAATCTCTGGAACTTCGTTCTCAAGGAGACGACGGAGGAAGTCTGGGTGAGTACGCGAAACGTAGATCTTCGGATTGTTGTTGTCGTTGGTAACCTTGTAGATTACGGCACGCACATTGTCACCCTTGCGGTAGTTGTCGCGAGAAATCTGCTCTGTCTTAGGGAGAAGGAGCTCATTGTTCTGGTCGTCGAAGAGAAGAACCTCGCGCTTCCAAGCCTGGTAAACCTCGCCGGAAACGAGTTCGCCTACGCGATCCTTGAACTTGTTGTACTGGTTTTCATGCTCAAGGTCGAGGATCTTTGATGCGAGAGTCTGACGGAGAGTAAGGATGGCACGACGGCCAAACTTGTTGAAGTCAATCTTCTCTGTTACGTCCTCGCCCACTTCATAGTCAGGCTCAATCTTCTGTGCTTCTGAGAGTTCGATTTCCTTGTTCTCGTCTTCTACCATGCCGTTATCCACTACGACGCGGTTGCGATAGATTTCGAAGTCACCCTTGTCAGGGTTTACGATAACACGGAAATTTTCATCAGAGCCATAGATGCGCTGGATAACATTACGGAAACTGTCCTCGAGCACACTCATCAGAGTTGTGCGGTCGATGTTCTTTGTCTCTTTGAACTCCTTGAAGGTGTCCACCATAGAGACTACGTTGTCGGTCTTTTTTGTTGCCATTATATTTGTTATTAAAATTTCAAATCATACTTGCAGTACTTTACCTCTGCAATCTTGAAGCTGTATTCCACTTCTTCCAGATGAGGGCGCTTGTCGCCTTCGCGCTTCACCTTCTCTTCGCAAGTGATAGTGAACGAGTCTTCGCCTACTTCCTTGAGTACTCCACGGTATTTCTTGCCGTCTGCAAGCACTTCCACATCCTTGCCTACGTGGCAGTGGTATTGCTCGATCACCTTGAACGGCTGTCCTACGCCAGCAGAACCCACTTCCAGTTCAAAGTCTTCCTGCTCACGGTCAAAATGGTCCTCAATGAAACGTGAGAGTTCGCAGCAGTCTTCTATCCACACGCCGTCGGCATGGTCTATCTCTACTACGATGCGGTTGTCAGCACTTACCTCCACATCCACCAGGAAATACTCTGTCTCCTCAAGCCATTGCTTGACGATGTCTGTTACTTGTTGCTTTTGAATCATCTATTTTATTTACAATTTACGGATTTACGATTTACAATTTATTTCCGAGACCTCGAACCTTCGAATTATCGAAATCCCAAATCTTCGAAAAATATATAAAATCAAGAATGAGAACCTCTCTTTCGAGAAGCTCTCATTCCACTGAACTGCTGCAAAGGTATGACTATTTCTTTATATAGGCAAATTTTCAAGCATTTTTTTGCCATATTCTTATTATATTATAGGAAAAGATAGTATATTTGCAGCGGAAAACTTAAACAACTACGGTGGTAACGCTCAAATCCCACCTTAAACAACCAATACAACTATGCAACTAAAAAAGGTGATCGTGCTCGGTTCAGGTGCCCTCAAGATTGGACAGGCTGGCGAGTTCGACTATTCAGGTTCGCAGGCTCTCAAGGCTTTGCGTGAAGAAGGTATCAGCAGTGTGCTGGTAAACCCAAACATCGCTACCATTCAGACTTCTGAAGGTATCGCTGACAAGGTTTACTTCCTTCCAGTGAACACATATTTCGTTACTGAAATCATCAAGAAGGAACGCCCAGATGGCATCCTCCTTGCTTTCGGTGGTCAGACTGCACTCAACTGCGGTACAGAGCTTTACCTCAACGGCACTCTCAAGGAGTATGGCGTACAGGTGCTCGGAACTTCCGTAGAGGCTATCATGGACACTGAGGACCGCGACCGCTTCGTGAAGAAGATGGACGAGGCTGAGCTCAAGACTCCTGTAAGCCACGCCGTAGAGTCTATGGAAGACGCTCTCAAGGCTGCTCGCGAGATTGGTTTCCCTATCATGGTTCGCTCAGCTTACGCTCTCGGTGGTCTCGGTTCTGGTATCTGTCCTGACGAGAAGGCTTTCGTGGAACTCGCAGAAAGCGCATTCACTTTCGCTCCACAGATTCTCGTTGAGGAGTCTCTCAAGGGATGGAAGGAGATTGAGTTCGAGTGTATCCGCGATGCCAACGATCATTGTTTCACTGTTGCATCAATGGAGAACTTCGACCCACTCGGCATCCACACTGGTGAGTCTATCGTTGTTGCTCCTACTTGCTCACTCTCTGACGAGCAGGTTAAGATGCTCCAGGAGATCACTATCAAGTGCGTTCGTCACCTCAACATCGTTGGCGAGTGTAACATCCAGTTCGCTTTCAACGCCGTTACAAACGACTACCGCATCATCGAGATCAACGCTCGTCTCTCTCGTTCTTCAGCTCTCGCTTCCAAGGCTACTGGTTATCCTCTTGCTTTCGTGGCAGCTAAGATTGCTCTCGGCTATACTCTCGACCAGATTGGCGAGATGGGCACTCCAAACTCTGCTTACAAGGCTCCTGAGCTCGACTATATGATCTGTAAGATTCCTCGTTGGGACCTCACTAAGTTCGCTGGCGTTAGCCGTCTCATCGGTTCTTCAATGAAGTCGGTTGGTGAGATTATGTCTATCGGTCGCACATTCGAGGAAATGCTCCAGAAGGGTCTTCGTATGATTGGTCAGGGCATGCACGGCTTCGTGGGCAACGACCATACTCACTTCGACAACCTCGACGAGGAACTCGCTAACCCAACAGACCTCCGCATCTTCGCCATCGCTGAGGCTCTTGAGAAGGGTTACACTGTAGAGCGCATTGAAGAACTCACTAAGATCGACCCTTGGTTCCTGGAGCGTTGCAAGCACATCGTTGACCTCAAGAACGAACTTCTCAAATACAATACCCTTGAAGAGGTTCCTGTAGAACTCCTCCGTGAGGTTAAGATTGCCGGCTTCTCTGACTTCCAGATTGCTCGCTTCGTGCTTAAGGCAGAGGGCAATATGGAGAAGGAGAACCTCGCTGTTCGTGCTTACCGTAAGGAGAAGGGCATCCTTCCTGCCGTTAAGCGCATCAACACAGTGGCTTCCGAACACCCAGAGCTCACCAACTACCTCTACATGACTTACGCCGTTGAGGGTCATGACATCCCTTACAACACAGGCGAGAAGTCGGTTGTAGTTCTCGGTTCTGGTGCTTACCGCATCGGTTCTTCGGTAGAGTTCGACTGGTGTTCTGTAAACGCTATCAACACTGCTCGCAGCCTCGGCTATAAGTCTATCATGATCAACTATAACCCAGAGACTGTTTCTACTGACTACGACATGTGCGACCGTCTTTACTTCGACGAGCTCTCACTGGAGCGTGTTCTCGACGTTATCGACCTCGAGCAGCCTTACGGCACTATCGTTTCCGTAGGTGGTCAGATTCCTAACAACCTCGCTATGAAGCTCTACCGTCAGAATGTCAACATTCTCGGTACTTCACCTGTGAACATCGACCGCGCTGAGAACCGCGACAAGTTCTCTGCAATGCTCGACAAGCTCGCTATCGACCAGCCAGCATGGCAGGCTCTTACTTCTATGGACGACATCAAGGCGTTCGTCGAGAAGGTAGGCTTCCCTGTGCTCGTTCGTCCTTCTTACGTGCTCTCTGGAGCTGCCATGAACGTATGCTACAGCAACGAAGAGCTTGAGCGCTTCCTCCAGATGGCTAC
>JAZLHI010000160.1:0-42510 GCA_045616725.1 Prevotella sp. | reverse complement strand
AAATGAGGTATGAAACGTAAGATTTACAGCGAGTTACTTGAGTGGAAGCAAAAGTACTCTACAAAAGAAGCGCTTCTTATAGAGGGAGCAAGGCGTATAGGCAAGAGCTATATCGTTGAGGAATTTGCCAGAAACGAATATCGCTCATACATGCTTATTGACTTTTCGAAGGTGTCAAAGGAGGTCAAGGATATCTTTGACAACTACCTTACGGATGAAAAGACTCTATTCCGTCTGCTCTCATTACAATTGGGAGTGAAGCTATATCCAAGGGAGTCGTTGGTGATTTTTGATGAAGTCCAGAAATATCCTCGTGCTCGAGAAGCTGTCAAAGAGCTCGTCGCCAATCACACATACGACTATATAGAGACCGGCTCGCTCGTAAGTATTCATAAGAACACGAAGAATATCCTTATCCCAAGTGAGGAACGTAGAATAGATATGTATCCTATGGACTTTGAAGAGTTCCTTTGGGCATTGGACGAAACCGATATGATGGAGTATGTCCGTGAGTGCTATGAGCAGCAAAAGCCTTTGGGACAAGCCTTGCATCGTAAGATGATGAACTTTCTCAGACTTTATATGATAGTAGGAGGAATGCCGCAATCTGTGCAAGAATACATTGACACTCAGGACTTTGACCGTGTTGACCTAACAAAACAGCGCATACTCGATCTCTATCGACAGGATATCTACAACTATGCAGACAGCCAAGCAGAGAAAGTGGTACGCATTTGGGACACTATCCCTGGTGAGCTGCAACGCAAGGAAAAGCGTTTTCGCATAGGCTCTGTAAAGAAAGGCGCTCGTACTCGCGATTATGAGACGGCACTGTTCTGGCTTAATGAAGCGCGAGTGGTAAACCCTTGCTATAATTCCACAGAGCCAAACATAGGCTTGAAGATGAATGTTGATTACTCAAAATTCAAGTTGTATCTGAACGACACAGGCTTGCTACTTTCGCATGCTTTTGGTGAAGATAGGAAGGGCATGCAGGATCTGTACAGAAAACTGATGCTTGGAAAACTGGAGTTCAACAAAGGCATGATGGTCGAGAATCTTGTGGCTCAAATGCTTGTTGCATCAGGAAAGCACCTGTATTATTATGCTAATGCACAGAAGGGCGATACTGAAGAGCAAATGGAAATAGACTTCCTTATTCGCAAACCAATTATAACAAGCAAACATAACATTTGTCCTATAGAGGTGAAGTCAACACAACGCTATACAACTTCTTCGCTCAACAAATTCCGTGAGAAGTTCAAGCCATATTTGCACACTTCATTCATTATCCATAGCGGAGACTTGAAGGTAGAGAATGGTATATGTTACCTTCCGTTGTATATGGCTTCATTGCTATAGTTATATAAATGCATCCCAAAGTATCATGGGATGCATTTTGCTTTTATACCCAATTGCTCACAAAGTTTTTTCTAGAGAAATTAGTCATGAACCTCACTTTTCCTTGATTTTGTTTGGCAATTTGGAATAAAACAATTACCTTTGCAGATGCTTAAATCGTTTGATGTTATAGCATCAATTTCGACTTAGGCAGAATATTAACATTCACTAAATAATAAATACTTTAATATCGGCCTCGCTTTGGCGTTGGCAAACAAAACAGAAAGTACAGAAAGAATACATATTGAAATATAAGGCGCATTGACTATTATTTGCGATCGGCTGAATTTGCGTAGGAAACAAAGTACAGAGATAAGAACACAAAGATAGTGGTTAGGCAGCTTCCCTTAGGGAGAAGTGTGCCTTATCGCTCTATATAAGAGTTCAATGTTCATGTAAAAGGCATGAATACAACTTATAGAGCGATGAGGTCTCTTTTTCCTACGCAAGCCTCGACGAACGCATAAGAAGGTTCATGCCCTTTTTGTGCGGTTACGTAGGTGGTAGATCGATGCTAAATATAATCTACCATTATGGCAAATACAAAACTATCTAAGGCGAAGAATGCCAAGCAGGATGAGTTTTATACTCAATATGCTGACATTGAAAAGGAAGTCAATGCCTACCTTGAATACAATCCAGATACCTTTCGTGATAAAACAGTTCTGCTTCCTTGCGATGATCCAGAGTGGAGTAACTTTACCAGATACTTTGCGCTTCACTTTGAAGACCTTGGCTTGAAGAAACTCATCAGTACAAGCTATGCTCCTGAGAGCAAACAACTGAAGGAAATGCCTTTGCTCACTATGTTTGAGACAGAAAGCCCACAGTTTGATCCAGCAAAGGCGAAAACAAAAGGAAAGATTTTCGTTCTTGACCGTGATGTTGATGGTAACGGTCGTATAGACATTGAGGACCTTCAATGGCAGTATCTTGAAGGCGATGGCGATTTCCGAAGTGCAGAAGTTAAGGTTTTTCGTGATGAAGCCGATATCATTGTCACAAATCCACCTTTTTCCATCTTTCGTGAGTTCTTTGTATGGGTTCAGGAGAGCGGAAAGAAGTTCTTAATGATAGGAAATAAGAACTGCATTACCTATAAAGAGGTTTTTCCTTTTATCAAAAATAATCAAGTATGGTCAGGTTCTAGAAATTGGTCTGGAGGTATGTGGTTCGAAACTAAGTATTCAGATGAAGTTGATAAAGTAATTGATGGTATTAATATGAGAAATGTACCATCAATATGGATTACGAATATAGATCATGGTCGCCGCCATGAACCATTACCATTAATGACAATGGCAGATAACTTAAAGTTTAGTAAGCACAAGGAATTAAAAGGTAATACGGGTTATTCACACTACGAGAATTATGATGCAATAGAGGTTCCTTATACAGATGCTATTCCTATTGATTATGAAGGGTATATGGGTGTTCCTATTTCATTCTTGGACAAATATTGTCCAGAACAGTTTGAAATTTTGGGAATGTGTGAAAATGAAGATTTATACAATCTAAGAATTAGAAAATACACCCCTTAAGAATGCAAGAAAGCGTACTTTGACAAGTTCGGCAAAAAAGGTACTTATGACCTTAATGCAAGTGGAGTGATTATAATTAACGGTCATAGAGAAAAAGTTTATCAAAGAATATTAATCCGCAAAAAGCAATAACTCATGGAAGCAAAACTCATACAACTTACAATAAAGGAAATCGGCGAAGGCTTTGTCTATAACGAGTTTGAAGGCAAGGGCTTGTTCGGATGGGGTGGTAAGCTAACCATTCAGCCAGAGTATCAGCGCAACTATATCTATGCTGACGGAAAGAAAGATGTAGCTGTGATAGACAGCGTTATAAAGGGTTATCCTATAGGTCTTATCTACTTCAACAAGACTGGTGAGGATGCTTACGAAGTGCTTGACGGTCAACAGCGTATCACATCGCTCGGTCGCTTTATGACAAACAAGCTTGACATCATTGATGCCGATGGTCGCAATCAGAACATCAGCAGTATAGCTGCCGATATTCGTGAGAAGATAGAACAGACAAAGTTACTCATATATGTCTGTGAAGGAACGGAATCAGAGATTCGTGACTGGTTTGAAACAATAAACATTGTAGGAATACCACTTAATCAACAGGAACGGGATAACGCAGCCTTCTATGGACCTTTTGTAACTAAGGCAAAAGCAGTATTCAGCAACAGTAACAATCCGCTCGTTCAGAAATGGAGCGCCTATATCTCTGGCAATGTGAAGCGCCAGGATTTCTTGCGTACAGCTCTATCGTGGGTAGGCAAGGGAGATGTGGCTGGCTATATGAGTTTGCATCGGCAAGATACAGATATAAATGAACTTCAAGCATATTTCAACTCAGTAATTGATTGGGTGTCGGCTACATTCAAGAATGTTTACAAGGATATGTGCGGCCGTGATTGGGGTAGGCTTTACGAGGAATATCATACGAAAGCTTACAATCCGGAAAAGATAGCGCAGCGTGTAGAAGAACTTTTGGCAGACCCATGTGTGGAAGACAATAAGGGAATCTTTGAGTATGTGTTAGGAGGTGAACAAAACAAGAAACTTCTGAACATCCGTATATTCAACGATGTCGTAAAGAAGGCTGTTTACTATAAGCAGAAATCATTGGCAGAAGCTGCTGGACATAGCAATTGCCCTTATTGCACACAAGAGAATGGGGCCACCAAGTCAAAGATATGGTTGCTCAAAGACATGGATGCCGACCACGTAACGGCGTGGAGTAAAGGTGGCGCAACCGACATAGAAAACTGCCAGATGCTTTGCAAGACTCATAACAGGATGAAGGGAAATAGATAAAAGCGGGACGACACATATCTATCTGGGACGGTTGTACTTGTGCTAACGCATCCTCTGGACTCGCCTTCGGTCTCGCGACTACACTATCCTAATTCTGCAGTCCACCAGTTGTGTGACATAAGATGAAGTATCTCCTAGAAAAATAATGCCCGCGCATCACTTATGCGCAGGCTTTCTCTTCGGCTTATGAGTTAGAGGATAGTTTTCTAGCTCATCGTCAATTATGGTAAATATAGGAAACGAAAGCGACTAAAAAACGTAAAATGAGAAAATAATGGAGTGGAAATTTGGTTGATTGTCAATAAATCTTTAACTTTGCGTCGAAAAATGGCTCTAATTTTAGGTGTATATATGCAAAATATGGCTCTAATTTTAGGGTTTTCTGCATGAAATATGGCTCTAATTTTAGGATTATATGGGTTATCTTAGAAGAAAAATTGACTCTTATCTCGCTGAGTGGCAGAGAGATAGGAACAGAAAACCGCTTATCGTGAAAGGTGCTCGTCAGATAGGAAAGACGGAGGCCATCATGAACTTTGCTGAAAATCACAGAATAGCTGGGACGGTTCTACAGTACGCCATGATGTAACAAAAACGACAAATCGCACATAGTAGAAGAAAGCCTGCGCAAAAGTCATGCGCAGGCATTTGTTTGTCTATCGTATATCTATACAAATGATTTAAAAGTATTCCTTTACGGCAAATTCAAACTGCTCAATGAATATCTGTTTGAAGGCGTAGAGGTTATTCTGCTCGTAGAAAATAAGCATTGCCTTTTTGTAATTGATTGGGTCAATTACACGGATTTTCTATGCCTCAAAATGGAAGTACCACTACCCTCAAATGCAATTCCTTTCGCAATCTCATCACGCGAAGACAGTGGATTATAATGAAGGAATTGTAATATTTCTCGTGAGATGTCCATATATTTCTATATTAAATCGGTGCAAAATTAATGAATTTTTTCGATTTATCAGTCCATCTTGAACCTAAAAACGACTGAATATGCAACATTTTGGTCCGATTCTCTCTCTTTTTGACTGCTTTGCCATTCTAACTAATACTCCACGTACGGCTCCAGGCGCTGGATGTCGGCATCGGTGAAATTCTTGTTGAGGGATAGTTGGGAGAGGGATTTCAGTGGACCGTTCTTCTGAATAAAGTCCTTTATGGCTTTGGCTTGGTAGAAGGTGATGTAAGGGTGCATTATCATTCGGTTGATGGAGAGTGTGTTCACATTAACCTTGCGTAATGGTACGGGATCGAAGGAGAGATAGTCCTGGACATCGGCAGGGATGTTCTGAAGGTCATCAAGCTGCTGCACTGATACGAAGCCACCAAGCTTCTCACGGTACTTCACTATTTGCGCAGCATAATAGCTGCCAACACCCGGGATGCGCTTGAGGGCAGTGGTGTCAGAAGCGTTGATGGGGACCTTCTCGCCGGGTTTGAGCTTGTTGTTCTCGTATTGAGGGCGAGATGGGGAGGATCCGCCGGCATTGCCAGCGGACACGGAACTGCTTGCGGTTGTGTTAGGGTGGCTTCCGCTGTGGTTATAGTTCCCGGTGGCGTTATAGCTGCCATTGGGGTTATAGCCTCTGCTGCCGCCAGAATGATATCTCTTGCGCTGTGGCACAGTCACGAACTCGGAGGCTGGACGGAATTCGTCGCTTACATAAAAGTAAGGGGCAAGTCGGTCGTATTCGCCTTTTGTCATACCCGAAATCTTCGACATCTGCTCCACGGTCCTGTAGATGCCACCTTTGGCACGGTAGTTCATCACGCTGCGAATCTCACGCTCCGTAAAACCGAGAGTAAGGAGTTCATCAGGCGAAGCTGTATTCAGGTCGAAGGAATGGAGATGACCTTCCTCTGCCCCTCCACCGGGAGAAGAGTCTGCCCCTGAAGCATTTTGATTGCCATAAGAAGCAAAACGAGGAACTTGTCCCTGCACAGCGGCAGAGGCAAGTTCCTCGTCTTCTTTATCGTTTGCCAACGCAACTATTCCAACAACACATGCCACCACCGCAACAATCCATGCACCAACGATGCGATCATTCTTGCTGAAATAAAATACGTCAGAGAGTCTCATTCTATGATTTAGTAATAAGTAGTAAGTAACAAGTAATAAGTATGATTACCTTTGTCACACACTATTGGTGCGGTGAGAGTACTGCACCTCCATAACCTCCAAATCGCTCAGTGGTAATTTCTCCCCGTCCTATAAGGAAGGGGTAAGGGGGAAAGTCCTATCCTACCTGACAACCAGGCTTAACATCAGCAGAAGTGGTTGTTACGCTGAGAGTGCCGTCGAAGTTTACTGCTGAGAGTATCATGCCCTGGCTCTCTTCGCCCATCATCTTGCGTGCTGCGAAGTTTGCAACGAAGAGTACTTGCTTGCCGACGAGCGCCTGTGGGTCTGGATAATATGCAGCGATACCTGAGAGTATTGTGCGACCTTCAGCCGTGCCATCATCGATATGGAACTTGAGGAGCTTCTTTGACTTCTTGACCTTCTCGCAAGAAGTGACGAGACCTACGCGGATGTCAAGCTTCTCAAAGTCCTCGAAGCTAACGTTCTCCTTGATAGGTTCTGGCTCGTAAGCAGCAGCCTCGTTAGCGAGTTTTGTAGCCTCAAGCTTATCGAGCTGTGCCTTGATGACCTCATCCTCAATCTTCTCAAAGAGGAGCGATGGCTCTGCAAGCTGATGACCGGCAGGGATGAGGTCTGTCTGACCAAGCTGGTTCCAGTCGAAGTCAGCCATGTTGAGCATGCCACGAAGCTTCTCTGAAGAGAATGGGAGGAATGGTTCGAAGACGATAGCAAGGTTTGCACAGAGCTGGAGCGAGATGTTGAGGATTGTCTCAACACGCTTAGGGTCTGTCTTCCAAACCTTCCAAGGTTCGCACTCGGTGATATACTTGTTGCCGATGCGAGCGAGGTTCATAGCCTCCTTCTGTGCATCGCGGAACTTGTACTGGTCGAGGAGAGCCTCTACCTTGTCTTTGACATCCTTGAACTCGGCGATTGTTTGGCGGTCAATATCCTGGAGATCACCGCAGGCTGGGACAATTCCACCCCAGTACTTCTTAGTAAGCTGGAGAGCGCGGTTTACGAAGTTGCCATAGATAGCCACGAGCTCAGAGTTGTTGCGCTCCTGGAAGTCAGCCCAAGTGAAGTTGTTGTCCTTTGTCTCAGGAGCATTTGCAGTAAGCACATAGCGGAGAACATCCTGCTTGCCTGGGAGGTCAACGAGGTATTCGTGGAGCCATACAGCCCAGTTGCGTGATGTGGAGATCTTGTCGTTCTCAAGGTTGAGGAACTCGTTTGAAGGAACATTCTCAGGCATGATATAGCCACCGTGAGCCTTCATCATCACAGGGAAGATGATGCAGTGGAACACGATGTTGTCCTTGCCAATGAAGTGCACGAGACGAGTCTCCTCATCCTGCCACCATTTCTGCCATGTACCCCACTTCTCAGGATTGCTTTCGCAGAGTTCCTTTGTGTTTGAGATATAGCCGATAGGAGCATCGAACCAAACATACAGGACCTTGCCCTCAGCACCTTCTACTGGAACAGGAATACCCCACTCAAGGTCGCGGGTCATAGCACGTGGCTGGAGGTCCATGTCAAGCCATGACTTGCACTGTCCATAGACGTTTGGACGCCATTCCTTATGGCCCTCGATGATCCATTCCTTGAGCCAATCCTGATACTTGCCGAGAGGGAGATACCAGTTCTTTGTAGGCTTCTTCACGAGACCGTGGCCTGGGTTATTCTTGTTTGTAGGATTGATAAGCTCTTCTGGAGAAAGCGTAGCACCGCACTTCTCACACTGGTCGCCGTAAGCACCTTCAGCACCACAGCGAGGACAAGTACCAACGATGTTGCGGTCTGTCAGGAATTCGCCAGTCACCTCGTCGCAGAACTGCTCCTCAACATGTTCCTCAAGGACACCCTTGTCGTAGAGTGTGCGGAAGAAGTCCGATGCAAACTTATGGTGAATGTCGGAAGTGGTGCGAGAATAGATGTCGAAAGTGATGCCGAAGTCTTCAAACGACTTCTTGATGATGCCGTGGTAACGGTCAACGACTTCCTGGGTAGTGATGCCTTCTTTCTTGGCACGAATGGTTACAGGTACGCCATGCTCATCGCTACCACCGATGAACACAACCTCCTGCTTCTTGAGTCGGAGGTAACGAGCGTAGATGTCGGCAGGGACATAAACGCCTGCCAAGTGTCCGATATGTACGCCGCCATTAGCGTATGGGAGGGCGGCTGTTATGGTTGTTCTTTTCATATTATCATTGATGATTTAACGATTTGACGATTTGACGAATTTAGCCAAATTACTGCGCAAAGGTACATAATATTTACTTACTTGACAAACAAAAAATGATAAAAAATAAAAATTGCACACATTAATGATTAATAAAACTTAATAAAATTGGAAAAAGCAAAGTAAATACGTAAAAAATCGTAACTTTGCAGCCGTATAGTGTGTTCGCTCTTGCAAGCGAGGCTAAAGGCTAAAAGCTAAAGGCACACCAATGTGCAACTCATAATTAAAACATAATATACATGACTAACCAAGCTGCTTATCTCAGAATCAACCCTATCGACAAGGTAGTCGTTGCTCTGCGCCCAATGAAGGCTGGCGAGGAAATCGCTGGTGGCGTTAAACTCCTTCAGGATGTGCCTCAGGGCCACAAGATTCTCCTTCAGGATGTGAAGGAAGGTGAATACATCATCAAGTATGGCTACCCTATCGGCCATGCTCTCAAAGATATGAAGGCCGGCGAGTGGGTCAACGAGGACAACCTCAAGACAAACCTCTCCGGTACTCTCGAATACGAATACAAGCCTGTTGACGAAAAGCTCAACATCGCAAAGAGCGACAAGACTTTCAACGGCTACAAGCGTGCCAACGGTGAAGTCGGCGTGCGCAACGAGGTGTGGATTGTGCCTACTGTAGGTTGCGTAAACGGCATCGCTGAGGAACTCGCAAAGCGCCTCGAGGAGGAAACAAAGCTCGAAGGCATTGACGCTGTTCACGCTTGGCACCACAACTACGGCTGCTCGCAGCTCTCTGAAGACCACGAGAACACTCGCAAGGTGCTCCGCGACATCGTGCTCCATCCAAACGCAGGTGCCGTGCTCGTAGTTTCACTCGGTTGCGAGAACAACCAGCCAGAAGACTTCATGGCAATGCTTGGCGACTACGACAAGAGCCGCATCAAGCTTATGGTTACTCAGCGCGTTGAGGGCGACGAGGTAGAAGAAGGCATGAAGATCCTCCGCGAGCTCTACGCTATCGCAAAGCAGGATAAGCGTGAGATTTGTCCACTCTCTGACCTTCGCGTAGGTCTGAAGTGTGGCGGCTCAGACGGCTTCTCTGGTATCACTGCAAACCCTCTCGTAGGTGAGTTCTCTGACTTCCTCGTTGCTCAGGGCGGTACTTCAATCCTTACTGAGGTTCCAGAGATGTTCGGTGCTGAGACTATCCTCATGAACCGTTGCGAGACAAAGGAACTCTTCGACCAGACAGTGAAGCTCGTGAACGATTTCAAGGAATACTTCCTCTCTCACGGCGAGCCTGTTGGCGAGAACCCATCTCCTGGTAACAAGGCTGGTGGTATCTCTACTCTCGAAGACAAGGCTCTCGGATGTACACAGAAGTGCGGTCGCGCTCCTGTAAGCGGTGTACTCAGCTATGGCGAACGCCTTCAGGTGAAGGGCCTCAACCTGCTCTCTGCTCCAGGCAATGACCTCGTAGCTTCAACGGCTCTCGCTGCTTCAGGTTGCCAGATTGTGCTCTTCACAACAGGTCGTGGCACACCATTCGGCACATTCATACCTACAATGAAGGTTGCCACAAACTCACAGCTTGCAGCAAAGAAGCCTAACTGGGTTGATTTCAACGCAGGACAGCTCGTTGACGGTGTTGACATGCCAACAGTTCTCGAAAGTTTCATCGACAAGGTTATTGCTGTTGCCAACGGTGAGCCTGCCCAGAACGAGAAGAACGGCTATCGCGAAATCTCAATCTTCAAGAATGGCGTGACTTTGTAAAAGAAAAGACTTTATACTTCATTACTATGACAGTAGATCTCTCCAACTTCCTCACGATAATCTCCACCGGTGCTTTTGACACACCGTTGGACGTGCAGCCTATGTCGCGTTTCAAGTGGCAGAGGCTTATGCGCTTTGCTGACCATGAGGGTGTTGGAGAGTTTCTGCGCTACGGCATACAGCGAAGCATCTATGGAGACGAAATCCTTACCAAGGACGAGCGCATCTCAACTAACCAGATGTACGAATACCGCCACAAGATTTACGCGAAATTCGTAAACAAGGCTAAACCGGTTACACACTTCTCCAACAGATTCCTTCGCCGTAAACTAAACAACATCTTTGAGGAAGAGGTGCACAGCTACAACACCCAGATGCCAAAGCTCGCCCTCCTTGACATGATTTCCCACTTCCTCAAGGAAGCATTCACAGGACGCTTCTCCTTCCTTGACATCATTCAGATAGGACTCTATCTCAGACAGGAAGGGGACAAAGTGGACTTCAATGGACTTGACGACAGCATAGACTCCGTCAACATGAAGAAAGCCGCCAACCTTGTAGGAACAATCCTGGTGCGCGTATTCGGCTTTTCACACGACGAGATACAGTTCTGCAAGGCAATTGATGAAGACTACGACGACCTCATCAACCACTATTTCCGCCTGACAATGGAGGAACAAATCACCCAGCGCCACAAGGAGCTCACCAACAGCATCACTATCCTTGGCGCCCATGACCACTCGCGCATCTCCGCTGAACGCGGTTGGCATTATGCAAAATACCACCGCATGGAAGCCATCTCAAGCTGGTTTGCAAATACAGTGAACAGCATCAGGATGGTGGAGGAGTAAAAAAATAGAAAATGAAACGAATACTACATATATTACTCACCGCATTGCTTTTCAGCATATCATCCTACGCACAGGAGTTATGCGAAGACACCTGCACACACGTACATGGCATAGACATAAGCCACTATCAGGGCAGCGTGTTCTGGGAAGCTATCGGCGACAATTCAAAGATGGCCTACGTATATATTAAATGTACGGAAGGCGGCAACAACCAAGACCCCACGTATGTCAGAAACATCCAGCTGGCACGACAATATGGTCTGAAGGTGGGAAGCTACCACTTCTACCGCCCGAAGGTTGACCAGCAGACACAGTTGGAAAACTTCCTTGCTCAGTGCAAGCCTGAACAGCAAGACCTGCTCCCTATGATTGACATCGAGAACGCTGGTGGCTACAACGCAGACCGCTTCTGCGACTCACTGTTCAAGTTCATCAACATGGTAGAAATAGCCATCAAGCAGAAGCCTCTGCTCTACACCTACAAAAACTTCTACAACACGTATCTCGCAGGAAAGATAGACGGCTATCCTCTCATGATAGCATGCTACACAAAAGAGCCCCCAGTGCTCATTGACGAAAAGGATTACGCCATGTGGCAATACTCCCAGAGCGGACGCATAAATGGAATAAAAGGACACGTGGACAAGTCACGCTTCATGGGAAATCATTCCATGCGAGAAATAAGGTTTAGACATTAGCCATGCTTGAAATAAAGATTCCTTCATTAGATAAAATAAACGAGGCGGCACGAGACTTCCTCTCACAGCTCGGCGACCAAACTGTCGTTGCAATGTACGGCGAGATGGGAGCCGGCAAGACCACATTCGTCAAAGCAATATGCGACGAACTGCAAGTTGCCGACAACGTAACCTCCCCTACATTCGCAATCGTCAACGAATACACTTCAGGCGTCAGCGGCGAACCAATCTTCCACTTCGACTTCTATCGTATAAAGAACATGGAAGAGGTTTACGACATCGGCTATGAAGAGTATATAGACAGTGGCTACCTCTGCCTCATGGAATGGCCAGAACTCATAGAGCCGCTACTTCCTGACGATTGCCTTAAAGTAAAAATATCACACTAAATGCTAAACTACATCTGGTTCTCATTCTTCGCGATAGCATTTATCGCAGCCCTCTGTCAATCTATCTTTGGCGGTGATGCTGATATTTGGTCGCGACTGATGAACTGCACTTTCGAGTCTTCACAAAAGGCATTCGAGATATGCCTCGGACTCACTGGCGTACTCACCTTCTGGCTTGGTCTTATGAAGATAGGCGAGAAGGCAGGATTGGTAGCAAAGCTCGGAAAATGGATAAGCCCTCTTTTCTCACGCATATTCCCAGGCATACCTAAAGGACATCCTGCTTCGGGAAGTATCGTTCTGAATGTATCGGCAAACATTCTCGGACTCGACAATGCCGCAACGCCTATGGGACTCAAGGCGATGAAGGAACTGCAGGAACTCAATCCAAAGAAGGACACTGCAAGCGACGCAATGATAATGATGCTCGTGCTCAACACCAGCGGACTGACCATCATTCCAATCTCCGTGATGATGTATCGCGCACAATATCATGCGGCAAACCCGAGCGACGTGTTCATGCCAATACTCCTTGCCACTTTCTGCAGCACTCTCGTCGGACTCATCCTCGTCTGCCTTAAGCAAAAGATAAACCTCCTTGACAAGGTTCTCGGCACTACCCTACTTGGCTCAGTAGCCTTCATCGGTGGAATCTGCTGGCTGTTCAGCAGCATGAACCAAGAGCAGATAGCATTCTACTCAACGCTCTTCAGCAATGTGCTGCTCTTCTCTGCAATAATGATCTTTGTCACCAGTGGTATAATAAAGAAAATCCCAATCTTTGAAACCTTCATTGAAGGAGCGAAGGAAGGATTCTCTACTGTGGTCACAATCATTCCGTATCAGATAGCGCTCTTCGTAGGCATATCACTTTTCCGCGAATGCGGTGCAATGAACTTCATAACGGATGGTATAGGATGGCTTGTCAGCCTTGTTTGGCTTCCGACCGACTTCGTCCCGGCACTTCCAAGCGCCATTCTCAAACCTCTTTCCGGAGGCGGAGCACGCGCAGCCATGCTTGATGTTTTCGAGACATACGGCGTTGACAGCTTCCAAGGACGACTATCTTCGTGCATACAGGGAGCTACAGACACCACAATGTATATCCTCGCCGTCTATTTCGGTAGCGTCGGCGTGAAGAAGTTCCGATATGCAGCAACCTATGGTCTCCTTGCTGACTTCGTTGGCATCATCGCTGCCATCTTCATCGGATACATATTCTTTGCATAACGCAAATGCATTATGAATTATGAATTACGAATTAAGCATTACGCATTAACCAGCTATGAGATATTGCCACTATTGCGGTCATGTCGTTCCGGACGACGCCCGTTTCTGCCCTTCCTGCGGCAAAGACCTGACGCTGTCAGCTGTCAAGCAGCCTGAAACTGCTACACCACAGCAGACAAACAGGCCTACTTTCACCATCAGCGGAAATCCCATAGAACCGGCAAAACCTGTAAGACAACGCACGCAAACGCCAAAGGCTCCTGTAAGAAAGCAAGAAACCGACGCCAATCCAGAGCCCGAGAAGAAGCAGAGCTCACTCTGGGGATGCACAGTAGCTGTTCTTATCGTAGCTTTATTGGCTGGCGGCTTACTCTTCACCTACAACCAGCTCTTCGATCGCAGCCACTATAATAACATACTTGCGCCGAAAGACGATGAAATGTCAGAAGAACAAGTCCCTGCACAAGAGCAAGAACCTGCAGAGGTTGCTCCAGAGACTATCGTAGAACGTCCGAAAGAAGTACACCGCGAACCGGTCATCATTGAGGAAGAACCTGAAGCAGAGGTGGAAGAGCCAAAAGAACAACCGGCAGAAGAAGACAATCAACTAGAACAATTAATAAAGAATCACTCTCAAGAAGATTAAAACAAAAACATAAGAAAATGAAGAAACTTATCCTATTCACATTTGCACTTATCCTTTCGTGTCTTGCGGCATCAGCACAGAACTCAGCCGAACAAGCCGCAGCAAAAGACCGCGAGATTGCAGAACTGAAGAAGAAGCTCGCCGAGCGTCAGGCACGCTTACGACTTGAACAGCCAGGCAACCTCATGCCAACAGTATATTTCCAGCAGAATTCAGCAGCAGTGACAAGTCCTAATGACCCTCCTATCGAGATGATTGCCAACTACATCAAGAAACGTCCAAACGCTATCGTGGAAATCCGCGGCTATGCCTCTATGGACGAATCAAACCCTCGTACTCTCTGCAAGGCAAGAGTTGATGCCGTTGCCAATGAGCTCATGGTGAAACACAACATCAACCCCCAGCAACTGCGCATCATCGTGTATGGAGCAACAAACATATTCTACACCACTCCAGCATACAATAGACTCGTAACATTCCACGACAAGAATCTGGAGAATAAGTAATAAGTAACAAGTAATAAGTATGATTACCTATTGCAAATGAAGTCTTTTGCTAGGGTCATCCAATAAGTGTAACCATACTTATTATTTAATACTTTTACGTTGACAATTATTAAGAAATAAGCTATCAGAAGTCTTTTGTCCGTCTCCGGTAGCCTATATTTCCGAAAATAAGTGTACCTTTGCACCCGCAAACTTAACAACGAATGCTGGATTCGTCTAGTGGTCCAGGACGCCTGCCTCTCACGCAGGAGATCACGGGTTCGACTCCCGTATCCAGTACTAGAAAAGGAGAAGCCTAGAAGGTTTCTCCTTTTTGTTTTATACACTCTTAGAGTTCCAATTCCGTCTGCAATGGCAAATCTACAGAAGAACTGCCTATATATACCTTAACTTTACCTTTCTCAATATTCCATGCGTGCTGAAACTCATTCCAATGACGTAACTGTTCAATAGGGATGACGATAGCAACTGTCTTTGTTTCTTTCGCATTCAAATGGACACGCTTGAAGCCTTTCAGTTCATACTTTGGACGCTCCACCTTGCTGTCAGGACGACCTATATAGACCTGAGCAACCTCTTCTGCCGACATTTCGCCATCATTAGTGAGTGAGAACGTTACTTCTATCTCCGTTTCTTTTATCTCCGCCTTTGCATCGCCATACTTGAACGGCACATACGAAAGACCATAACCAAAAGGATACATTGGAGTAACACCCTTATTCAAGAACCAGCGATAGCCAACCATCACGCCCTCGCGATAGTCAGCGTCGGCTTTCTGCTGCATATTGCGCTTGCTGTTCTGACCAGCATTCACGAGTCCTACAAACACATCCTGCTGCTGATTTTCAGTCTTTTGCGGATAAACACCCAAAGCATAAGCTGGCGAATCCTCAAGTTTCACAGGCAGAGTGAACGGCAGTTTTCCTGAAGGAGAAACCTTTCCTGTCAACACATCCGCCAAAGCATTGCCGCCCTCCGAACCATTGAACCACGAATAAACTAAACCTCTCGCAGCCTTATTTACCCTTTGCAAGTCAACAGGAGCTCCTGCTACCATAACAGCCACTACCTTTGGATTCACTGCTGCTATAGCTTCAAGCAGCTCATCCTGACCGAAAGGAAGATTGATGTCTGCACGATCCGAGCCTTCCGTCTCAACTTCACGATTGTTGCCACCGATAAATATCACCAAATCCGCCTTCTTTGCAGCATTGACTGCTTCCGTCCTGAGCACAACAGAGTTCCTATTCCATTCCGTAAGATCCGGTTCCTGCTTTTCACGCCATCGGCGTCGTGGTTTCGGTTCATATCCTCTTACATACTGAATCTTAGCCTTACCTTTGAATGCTTTCTGAATACCTTCAAGCGGGGTCACCTCATAGAGAGTCTTAACTCCCGCGCCGACACCACCCTGCGCCATCTTTCTTGTGGCATTATCACCAACAACAAGAATGCTCTTCACCTTCTTACCAACAGGCAGAAGATTACCCTCATTCTTGAGCAACACAATGCTCTTGCTTGCCACCATATAGGCAATTGCCTGAGTCTCAGGTTGTGACGTCATTTTCTTGTTGGCTTCCTCTTTTGGAATGGCAGGGATGGCAAAGCGCACACGAAGCAGATTTCGAACTTTCGCATCAATAACTTCCATAGGAACAGCACCCGTCTTCACAGAATCAATAAGCGCTTGTCCCATGAATGTATTTCCAGGCATCTCAACATCAAGACCGCCAACGGCTGCGCCTACGGTAGAATGTGTTCCACCCCAGTCAGAAATGATGATTCCCTTGAAGCCCCATTCATCACGAAGAATGTAGTTCTGAAGCAAAGCATTTTCTGAGATCCAATGTCCCCAGACCTTATTATATGCTGCCATCACGCCGTAAGCATTGGCACGCTTCACAGCCATCTCAAACGGTGTAAGATAAATCTCTCGCATGGCACGTTCAGTGACATTCACATTCACATAGCCACGCATATTCTCCTGATTGTTAAGCGCATAATGCTTCAAGCAAACAGCAGTGTTATTGTCCTGACAACCAAGAGTATAGCCCACAGCAAGTTCACCACTGAGAATAGGATCCTCACTCAAATACTCGTATGTTCGCCCACCTGTAGGCAGTCGTTGAATATTCATTGCAGGACCGAGAATCATATCCTTACCGCGCAAACGAGCTTCCATAGCCATTGCCTTGCCATACTGATAAGCCACATCAGGACACCACGTCGCAGCGAGAGCAGAACCTGTAGGGAAGAAAGTAGCATGGTCGTTCTCCAGATCGAGCGGCTTCCACGAATGTTTTTCCATCTCTTCCCTGATGCCAAAAGGACCATCTGCATATTCAATATCAGGAATACCAAGACGCTCTACACCAGCAGAAGAAAACATGTTCTTTCCATGGAGCATGTTCACTTTCTCCTCAATTGTCATGCTTTTGATTATTTCAGTTATACGCTCTTCGTTCTTAAGTAGAGGATTGCCATGCTGAGCATTGGCAAACAGGCACACAGCCATTGCAGCAATAAGGAAACATTTCTTTTTCATAAAATTAGGGTTATAGTGGATTTATCTGTGCGTTCCGCCAACGATTGTCACGCGGTTCACGCCTGAGTAGTCAAGTCCCGACTGACCTTCAATATACTTGATAAGTGCGTCGGAAGTGGTGATATAGTGGTTCTTGAAATCACGATTCGCCAGACATTTGTTCGTTGAATAAATATAACTGTTGAGCGCCACCTTGTAGGTCTTCTTCATGTCAAACTTCTTGCCATCGGCAGTGAGCATCTTCGTTACCTTGTAAACGCCCTTGCTATCGGCAGCAATGGTGTACTGCATGCCAGAAACAAAGCCAGGACCATATTCGTCTGTCGTAGGAAGTTCCTCAAGGAGTGCCTTTATTTCCTCACCCGTCAGGTCAAGTGTGTAGAGTTCGTTGCCGAATGGGTCCAAACGATAGACATCATTCACGACAAAACGACCAGCCTCCTTCTCCTCATAGCGCACGCCACCGGCATTCACGATGCCAATTTCTGCACCAGACTTGCCACGCTGACCGTCAGCCATCAGGCAACCGAGCTGCTGCTTGTTGGCAAACTGCTCCGCATGACGGCAGATGATGCGCTTGAGCTCAGGATTTTCCGAGAACTTATCAAGCATCGCCTGCATCCTTGGGTCGCTACCATTGGTGGCACGGACATCAATGAGCTTGCTTTTCTTTTCCACGACCTTGCCGCCACGAACCTTCAGATCAATCTCATTGAAGTACTTCACATCCCTCTTTGCCTGGCATATCATCACACCATTGCGGATAATGCCCGGCACAATGTCGTGCGAATGACCGCATATCAAAAGGTCAAATTCAGGATGTTCGTCAGCAAAGAGAGTATCCTTGTCTAGTCCCAGATGGTTAAGGGCAATATATACATCACATTGGTCTCGAAGCCACTTGTATTTGTTGGCTGTCTCAAAAGGATCCTCAAAGCGAATGCCCTTCACCTTTGCAGGGTGACAGTCTGGAGTGCCAGCCTTGTTCACCTGCACGAAACCAATGACACCTATGCGAACACCCTGATGCTCAAAGAGTTTGAAAGGCTGGAAATGCAGCCTTTGCGAGTCGTCAGGAAACACATTGGCAACAACGAAAGTGCAGTTGCTCTTGTTTATCGTATTGGCAAACGACTCTACGCTATGGTCACACTCATGGTTTCCCATCGAGGAAATGTTGAAGCCCACAGCATTCATCATCTCAATCATAGGGAGATTAGGCTCCGTGTAAATGTCGTTTATGGAATTTCCCGTACGGTTGTCGCCGGCAGACATCACGAGAACCTGCTTGTCTGGATTCGCAGAACGAATACTGTCAACGAGATACGAGAACTTCGGGAAGAGCTGCACTGCAGCATGCATGTCATTGATGCCGATAATCTTAAGGTCAGCGTCCTGGGCAAATGCAGATACGCAGAATGTCAGGGAAAGGAGAAAGCCAAATATGTGTTTCATGATCAAATATGTTTTTTCGCTGCAAAGATAACAAATTTATTAATTTTTGCAAAAAAGCTCACTAAGTTTTGCAATCTCCAGATTACAAAATACCCGTCTTCTGCATATTTTTAACACTTATTTTGCATTTATCGTACCAATTTTGTCAATAATTATTACCTTTGCACCGGAAAAATTTTGAGGTAACAGCGTATTAATATATGTTCGCAATGCCTCCATGCAAGCTGGATGAATACAGAATCTCAACATTACCGATTCTTGGCAGGCTCAGGGCAAGGATGTTTCTTGGTACGATGAGACCATCGTTACCGTTACCCGCATCTACCTGACTTCTGAGGTTGTAGAGAGCACAAACGCTATCGTAAACGTTAAGTCTGACGCTGCAAAGAGCAATGTAATGTACAACCTCGCTGGCCAGCGTGTTTCTAACGCTAAGGGCATCGTCATCAAGAACGGCGTTAAGTATGTAGTGAAATAAGAGCATAGCATCTCATTCATTTGAATGCTATATATAAATAAGGAATGTCCATCTGTTTTTCAGGTGGACATTCCTCAAATAAATAAACACAACTGTCATCTATGAGAAAACTATTGTCCTTTTTCCTTTTGCTCTTTTCCGCAAATGCCGTTTATGCTGCCGACTATATTGACAAGAAAGAGGCAGAGACAGGAAAAATGAGTAAGTGTGAGGTTGTCAATGGAAGCAATTTCTCTGGCGGCAAGGCTGTACGCATCACTGACGAGAAGGCAAACCTCACAGTCTCACTCAGCGTTACGGAAAGAAAGAGGTACAAGGTCTTCGTGGCTGGTAGTGGCATTGGCGGAGAAAAGTATGTCAACTGCTCGGTAGATGGCAACAAGTCGCAGTTCAAGGTAAATGGCTACAAGGAGGTTGAAGTAGGCACTTTCATCCTCAACGAGGGTGCCAACGACATCATCATAATGCCAAGCTGGACATGGTTTGACATAGACTATGTCTGTGTGCGTGAGGATGATGTTCACATTGACTTCGACATTGCCGATGCTCCTGTTGATGCCAATGCCACTGCTGCAGCACGAGAGATGTACACATTCCTGCACGAGAACTTCGGCACAAAGACAGTCTCCGGCATGATGACCGGCGAGATGCTCTTCGGCACCACCGACATATGCAAGCACAAGGATATGCAGGCCGTTTACAATGCCTCGGGCAAATACCCTGCCCTCGTGGGCTTCGACTTCATGAACACCACGGGCAAGAGCGAGAACGACTCATGGATGAAGGACTACAGCAGCACGGCCTTCACGCTTGCCAAGGACACTTACCGCAAGGGTGGACTACCTGCATTCACATGGCACTGGCGTGACCCAAGTCGTGCTACAGATGCCTTTTATTCAGACCAGTCGTCTGTAAAAATTTCCTCTGCCCTTAACAGCGATGGGTCGTGGAATACATCCTCGTCTCTATATAAGAATATAATAAAGGATATCAACAAGATTGCCAACCACTTCCTGCAGATGCAGGACGAAGGCATGGCTTGTCTCTTCCGCCCACTGCACGAAGCCGACGGCGGATGGTTCTGGTGGGGACGCGAAGGTGCAGAGAACTTCCGTAAGCTATATCAGTTGGTGTATAACGAGATGGTAAATGTCAAGGGTGTGCACAATGTGCTGTGGATATGGAACGCTTCTCCAGACAATCCTGAATGGAATCCTGGTGAAGAGTTCTACGACATCGTCTCTGCCGATATCTACAACGATGCCTACGACTATTCAAGCTGTTACCCTTCGTTCGACAAGTTGAAGGTTATTACTGAGGGAAAGAAGATTATAACCTTGTCGGAGAATGGACCTATCCCCGACATTCAGCGCGAGGTTGACGACGAGGCTGTATGGTCGTGGTGGATGCCTTGGTATAATACTTGGAATGGCGGCTTTGTCTACAAGACAAGCAATGCAGAGTGGAAGGCGTGTATGACTGATTCTCGTGTCATTACTCTTGAGGATCTGGCTTGCGGCTGGGGTAGCGATACATCTATAAGCAACTGCGATGCTGACGCCATCTCTGCCAAGGCCGTCTACAACCTTTCTGGCCAGAAGGTAAAGTCTGCAACACAGTCTGGCATATATATTGTAAATGGTAAGAAGGTTCTACAGTTTTAAGTAATAATACACATGTAATATGAAGCATCTTATCCCTCTCCTACTCTTACTTCTCTCCTGTTTCCCTGTGCTTGCGCAAACCAAGCATACGGCAACCTCGCGTCCGAAGGTAGCCCTTGTCCTTGGAGGCGGTGGTGCTAAAGGTGCTGCGGAGGTCGGCGTACTGAAGTATATAGAACAGTCGGGCGTGAAAATCGACATGATTGTCGGCACAAGCATCGGCAGCATCGTGGGTGGACTCTACAGCGTAGGCTACCGCTCAGAGCAACTCGACAGCATGTTCCGCTCACAGCAGTGGCTCAGCCTCCTGACAGGCAGAAACTCTAAGTTCAGCCATGACCCGATAGAAAGGGAAGACAGCGTGACATACCTCTTCGGATTCCCCATCATAAACAACAGGAGCAACAAACGCAAGACTCATGCCGACGAGGGCAGAAGCGGCATGCTCCGTGGCGACAGCATAGTAGCTATGCTTGAAACAATGACTGGCAAGCCTGACAGCATCAGCTTCGACAAGCTGCCTATCCCCTACCGCTGCGTAGCTGTTGACATGGGACCGTTCAAGGAAGTCGTGCTGAGCCATGGGCATCTCGCCAAATGTATGCGCGCAAGCATGGCTATTCCGCTCGCTTTTCGTCCCATGAAGATAGACGGCATGACCCTTGCAGACGGCGGACTGCTGAACAACCTCCCCGTGGACGTAGCGAAAGAGATGGGTGCAGACATCATTATTGCCGTTGACCTCACCACAAACAAGCACGAAAACTACGAGAGTCTCTCCGACAAAATCCACTTTCTAAAGGGTCTTAAAATGGGGCATCTTGCCCGTTGGATAGTGGATCGCCCTGACCTGGAAAAGTATCACGAGAATGTGAAAGGAGCCGACATCTATATCAACCCGCAACTCCATGGCTACGATGCCACCGACTTCAGTCATCATAAGATAGAAAAGATGATAGCCCTCGGCGAAGAGGCTGGCAAGGCTGCCCTACCGCAGCTACTTGAACTGAAGAAGAAACTCAGGTCCAGAAAGCACAAATAGCACATATCATCAAAAAGTACACTTCACACCTTCTTTCATTTGTTAAAAAGCCTTAAATAATTGTGTCAAAATGATTAAAATTGGAGGTAAAACAAATAAAAGATTGAAAATAATTTCTCCATATCAAATAAAAGTCGTATCTTTGCACCCGTAAAAACTTAAACATAATTGTTTAAATTGTTAATTGATTGTTGTTGTGTGTGTGTAACGGGACTCGTGAGAGCCCCGTTATTCTTTTTATATACCATCGCCTTCCATTGTAATTTCTATGGTAAGACCGCCACCAGGAGTATGGGAAGCCGCTGCCGAACCGCCATATTGCAGAGCGATGTTCTTTACTATGGCAAGTCCCAAGCCAGTGCCTCCGAGACGACGCGAGCGCCCTTTGTCTATGCGGTAGAAGCGCTCAAAGATGTGCGACAAGTGCTCTTCCGGCACGCCTGCCCCGTTGTCAGTGAAGGTAAAGGTGTAGCGAGAGCCTGACACCCTGGCCTGAACACGTAAATAAGTGGCGCCAGTGGCGTAGGCAAGGGTGTTGTTGAAGATGTTTCGGAAGAGCGAGTAGATGAGTGATGCGTCGCCTTGCATTGGGAGAGGGTCTGGAATTTGCATCTGCAACTGCATGTTCTGTTCGCGGAAGGAAGCGGCTGTCTCCTCTTCTATCTGACGAAGGATTATGGCGGCATCAAGGGATTTACAATTTGACAATTTACAATTTACATTTTTTGGGGCCTCGTCAAGTCGTGAGAGCGTGTTCATGTCTGCCAGCAGTCGGCTCATGCGACGGCTCTGTGCATGGCATTTCTCAAGAAACGATAGGCGCTTATCTTCCGGCATGGAAGGGTTACTTACGAGCGTTTCAAGATAACCTTCTATGGTGGCGGCAGGAGTCTTGAGTTCGTGGGCGGCATTCTCCGTAAGTTGTCGCTTGATGCGTTGCTTCTCCTGTTCGCTACGCTCATAGCGGTGGCGGAAATACATGGCAATGGCTATGAGGGCAAGTATGCTGGCGGTGTAGTAAAAGAAGGTGTAGTCGTGCTCCAAAGAGGATGTCAGCTCTGCCGAATAAGGTACGGAAGAACGCACGATACTGTCGCCGAAGCGTGTGGCGGAGTAGAAGTACTTTTCGTCTGTGCCCCGCAGTGATGTCACTCGCTTTATGGCGTAGCCGTTGCCGTCGCGAAGAGCCTTTTGTATCTCTTCGCGCTGCAGGTGGTTGCCCATTCTGCTGACGTCCTTCTCTTCCGTATCGGAAAGGACCTTGCCAAGAGTGTCGATGACGGTGACGCGAATGGTGCTGTCGCCATTGCCCTTCAGATACTGATGATTGTTGAGTTGAAGGTGCGAGTGAAGTATGTCCACACGAAAGGCATGCTCACGCTTGTATTCGTATATGCCGAAGAAGAGCGTGAACAGGCTGGCGAGGATTGTGGCCAGAACGAATATCTTATTTAGGTTTTTTGTTTTCAGTTTTTGGTTTTTTGGATTTTGTGGGGAAGGGTTGTTCTCAGGCTTCAAACATGTAGCCGTAGCCGAACTTTGTGCGAAGACATTCTCCGTAACGACCGATTTTCTTTCTGATACGAGTGATGTTGACATCAACGGTACGGTCAAGGACGATGGTGTCGCTCGGCCATACTGTTTGCAGAATCTTTTCGCGCGAGAACACCTGACCTGGTTTAGAGAGGAGAAGGGCAAGAAGTTCAAACTCCAGTTTTGTGAACGCAACTTCCTTGCCGTCAACATGACATTCCTTGCGGTCGATGTCAAGCACAAGATCGCCATACTTCAGTTCATTGTTGATGCTAGAAGGCTCATGGGCTATGGTTTGCGATTGTTCCGTTCTCCTCAACACAGCCTTCACTCTCGCTTTAACCTCACTGATGCGGAATGGCTTGCAGATGTAGTCGTCGCTGCCGAGAGCAAAACCAAGGAGAAGGTCTTCCTCCATAGTCTTTGCCGTGCAAAATATAATCGGGATGTTGGCGGTTCTGGAATCTTTCTTCAATTCCCTTGCCCACTCAAAGCCCGACTTTGGCGTCATCATCACGTCAAGGAGGATGAGGTCGATGGATTGACAAATTACTAATCTCTGATTTACGATTTGCTGCGCCTCGTCTGCACTTTCTGCCGTCAGCACATCGTAGCCTTCAGTCTCAAGATTGAAACCGAGAATCTCGCATATATCGGGTTCGTCATCGACGATAAGAATTGTTTTTGCCATAGAATGATGTCCTATTTTTCGGCGGCAAAGTTACACTTTTATCTTAAGATATTGATTTCCCCAGCTTCAATCTTTGTAAAGTTTAACATTATTGTAACATTTTCGGGACAGAAGCGCTTGGGGAAAAGATAATCCCCGCCGAAAACGGCGGGGATTAGTCTTGGTTAAAGTTAGAGTTAAGGTTAAAGTCCTACAAGTGGAAATCCAACGGGATATTCACCTTGAGGCAAATGTTTCTTCCCATGCCATGGATGCCCGGTCCGTCGGTGTATTTCAAGCGCGAGAGATGCGACTGATATACCTTATTGAAAAGGTTCTGGCAGGATAGGCTCAGCTCTATGCAATTATGGCCGAAAACATGGAGGTCCATTCCCGCAGAAAGACTGACGAGAGCATAGTCAGGAGTGGCGGTTTCCGTGTCGTCAACGGCATAGAAACGATCCTGTCGCAGATTGTAATCCATAGCAGCACCGATGTAACTGCGACGACAATGACCGTGGGCAAAGTCGGAAAACTCATAGCGCACGCTGGCAGTCCAACGAGGAGCAGGCATCATCGGTAGCGCTCCATCCCAATCGCTTCCTGCTATAGGGAGAGCGTGCAACTGCTTACCGCGAACGTATGAGAAGGCATTCTCTATGTGCAACGCATTGATAGGGTGGACATCCACTGACACCTCGCCGCCAAGAAGGTTTGCGTCACCCTGACGATACTGGTATGTGCGGTAGCCTTCCGTCTCATATGGCAGACGACCGAGGAAGATGTAGTTCTGAATCCAGTTGCTGAAGAGTGCTGCTGTCAGCGAAACATAATGGGAAGTATAGTCCATGCCAAGGTCTATCTGACTGCTGAACTCAGGCCGCAGATTGGCATTTCCCAACTCAAACTGCACACTTCCCTCGTGCACACCGTTTGAACAAAGTTCGCTAACAGTAGGCGCACGGAAACCGCGTGCCACATTCAGTCGAAGATTAAGGCGTTCGTTTACATGAAACACTGCACCGAGACTACCCGTCACGCCCGTAAAATTACGCTTAATGACTCCTGTATCAGAAGAGTCAGAGTCAAAGTCAGAGTCAAAGTCAGAGTCAGCATCAAGATGACGATTATCTATTCTTGCTCCGCCCGAAAGATGCCAACGTCCTATCTGCTTGTTTGCCGTAAGGAAGAAGCCAAGGTCGAAGAGATGGTAATCGGGAATCAGCATTTCCTCGGCATTGTTCTCGTTCTTTTGCCACATGCCATTGAAGCCGGCAGAGAGAGAAAGATCGTTCTTCAGAGGCAACTGGTAGCGCAGGTCATAGTTTATGGTATGCAGACGCATGGCAAGCTCAGCCTCATCGAAAGCCTCTTCAAACTCACGGCGGTAGTTCTGCTGATAGCCGAGAATGGCTTTCAGCGTACCTTCGCCTATGTTTATGCTGTTGTCGCTGACCACTTTCGTATGCTGTACGCGCTGTGAAGGAAGTTGCAAGGAGTAGGACTTTGGCGAGTTGCCGTCCTCCCACTCAAGTTCGCCTGAATCTTCGTCACGCTCACCTTCCGCAATGCCTGGCTTGAAGTCCACATGCGAGAAGCGCAGAAGCGACTGTCCCCAGTTGCGTCTTATGCCAAACATGCCTTGCACTGCGCGCTCCTTGAACCAAGTGCCTGGCACATAGCCGTCATACCCATTCTTGTAGCAATGGGCAGCCTTGTCTGAGAAGTGCCAGTTCCAAAGGAATCCACCCAGGTTTCCGCTCGTGCCGACGTGGTAGTTCCACATTCCATTGTTCGATTGATACTCACCGCCGACCTTCGCCTGAACGGTTCCGTCCATCGGAGCGTGTTCCGGATGGAGTATCATCACGCCAGCAATGGCATCGCTGCCGTACATTAGCGACGCAGGACCTTTCAGAATCTCCACGGAGTGCACGCCGTCAGCGTCCACTTCAAGTCCATGTTCGTCGCCCCATTGCTGTCCTTCCTGGCGTATACCCTGCTCAACAACCACAACACGGTTGTAGCCAAGACCACGTATCACGGGCTTGCTAATGCCGGCACCAGTGGAGATCTGGCTCACGCCCGGCTCATGGGCTATCAGTTCAACGATGTTCGTGCCGAACCCTTGGTGCAGTTCCGAAGGCGAAATGACGGAGAAGGCTATCGGGGAGTCCTTCATTCGTTGTGTTCCCGTGAGTCCTGTTACTGTAACCTCGCTCAATATAGCCTCCTTCATCTTGTTGATGCTATCCTCATCGCATGCGCTATGTTCATGCGCAATCTGTGCTCCTGCTGATAGAGAAACAGCCATCAGGAGAAGCATAAAAATGTTTCTTTTCATATAAGTCTCTTTTTTGTACGATAAATGGCTCTTTATCGGCATCCAATGTCCGGTAAAGAGTAAAAAAGTACTGGTAAACAAGTGTTTACACTATTGCATTACAAAAAAGGAAAGAAGGAGGTCCACGAGGGGATATAGGGCACCACTTCGCTTCTGTAAGGACTGGGACAGACGTGATGCCATGAACAATAATCTGGGTTGTTGGCTGCGGTGCAACAACACATTTAGCAGGAATGTATGGGTTTGCCAACAGCTGGCAAAGAGGACAGGCGTCCGTCTCACCACTCCAGTCAAGGATATGACCACTATGTATGCGATGGTGGTTGCAGTCGCTACAAGAAATCTCTACCCTCTGCGCATGATGATGCTGATGGAGTACCTTGAACCCCATTTGCATCATCATCACCATCAACAGCATGAAGGCGAAGAGATTGCGTCTCTTTGTGTAGCGTTTTTTCATCATTACGATGGTGCAAAGTTACACTTTTTTTATATAAACAAAAAAAATCGTTGGACTTTTTAATCGTTTCCGTGGCAGTTTTGTATCATTTCCGTGGGAGTTATGAAAATTTCCGTGACAGTTTTTAGGCATCCAAACGAAGATAATGTTAAGATGTTGTGACAAAGCGCATTGTGACGGAAATGAAACGCTGTTGTAACCATTCTGTAACATCAATTGCCGTACTTTGCAGCGCCATTCCGAGAGCGAACCAAATCCTCGGAGTGGTGGATTCTTTTTATGAATAAGGCTATTGAAGCATGTCTATTGATTGCTTTTGCTCTTTGTGGCAAAGGAGTTTCCCAAGCACAAGAAACCTCCCCTAGCCCCTCCACAGAAGGGGAAACGAAGAAGGAGAGTGTGACGATCCACGGTATTCTTCGTGGCAAGTATGAATATGAGCCGAACCTCAGCGCGGGACGCTTTGAGGTACGCAACGCAAGACTCTCGGCAGAGGGCAATCTCTCAAAGCGCTCTGCCTATAAACTGGAGGTGGATCTCTGCGATGAGTCGGCTATCAAGATGAAAGACGCGTGGGTAAGGGTCATGCCATGGCAGACGCTCCGCGTCACACTGGGTCAGCAGCGTATGCCATTCTCCATTGATGCCCACCGCAATCCTTCGGCACAATATTTTGCAAACCGTTCGTTCATTGCAAAACAAGTAGGCGACATGCGCGATGTTGGTGCTGCCGTAGGCTACGATTTCGTGGACAAGGACAACCGCAAAGTGGCTTCCGTAGATGCCGGAATGTACAACGGAAGCAATCTCGACAACCAGAAGACAGCATGGTTTGATTCGCCTGCTTATTCTGCCCGCATCCAGTATTTCCCAATGAAGGGCTTGGCTATCATTCCAAGTGTCCAACATCAACTTATCGCAAACCGCGAGGCGTCTTACACATCCGTTGATTTCGGCGCATATTACGAGCAAAACGGCCTTCACCTTGAGGCAGAATACCTCCGAAAGTTCTATGCAAAGGATGCGTTTGACGACTGCAACGCAGTCAATGCAATGGCTATCTACAAGCAGAAGTTGAAGAGCGAGAAGTCGTATATCCAGGCTGTCAGCTACCTTCTTCGCTACGACTATATGGACAACCACAGCGACGGCAAGAAGGGGTTTGACGCTTCCGCTGAAGGCAAGGCAAGAAAGCTCGTGCAGTCGGACGCTCAACGCCATCGTCTCACGGCTGGTGCCACTTTCCATGTTCGCAACAAGCTCTTCCCTACCGACATCCGCTTGAACTACGAGAAGTACTGGTATCCTAACAACGGCACTCCAAAGGAAAGCGAACAGGATAAGCTCGTAGCCGAACTGATGATTAGGTTTTAAGTTTGTAAATTGTAAATCTGTAAATCCAAAAGGTGAACACAGTAAAATCCATAAAGGAAGAATCCTTGGAGAAGAGGATCATTACGCTCCTGACAGAGATTGTAGAGAACTCTTCGTCCAAGGACGCCCTTCCGCTCAACACTGTCCGAACTCTTCTGGAAGATGCCGAGGTGAAGGCTATACAAGACTATGCCAACACGGTGTCCATCACCCGACTCGGACTCAACGATCACGGTCCTGTCCACATGAAGACCGTCTGCCACAATGCGCTGAAGATGCTCCGTATCCTGCATGATGCAGGAGTAAAGACAAGCCTTGAGACGGAGTCCGTAGGAACATTCGCCGACAGTGTCACTGCCGTCTGCATTGCCGCCTTGCTGCATGATGCAGGGATGACCATTGCACGCAAGGGGCATGAGTTGTATTCGGGCATTGTGACATATAATATAATAAAGGATGTACTGACGAAGGTTCTGCCGGAAGATGTACGCCGCAGAACGATTATACAATCCGTAGCCATGGAAGGCATCTTGGGACACATGGCAACGAACCCTATCCACTCCATCGAAGCCGGCCTGATACTCATTGCAGACGGCTGCGACATGACGAAAGGCAGAGCACGCATCACGCTCGAGATACCGACAAAGCCTACCGAGGGCGACATACACAAATACTCTGCCAACTCCATCGAGAAGGTCAAGATACGCCACGGCAAGGAACGCCCTGTGAAGATAGAAGTGCACATGAAGTCGGAAGTAGGCTTCTTCCAGGTGGAGGAAGTCCTTATCCCAAAGATACAGTCAAGCCCAGCCAAGCACCTCGTGGAACTCCACGCAGGAGTAGAAGGAGAGGAGATGAAGAGGTATATATAAATCCATAAGAATGTTGCAATCCTGTTAAAATATCAGCGTGTAATATTATTGTAATACAACTGTAACTCCGGCGTAATACACAAGGAGTACCTTTGCAGCGCAATCGACGGAATAGTCAGTTGCGCTTGCTCTTTCTATCAAAATGGAAGAATGACAAAATGATAATGGTAAATTGTAAATATAATAAATGGTAAAACTATCAAAACAAAACTATGTGGAGCGAGACATCTCATGGATGTACTTCAACCACCGAATCCTGGAAGAGGCGCAGCGAGAGGATGTACCTGCCTTGGAGCGTCTTTCCTTCCTCGGTATCTACTCCAACAATCTTGATGAATTCTTCCGTGTCAGGATGGCTAACCTTGGACGTGTGGCTGCTCTTGGCGACAGTCATGCACCGAAAGACCTCAAGGAGGCTGCCAGCAAGGCTGCGGCAACGCTGAAACAGATTAACCGCCTGAATGCCAATTATGTTCAGGAGTACGCTCTGGCCGTTGAGGCTGTAAGAAAGAACCTTGCGGAGAATGGCATTCGCGTGGTGCGCAATGATGAACTGAACGACGCCCAGAAGGAGCGCGCGATGCAGTTCTATAGGTCAAAGCTCCTGGGCAGAATATCGCCAGTGTGGTTTGAGAACCTGCATAGTTTTGAAAAAGAGGCTGACGATGACATCTACATGATAGTACGCATGAAGAAGGAAGGTCTCAAATCTCACTACGCATTGTTTCCGTTGCCTGTTGACGTCGTGGGAAGATGGTACATCGATACGACCTCCCCCGACCCCTCCACAGAAGGGGAGAAGCAGAGCGTGACCGTGATGTACCTTGACGATGTTGTTCGCGTATGCTTGCCACTGGTATTCCCTGGCATGCAGTATGACGACTTCAAGGCATGGACGTTCAAGTTCACACGCGATGCCGAGATGGACATTGACAACGACCTCCGCGAAGGCTTCATGCAGAAGATACAGAAGGGCGTGAAGTCGCGCAAGGTGGGCTGTCCGGTGCGCATTGTCTATGATGCCAGCATGCCTAACGGAGCCTTGCGCAGAATAAAGTCACTGCTCTCGGAGGGCGAAAGACTGGACACTGCCGTCGCTGGCGGACGCTACCAGAACCACCGCGACTTCATGTCGTTCCCTGACTGCGGAAAGAAGGAACTTAAGTACCCTAAATGGCAACCTATAGCCAACAAGGAGCTCCACACTGCCGAGAGCATTTTCAAGGTTATCCGTGAGAAGGATCGCATGCTGCATGTGCCCTACCACAGCTTCGACGGCTACATCCGACTCCTGAACGAGGCGGCTATCGACCCAAAGGTGAAGTCCATAAAGACTACGCTCTACCGCTTGGCAAAGGATTCGAAGGTTGTTCGTGCGCTTATCTGTGCCGCTCTCAACGGAAAGAAGGTGACGGTGATCATCGAACTCCTTGCCCGCTTTGACGAAGCGCCAAACATCAGTTGGGCGAAGAAGATGCAAGAGGCTGGCATAAACGTCATCTTCGGCGTGGAAGGACTTAAGGTTCACTCCAAGATTACGCACATCGGTTTCAAGACCGGTCAGGACATTGCCGTCGTCTCTACAGGCAATTTCCACGAGGGCAATGCTTCGCGCTACACCGACGTGATGCTCATGACGGCAAACCGCAACATCGTTCAGGACGTGGAGCGCGTCTTCCGCTTCATCGACAAGCCATACGCACCGATAAAGTTCAAGCACCTCCTCGTCTCGCCTAACGAGATGAAGGGGAAGTTCCTCCAGCTCATGGACAACGAGATAAAGAACCACCTCGCCGGCAAGCCTGCATGGATAAAGATGAAGGTCAACCACATCACGGAGCCAAAGATGGTGCAGAAGATTTACGAGACCGTTGAGGCAGGCGTAAAGGTGGAAGCATTGGTGCGAGGCAACTGTTCGCTCGTGGATCGTGAGGATTACGACGGTCGTTTGAAGATTGTTGGCATCATCGACCGCTACCTTGAGCATTCGCGCATCTTCATCTTTGCCAATGGCGGCGAGCCGCTCTACTTCATCGGTTCTGCCGATTGGATGCCGCGAAATCTTGACCAGCGCATAGAGGTAGTTGCTCCTGTCTATGACAAGGACGTCCAGAAGGAGCTCCTCACCATCGTGGATTACGGACTTTTCGACACAAAGCAAGGCCGTCTCACTGCCGGTTATCATGAATATGAGCTGGAGTTCAGAAGCCAGGAGGAGCTGTATAATCATTACCAAGAGATTTCGAAAAATCGATAATTCGAGTAATCGAAAACTAAACGACCAATTATGAAACGAGAAATATCACCAAACAGATTCAACCTTGCAGCCATAGACATTGGCTCCAACGCAGCGCGCATTCTCATCAAGCAGGTAGATCGCATTGAGGATGCTGATGACAAGGCGCAGAACTCCGAACTGAAGAAGAAGCCAAGATTCCGAATGAAGAAGCTGCAGTTCGTACGCATCCCACTCCGTCTGGGCATAGACGTGTTCAGCATTGGCAGGATAAGCGAAGAGCGCGAGAAGCAGCTCATACGCGCCATGAAGGTCTTCCGCCAACTGCTGGTCATCTATAACGTGCAGGACTACCGCGCATGTGCCACCTCTGCCTTCCGCGATGCAAAGAACGGAAAGAAGATTCTCCGCCATATCCGCAAGAACATGAGCATCGATATCGACATCATCACTGGCGACGAAGAGGCACGCATACTTCGCGACTGCAACAAGTCGATGATGGGCAACCTGCTCTACATGGATGTTGGCGGCGGAAGCACAGAGCTTTCGCTTGTCTGCGAGGGCACGCTCATCGAGAGTCGTTCGTTCAATATTGGCACGCTTCGTATGCTTGCCGACACTGTCACACAGGCAAGATGGGATGCTATGCGCAATGCCGTGGCGAAGTTCTGCCGTGGCATCGACAACATTCAGATTATCGGTTCCGGCGGCAACATCAACAAGCTCTACCGACTCACACCGAAGGCTGAGCGTAAGTCAGATAAGATTATGGTCAGTTCGCTTGCCAAGCTGCACGAAAACCTTTCCGCTCTCACCGTGGAGCAGCGCATGGAGCAGTATGACCTCCGCGAAGACCGTGCCGACGTCATCGTGCCTGCTGCAAAGCTCTTCCTCATGGTGGCGGAAGTCGCAAAGGCAGAAGACATCATAGTGCCGACAATGGGACTTGCCGACGGCATAATCAATGAGTTGGCAAACCTTTGAAACCCTTGAAACTTCTGAACCCCCTGAAACATCTCTCTTTATGACAGAAGAAAAAGCAAGAAAGATACAGCGGTACTACGATTATTTCCGTTGGACAATGATTGTTCTCATCATTGGATTATTAGCCTACTTAGCATTATAAAAAGGCTGCGACCCTCCTACTTCAATAGGTAAATTATCAATAATAAAATGTAAAATTAGAAGTTGGCTCTACCTCCAAGTCAATTAAAAACTCCCCCTTTGGGGGCTGGGGGGCTTATTTATGAACACGGTTTTTCTCGGAATAGTAATATTCCTCTGTGTGCTGGCAGTGTTCGACCTCGTGGTCGGCGTCAGCAACGACGCGGTAAACTTTCTCAATTCCGCCATCGGTGCTAAGGTGGCGAAGTTCCGCACTATTGTATTGATAGCTGCCATCGGCGTATTCGCCGGAGCCGCCATGAGCAACGGCATGATGGATGTGGCACGCCACGGCATCATGACTCCAGAGCACTTCACGTTCTATGAGGTGATGTGCGTCTTCCTCGCCGTAATGGTTACGGACGTCATTCTTCTCGACATCTTCAACACCCTCGGCATGCCTACTTCCACTACGGTCAGCATGGTCTTCGAGCTCCTCGGTGGTGCTTTCGCCATCGCCATCCTTAAGATCATGAGCGACGCTACAGCTGCCGACGGCACGCTTCTCGGACTTGGCGACCTGCTCAACACGGAGAAAGCCATCTCCGTAATCATGGGTATCTTCCTCTCCGTGGCAATAGCCTTCGTGGTCGGTATGGTTGTAATGTGGATAAGCCGTATGGTCTTCACCTTCACCTATCGCGTAAACGGCAAGACAACGGCATACAATGGCGACATGGGCGGCATGACAAGCAGTTCGCTGAAGATCGGTATCTTCTCGGGCATCGCCGTAACAAGCATCATCTGGTTCCTCCTTATCAATGGTCTTAAGGGCAGCTCGTTCATGTCTCCTGAACTCAAGGAGATGATCAACGAGAACACATGGCTCATCCTTGGCGGCGGCTTCCTCGTCTTCAGCGTCATCATGACCATAGCAAGCGCCTTCAAGATGCCTGTGCTCAAGTTTGTCGTACTCCTCGGAACGTTCGCCCTCGCAATGGCATTCGCCGGCAACGACCTCGTGAACTTCGTGGGCGTACCGCTTACAGGCTTGGAAGCTTATCAGGATTATGCGGCAAACGGCTCTGGAAATCCTGACGGTTTCCTCATGACTTCGCTTATGGAAAGCGCACACACACCAACAATCTTCCTCATCATAGCAGGCTTCGTGATGGTCCTCTCGCTCGTGTTCTCGAAGAAGGCACAAAACGTTGTGAAGACAAGTGTTGACCTTTCTCGTCAGGATGAAGGCGACGAGATGTTCGGTTCGTCAGCCGTTGCACGCACTCTTGTTCGCACTTCCTCAAAGATGGCTACTCGTATTGTGAAGTTTGTGCCAGCACCTGTAGGCAGATGGGTTGACTCTCGCTTCAACAGCGACGCAATGGTGCTGCCTGAAGGTGCAGCCTTTGACCTTATCCGCGCTGCCGTAAACCTTGTGTTTGCCGGACTTCTCGTGGCTATCGGTACGAGTCTCAAACTCCCTCTCTCCACGACATACGTAACCTTCATGGTCGCTATGGGTACAAGCCTTGCCGACCGTGCATGGAGTCGTGAGAGCGCTGTATTCCGCATCACTGGCGTGCTGAGCGTCATCGGTGGTTGGTTCATTACGGCTGGTGCTGCATTCATCGCTTGTTACCTCGTGACAAACGGCCTCTTCTTCGGTGGCTACATCGCTATGGCTTGTGCCATTGCCCTTGCTATCTTCCTGCTCGTTCGCAGCAATATGAAGTTCAAGGATGAGGTGAAGGAAGACGATACTCTGTTCAAGCAGATGATGAGAACGCGCAACGAGTCAGAGATATGGCAAAACCTCTGCCGCCACATACGCAAGGGCAATGCTGCTCGCCTTCAGTTCGTCATAGATACTTATTGCAAGGCTACAGACAGTTTCCTCACGAGCAAGTATCGCCCGCTGCGTCGCGGAACTTCGCTTATCGACGATGAGCGCAAGGAACTGAAACGCCAGCGCCGTCGTGAGATTATTGCCATGCGCCGACTCGATCCGCTCACTGTCATCCAGCGCAACACTTGGTACTTCCTTGGCATAAACTCATGCCAGCAGATGCTCTACTGCATGAAGCGCATAAACGATCCGCTCAGGGAGCATATCGGAAACAACTTCTCGCCGCTGCCTCTTGCTTATCACGAGCGCTTCATTGATACGAGAAACAATGTAATAGAGCTCTTCAAGGCTACTCTCTCAATGCTTCAAACAGGCGATTTCACTGAGGCAGAACACCTTCGCGAGATGTGTTTGGCAACACAAAGCATAATCTCAGAAGACAGAAAGAAGGTGCTCGACACATTGCAAGACGAAAAGCAGAACATCAACACCTTGCTTCTCACCGTTCATATCCTTCAGGAATCGCAAGAGCTCCTTGGCTGTCTCCGCCACATGATACGCGGAATGAACAAGTTTGCTGGGGCAGAAGCATAAGTTTAATTCGTGAATATCTACGGGAATTCCCAAGAATACCAATGGGAACTCCCAAGAACATAAGCAAAAAGGCACTTACGGGAAAATCGTAAGTGCCTTTTTAGTGGACTACAGTTTATCGTTTCTGTGTACCACTACTATCATAAGATTCTAGTATCTTTCGTAGAACAGTATTGAACCGTTTGTAGGGATGTGTGACATGTAAGGATCTTCCTCTCCGAGCATTTCGACCACTTCATTGAAGAAGTTTACCATTGTGTTAATATAGCGTTTCATAGTTTTCTGATTTTTATGAGGTTGAAGTAAGTTTTAGAAGTTAAATGATATGTATGGCGGGGCTTAATACATACGATAGAGTCCCATTGGAGTATCCGGATATTCGATGGTATAAACATCTGCTCTACCCATTATTTCTGCTGCCTCCTTGAGGCACTTTGCCATTGCGTTAAAGAATCTTTTCATAATATCTGGTGTGGGGTTTTATTGAGTTATAGAATTATTCAGTTATTGAGTTATTAATTACAGATAACCGTTCATTGTCTTGCATGCGATTCTGCGCTGGAGAGCGCCATTACCCATGATTTCCATTGACTCTGTGAACATCTTTACCATTGTTGCAAATACACTTTTCATAATTTTAAGTTTTTTAAGTTGTTAATAATTTGGGTTTGTTTTTTGACTCCTCCCTTGTGGGGAGGTCGGGAGGGGTCGTTTGTTATTTTCTGAGTGCAAAAGTATGATGTTCTGAAAGGTTTTAAAGTACACGACGTGAAATGGTTATGTACAATTTGTGAACTTCACAATATGTACTTCTTATTCACAATATGTACGCAAAATGTTTGGTAAAAAGACAAAAAAACAGTAACTTTGCAGCGAAAAATAACATGATTGAATCATAGGAACATCGAATTATCGAAAAATAATATAACCGTATGAAAAAACTAACCTTCCTTCTCTTTGCTTTCATGGCGGCAATGGCTGCACAGGCAAAGGACTTCATCATTTCTACAAACAACTCCTCTCTAATGCTCACCGCCATGGACGGCGATGCGCTGAAGGTGCGCTATTATGGCGACAAGATCTCCATGCAGGACTTTGAGGGAACTCCAAAGGCTTGGATGGATGCTTATCCTGTATTCGGAACATCCTATAACTATCCTTCTTGCCTCCAGCTGCAGCATGCTGACGGCAACCAGACGCTCGCCCTTGAATACAAGAACATGACTGAGCAGCAGACTGCCGACGGAAAGCTCTACCGCATAGAGATGCAAGACAAAATCTATCCTGTCGGCGTGACCGTTTTCTACCAGACTCACGACGCTCAGGACATCATCGAGACTTGGACAGAGATTACAAACAACGAAAAGAAGGAAATCATCCTCAACCACTACGACTCGGGCTTCATGCCTATCCGTCGCGGCGACGTTTGGACTTCCCATCTCCACGGCACATGGGCTGACGAGACTCGCGTGACAACAGAGAAGGTTGAGATGGGGGGAATGTATATTGCCAATACAGACGGTTCGCGCAATGCCCACACCACTCACCCTGAGCTTATGATTTCGCTTGACGGAAAGCCACAGGAGAACAGTGGCCGTTGCATCGGTACCGTGCTCTGCTGGAACGGCAACTACAAGCTCCGCCTTGAGACTACAGACCAAGACTACCACCTCTTCTATGCCGGCATCGACGATTTCGCCTCGCAGTATCATCTTGACAAGGGCAAGACATTCACCACTCCGAAGCTCGCCTTCACCTATTCTGACAAGGGTCTTGGCGGTGTGTCGCGCAATATCCACAAATGGGCTCGCAATGGCATGATTGCACATGGCGACAAGAAACGCGACATACTGCTGAATTCTTGGGAGGGCGTTTACTTTAACATCAACGAGGAAGGCATGGCAGGCATGATGAATGACATCGCCTCGCTCGGCGGCGAACTCTTCGTTATGGACGACGGATGGTTTGGCGACAAGTACCAGCGCAACGACGACCACTCTACCCTCGGCGACTGGGTGGTTGACAAGAAGAAGCTTCCTCACGGCATAGAAGGCTTGCTTGAGCAGGCTAAGAAGTCGGGAGTGAAGTTCGGAATTTGGATTGAGCCGGAGTTCACAAACACCAAGTCTGAGCTCTTTGAGAAGCATCCTGACTGGGTACTCACTGCTGGCGCTCGTCCTCTTCAGCTTGGTCGCGGTGGCACACAGGCTCTTCTTGACCTCACGAACCCAAAGGTTCAGGACTTCGTCTTCAAGGTTGTTGACGACCTCTTCGGAAACTTCCCAGACCTCTATTATATAAAGTGGGACTGCAACACTCCAATGGCAAACTACGGCTCGCCTTACTTGCCAAAGGACCGACAGAGCAACCTCTATGTTGACTATGTGCTCGGCCTTGACAAGGTCTTCAAGCGCGTGCGTGCAAAGTATCCAGACAAGGTCATCCAGGCTTGCGGTTCGGGTGGCGGTCGCACAAATTACGGCTCAATGCCTTACTTCGATGAGTTCTGGGTATCTGACAATACTGACGCTCTCCAACGTGTGTTCGTCCAGTGGGGCACAAGCTACTTCTATCCAGCAATATCCATGGGACAGCATGTCAGCACATCGCCTAACCACAACACGGGCCGCAACATACCTATCAAGTTCCGCTTCGACGTGGCTTCAAGCGGTCGTCTCGGCATGGAGATGCAGCCAAAGGAGATGAACGAGCAGGAGTTTGAGTTTGCAAAGAAGGCTATCCAGGAGTACAAGGGCATCCGCGAGACAGTGCAGTTCGGTGATCAGTACCGTCTCGTTTCGCCTTACGACAACCCTGACCTCGCCTCACTGATGTATGTTTCGGAGAACAAGGACAAGGCAGTATTCTTCGCCTACAAGCTTCGCAGCTTCAAGATCCAGCGCTTCCCTCTCGTTCGCATGGCAGGTCTCGACGAGAACGCGATGTACAAGATCCGCGAGATCAATGTCGTTGACGAGAAGCGCCGCTCTCATCTCGACGGCAAGACCGTCTCCGGCCGCGTGCTTATGAACACAGGCATCGAGCTGAAGTTCGACGATTACGACGAATTCGCCTCACGCGTCTTCGAGCTCGTGAAGCAATAAGGTCGTGAGCGAGTTCGCGAGGGTAAAGGCTGAAGGCTCTCTATAAAGAAGAAAGGAGGTAAACACTGTTTGATGAGTGTTTACCTCCTTTTTAGTTTTATTTTGGAATATATAGCCTGAAAGGATATTTACCTTTAGCCATTACCCATTAGCCTCGCACAAAGAGCGAACTAGTTAGGCCACTTGCCGGCAGCTACGCCAGCCTTGATGCCTTCCATAGCGTGAGTGTTGTGGACAGAGAGAGTACCACGGTTGAGGACGTCCATTGTATGCTTTGGGTTAAGGCCGTTTGTTTCCCAAACGAATGGAACCATACCGTAATTGATGGCATACTCATTGACAACCTTATGGAAGAGTTTTACCGAAGCGTTATGCTTGTTCTGGCAGTCTTCGTCGTCAATCTTTGGATTAGCCTGCTTGAGGTTACGCCAGAGAACGCCATACTCGCCAATGATTACTGGAACGCCCTTGTCAACAAACTTCGCCTTAAGTCTCTTGAACTGAGCGAGGACATCGTCTTCTTCTTTACCAGTTGTGCCATTGTAAGCAGCGTATGTGCCTGAAACATGGTTATCCTTGCCCCAGAAGAAAACCTGCTTGCCCCAAGATGCATCCTCTTCCATCATGCAGAACTGATATGGGTAGAAGTGAACTTCCGCCATCAGAGCGTTTGGAGTTGGGTCTTTAGGCATGCTGTAATACTTGTCTGTATTTTCGATGTCTGTGTTAGGCCCCTGAACGATGAGGATACGCTTCGCATTGTTGCCACCAGTAGCACGAACGGCATTGATGAAGTCCTCCTCATACTTGATGAGGTCGTTGGTCTTTGTCTGACCATCGGCATTAGGCTCGTTGAGACCAGCGAAGAGAAGGTGAGCGTCGTAGTCGCTAAACTCATTGGCAATGTTTGTCCAGAGAGTCTTGAGCTGCTCAGCACGAGTGGTGCTGTAAGGAGAGATGTTGTTCTCGAGCCAGCCGCCGTCCCAGTGGTCGTTGATGATGACGTACATATCAGCCTTGATGCAGTAGTCCACGATTTCCTTCACGCGAGCCATCCACTGCTTGTCGATAGTAACCTTGTTCTTGTCTGTGATGTGTCCCATAACCCATGCTACAGGAATGCGGACAGACTTGAAGCCCTGCTGCTTGAAAAGGTTGATGATTTCCTGAGTAGTCTTTGTCTTCTGCCAGACAGTCTCATAGCCAAGACCACCCTCGTTTGTCCAGCAGACGTCATTGCCGCCACCAGCTTCAAGTGTATTGCCGAGGTTGATGCCTGGATACATATCCTTAGCAGTCTCCTTTGCAGAGAGGAATTCCTTCTTTTCTGGTTCCGGCATAGGAGGAGTGACTTCCTTTCCAGCCTGAGTGACAGTGAGGCGAACAGGAGTGCCACCGTTGTTGAAGAGAACGGTTCCCTTGCGCTCGTCAGTGGTAGTGTTCTCCTGGCAAGTTACGGTATAGACAGAGCTGCTTGAAGAGGAAGACTTCTTGGAAACAGAGAGCCAAGACGCCTCTGACTTCACGTAAAGATCAGCCACGCTGACAGTAACCTCCTGGCTGCCGCCGTCGCATGTGAACGACATTGAAGCAGGAGTGATGGTTACGGCAGGAGCCGGTGGGGTAGGGCTGTCGTTATCGTCGCTGCCGCAAGAAACAAATGTTACGCCAGTGATCAGTGCGAAGAGAGAGAGAAGTAAATATGAAAGTTTTTTCATTTGCAATAATAAGAATAAGGTGTAGCCAAGTATGGCTACACCTATAGTGTTAATAATTATCCTTCATTAGAAGAGACTCTTGATTGTGAAATCAAGCTGCATAGACTTAGTGAAGGCGAGCTCCTTGATGACGTCGCCTTCAGGAGTACCGAATGCACAGCCGCCCTGGCGAGTCTCGCCGTAAGTATTCCAAAGCTCAAGACGATGCTTGACGCCATTGCCGTCAGCACTTGTGTTGACAATCTTCGAAGCATCCCAGCCAGAGAGATCCTGACCGTCAAGAACAACCTTGTCAAGCTGCATCTTGATGTTAGGGAATGAGTAGTAGAGCATGTCAGTCTCAACGAATGTCATGATAGAACCGTCGCCCATGCCATCAGCATTGAGAACCATTGAGAATGAAGTCTGAGAGAGTTCGTACATTGCTGTCTCTGGGTTGATTGCAACATTGAACTTAGTGCCGTCGTTGTAGCTCCAATCGCCGCCCCATGAAGGGTTGATAGTGATGAGGTTTGGAGTGTAAGTAGTCTGACCTTCAGTGTTGATGTTGTAAGTAATCTCAAGAGACTCTGCGAAGTGGAACGCAGGATCGTTATTTACGAAGCCAGCGTCAGAGAATGGAGAGTCAACTGTTTCGCTCTTTGCCGCCTTACCCCAGATGTTGAAGAGTTCAACACGGTAGTTGCCATTGTTCTCGATGTCTCCGTAACGGAACTTGTTGCCATCGAATGCGATAGACTGACCATCACACTTCATGTCTGTTACAACAACAGTAGCGTTAGGATACTTAGCGAGGAGCTGACCGAAGTCGAGGGTGAACACCATTGAGCTTACGCAAGCGCCTTCATACTTGAATGTGTGAGTGCCATTAAGCTCTGCAGGAGCAATAGCGTCAACCTGTGTGCCCCATGTGCCTTCCCAGTCACCGCCAACGCATAGAAGATTAACCGAGATAGCCTCATCAGCGATACGCTTTGAGTCGCTGTAGTAGTTGAGAGAGTAGCCGTAAGCACCATCAGGGAGAGCAATCTGGAGCTGGTTGTCATTGAGAGAGAGGATGTTGAGAGTACCGCTCTTAGTGCCGAGCCAAGTGTTGGCAGCAATAACGTCCTTATCGATAGTGATTGTCTTGGCATTCTCATCGATAGAGTAGTTTGCAACCTCGTCAGACACAGTGCCATCCTCTGCGATGCGGTGGATGTTTACAGTGCCATCCTCCTTGAACTCCATGTAGCCGTAGTCCTTACCGTAAGTATAGCCGATCCAACCTTGGTCCTTACCCATCTCCCAGTGGATATCCTCGTAGATGTTAGGCTCACCGTTAGTGATAGTGCCGTAAGTATCGTGAACGCCGAACTGAGTGAATGGACCTTCGAATACGTGCTGCTTGCCGTCCTGACCATTGTCGAGATACCACTTCTGGTAAAGCTTAGTCTTGTCGAATGGAACGTTCTTTGCAGTAGATACGGCGCGAGCAGAGAGAGCTGCATATACAGGCTGTGTGCCACGACCGTTGAATGAAGAGTTGAAGTCGTAAGAGATGTAGAACTTGCTATCAGAAGGGTTAACGGAACCAGTCATGTAGTGACCGTCAGAACCAACGCCAGAGAATGTGCTCTGAGTGCGTGAACCAGCGCAAGGGAGGAAGATAGAGTTGCCGTTGCTGCGGGAAGTGAACTTGTAGCCCTGAACGCCGTCTTGCTCTGTCCATTCATAATCACAGCAGCTGAAGAGCTCTTCGAATTCGTCAGCAGTAGGGAGCATAGCCTTGCCTTCGTAAGCTACATACGCAACGTCTTCAGCAGTCTTGTAAGTGCTTGAAGAAGCATAGTCTTCAGGCTTGATGCTTGCGTTGAAGCCGATAACATCGCCGAAGCCGAAGAGACCACCGAATTCAGTTGGCTTTGTAGCACCGATGTTGCGCTTTGCCCACTTGGTAGAAAGGCCGAGGTCAACGAACTCCTCTTCAACATTGATAGCAACCTGAGTAGGTGCCATGAACGCCTTTGTCTCGCCGTAAACCATACCGTTGCCGAGGTCGATGTATGCAGTGTAGTAGTAAGTCTTGCCAGGAACAAGACCGTCAATAGAAACCGAAGCAGATGACTCTGATTCGCTTGCGAACTTCACACCGTTGAGTTTAGCCTTCTCGGCATTCTCGTCACCGCTGACGATGATACCAACAGCATTGCAGCCAGCATTCTCAGCGAATGTAGCAGTGAGAGTTGCGACATTGCCAACGATCTCCATACGGCCTGTGGTAGCCTTGGCGTTTGTGAGAACAGTGCTGAGCACCTGTCCCTTGTAGGTAACCTTACCCTGGAGAGTAACGTATGCCTGATAGTAGATAGTCTGACCAGTAGTGCCTGATACAGAAGCCTGGAACTCAGAACCACCAGAAGCGATGACCTTCTCTGAGAGGTTGTTTTCTGCGTAGCCATACAAGAAACCTGTCTCGTAAGCAGAAGCTGCCTGCGACTCAAGTCCGCTCACGCTACCGTTGAACTTGGCAGAAGTAGCGCTTACTTCAGCAGTGCCTGTCACGACATTGCTGTCGGAAATGAGCACGCCTTTGTTGCTCGTATATTCTTCCTCGTCGCTACAAGAAGTGAGCGAGAAGCCGATGAACAGGGCGAGCAAGCTATATAAAAGTTTTGTTTTCATTTTGTTTGTTTTGGTTTAGGGGTTCCCGACGGCGGAAAACCGCCGGGAACTGTGGCTTATTTGCTCCGTCAAGAATGACGGAGGAATGCATGAACAGTGGCTTTATTGAACTGTGATAGAAACGATTTCGCAAGCAGCCTTGAGAACGTCGTCCTTATTATCCTCTGTAA
>JAZLHI010000159.1:0-7530 GCA_045616725.1 Prevotella sp. | reverse complement strand
ATGCTTCAGACAGCATCGGCAAAGGTACTGATTTCTTCGTACCAGACCAAATTTTGAAGCTGATTTCTTATCCTGCAAATTGACCCATTGAGGTATAAGTACTCAAAATCATCCTGCAAAATGACCTATACGCCGAGTTTTCTAACCATTACGTTCGTGAGTTTGTGGTGAATGGTAATAAGTTCCGTTGCGTTGAGCAGTACATGATGGCACAGAAGGCTCTCATCTTCCGTGACTTCGAGACTTTCAACAAGATCATGAACTCAAAGAATCCTGTTGAGATGAAGCATCTCGGCAGAGAGGTTAAGAACTTCGATGCAGAGAAGTGGAATGAGGTGAAGGTGAAGGTTGTAAAGAATGCAGTCTTCGCAAAGTTCTCTCAGAACTGGGATCTCCGCAAGATGTTGTTGGAGACTGGTGAGAAGCTTATTGCAGAGAGCAATCCTATGGATCGCACTTGGGGTATTGGTATCTGCAAGAGTGACAAGGAGGTGATGAACAAGATGGATGAATGGGGTGAGAATCTCCTCGGCAAGATTATGATGGAGGTAAGAGAAGAGTTGAAGGATATGGAGTTTGATGATGAGATGGAAGATGTTGTGGTGGTAAGTGAGAAGAGAAAGAAGGGTGATGAGGAAGAAAAGGAAATCCCTGTGGTTAAGGTGATTAAGAAGGAAAAGGCAGAGGAGTATGTGGAAGGTAAGGAGTGTAAGGTTGAGAAGAGCCAGATTAGCAAGGGAAATGTGATAGAGTTATACCGCGAGGTGTGGATGGATATTAATTATGGTGATGAAAGTAAGATGGACGAGAAGTGGGTGTTTGTGAAGAAGATGAAGGTTGGTGAGTTTGTGAGTGAGGTGGAAGCTCGCAAGTTTGCAAGGGAGTATAAGATGTTGAGTGGAACAAAGAGAAGTGGTAAGATGGTAGATTACAAGATGAAGAAGGTTGGGGTGGCTTAAAGCCCCCTACCCTTCGAGGGGGAATGTAGGAAAAGTAACCAGAAAACATAATAAAAGAAGACACCTTCCGTTTTATAACAGAAGCGAAGGGTGAGAAAATTGTAAATTGTAAATTTGTAAATCCGTAAATCCGTAGAGGTTATGAAGATGAAAAATTGGCAGAAAGTGATGATTGTGATGGAGGTTTATCCTAACATCACACGTGAGAAACTGGAAGAAGCTCTCGGTCTTTCAAGGAGTGGCGTGGCAAAGATTATCCGCCAACTGATAGATGAAGGCAAGATAAAGCGTGTCGGTCCTGATAAGGGTGGACACTGGGAGATTATTCCGTCCGACGAAGAGCCTGAATATTTCTTCTTCTATGGCCATGACCCGAAGAAAGTGGGCGACAAGGCTGTTTTCAGCCAGTGGTATATGAAGCCATTCATGGTTGATGGCCATCGCTACAGCTGCATGGAGCAATACATGATGTCGGAGAAAGCGCTACTTTTCAAGGACATGGATATATTGAAGCAAATACTCAGTTCGCACGATCCTGCCACATGCAAGAAACTCGGTCGCATGGTCAAGAACTTCGATTCCGAGATTTGGAATGAGCACAGCCAAAAGATTGTCTTCAAGGGCAATTACGCTAAGTTCTCACAGAATCATCGCCTAAAAGAACTTCTCCTTGCCACTGGCGACAAAGTGCTCGTTGAGGCAAGTCCATTCGACAGAATTTGGGGTATTGGCATGAGACCCAGCAAAGCCGCTGAAGACCACCACAACTGGCGTGGCAAGAACCAGCTCGGCTATACTCTCACTCGCGTGAAGAAAGCCATCATCGCCGATGCCATACTAAATGGAGTCTCACAATCTTTGCAGAGCATTTAAGGTCTAACCATTGCCAAAGAAGCAGGAATTCCATCTTGTGCGGAGAATGTTCCGATTGCATACTGTTTGCCATCTTGCTCCCAAAAGTCTGTGATTGTCATGGATCCGACACCGCTGGCATTGAGTTTTCCAGCCGACCATCTAGCTGAAAATGCGTCAGGAGCTTCGTTCGCCTCATTCAATGTTTCATTGTCGGAGAAGAAACGTGTAGAATAGCGTTTCAGGTAAAGTTTCACTTTCTCGTTTGTTCCATCAATGGTTATTGTACCAAGGGTGTGGGCTTTGCAATCATATTTGTTTGAAGGATCAAGGAAGAGGAATGCTTTCCACGAACCTGATATTTCGGAAATGTCAGAGAGAATCTTCACGCCGCTTGGCTTTCCTCTTCTCATAGCACCGTTTATGAACCAAGTCTGGAACTCCGCAAGTGAAGGCTTTGTCCTTGTGCTCAATGATTTTGCACTTGAGGCAGCAGTTTCTGATGTAGTATTATCTGCGAAAACATCAGTAGCATCTTCTGCGCCATCAGCCTCTTCCGCTTTACTCTCATCAGAAACATTCTCGCGGATAGCAATCGTATCTTGTTGACCATTTTCATTCTCTTGATTCGCTTCTGTCTCATGGTTTACGACTTCCATGGTATCTGACATTTCGTCCTTGATGGTTTTTGATGCACTGAAAAGAAAGATGGCACCACCAACGAGAGCCGCCAAGAGAAGGATTATAGGTATGAGTATGATGATTGTAATAAGAGCCTTATTTTTCGGTTTCGATACATTGACCGTCGTAGAATAAGAAGGTTTTCGCTGCTCTTGAGCAACAGAAACACCTTGAACAAACTGATTCTCCGAGATAGCCTGGCTTTCCGGAATAACCGGAGCTACCGAACTTTCTGGAGCGGCATGAGTTTCCGGATCTAGCGGACTTTCTGGAACGACCGGAGTTTCCTGTACAACAGGCTCTTTCTCAGCAACAGGCCCTTCCTCAACAACTTGCTCTTCTACTTTATCTTCTTCCGATTCTGGTTCAGACAATGGCTTTCCGCAATTCTTGCAGAATAATGCTTCGTCGCGGTTCTTTGTGCCGCAGTAAATACAATATGACATATTATACTATTCTTTAACTTTTGGAATACTTGAAACAATTGAAATGAAGTCTTTGAATGCCTTGAGTCCCTTCTAATACTGAATAACATGGGCATCAACAAGGCTCCAGAACTTATCAGGATTGCTGATAACGAGAGTGCAAGTACCGTCGTCGTTTTTCTGGATAGTATAGCTACCTTCAGGAGCTTGAGTGCGAAGCTTTGCTGAAGAATCAGGAATACGGATAGACTTCGTGCTGTAGATGTTTATCTTCTTGAAATTCTTAAGACTTGCATTGCTCATATTGAGTTTTGATTTCTTAAACAGATTGCCACCGTCTATAATATTTAGCTCCTTCAGTTCCTTCTTCGATGCAACAATATAATAGCCAGTACTGAGTTGTGTCTTTGCTTCGTTCAGTTCTGTTTGCTGACGCTGGTTGGCTTCAGTAAGAGTGTTTACGTCGCGAGTGAGGCTTTCGTTGCGTTGCTTCAACTTACTGATATCCAACTGATTATTTGCAATCTCCTGCTGCAAGCGCTTAATTTCAGCATCCTTGGCGTCAATCTGCGCCTTCATATTCGCAATCATCTTGCTCATACGCTCTATGGTAGCCTTGTTCTGCTTTGCCGCCTCATCAAGTTGTTCGCCCTTATCAAGGTTTTCGCCAGCCATCTTTTCGAGTTGTGCTTCAAGTTTCTCTATGCGCTCACGTTGCTTCTGTAGCATCTTGTTGTAGGTTTCGAGGTTTGCTTCCATCTTCTCGCGATTGCCGAGAACGCCTTCCTCCTTGTTTGCTCCTACCATGAAGTTGCCGTCAGCCATGATTACACTGTCCATGGAGGTGTTCATGATGCTAATGAACTCATTTGTGCTGTTTAGCATGTTCTCGTTCATGTCGAGAATAGTGGTGAGCGAGTCAACCTGATCTTGCAGGTTGGCGACATTCTTGTCACACGAAGTGATGAAGCTCATGGCAACAATAGCTACTGCTATAAAAGATTTTATTGCTTTCATATTTGGTTTTTTGTTTTTAGTTTGGTCTTTTGATTTTAAGGTTTAGTTTATTCTTGTCATTGTGGCTGTAGCTCCGGACCTTATGTCTCGGGTAACAACCTTGTTTTCGCTTATTTTTGTTACCACAAACACCTCGCCGGTGCTGTACTTGAGATTGAAGCCATCGAACGAGTACCTTCCACTGCTGTCGTATGCAGGTATTGTTATTCCACCAGGGATGTTCATGGCCTCCATGTGGCCTCTCCACGTGCCGTTGATGTTGAAAACGACAGTGATCTTCGGTGTCAGTCCTGGAGGGAGTTTCATGCCATTTCCGGCAATGGCAGAACATTGCCACCTTCCCAGGAAGAAGTTTTCGTCCAAGCCGCTTATTTTCTCGCGAGCCTTCTGGTCTTCATCCTTAGGCTTTGGCGGGACGTTGCCCATGTCTTCATCGTCTTCGTCTTCATTTGTCTTGTTCATTTCGACGAAGTCATTAATCTTGCCTTGTGCCCAGTCCCTTAGCTTATTGCCCCAGCTTTCAAACAAGCCTGGACCTTCGGCCCTCTTCTGGGCTTCTTCCTTCCTTCTTCGTTCTTCTTCCTTCTTTTCCCGCTCTTCTTCCCTCTTTTTTCGCAACTCGTCTTTTTTACGTTGCTCTTCTTTTTTACGGGCTTCTTCTTCGGCTTTGGCTTTTTTCGCTTCTGCCTTAGCCTTTATTCTCTCATCAAGAGCGTTCTTGATGTCCTTGTTTATGCTCCTTGCGCTTTCTATCTCATTGCGCTTTTTGTCATATTTGGCATCTTTATTTGTAACCCGATTGTAAATATCTTTGAAAAATATCGCGTTGGAATCGTCGTTCATTTCCTTTGCCAACTTTTCGTCCTTTTCCAATACATCACGATCTACTCGCTGCAGGACATCATGATTGAGAGTGCTCCACTCGTCTTCCGATGTAAATGTTTTATTCACTTTTTCGCCTGGCTTTGGCGCGTTGACATGACGCGTCACCTTACCACCTTCATCGTCATAGAGTGATACCACCATAAAGTCTTTGTCTTTCGCATCAAACACATCTATCACAAAATTGCCGTTTTCGTCCTTGTATTCAGTGGCGTACTCTTCGCCTGTCATTGGATTATACACAACAGCCATTACTGCTGGCGTATCCTTATCGTCGTCGCTTAGGAGTAATTTGCCTGGAATCCTCTTCGATTCCCAGTCTATCTGCGGGCGGTCACGGTCGCCTTTAACCCACTCTTTTATACAGTCTCCGCCCACCTTTAGCATGTCAATGACATCGCCTGCTCCGAGGATAGGGCTTACCTTTCGTCCGAATAATGTCAGATTTTCCATGGCTTTGTCCAAAGCCCTGCGTCCAAAGATTTCTTTTCTGTCGTCAAAGCTACCGTTTGTCTGGTCGTACAAGACCGTGACGTCGGAACTGGCGTCAAGGCCAGCGCTCATAGCATCTTTTGCTTTCTCTCCTGTAGCTGTTGCGCCAGCAAGCAATGTCAGTTCAAGTAGGCTGAGGTCTTTTGCCAGATTAGCTTTAGCCTTGAACTGCTGACGGGCTATGTCTGCAAATACCTTCTGGCTTTCCGCACCCATCTTCTCGGCAAGGTCGTAGAAGCGTTGCTTCGCAGGTGCATTTTCTCCATGCACGGCATCTGTAGTATGCAGGTCTTTCAGTATTCTGTAGGCATAATTGTCATATTTGCCATCAGACAAGTCCTGCCACCATCCCTTGAAATCCGTTTCACCATTCTTGTATTCACTTGGAATCTCCTTAAAGAGATCACGCAAATCTTCGCCGCTAAGTTGCTGGGCGATGTTTACAAGCTTATATCTCACCTGCCTTTTTGTCATTTTATCCACTTTCCTGCTGTCATACCCACTTTGGATAGATCCCGCGTAGGCAGGTGTGGCAAAGAGATTGGAAAAGTGGAAGGAGTTCATGGCAATTTCTTCCGCGTCATCATTGTTCAAGGCGTATTTCTCAAGATGGCCATTGCCGTTCTCATCAACAGTCAGCCTTGATGTAAGTGCGCCACTCTTGTGGAGGCGGTCAACGGAAGCCTGATACATGTCTCCCTCTGCTTCAGCCTGATCGTCTATACTAATAAGCATATTCCAGTAGTACTCCTGGTTCTCCTCGAAATATTCCTTCGTATTATCGCCAATGTTCTTGGAAAAACCGTCTGTGAGGAAGTCCATATACAGGAGCTCCACGTCGGTATTCAACTCCGCAGCGCGGTCCATCACTTTCATGTCAAAGAGAAACTGCTTCGATTTCAGGTAGCTTGCGTACTCAATAACCTCCTCCAGCTCGTCGTCCTTATGTAGATATTTGTAAACGCCGAAAGCTCCAGCGCCAATGACGGCAATGGCAGCCACGGCGATAGCCACGACAATACCAACCTTCGATTTCTTCTTAGGCTCTGCTTCCGGAATGAGATTCACCCCTTTCTTTGCCTGATGCTCCGTTGTCACAGTGACTGGCGTCTGTTCTGTGTCAGCATCTACGACCTTTGCTCCGCATTTTGCACAAAACAAAGCGCGGTCATCCAACTTTGCACCACATTTATCGCAATATTTCATAGGTATTAAGGATATAGGTAAGTAATCTTTATCTTTTTATTTGATTATTGTTTTCATTGTGCAAAAATAAATCTTTCTTCGCAATTCTGCAAATGAATTGACGAGAAAGTTTAAAAAAAGGAAAATTCAGGGCATTTCTGACGTGGATTTTTCATGAGATTTCGGAATCCCTCGTTCAATCACACATTAAGCGCACACTTTTAAACTAGAACGTTTTTGCTTGGTAGAAAAAAGAAAACAAGCGCCTCTGACCATTATGACCAGAAACGCTTGTGATATTTTGCAATGAATTATTGCTGACTCAGATTAGAAAATCATCTTCTCTACCCAGTAGCAGAGGATACCAGCGATGTAACCTACGAAGGCAATCCATGTAACGTTCTTGAGGTACCAGCCGAATGAGATGTGCTCGAGACCCATCACAACAACGCCTGCTGCAGAACCGATGATGAGCATAGAACCACCAACACCAGCACAGTAAGCGAGGAGCTGCCAGAAGATACCGTCAACCATGAGGTTTGGAGCAGAGTCAATAACATACATCTTCATAGAAGCTGCTACGAGAGGCACGTTGTCAACGATAGAAGAAAGGATACCGATAGCACCTGTGATGAGGTAGTCGTTACCGATAGTCTGGTCAAGCCACTGTCCCATAGCTGTAAGAACGCCAACCTCAGAGAGTGTAGCAACAGCCATAAGGATGCCAAGGAAGAACATGATTGTTGACATATCGATGCGTGAAAGCATCTTTGTCACACGCTTAGCCATAGGATCGTGCTCCTCCTTCTTGCGGTAAATAATCTCGGTTACAGTCCACAGGATACCGAGAACACCGAGGATACCTACGAATGCAGGGAGCTCTGTGAGAGTATGGAACACAGGAACAGAGCAGAGACCGCCAACGCCAAGGCAGAAGATAAGGTTGCGCTCGAACTTGGTTATCTCTGATATCTCACCCTCATGCTTGTCAACAATCTGTGGAAGTTCGCCCTTAAGATGCATCTGCATTACGAAAG
>JAZLHI010000158.1:0-25759 GCA_045616725.1 Prevotella sp. | reverse complement strand
GAAATCGCATTGACTTATATCTTCGGTATAGGTCGAAGTAGTTCAGCAAAGATATTGGATAAAGCCGGCGTTAACCGCGACACTAAGGTGTGCGATTGGACTGACGACGAGGCTGCCAAGATCCGTGAAATTATCGGCGCGGAATTCAAAGTTGAAGGTGATCTCCGTTCTGAGATCCAAATGAATATTAAGCGACTGATGAATATTGGTTGCTATCGTGGAGTTCGTCATCGTAACGGTCTTCCTGTTCGTGGTCAGAGCACTAAGAATAACGCTCGTACTCGTAAGGGTAGAAAGAAGACAGTTGCTAATAAGAAGAAGGCTACTAAATAATTAATTGAGTCATGGCAAAGAAAACTACTACAAAGAAAAGAAATGTCAAAGTTGACGCTATTGGACAGCTTCATGTTCACAGCTCTTTCAACAACGTTATTGTATCTTTGGCAAATGGCGAAGGTCAGGTTATTTCATGGTCTTCAGCAGGTAAGATGGGATTCCGTGGCTCTAAGAAGAACACTCCTTATGCAGCTCAGATGGCAGCAGAGGATTGTGCTAAGGTAGCTTACGACCTCGGTCTCCGCAAGGTTAAGGCGTATGTAAAGGGTCCAGGTAACGGACGTGAGTCTGCAATCCGTGCATGCCACTCATGTGGTATCGAAGTTATGGAAATTGTTGATGTTACTCCACTTCCACACAACGGATGCCGCCCTCCAAAGCGTCGTAAGGTCTAAGAATCACATTTATTTATTATTTTTATTATCGCATTGTAAAGCCCCGCATGCGATACTCCTTCACAAAGGAGTTAATAGGGGATTAATCTATGGCTAGATATACAGGTCCAAAATCAAGAATCGACCGTCGCTTCGGCGAGGCTATCCTCGGTTCTGAAAAAGTTTTGTCTAAGCGTAACTTCGCGCCTGGACAGCATGGCAACAACCGTCGTCGCAAGATGTCTGAATATGGTGTCATGTTGGCAGAGAAGCAGAAAGCCAAGTACACTTACGGTGTGCTCGAGCGTCAGTTCCGTAACCTCTTTGAGAAAGCTGCTAAGGCAGACGGTATCACTGGTGAGGTGCTTCTCCAGCTCCTCGAGAGTCGTCTTGACAACGTAGTTTACCGTCTCGGTATCGCTCCTACACGTCGTGCTGCTCGTCAGCTCGTTAACCACAAGCACATCGTTGTTGACGGACAGGTAGTTAACATTCCTTCTTATTCTGTAAAGGCAGGTCAGGTTGTAGGTGTACGTGAGAAGTCTAAGAGCCTTGAAGTAGTTGAAGCTTCACTTGCAGGCCGCGCACACGCTAACACTCCATGGCTTGAGTGGGATGAGCAGACAAAGAGCGGTAAGTTCCTTCACCGTCCTGAGCGTTCTGACATCAACGAGAACATCAAGGAACAGTTAATCGTAGAATTGTACTCTAAATAATCATTGAACTAATGGCGATCCTAGCATTTCAAAAACCTGACAAAGTCGTAATGTTGGAGGCTAACGATAAGGTTGGAAAGTTTGAATTCCGTCCTCTCGAGCCTGGCTTTGGTGTTACCGTAGGTAATGCATTGCGACGCATTCTTCTCTCATCTCTCGAGGGTTTCGCAATCAACACTGTAAAGATTGAAGGTGTTGAGCACGAGTTTGCCTCTGTAGTAGGTGTGCGTGAAGATGTCACCAACATTATCTTGAACCTCAAGCAAGTGAGATTCAAGCAAATCGTAGAAGAATTCGAGAACGAGAAAGTTAGTGTGACTGTCGAGAACACTACTGAGTTCAAGGCTGGCGACATCAACAAGTATCTGACTGGATTTGAAGTGTTAAACCCTGAATTGGTGATTTGTCATTTAGATTCAAAGGCATCGCTGCAGATTGACCTCACGATCAACAAGGGACGTGGTTATGTTCCTGCTGATGAAAACCGTGAATACTGTACAGATGTAAATGTACTTCCTATCGATTCTATTTACACCCCAATCCGTAATGTCAAGTACAATGTTGAGCCTTACCGCGTAGAGCAGAAGACTGACTACCACAAGCTTAACCTTCAAGTGACAACGGACGGTTCCATTAGCCCTAAGGACGCTATCAAAGAAGCTGCAAAGATTTTGATTTATCACTTCATGCTCTTCTCTGATGAAAAGATTACTCTTGAAAACATCGACACTGACATCAATCAGGAGTTTGACGAAGAGATTCTTCACATGCGTCAGCTGCTTAAGACTCGTCTTATTGACATGAACCTCTCTGTTCGTGCACTCAACTGCCTCAAGGCTGCTGATGTTGACACTCTCGGAGACCTCGTTCAGTACAACAAGGCTGACCTCCTTAAGTTCCGCAACTTCGGTAAGAAATCGCTTTCTGAGCTTGATGATTTGCTCGAGAGTCTGAATCTGTCTTTTGGAACTGACATTTCAGTTTACAAACTGTAATCTATTCTTGCGCATACTCTCGCAAGAATCTAAAACTTAAAAAACAAAATGAGACATAATAAGAAATTCAACCACCTCAGTCGTACTGCTTCTCACAGAAGCGCTATGCTTTCAAACATGGCGATCTCTCTGATCATGAGCGAGCACAAAAGAATCACTACGACTGTAGCTAAGGCTAAGGAACTCAAGAAGTTCATTGAGCCACTTATCACTCGCTGCAAGCAGGATACAACTTCTAATCGTCGTGTAGTTTTCCGTTATCTCCAGAACAAAGAGGCCGTTAAGGAACTCTTTGGCGAGATTTCAAACAAGGTAGGCGACCGTCCAGGTGGATACACTCGTATCATCAAGCTCGGTTTCCGTCAGGGCGATGCTGCTGATGTTTGCTTCATCGAACTCGTTGACTTCGATGCAAACATGGCTAAGACTGCTAAGGCTGGCGCTAAGAAGACTCGTCGTAGCCGTGGTGGTAAGAAGGCTGAAGCTGCTGAGGTTGCTGTTGAGGCACCTGCTGAAACTCCAGCAGAAGAAGCTACTGCAGAAGCATAATTCTACAGATTCTTTAAATAATGGACTCCATTTCCCTTTTGGGAAGTGGAGTTTTTTTGTTTTTTGCTGTATAATGTATATTTTTTGTTTCATTCTTTTTGACTAATCACAAAATATTTGTAATTTTGCCCAAAATATACACTTATTTTAACAATGAAAAAATTATCATTTGCTTTATTGCTCTCTTTTGCAGTATCAGTATCTGCACTTGCGCAGGAAACAAAAGTACACATCAATCAACTCGGTTTCTTCCCATATCAGGAGAAAGTTGCTGTTGTGGAAGGCGTTAATGTAAAACTCTTTAAGAAGTACTCTGTGACCAATGCTGATGGCATGAAGGTTCTAAGCGGTGTTCTAACCAAGAACGAAACCTATAAGTCGCCATTCTCTGATGATAAAGCTTACCATATTGACATGTCGTCAATCATTCGTCCAGGCGTTTATACTCTTGAAATCAACAAGACAAAGACAAAGTTCACTGTAAAGGAAAATGCTCTTGACGCTTTGTGCAAGGCCGGTCTCAAGGCTTATTACTACCAGCGTTCAGGAATGCCTATTGAGGCGAAATATGCAGGTAAGTGGAATCGTCCTGCTGCTCACATGGATACAGAGGTTCTTGTTCATCCTTCGGCAGCTACTGCAGAGCGTCCTGCGGGAACAAAGATTTCATCTCCAAAGGGGTGGTATGACGCAGGCGATTTCAACAAATATATCGTGAATTCAGGTTTTGCCATTGGCCAGATGCTTAATCTCTATCCTGTTGTAGAAGAGTATCTTAAGGATATGAATATTAATATCCCTGAGTCTGGCAATGGAGCACCTGACTTCCTTAACGAGATTTATTACAACCTTGAATGGATGCTTACAATGCAGGATACTGACGGCGGTCTTTATCATAAGTTGACAACTCCAAACTTTGAGGGTTTTGTGATGCCAAAGGATTGTCATCAGACTCGTTATGTTGTTAAGAAAACTACTTGCGCGTCGCTTGATTTTGCTGCTTGTATGGCCCTTGCTGCTCGTATCTATGCGCCATATGAGAAGCAGTTCCCTGGTTTCAAGCAGAAGGCTATTGATGCTGCAAAGAAAGCTTATCTTTGGGCTTTGAAGAATCCTAATGTTTACTATCGTCAGAACGAGCTCAATAAGAACTTCACTCCAAAGGTGAATACTGGAACTTACGATGACGAGAATGCTCAAGACGAGTTCTTCTGGGCTGCCGTTGAGCTCTATCTCACTACGGGTAACGAACTTTTCATGAAGGAAGCGGAGTCGTATAAGCCTGCTAAGTTCTCAGTTCCTACTTGGGGAAATGTAGCTACACTCGGTCTTACTTCATGGATTACTCATTTCAACTTCACTAAAGCTCTGCGTTCTGCTGAGACTTTAAAGATGGAAAACTATGCAAAGGATCTTCTTGTAGGTTGGGCTGATAAGTACATAAAGGATGCCGAGAAGACTATGTTCCACGCTGCTTTCGGTGCAAAGAAATCAGACTTCCACTGGGCAAGTATAGCTGAAGGTGCTGCTACTGAGGCTATTCTTCTCGTTCAGGCCTATGTGGCTTCTCGCGATAAGAAATATCTCATCAATGCGCGTCGTAATGCAGACTATATGCTTGGATGCAATCCGCTGGATTACTGCTATATCACAGGCTTCGGCACAAAGAGTCCGATGAATCCTCATCACCGCATTTCTGCTGCTGACGGCATTGAAGATCCTGTACCAGGACTTCTTGTTGGCGGTCCTAATGCTACAGCTAATGAGGGTGATTACTACACATCTGATCAGCCTGACAAGCGCTATGCTGACAATACCGGTTCTTACACTTCAAATGAAATTGCAATCAACTGGAACTCGGCTCTCGTTGCGCTTACCGCTGCTCTCCAGACATACCAGGAATATTAAGATGAGGTTATAAGGTTAATTAAACTTTCAGAATAATTATGAAGAAACTCATTTTTCTTTTTGCATCAGTCGCTTTCCTCGCTTTTTCTGCTTGCGATGGCGGAAAGACGGAAAAGAATCTTAGCGATCATGATACAGATTCCTTGACAGAAGAGGATTTGAAGATAGCCAATACAAATGTTGCTCCTGGCCTTTTGGGCGATTCTTCTTACGTTGGTATTATCTGCCAGGGCACAAGCCAGAACGTTCTCGTGCTCTGTAGTGCAAATGAAGAAGGCGAACGCGACACACTGACATTCCTTATGGATGACGATACTGACAAGACAAACTGCCACGGAATCATCGAAGGCGGTACTTGTGAGGTCATTTTCAGTGGTGAACTCAAGGATAAGCCAAAGGTTACATACGTTGAGACTTACGCTACATACGCAAATGCCATTGGCCGCTGGGTTTACACAGACCCAAATGAAAAGGAGAAACCAATAGGTATTGAGTTGAAATCTCAGGGCAAGGCATTCTCAAATATCCCTAAGTTCAAGGTCGTTGCATGGCAGATGTATGATGATAATGCTCGCTCTATCTTCCTGACTATCAGTAAGGACGGTAGGATTGATGATGTTACTGCACAGCTCTCAGAAGACGGAAAGACTCTCACCATAGAAGGTGATGCAAGAGTTTACGTGAAGGATGAAAAGTAGAGTGATAAGTTAATAATTTAATAATTCAATATTACGCAAATAAAACTCCCGGCATCAGTCTCTATCAGACTTGATGTCGGGAATTCTTTTTGTGAGTTTCTCTCTGATTATTTCAACATCTCAAGAGAGCGCTTGATGAACTTCTCGAGCTGCGCGCCCTTGAGGAGGTTGTTCTGAAGGAGAGCGAGGTCGATGACCTGAGAGAGCTTGTCGTTGTTTGCTGGAGTCTCCACCTTCTCTTCGATCTCAGTCATCCAGCCCTTCATGAGAGTGTTCTCAGTGTTTACGACTACTGTGTATGAGTCAGGCATCTGTCCATAGAAGCCCATGCCACTCTGGAACTTGCTCATATCCTTCATACGGCGCATCCATTCGTTCTGGGTGATGATGAGCGGAGTCTGCTCGTCAGACATTGGCTGGAACTCAACGGCGAAATCCACGTTCTCCATCTTTGGCATCATGTTCTTCAATGCCTCGGAGATAGTCTTTGTCTGCTCCTCTGTGAGGTCAGCCTTCTTCGCGTCTTCCTTCTGGATAAGGCGGTCGATGACATCAGAGTCAACGCGAACGAAACGAGTCTTCTCAAGCTTCTGCTCAAGCATTGAAGCTGCCGGAACGTCGAGCTGTCCGTTAAGGTTCAGAACGCTGTAGCCCTTTGCCTTTGCTGCCTCTACGAACGAATACTGAGCCTCCTTGTCGTCAGTGTAAAGATAGATGAGATTGCCGTCCTTGTCGGTCTGCTCAGAAGAGATGAGAGTCTTGTACTCCTCGAGAGTGAAGTACTTGCCCTCGACGTCCTTCACGAGACAGAAGTCCTTCGCGCGGTTGTAGAAGTCCTCCTGAGAGAGCATACCGTAGTTGATGAAGAGCTTGAGGTCGTCCCACTTCTCCTCGAAGTCCTTGCGATCGTCCTTGAAGAGCTGGTTGAGACGGTCAGCCACCTTCTTCGTGATATAAGTTGAAATCTTCTTCACGTCGCGGTCACTCTGGAGATAAGAGCGGCTAACGTTCAGCGGAATGTCCGGAGAATCGATCACGCCATGAAGGAGAGTGAGGAACTCCGGTACGATGCCGTCCACCTGATCAGTCACGAAGACCTGGTTGCAGTAGAGCTGAATCTTGCCCTTCTGAAGGTCAACGCTTGAGTTTACGCGAGGGAAATAGAGGATACCAGTGAGGTTGAAAGGATAGTCCACGTTGAGGTGAATCCAGAAGAGAGGATCATCCTGCATAGGGTAGAGTAAGTGGTAGAACTTCTTGTAGTCCTCGTCGTTCAAGGAAGAAGGAGTCTTTGTCCACATTGGCTCGTTGCCATTGATCACGTTGTCCTCGTCGGTCTCCACCTGCTTGCCTTCATTCCATTCAGTCTTCTTGCCGAATACGATGTTCACAGGCATGAAGAGGCAATACTTCTTCAGGAGAGCCTCTATCTTGTCCTTCTCGAGGAACTCCTTGCAATCCTCTGCGATATGGAGAACGATGTCTGTACCACGAGCGTCCTTCTCAGTTTCAGTGAGCTCATATTCAGGCGAACCGTCACAGCTCCACTTCACAGCCTTTGCACCTTCCTTGTAGCTCTTTGTGATGATGTCCACCTTGTCTGAAACCATGAACGAGCTGTAGAAGCCAAGACCGAAATGACCGATGATAGCGTTGGCTGTGTCCTTGTATTTCTCGAGGAAGTCAGTGACGCCAGAGAAGGCTATCTGGTTGATGTAGCGATCGATTTCATCTTCAGTCATACCGATACCACGGTCGGAGATCGTTATCGTGCCAGCCTCCTTGTCAACGGCAACGCGCACCGCAAGGTCTTCGCCGTCGAGAGCGTCAGAGCCAAGTATGGTCTTAAGCTTCTGCGTAGCATCAACGGCGTTTGAAACCATTTCACGAAGGAAGATTTCGTGATCACTGTACAAGAATTTCTTGATAACCGGGAAGATGTTCTCGGTAGTTACTCCAATATTACCTTTCATATCTTTTCAGTTGTTTATTATGGATTAATGTAATAGAGTGGGGGATAGCCCCGCCTGAGAGTTGTTTTCTCCATCCTATATTTACAAATGCCGTGCCAAAAGCAAATGACAATGCTGCTGCCATTAGCTACTTAACCTAAAATGATATTTGCGCAGATTGGTAGAGTTTAGGCTATTTGTAATCTCGTGGTGCAGCAAGAAAATCATGAAAAAGACAGGTAAGGCAACAATTTCTATCGTAAACATTCTCGTTTATCATCAAAATTTGTACCTTTGCAAAGTCATAGCCCGCAATATATTATTAAATAATGTAGGTTGGGCGTGACAAGACATAAAAAGAAAAAGCGTTTATGGACGCTTGTTTTTGGTTATTCGAAATCGCCAACTTCAGAATTACTTGCCGAAAACAATGCAGAAATGAATGCTACGGTTGGATTATATATCTACCCGTAGGCGTACAGAGGGCGCATCGCGTCCTCACGTACGCTTTATGGGTATATTATATCCTCTCGTAGGTATCGTTCTGTTTCGTTATGCAAGTAAGGGTTTGGCGACCCTCGAATAACTAACGAGCAGAAGTAAGATACCTACGTTTTTTTATGCCCTTTCGGCATTAACCTTATAATAATCATCGCCTTGTCTTGGGTATCGCTTGGCATATACTAATATATGACTGACTTAGAACTCAAGACACTTAAAGACAACCTGTGGCACTCGGCAGATATGCTACGTGCTGGTGCTCACTTGGCTGCCAATAAATACGGACAACCTATCTTAGGACTTATCTTCCTTCGTTATGCTGACGTTCTTTTCAAGCAGCATAAGAAAGAGATAGAAGAGGAATATAATAAGTATAAAGGCACTCGCATGGAAAAGGACTACAAGGATGTAGCCGTGGAGAAGTGTGGATTCTTCCTTCCTGAGTGTGCTTATTTCGATCATATCAACGATGCACCGGACGATGCAAACAAGGCATTGCTCGTTAAGCGTGCGATGGAAGCCATTGAGCGTGAGAACCCTCGCATGGAAGGTGTGCTGCCGAAGGAAGTCTATGGTCAGTTGGTACCAGAGGAAGAGCCAGAGTTGCTGAGCCGCATAGTTCGTGTGTTCAAGGACATTCCAGAGGGCATCAGCATTGACTTGTTCGGTCAGATTTACGAGTACTTTCTCGGTAACTTTGCCCTTGCAGAAGGTCAAGGCGGTGGAGCCTTTTATACTCCTGCAAGTGTTGTTCAGTATATGGTAGAGGTGCTTCAACCAACAACGGGCGATAAGAAGTTCCTCGACCCTGCGTGCGGATCGGGAGGTATGTTTGTGCAAGCAGCTCGCTATATGCATAGACATAATGCGACAAACGACGAGATGATGCACTTCCGCTGTTATGGTGTAGAGAAAGAGCCTGATACGGTGAAGCTGGCGAAGATGAATCTCCTGCTGAACAATATACGTGGAGATATAACGGAAGCCAACTCTTTCTATAGCGACCCTTACAACGCTTTTGGACAATTCGACTATGTGATGGCTAATCCACCGTTCAATGTGGATGAGGTTGTGGTTGATAGAGTTGTTGATGATAGGCGTTTCAATACATACGGTGTGCCTCGCAACAAGACGAAGAAAGGTGGAAAGAAGGCTTCGGACAAGAAGGAAACAGTACCTAATGCAAACTATCTTTGGATTGGATATTTTGCCACTGCGCTCAATGACAATGGCAAGGCTGCCCTCGTTATGGCAAACTCAGCCAGTGATGCTGGTGGCTCAGAGTTGGAAATCAGAAAGAAGATGATAGAGGACGGCATCATCAGTCAGATGGTGACGCTGCCAAGCAATATGTTCTCTACCGTTACGCTTCCTGCTACGCTTTGGTTCTTCAACAAGCAGCGTATAAATAAAGACGAGATTCTCTTCATCGATGCTCGCAATATCTTTACGCAGGTGGACAGAGCGCATCGCAAGTTCTCCCCAGAGCAGATAAAGAACCTTGGCATTATCAGTCGTCTTTATGAAGGTGACTCAGATGCTTTCTGGTCATTGGTGGAAGAATACAAAAACCTCTCCCTAACCCTCTCCCAAGGAGAGGGAACTAAAGATGCTGAGTACTATCAATCACAGGTTGATTGGCTTCTTGAGCGCTGGCCAGAAGGCAAGTATCAGGATGTGATAGGCTTGTGCAAGGTTGCGACGCTCGAAGGTGAGGATGGCATCATAGACAATGACTATAGCCTCAACGCAGGTCGCTATGTGGGCGTGGTTATTGAAGATGATGGAATGACAGAAGAGGAGTTCCGCACAGAGATGCTGTCGCTAAATTCTGAGTTTGCAGCTCTCTCCGCAGAGGCAAAGACTCTGGAGAGTGAGATTGAAAAGAATTTGAAGGAATTGTTTGGAGAATAGGAGGTTACTATGGAAATACTGAATCAATATTCTGGATTGTTCTCGTTGTTAGCAGTTCTTGCTTCTGTCGTTATTCCGATTGTAATATACAAGAAGGAAAAACGCGACCAAAGAAAGGCTGCTCAAGATGAACTGGATGCAATGAATGATAATGCAAGATTTCCTATGTCAATGGAAGACCGCAACTACTTTGTGAAGAAAAGTGTTTTGGAGAAACAAGCAAGAAGGAAATAAATATGGAATGGAAAAAAAGTCGCATAGGAGATTGTATTCAATGTAATCCTACCGTAAAATTAGAAAAGGGTAAAGAATATCCCATTATTGATATTGATAAGATTACTGTTGGTAGAAAGTATGTCACAAACAAAGACACCTTGATTTACTCAGGACAAAGTGGATGCAAGTTTCAAAAAGGCGATACTTTAATGGCACGCATTACTCCCTGTCTTGAAAATGGTAAAATGGCTCAAGCTAAGGTTGAGGATAAAGGTATAGGCTCAACTGAACTTTTTGTCTTTAGGGGCTTAAACAACATAACAGACAATGATTATGTCTATTATTTCATCAAACAGCAGTATATAAGAAACCTTGCTGCAAATAGTATGTCTGGAGCTAGTGGTAGACAACGTGCAGACATGAAGTTCATAAAGAAGATTCAATTTGACTTACCGCCTCTCTCCATCCAAAAAAAGATAGCCTCCATACTCTCAACCTATGACACTCTTATAGAGAACAACACCAAGCGCATCCGTCTGTTAGAGCAGATGGCAGAGAACCTATACAAAGAATGGTTCGTCCGCTTCCGATTCCCCGGACACGAGAATGTGGAAATGGAAAATGGATTGCCGAAGGGGTGGAAGATTGACAAATTAGGTAATGTTGCAAATATCTCCACTGGAAAATGCAATAGAGAAGATGCAGAAGAAGATGGTATTTATCCTCTATTTGATAGATCGCAAGAAACAAAGAAGAGCAATACCTGGTTGAAAGAATGTGAAGCTATTATCGTTCCAGGCGAAGGCACTTCTTTTATTCCTCGATATTACAAAGGCAAATTCAATCTGCATCAAAGATGTTATTGTGTTGAGCCTACCATAGAAGGAACAGGCAAGTATCTGTTCTATATGATAATGACAAATAGAAGTTATTTCCTTTCTGTTGCCACAGGTGCAACAGTTCCATCTTTAAGACAAAATAACTTTACAAGGATGAGATTTGTACTTCCAGCAATAGAGCTAATACAAAAATATGACGACATTGCTTCAAAGTGTTTTAAGAAAATAGACTCCCTAAAAGAACAAATCAAACTGCTTACTCGCCAACGTGACCTTCTGCTCCCTCGTTTAATGTCTGGTAAACTTGAAGTAAAACCTTGAATACATTAGAATTATGAAATCATACATTAGCGAAGACGATATAGAACAAGCCATTTGTAACCGACTTTCTTTGCCTGAGTACGGATGGCAAAGAATAGAGTGTGACCCAAGTGTTGCGGCACAAGATGATGTCAGCAAGACTGGTCGCGCCAATCCTTCTGAGTGCATTCTGCCAGAAGTGTTCTTCAGCGCCTTGAAGCGAATCAACCCGCAGATAGACCCAGAGACATTGAAGAGCATTGTTCGTGACTTTCGCAAAGACTATACTGGCACTGATATGGTTGATACGAACTATAAGTTCTACAACCAAATTCGTAACGGTATAAAGGTTAAGACTCGAAACCAACATCGTGAGGATTTTGATATCGTTAAACTCATTGACTTCGAAAATGTAGAGAACAACGATTTCCACTGTGTCAACCAAATGTGGATAAAAGGACACTATGGTTATCGTCGTCCTGATGTACTGTTGTTTGTGAATGGTCTGCCTGTGGTGTTCATCGAACTGAAGAAATCTACTGTAAAAGTGGAGGAAGCCTACAACAAGAATCTTATGGCATATCGCAAAGATATTCCAAACATTTTTGCCTTGAACCAAATTTGCGTATTGAGTAATGGTTTGCAGACGAAGCTTGGTGCATGGAATGCTAAATACGAGTTCTTCTTTGAGTGGCTTCGCGTTGACAACGAGAAGGAGATACTGGATAGAGAGCAGATAGCTGAACACGGACTCAGCATAACAACCCTCATAGATGGTCTTTTCCGCAAGGAGCGGCTGCTTGACTATATAGAGAACTTCATCTTCTTCGACAACAAGCGCATAAAGATCATCGCAAAGAACCACCAATATCTCGGTGTGAACAACCTGATGCGGAGTGTTGGCAGAAGGGAAGAGCTGAACGGAAAGCTCGGCGTGTTCTGGCATACGCAAGGTTCGGGCAAGAGCTACTCTATGGTAATGTTCGTCAGGAAGGTGAAGCGCAAGCTGCATGGCAACTTCACGTTCCTCGTCATTACCGACCGTGAGGACCTTGACACGCAGATACACAAGACATTCGTAAGGGCAGAGGTCATTGGCGATAAGGAAGAGTGCCAACCAAAGAACGCTGTACAGCTGCGTGAATTCCTGAGTAGCAACAAGCCGATGGTATTCACGCTGATACATAAGTTCCAGTACGAAAAGACGAAGAAATACCCTGTACTCTCGGAACGTGATGACATCTTCGTTCTTGTGGATGAGGCACACCGCACACAGTATAAGCAGTTGGCAGAGAATATGCACACCGGTTTGCCAAATGCCAACTACATAGCCTTTACAGGTACGCCATTGCTCGGAGCGAAGAGATTAACAAACCAATGGTTTGGCGACTATGTGAGCGAATATAACTTCGCCCAGGCAATAGAGGACGGCAGTACCGTGCCATTGTTCTACAGTCGAAGAGTGCCAGAGGTGGGGCTTACCAACGACTGGCTTGATACCGACATCGACCAGATAGTAGAGGACGAGAACCTCAACGACAGGGAGAAGGAACTGCTGGAGAACTCCTCTTCACGAATACTTGAAGTGATAAAGCGTGACGAACGTCTTGACCGAATAGCACAGGACATTGCGCATCACTTCCCTCGCCGCGGTTTCCTCGGCAAGGGCATGGTGGTGAGTGTGGATAAATACACCACCGTCAAGATGTACGACAAGGTGCAGAAGTACTGGGCAGAGGAGAAGAAACTTCTTGTGAAGGAACGCAACAATGCGAAGACAAAAGAGGAACGCGACAAGCTGACCGAACGGCTGAACTACATGAACAAGGTGGAGATGGCCGTCGTTATCAGTGAGGATGCCGAAGAGGTGGAGAAGTTCCAAGCGAAGGGGCTCGACATAACGCTTCATCGCAAGAGGATGAACGAGATAACGCCCGACGGCAAGGACATAGAAGACCGCTTCAAGGACAAGAACGACTCGCTGTGCCTCGTGTTCGTATGTGCCATGTGGCTGACAGGCTTTGACGTACCTTCGCTGTCAACGCTCTATCTTGACAAACCGATGAAGGGACACACGCTGATGCAGGCAATAGCTCGCGCCAACCGTGTATTCCCGGGCAAGAACTGCGGCGTGGTGGTTGACTATGTGAATGTGTTCAAGTATATGCAGCAGGCATTGAGCGACTATGCTTCGAATGATGATAACGCTGAATATCCGGCAAAGGACATAGAGGCGCTTATCGAGAATATTGATGAGTGCATACTGGAGTGTGAGGCATTCCTTTTGAAGCTTGGCATTAGCATAGACAAGATTATAGCAGAAAGCAACACTCTTGATCAGCTTGACTTGCTTCGTGAAGCATATCTGAAGATTCTTGAAAAGGATAAGTGGAAGGATAGGTTCAAGGTGCTGAGCAACTTGCTGATGAACCTCTATGATGCGAGCAAGCCGGAGATATTTGAGCGTGGATGGCATAACAACAAGTTTGCACCGCTTAGTTATCTGAACGGTTTGTTCTGTAACCTGATAGACGATGAGAAACTGAACCGTGCCAAGGCAAGAATGGCATATACGCTGGATGATAGTGTTTCTGCGATGGCTGCTGATCCTTCATCTGAATACTGCATACATCAGGGAAAGGTTATCGACCTGAGCAAGCTTGATGTTGAGGCTTTACGCAAGGAAATCAAGAGTGCTCCATATAAGGCTTTGGAAATAGTGAACCTTCGTGAATTCATAGAGAATACCTTGAAGCAGCTCATCAATAAGAACTGCACCCGTGTGGCTTTCTCGCAGAGGTACAAGAATATCATTGACCGCTACAACGCTGGTGGTACGGAGAATGAGGAATACTACGAGAAACTCTTGCAGCTCATTGAGGAGATGAAGCGTGAGCAGGGACGCTCCACGGAGATGAACCTTGAAGAAGAGGAACTCGAGATCTTCGACCTTCTTTGCCAAGATCGCAAGTTGACCAAGGCAGAGGAGCAGAAGGTAATACTCGCTGCCAAGAACCTTTACAAGAAGCTAAAGGAAGAAAGGGACAACGTGATGGTGGTGGATTGGTACAAGGATGAACAACCTCGCAAGAAGGTGTTCTCGCTCATTCAGTTGTCACTGAACGAAGACTTGCCAGAGAGTTATGATCGCGTAGCTTTCAACGACAAGACGAATCTCTTGATGAATCACATAGTAGATATGGCAGTACAGGGATATGGATGGGTGTCATGACCGAGCTTTAGATTGTTAGAGTTCAGCAATGACTCCTCACTCCTCACAGATACCCTATAACATGCTGTGTATTAGAGATATAGGTGCGTGAGGAGTGGTTTTTGACTCCTCACCACTCCTCACCACTCGTCACACATTTTACCTTATGTGACGGCACTCGTCACATACTCATCACGCCGTAGTGTGTTGATAATCAGTTTGTTACAAGCGAATGTGAGGAGTGAGGAGTGTTTTCGATTTGTAGAGAAAATATTCCTAAGCTTTACAAAAATATTCCTAAGGAATACGAGTCATAAAGCTTAGAGTTACAAAATTATTCATAAGACTTTTGATGTGTTTTCCTTGCTTTTACAATGCGTATTCCTTAGGATTAGTAGATTCTGAGAATTTGAGAATTTATGCTATAACTCTACACTCTTCATGTTTTCGCTCTAAAGGGCTGTGATTCAGGTGTTTAGGGGCGTGAAGAGTCGGTTGCAACTCTTCATAACTCTTCATGCTTTTCGTAAAAAAAAAGAATATGAAGTCACTCTTCATATATTCTTCATGCGGTAACAGGTTGAGTTCCAGTATTATACAGCGAAATATGAAGAGTGAAGAGTGTTTTTGATTCTTACGTAATACGTAATTTATAACTTCTCCTTCCACTCTTCGAGCTGCATGGCGAGGTCTTCCCAGCTGCCCATTTCTGCGGATAGCTTTTCCTGAAGTTCGGTATATTCGTTGACAAGCTTCATGTCGCTGGCATGGGCTGGATCCATAAGAATCTCGTCAAGTTCTGCTTGGCGGGATTCAAGTTTTTCTATGTTACCTTCGCAAGTGGCAAGCTGCTTTTCTATCTTGTTTATGCGCTTCTGTATTTCCTTTCGGGCTTCGTAGGAGAGAGTCTGACTTTGACTTTGACTCTGACTTTGACCTTGATTTTGCGGCTCGGAAATTCTCGCCCTACTTTTATCTTGACCTTGCGTTGGGCTTTTTGCAGAGAGTTCGTCAAGACTTTCAATCTTCTTTGCCTGAAGGAAATCGTAGATGCCGCCGAGGTGTTCCTTTACCTTGCCGCCGCCAAACTCATAGACTTTCTCGACAAGTCCATCGAGGAACTCACGGTCGTGACTGACAACGACAACTGTTCCGTTGAAAGCCTTGATGGCTTCCTTGAGGACATCCTTCGACTGCATGTCAAGGTGGTTGGTAGGTTCGTCAAGAATGAGGAAGTTCACTGGTTCAAGGAGCAGTTTTATCATGGCAAGTCGGCTGCGTTCGCCACCGCTAAGCACCTTCACCTTCTTGTCAGACGCTTCGCCACCAAACATGAATGCGCCGAGAATGTCGCGGATCTTCAGTCGGATTTCGCCCTTAGCAACATTGTCAATCGTCTGGAAAACAGTAAGTTCCTCGTCAAGGAGCTGCGCTTGGTTCTGTGCGAAATAGCCCATCTGTATGTTATGTCCAATCTTCAGGTTACCCGTAAACGGAATCTCGTTCATGATACATTTCACGAGAGTGGATTTGCCCTCGCCGTTCTTGCCGACGAAAGCGACTTTCTCGCCACGCTTTATGGTGAGCGTAACATTGCTGAACACGGTGTGAGCGCCGTAATCCTTGCGCACCTCGTCGCAGATCACAGGATAGTCGCCACTGCGTTCTGCCGGTGGGAACTTGAGTCGGAGGGCAGAAGTGTCAACCTCGTCAATCTCTATAGGTACGATCTTCTCCAACTGCTTGATGCGCTGTTGCACCTGAATAGCCTTCGTTGCCTGATAACGGAAACGCTCGACGAAAGCCTTGATGTCGGCAATCTCCTTCTGCTGGTTCTCGTAAGCGCGAATCTGCTGCTCGCGACGCTCCTTGCGAAGCACGACATACTCGTTGTATTTCACCTTGTAGTCGATGACATTGCCACAAGTGATCTCAAGAGTTCTGTTCGTTACGTTATTGATGAAAGCGCGGTCGTGACTTACCATGACAACGGCCTTTGCCGAAGTGGCAAGAAACTGCTCCAGCCATTGGATACTCTCGATGTCAAGGTGGTTTGTCGGCTCGTCAAGAAGAAGGACGTCAGGCTTCTGGAGAAGAATCTTGGCAAGTTCTATACGCATACGCCAACCACCAGAGAACTCGTTCGTTGGGCGCTCAAGATCAGAGCGCTTGAAGCCCAAGCCCATGAGTGTTCTCTCTATCTCTGCCTCGTAACCATCAGCACCCATCATCATGTAACGCTCATGCTCATGAGTGAACTTCTCCACCAAAGCCATGTAACTCTCTGACTCATAGTCGGTACGGTTTGAAAGTTCCTCCTGCATTCTGTCGATGCGTTCCTTGAGTTCCGTATTGCAGGCAAACGCCTTGCGTGCCTCTTCGCGAACGGTTGTGTCATCCTGTAGAATCATTACCTGTGGCAGATAACCGATGGTTGTCTCGTTAGGAATGGAAACGGTTCCACTCGTTGGCTGCTGCTTCCCACAGAGAATCTTGAGCATGGTAGATTTTCCCGCTCCGTTCTTGCCCACGAGAGCTATGCGGTCGCGGTCGTTGATAACGAAACTGGCATTCTTGAACAGTGGCTTTACGCCGAATTCTACGCAGAGATTGTCTATGGAAATCATTGGTTTGATTTACAATTTACGGATTTACGATTTACAATTAACGAGTGCAAAATTACTTATTTTTATGGTTCTTTGCAAAGCAAATTGTGCTGTTAAACCAATATATGTTTATCTTTATTTAATTAATGTGTGGATAAATTTTGTATTTTGCTTATTCTTTGTAATTTTGCAGCGAATATGCTTGTTGAAATAGATGAACATAGCGGATTCTGCTTCGGTGTGACCACGGCAATAACGAAGGCAGAGGAGCAACTCTCTTCTTCCGATACGCTTTATTGCCTTGGCGATATCGTGCACAACGGCATGGAATGCGACCGTCTGCTTGCTCTTGGACTTAGAACGATAAATCATGAGCAACTTTCTCAATTGCATAACACCAAAGTGCTTCTTCGCGCCCATGGCGAACCGCCTTCAACTTACCAGACGGCAGAGAGCAATGGAATAGAGATAATCGATGCCACTTGTCCCGTTGTGCTTCAGCTTCAGAAGCGTATAAAGCAACAGTATGCGCAGAACCCTCAAGCGCAGATCGTCATCTTCGGCAAGCCGGGTCATGCGGAAGTGCTTGGACTAGTCGGTCAGACGGAAGGAAATGCCATTGTTGTGGCAGACTTTGAGGATGTAAAGAAACTGAACTTCCAGAAAGACATCTATCTGTATTCGCAGACCACGAAGTCCATTGATGAATTTCATCGCATAATAGACTACATCCAGGAGCATATCTCCAACGATTGCCAGTTCCGCAGTTTTGATACTATCTGCCGACAAGTGGCAAACAGAATGCCTAACATCCAGGAGTTTGCCAAGCGTCATGATGTGATACTCTTTGTCTGTGGTAGGAAATCAAGCAACGGAAAGGTGCTCTACAATGCCTGCAAGCAGGTGAACGAGAACTCATACCTCGTGGAAGGACCGGAGGAGATTCGTGATGAATGGCTAGAGAATGTCAATTCTGTAGGCATCTGCGGTGCGACAAGTACTCCGAAATGGCTTATGGAAAGCTGTGCAAATGCGATAATGCAAGACATAAATTTGTAAATAGTAAATTGTTAAATTGTAAATATAATTGATGAATACTCTCCTCTTTCTCGCTGCCCAGGCAGCCGATACTCTTCAAACCGCTGAAGGCATGTCGGAAGAAGCCGTAGAAGAAAGCCGCGGACTTCTCGTGCAACTCTTCATCGACGGTAACCCATACTTCATGTCCATCGTGCTCTTCTGTCTCGTCATGGGACTTGCTTTCTGCATAGAACGCATCATCTATCTCTCACTTTCGGAGATCAATGCAAAGAAACTTCTCGCAGAGATAGAGACAAAGGTAGATGCTGATGATGTGGAAGGCGCAAAGGAACTCTGTCGCAACACCTACGGCCCCGTTGCTTCCATCTGCTATCAGGGACTTCTTCGCAAGGACGAGAGCGTGGAAAATATCGAACATAGCATTGCCTCATACGGTTCTGTCCAGGCTGCCAATCTTGACAAAGGCTGCTCTTGGATAACGCTCTTCATTGCCATTGCGCCGTCACTTGGTTTCCTCGGCACTGTTATTGGTATGTACTTTACTTTCAACGACATACAGGCTGCTGGCGATATTTCTCCAACTGTTGTGGCAAGCGGTATGAAGGTGGCACTCATCACTACCGTCTTCGGTATCGTCTCTGCCGTGATCCTTCAGATCTTCTATAACTTCATCCTTTCCAAGATAGAACATATCACATGCCAGATGGAGGAATCTGCCATCACGCTCATGGATATTCTTGTAAAGTCAAAACAAAAATAATATGAAACTCTCTCCGGAAATACTTTCTCGCTATGTATTCTACGCGTTGGTGGCCATCATCGCAGTTGTCTTTGTGGCATTCTTTGGCGCAGGAACAGAAGAAACATCTGCTTTGGACGAAACAAATGGCGCTCCAGTTCTTGCTGGTTTCCTCATAAACTTCATGTTTTGTATGATAGGAATAGCCGCTGCTTCTGCTGTGTGGATGCTGTGTAGAACTCTCTTAATGCGAGGCAAGAAGTAAAACCGCTTGTTGATATATATCTAAATTGTTGCTAAATGTAGCGGAGGAAACCGAAAAAATATCGCAATAATTTGTCAGTTTCGCAAAAACTCCCTACCTTTGCACCCGCTAAAAAGGGAAAATCCCATGGATCATCCCTCGCGAAATAGCTTAGTGATGCGCTTGTAGCTCAGTTGGTAGAGCACCTGACTCTTAATCAGGGTGTCCAGAGTTCGAGCCTCTGCAGGCGTACAAACCTAACAAATTTCACTAAGCGATGCGCTTGTAGCTCAGTTGGTAGAGCACCTGACTCTTAATCAGGGTGTCCAGGGTTCGAGCCCCTGCAGGCGTACAGAATATAGAGACTTGCGATAACATATCGTGAGTCTCTTTTTCGTTTATAATCCCACTTACTCCTTATAGCAAAATTTACTCTCCTTAAAACTAATCATTATGAAAAGAATCGTTTCCTTAATCGCTTTCCTACTCGCTGCTCTTACGCAGACTTTTGCCCAACAGTCAGAAACGCAGGCAGACATGTTCAAGTATATGCCGAAGTTGAAGATTGGTGACAAGGCTCCGAACTTCACGCTTCCAGTTTATAATGGCAAGAAAAAAGTTTCGCTTTCCGACTATAAGGGAAAGTATGTGCTCGTGGATTTCTGGGCTTCGTGGTGTGGCGATTGTCGTCGCGAGATGCCTATCATGGAAGAGGCGTTGAAGAAATATGAGGGAAAGATCGAAGTGCTCTCGGTTTCTTTTGACAAGAAGAAAGAATCTTTGGCTGCTTATCTGAAGGAACATAAGGTTAATTACCCTGTAGTATGTGACTATTCTGCATGGAAGGAAAGTGCTGTTACCAAGGCTTATCAGCTTGCGTGGATTCCAACTTTCTACATTGTTGACCCTCAAGGAAACTTTGCGGGCAGCGGAATAACTGGCGCAGGTCTAGCTCACGAACTGGAAAGCATCTTCAATAGCGATAGCCGCATAAAGGAAAAGATAGTTTATCGTGACGAGAACATAGAATTTCATCAGATAGATGAGCACACATGGCACGGCAATGGAACGCTTTGCTATAATGAGTCGGTATATCTTATAGAAGGAGAAAGCTCTGCGATTCTCATTGATGCCGGAGTTAAGATGCCTGGACTGAAGAAGATTGCGGAAAGCATTGTAAACAAACCTGTTGAACTTGTCATCTCTCATGCTCACGGAGACCATATTGGAGCTTCTGCGGAATGGGAAGAGGTGTGGATAAATGCTGCTGACGAGGCTATCATTCCTGCAAACTATCAGGCGAGCGTAAAGAGAAAGTACATGACTGACGGTATGATCTTTGACCTTGGAGGTCGTGAGATTGAGGTTGTGTTTACGCCTGGTCATACTCCTGGTTCTACTACTTTCATAGATCGTAAGAACCATTATGGTTTCAGCAGCGATGCTTTCGGATCGGGAAATCTCCTTGTATTCACAAACCTTTCAACACAGTCAGCTACTTGCCAGCGTATGAAGAGATTCATCGAGAAATATGGCATAAAGTATTTCTATCCTGGTCACTATTGGGGTGACAATCTTGAGACTCCTCAGCGCGTGTCTGATGTTGGAGAACTTTGTGAGGATGTCCTTGACGGAAAGAAGGAAGGTGCTACCGGCAATTCCAATGGCTTCAAGTATGTTCTTGATGAGCGTGGTGTGAAACTCAATTATAATGAAGAAGGAAAGAGATAGATTGCGGTAGAATAAAGATAATGCCAAATAAAGATGAAAGCCCTATGACGCAATGGTCGTAGGGCTTTCTTTCATTTAAGGATTATTATAATTATTCGTATAGCACAGTCGAGAGATATCGTTCGCCAGTGTCAGGGAGGAGAGCTACGATGGTCTTTCCTGCATTTTCAGGACGCTTCGCAACTTCAATGGCTGCGTTGAGGGCTGCACCTGAAGAGAAACCTGTGAGGATGCCGAGCTTTGCGAGTCGGCGTGCACCTTCTATGGCAGCCTCGTTGCTGATAGGAAGAATCTCATCAATAGCATCTGAGTTGTAGTTCTTTGGTACGAACCCAGCACCAATACCCTGAATCTTGTGAGCACCAGGAGCGTTGCCAGAAAGAACGGCACTTGTAGCTGGCTCAACGGCAATAGCCTTGACAGATGCTTTGTGAGCTTTGAGCCCTTCCGCAGTACCACTGACAGTGCCACCAGTACCTACACCTGCTACGAAGATATCTACTTCGCCATCAGTGTCTGCCCAAATCTCTTCAGCAGTAGTAACCTTGTGAATAGCAGGGTTTGCTGCATTCTCAAATTGGAGAGGGAGGAAAGAGCCTGGAGTGTTGTTCACGATTTCCTGAGCCTTTGCGATAGCGCCCTTCATGCCTTCTGAACCAGGAGTGAGTACGATCTCTGCACCGTAGGCAGCTGCAAGTTTGCGACGCTCAATGCTCATTGTCTCAGGCATTGTCAGGATTACGCGGTAGCCTTTCACAGCGCCCACCCATGCAAGTCCGACACCAGTATTTCCAGATGTTGGCTCAACGATGAGTCCGCCTGGCTTAAGGATGCCATCTTGTTCTGCCTTCTCAATCATGGCAAGTGCGATACGGTCTTTCACGCTGCCGCCAGGGTTGAAGAATTCTACCTTTACGAGGAGCTTGGCCTGAAGATTCTCCTGCTTCTCTATTTCCTCAAGACGAACGAGAGGAGTCTTGCCGATAAGTTCGGTGATGTTGTTATAAATCTGTGCCATAATGTTATTTACAATTTACGATTTATTGGTTTAAAGAGTTAAAGAAGTTAAAGGAAGTTAGAGGAAGTTAAAGACAAATGTATTAAGCACTCAAATTGTAAAATGTAAATGAGCAAATTGTAAATAAATCTATTGTCTTTTAACTCCTTAGCGACGAAGGAGCGATAACTCCTTTTAACTCCCTTTAACTCCCTTGAAAGTTGAGGGGTCTTTATATTTTATCAAACGCCTGTGCGAGGTCTGCGATGATGTCGTCAATATGCTCTGTACCGATGCTCAGACGGATAGTAGAAGGAGTGATGTGCTGTTGCTCAGCCTCTTCAGGAGAAAGCTGTGAGTGAGTTGTAGAGTAAGGATGGATGACGAGGCTCTTCACGTCTGCTACATTAGCGAGAAGCGAGAATATCTCGAGTGAGTCGATAAATTGCCATGCTTCCTCTTGGCCACCCTTGATCTCGAAAGTGAAGATGCTCGCTGCTCCGTTTGGGAAGAGCTTCTTGTAGAGCTCGTGGTCTGGATGTGAAGGCAGGGCAGGGTGGTTCACCTTTGCCACCTTTGGATGATTTGCCAGGAAATCCACTACCTTCAAGGCGTTCTCTACATGGCGTTCTACGCGGAGAGAGAGAGTCTCAAGGCCCTGGAGAAGGATGAAAGCGTTCAGTGGTGAGAGAGTAGCACCTGTGTCGCGAAGTATGACGGCACGAATACGTGTTACGAAAGCTGCTGCACCAGCTACATCTGCGAATATTGCGCCATGGTAAGATGGATCTGGCTTAGCGAGGGTAGGGAACTTGTCTGGGTTTGCCTTCCAGTCGAAGTTGCCACTGTCAACGATTACACCGCCGAGAGAGCTACCGTGACCGCCGATGAACTTTGTTGCCGAGTGAACTACGATGTCCGCTCCGTGTTCGATAGGACGGATGAGGTAAGGAGTACCGAAAGTGTTGTCGATGATGAGTGGAATACCGTGGCGGTGAGCTATCTCTGCCACCTTGTCAATATCAAGGACATCACTGTTAGGGTTACCGAAGGTCTCGCCATAGAGAGCCTTTGTGTTAGGCTTTATCGCTGCTTCTATTGCGTCGTAATCGCTGAAAGAAACGATGCTGTAGTCGATGCCCTGAGTAGAGAGGGTATGTGTGATGAGGTTGTATGAACCACCGTAGATATTGTCAGCAGCAACGACATGGTCACCATTCTGAAGGATGTTCTGGAGAGCGTAAGTAACGGCTGCTGCGCCTGATGCTACTGCAAGACCTGCCACGCCACCTTCAAGAGCTGCTACGCGGTCTTCAAAGACACCCTGAGTGGAGTTTGTAAGACGACCGTAGATGTTGCCGGCATCACGAAGTCCGAAACGGTCGGCTGCGTGCTGTGAGTTGCGGAAGACGTACGAAGTAGTCTGGTAGATAGGTACTGCGCGAGCGTCTGTTGCAGGATCTGGGTTTTCTTGACCAACGTGAAGTTGAAGAGTTTCGAAGTGTAGTTTGTTCTGTGCCATAGTTGTATTCTTTTTTATTTGTTATTATTATTGTTTACTTTTGGTTTGGAAAACTGAGCGTGAAAGTGTAACCTTTTATCGTTGTTTTCCGCTGCAAAGGTATGACTAAAGAATAATATGACAAAGGAAAAACTGAACTAAGGGATAAAATTCTATAAATTGTATTTCTTGAAAGAATAATATTCCTTAATGTGGCGCTTTTTAGGGTTTTCAAAGAACGACTAATTGACTTATTTTCACTGCAAAGGTAAATTAAAAGAAATAAAGAACGGAATATTCTTCGGCTTTTGAAATAATGAGTATATTTGCATCAATAAATTAATATTATATAAATATGACAAATATTCAATCATTGGATGAAACAGACATCCGCATTCTGCGTGAATTGCAGCAGAACAGTCGTCTGACGAATAAGGAACTCGCTGCTCGTATCCACCTCAGCACCACGCCAACCTTCGAGCGCACTAAGCGTTTGGAGCGTGAGGGCTACATTAAGCTATATACCGCTATCATCGACTCCGATCGTATAGACCGAAGCTTCACCGTCTATTGCAGCATCAGCTTCAAACAGATAAACCGCGAGTTGGCAGACCAATTTCGTGAGGTCGTCAACGGATGGGACGAAGTGACGGAATGCTATAATGTAAGTGGCGAATCAGATTTTATGATGAAGGTCAGTGTGCGAGGCATGAAGGAATACCAGGAGTTCATACTTCATAAGGTAGGCGCGCTCGACTATATCAGCCGCGTACAGAGCATCTTCGTGATGGAAACGCTAAAGCAGTCGTACGGAGTGAGGCTGTAGAGTAGGGGAATCTCCAAAAAACTCTACCCCTCATAACTCATATACTACAACCACATCTCTAAGACTTACGACCACATCTCCTTGATTACAGGCCTACACCTTCTCTTATTACAATTTCATTTTCAGATTGTGTGTAATCACCTATACAGACAAGTTATCAACCCAGAATACGAGGGAATAGAAGAGAATGAAGGCCGCGATGCTCAGAGGGTAATAGAGAGCTGTGAGCAACGGCTTCTGGAACCTCAAATGCACTTGCTTCGCGCCATAGACTATCTGAAACAGGAATACTGCGTAATAGTCCAAAGTAAAGAACATCAGACGCTGATAGGAGTCGATATGGTACGGAGGGAAATGTACCATCCCCGTAAGAATCAACACAAAAGGAATGTATAGAACAGGTGCCAATACAAAGGCATTCGCTATTCTCATTGCCCATGGCAGTTTTGTCATTACTGTGAAAAATGCGAGAGCGAAAAAGACTGACACCAGATATACTATCAAGACAATGCAATTATCTGCAAATGAAGAGCCTGCAAATCCTTCGCTTATAGGAATGCTAATATCTTTTTCGTATTCTTCCTTGGAAACCACGCCGCCACTTCCCGTAAAAAAGCCATTCGGCCTTACAATGCTGTCATTTACTTGAACATAGTTGCGCTCAAGACGAGTGATGCTCTTTATGGTATCGAAAGGAACTATTGTGTCGTAACATATTATGTTGTTGCCATTGCGTAGTATGCTGCTGTTTATCGTATCAAGCGGTTGGCGAAGAGTGTCAAGAATTTCAAGTCCATGTCCATAGCTTCGCATATATGCGTAGATGCGACTGTCGTCCGTCCAATACTGGTAATTGTCATCAGCAGCATTCGCCAAGTGTCGCAACTTCTTTGTGTTCACACGAATATCGCTCCTTTTCAGATGCAGGGAATTGTACTCATACACATAGTCCTTGTCGTAAGCCATACCATCTTTCACCTTTAGCGTGTTCAAATCGACACCGCTGACAATGGAATCCCGACAAAACAAATGGCTTTTGTCTCGCGCAAGATTGTCGTCAAGCACCACAAAACTCTCTGGATCAGCATCTTCAAGATAATGCTTGTTCAACAGCAGATAGTTGGACAAACGATCGTCCGCCCCCGATGACTCACGGAAGAACACGCCCTTGCCGTCCGTAAAGTAATACTTCGACAAAGGCGACACCCGATTGCCTTTATTGTATGCCTTTATGGCTCCCAAACAAAGCCACACCAACACCAGCAAAGCAGATACGGCAAACAATATGTATTTAACTGCCTTTCTCATCGTAAGATTATTTCATCAATCTTTTCATCCGTTCCTTAAAATCCTCGAAACTTGAAATCAGCAATTTGTCGCCTTGCTTCTCGAAAGTGATGTAGAATCCCTTCACGTCACCTTCATTTGCATTCTCTTGTAGTGCTAAATTAAGGTCATATCTAGAAATGATAGCGGAATAGGTATTTTCGTCATAAGGGAGCAAAGAGCATAATCGGATATCGCTTGCGTCCCATTCATCCCATTCCGTAGAAGGGGTGATGAGT
>JAZLHI010000157.1:0-6407 GCA_045616725.1 Prevotella sp. | reverse complement strand
GGTCATGGTGGTGAACTGACTGACAATTTTTTCATTCTTCATTGTTCATTTTTCATTATTATTTATTATATTTGCAAAGTGAATCGTGGAACAAAGGAATGCAATGCCTGCGCGAGACAGCAGGGGGAGAATAAGGTAAACAAAAACATTCAATTATGCAAAATACAATAGCAAAGGATACGCTCCGCGAGTATGTCATGCGGAATGAGGTGGTGCTTGCGAAAGGTGACAAGGTCACTTTCCGATGTGGAGGCGAAACCAAGGAAGGGGTCGTTTGCATAGTTGATGCTCACGGCACTTTCGAGCAGCCAGGCATTCCGTCTTACGATATTCTGGTTGAAGAAGAGAATATGCTGTATAAGCATATGAGCCGCAAAATGATAGTAACTGGGAATAAATAATCAACGCTGAACGAAACGTTCGGCGTATCAAAATAAGAATCAAAAGCAATGGCAATATTAACTGTCTATACTGAACTTCTCGACAATACGTTATCTGGTGCCCGTATCATTGACATGGGAACTCAGCGTTCGTGTGCTTGCTTCGTTCTGCCTAAGGACAAGGTGGCAGAAGTTGGCGCTAAGCATAAATGGGTAAAGCAACATGCGTTTTACATTTTGCTCGGTGTTCATCCTACTACAGGCAAACGTATGGGGTACATTGGCGAAACGAATGACTTCACCCATCGAGTACTTGACCACAAGCAGAAGAAGGTTTATTGGGATACTGCCCTTGTGTTTATTTCCAAATCAAACGAGATTTACAAGAGTGAAGTGAAGTACTTAGAGTACCTTGGATTGAAGACAGCTAATGAAGCTGGCAATTATGAGATTGATAATACTAAGAAGGTTGAAAAGGAAACGCTCTCGCCCCACAAGGAGAACGAGATGAATTCATTCTTTGAGGACATCATGTTCTTGACTCGTTTCTATGGTTGCACCATTTTTGATACACCTGAGCCTTCATCGCTCATAGATGACGAAGTCATAGAATTTACACTCAGTCAGAAGAAAATCAACGCGACAGCAAAACTGCATTACTATACGGAGAGCCATCGCTACGTGATTGTCAAGGGTAGCACAATAAAAGCAGAGAATGGCACAAGTTGTCCAAAGGGATTGATTCCCCTTAGAAACGAAATCCTCAAAGACCCCAAGAAATCTTCCATAAATGGAGAGATTGCGGAATTACTTCAAGATGTAGAGATTCCTTTCACCTCACCTTCATCTGCTGGTAGCTTCTGTACTGGAGCTGCTTGCCAGGGAACAGAAGCATGGGTTGACAAAGACGGAAAGAAATATCCAACAGAATGGTGGCAAGAAGAAAAATAAGAGAACAACTATGATAACTGAAATAAAAACAGAATACGTGCCCTCGTCCAGAAATACGAGCAAGGCAAGGATGTTTATCGTACAGCGCGTTTCAATGAAACTCAGGTGCGAAACGAGTTCCTTGATCCTTTGTTCGAGAGTCTTGGATGAGCAGGGGCTGATAAAGTAAAAAGGAATTAAAATTTACACTTTCAAATTTAATATTAACACAAAAATAAGATACAAATAATATGAGATACGAAATGACAGAAGACGAAGTTCGCGACCAAGCAAGAAAGATTCTTGATCTCGAAGCATCCGAATCGGCACAGGCTGGTGTCGGTCAGTTGACGTCTTTTAACAAGCTTGGCTTTACTGGTGTCAAGGATCGTCCTGACGGATGGTATCTGCCCAATGAAACTCATTTCCCTGCTCTTGTTCTGGAAGCAAAAGGTTCAAATATAAAGTTCTCTGCTAAAGAACGAGACGAACTAAAGAAGAATATCAAGATTGTACAGACAAAATACAAGTATGTAGTCGGAATCCTGTACAATGGATATGAGGTAGAGGTTTACAAAGGACAGAAGAAGTCTGACATTGAGGAAGAACTGAAGGCTAAAGAGTTCTATCTTGGTTTCTTTGCCATCAATAAGATAGACAAGTCGCTCATCTATTCCTTAACACGAAGCATAAATGATACGCTTCACTTTCACTTTGTGATAAAGAATCTGTATCATCGTATGATATTTACGGCATGCGCTTTGGTTGCCAAGCGTTACGGTGCTCATCTGTTCAAGGGAATGTCATTCGCTATGTTTACCACGTCTATTCGTGAGACATTGACAGCTTCTTTCTCTGCCGATCTCATAAAGAACATCAAGCTCCAAACCCTACTTGATGTGTTCTCTGAGATTAAGCTCAACGCTAATTGCAGTCAGGATTCTATCGATAAGTTCATAAGTGACGTGTCTCAGATTTCCGATAATATCAACTCGGATTTCTGGAACGGAGAGGATGTTATGGCTATCTTCTTCAATGAGTTCAACCGCTACAAAGCGAAGTCAGAATCAGGACAGGTGTTTACGCCAGATCACATTACCTCGTTCATGTACCGCATCACAGATACAACTCATGAAGATTATGTATTGGATGCCGCATGTGGTAGTGGTGCGTTTCTTGTCAAGGCAATGTGCAATATGATCAATGAGGTTGGTGGTATTCGTACAAAACGTGCTATCGAAATCGCTCAGACACAGTTATTCGGTATAGAATACGACCGTGAGATTTATGCTCTTGCCTGTGCAAATATGCTTATTCACAAAGACGGAAAGACAAATCTTGAATATAACGACAGTAGAACTGCCGATGCCGGACGCTGGATAAAGTCAAAGCCAATAACCAAGGTTCTGATGAACCCTCCGTTTGAGAACAAGTATGGATGTCTTGACATTGTAGCGAATGTACTTGCAAACGTCGAGAAGGGTACAACGTGTGCCTTTATCCTGCCTGACAACAAACTAGAGAAAGCACGTGGTAAGGTACGCAGATGGTTGCAGTCATGTACTTTGGAAAAGATAATCAAGTTACCTAAGGAAATCTTCTCTGGTGTCACGACCAGTATCTTCATCTTTACGGCTGGCGTTCCTCAAGGCAAGAAAGAAATATTTACATGTTACATGGCAGAGGATGGTCTTGAAACAATAAAGAATCAAGGTCGTCAGGACATTCGCAACCGATGGGATGCCATTGAGGACCAATGGGTGGAGATTGTACAGAAACAGAGTGGACACGAATCTGTGAAATGGATAAAGCCTGATGAGTACCTGAGCTATCAGGAAGATATTGTCGTACCTATGCCTGTTCAGTCGGATTTCATGAAGCGCACATTGGCATACACGCTCTTCAAGCATGAAATTGACGAAGCAGAGTTCTTCCAGGAGATCAAAGACAATGCGCTTTACGGCACTCCACTGCGTCCGGAATTTGGGAACATCATGAGTGGCGATACAACTAAGGTCACTCCTCTCAGCACCGATAATTGGAAGCACTTCGAAATAGGAAAACTGTTCAAGGTTGACAAAGGTCAGCGTCTCACCAAGGCCGATCAGAAGGAAGGTTTGATAAACTATGTAGGTGCATCGGCATTCAACAATGGTATTACCAATCACATTGGCAACAACGAAAGTCTAAATCCCGCAGGAACGATTTCCGTATGCTACAACGGATCGATAGGCGAATCATTCTATCAGGATGCTCCTTATTGGGCAACGGACGACGTAAATGTTCTTACTCCGCAGTTTAACATGAACCAATACATTGCACTGTTCATTTGTGCTGTCATCAAAAATGAGAGCGTGAAGTATGCCTTCAACAACAAGTGGACGAAGGATATTATGGAGAAATCGCTTATCCCACTTCCTGTAGCCGAAGATGGCACTCCTGATTATAAGTTCATGGAAGAGTATATCAAGTCTTTGCCTTATTCGCATTTGTTCTGATTTGGTGATTCTATACGTTTGAGAAAATAAATCTTTGAATTTCAGCATAAAATAATGAAACTATACATCCTCAACGAACTAATAGAGCCAGACGGGGTACTTCCAGAAGTGGTGAACTATGTATTCAAGTCAAAAGAAGAAGTTACGGAGCAAATTTGTCAGCGAGTAGAATTTTGGAAAGAAGAATACTTAGATGGCGATCCAATGCCTCAAGATGATGAAGTTGAGTTCACGCCACATAATGATGGTACTGGTTATGTCAGATTCTTTGGGTCGTATGTAACCTTCTCGACGCATGAATTTGATACGGATGATCTGAAAGAATAAAACTACAGAACAATGATTAAAGTAGAAGTAACCGACATAGAATGGGATGCGCCCAAAAGCGTAAAAGGCGACCTTCCCAAGTCATTTGTCTTCCATCTTGACACGGAAGATGAAGGCATTGATTGTTCTGACGAAGTGGAGATTCACGAATGGGTATCTGACAAATCATCAGCAAAAAGAGCAGAAGATTCCATCATACCGTCCAACTTCAAGACCTCCTAAAACAAAGTAAACGATAAGATTTATGGCAGTTTACCAAATATACAAAATACTATTCAACCGCTCGCGTCAGGGCAACCTGCTCTCGAAGATGGATGGGCGCTCGGCATACGACAAGGCGCAGGAGTTGCTGGAGGGTATGTTGGGTGGCGTGCTTCCGTTGACGAAGGAGAAGAGGGACAAGACACTGGTGCCATTGGAGAGTTACGTAGAGAAGAAGCGTGATGGAGTGACGGTGATGGTGGTTTGCAACGAGAAGAATCACAAGTATCGCGAGAAGCTGGAGGAACACGAACTGGTGTATCATCCTGGTTGCCGCGTCATCATCGACAATCGCCCAGGCATTGCGCAGGTGGCCATCGAGCGTTCGCTGTCGTTTGACGGCAAGACGGACAAGGTGCGCGACATTCTGCAAGAGGCGTTCTGTAAACTCTTCGACCAATACCAACTGACGGTAGAGATTAGGGCGAAGAAGCGTGAGGGTACCTTCTGGGAAGCGGTTGATGAGCAATGCTTGACGTACAACGATAGGATTCAGCACGTGGTGTATGAGTTTCCGGACGATGACGAAGTTGGTCCTATTGATGCCAGCCTTCAGACGATGGACAAGTTGACATTACTGAAAAGTCTGAATGCTGCCATGAATGCGGCTCGTGGTGTCTATCATGCTTATTCAAGCAAGGAGAAGACCATACAGATGGACAAGACGCAAGAGGACATTGCTAACATGGTGGCGATGTGCTGCCAGAATGGTTATAACATCAGCGTTCATTTCCAACACTATGGTGTTTATCGCTTCGGTACGGACATCAAGGCATTGAGCCAGTTGGAAGACGAGGTGGTAAAGGAGTTTGTGGATGGACAGACAGCCATCGGAAAGACCGTTGAAGGCGAATGGGCATTGGTGCATTGGTTGGATGAAATACGCAAGGTAACTGAAAACTACAAAGATGAAGAACCAGTTGCAAAGAAACGAAAGGGACGCAATAAGCCAGAGGTGGAGGAAGAATCCGATCTGGGACGTGTTGCAGAATCCGAGTAGGACGATAGAAAGAGAACTCACCCATCTGCGACTGACCACCGAGGAGGTTTTCTGCGAAACCTTCCGTGTACTGGATGAGGTGAAGGAGAATCCCAAGGACGCAAGTTTCATGATGCGTGGTCTTTGGGATAACATCTATTGTGACCTGCGTGAGTTGGATGAAGATGCGAGCGAAGATGAGTTGCAACTTGCAACGAGCGAACTGGTTTACATCGTAATGCTGATGCTCAGCATGGTAGATGGCAGTTGGTACACAAAGCTGACTATGGTGCTGATGGAGCAGATTACGGCTAACAGTAGTCACTATGACCGCCTACAGATGCTCTTCATGCCAAACCTTTGGCGTTATGACGAGGAGAAGGTCAAAGCGTATCTGAATGCTTACATGGAGAGTGACGATGCATGGATTTCGGATGAGATAAACGAGTGCCTGTCATTTATAAAGAATGAGGATGCTCGCCTTCGTAAAGAACAGGCCAACAAGGATGCATTGAAGCAAGCGAAGACGGTGATGATAAATAATTCGACTGTCACAATAGATTCACCACAAAACGTAGTGTATCCGCAAGATGGCAGCACCACTAATGTAGGATGCAACCAGCAAAACTCAACATTCCCAACCTTCCTGCCTCCAGCCAGTGAGGTGCAAGGACAGATTGGCAATCAGAAGAACGAACAGAAAAGTCTGACAGAAAGGTAGCATACGATGGAAGACGAAAAGAATATACAAGGACAGCCGCAGGTGATTATCGCATACGGATTGAATAACATAGGGTGCGACCAGCGTGGAGCTACGTTTCAGACGGTGGTTGGCATGAACGACGAGCCTTTACATTCGACCGGTTCTGAGCAAAAAACTGACGAAGACCCTTGCCTTGCCGAAAGCAACGTCATCTTCAATTTTCGCATCCTGACTACAGAAGAACATTACCGAAAGGTGCGTGATGTTATCCTGCGGTTCATCAAGAAGGATGGTGTGACTTCGGATGTGGAGCAGATCAATCCTTCGGC
>JAZLHI010000156.1:0-32387 GCA_045616725.1 Prevotella sp. | reverse complement strand
CCTTGTAGTTGTCTGTAGTGCAGTAGAACTTAGGCCAAACAGAAATCATGAAGCGACCGTTCATAGCGTGAACAGAGTCGAGCATAGCCTGTGGATTTGGGAAACGAGACTTCTCGAACTCGTGGCTACCCCAAGAATCCTCTGGCCAGTAGTTCCAGTCCTGAACGATTACGTCGATAGGAATATGGCGCTTGCGGAACTCGCCGAGAGTCTGCTCAATATCTTCAGAAGTCTTGTAACGCTCACGAGACTGCCAGAAACCGTAAGACCACTTTGGATAGACAGAAGCCTTACCAGTGAGGGTACGGTAGCCTGAGATTACATCGTCAGCATTCTGACCAGCGATGAAATAGTAGTCCATATCGCGTGACATCTCGCTCCAGATGCTCATCATGCCCTGCTCCTTCTCTGTGCGAGGAGTAGCGGCACGGAGAGAACAGTAAGCAGCGCCGCCGTCTGGTTCCCACTCGATGCGGATAGGAGTCTTCTTGCCCTTCTTGAGAGGACAAACGAACTTGTAAGAGTTTGGATTCCAAGCAGTACGCCAACGCTCAGTAACAACCTCCTGATTGTCGATGAACATGCGAACATAGCCAGAATAGTAAGCGAGCCAACGATAGTTGCAGTCAACAGGCGACTCGATATAACCTTCGAAAGTAACCTTTGAACCGTCGAGAGTGATCTCTTTTGGCAAACGGTCAAGCTCGAAAGCGTGGTCGTAATATACAGAATCTTCCTCGCGAACAACCTTCTTGCCCTTGGCATCCTTGTAAGTTACTGTAAGACCGCCACGAGAACCGCCACGGTTGTAAACCTTGAATGCCTTAGAAAGCTGCTGATAGTCGTCTGGATTACCCCAACGGCAGTAAGAATAGCTGTCCCAGAGCACGCCGTAGTTCTTGTTTGAAACCACGAAAGGCACGCTGACCTTTGTGTTGTATTGGAAGAGCTCCTCGTTTACGCCCTTGTAGTTGATGTCCTCTGACTGGTGCTGACCGAGACCGTAGAAAGCCTCGTCCTCTGGAGATTCGAAGAGAGCATGCCAAGTCCAAGCGTTACGCTCCTTTTCTGTAAGCGTACCAACGCCAACTTCGTTCTCAGGAACAGCGAAGCGCTTGAAAGTCTTACCCTTTGCAGCCTCGTCAAGAAGGACCTTGCCAGAAGCATCCTTGAATGTGATGCGACCAGTCTGCTTGTCAACAACAGCCTGAACGTTCTTTGCCTTTACGATAACGGTGTTGCCAGCTTCCTCTACGGTGAAGTTAGCCTTTGCCTTCTGTGGCACGATGATAAGGCTCTTCTTTGTTGGGAACTGGGCTTCTGGAGTAGCAACAACGCGGATAATGTTGTCGTTTACAACCTCCAGTTTTACGAGTTTTACAGCTTCGTCAGCCTGATTGTCAAGCTTCACTGTGATGCCATTAGCGCTCTTTGTGAAGCTTCCTGCACTGGCAATAGTAGCGCATGAAAGCAGGAGAGCAGAAAGAATTGTTTTAAGTTTCATTGGTTAGTTATAATAAGTAAGTGATCATATTTATTTTATAATCAAGAATTAGTGAACCGAAGGTCAGCCAAAACTTCTCTAATTCACTAATTCTTGATAATTATAACACTATTTTTGAAAGGCTACTTATTTTTATAGATTTGCAATAGCTATAACCTTATCAACAGCTGCAGAAAGTCCGTCCTTGTTCTTACCGCCGGCAGTAGCGTAGTGAGGCTGACCGCCGCCACCACCCTGGATGAGCTTGCCTGCCTCGCGAACCATCTGACCTGCGTTGAGACCATTGTCCTTGACAACGTCGTCAGAAATCATTACGCTGAGTGTTGGCTTGTCCTGATGGTGTGTGCCGACAACAGCAAGAAGCTTCTCTGGGCATGCCTGACGGAGCTTGAACACGAGGTCCTTAGCAGCGTTTGGAGCCATAGGAAGAACGGCAGTAACTACCTTCACACCATTGATCTCGCGAGCCTCATTGAGAAGCTGAGTCTTTACGCGCTCAACAGCTTCTGCCTGGAAGCTTTCGATAGACTTCTTCATTGCCTCGTGCTCTTCGATGTACTTCTCGAGAGTTGCCTGAAGATCCTTAGCGTTGTTGAACATTGCCTTGATAGCCTTTACACCGTCCTCAAGGTTATAGAGCATCTCTTCGCACTGAGCACCAGTCTTTGCCTCGATACGACGAATGCCGGCAGCAACAGAGCTTTCAGAGATAATCTTCACCATTCCGATGCGACCTGTAGAAGTAGCGTGGATACCACCACAGAACTCTACCGATGGACCGAACTTAACGACACGAACCTTGTCGCCATACTTCTCGCCGAAGAGAGCGATGGCACCCATCTTCTTTGCCTCTTCTATTGGGCAGTCGCGTTTCTCATCGATGTGGATATCCTCACGAATCATCTCGTTTACCATGCGCTCCACCTGACGGATTTCCTCGTCTGTAACCTTCTGGAAGTGAGCGAAGTCGAAGCGGAGAGTGTCTGGACTAACGAAAGAACCCTTCTGCTCAACATGGTCGCCGAGAACCTGCTTGAGAGCATAGTCAATAAGGTGAGTAGCAGTGTGGTTTGCAGCAGAAGCATCGCGCTTGTCTGTGTCAACGCAAGCCATGAAAGGTGCTGCAGGATCCTTTGGAAGAGCCTTCACGATATGAACCGACTGACCATTCTCACGCTTAGTGTCGATGATGTTGATAGTCTCATTCTCAGAAACGATAACACCCTGATCGCCTACCTGACCACCCATCTCTCCGTAGAAAGGAGTAGCAGAAAGCACGAGTTCATAGTATTCGTTCTTCTTCTGAGTAACCTTGCGATAGCGGAGAATCTCACACTCGTATTCTGTGTAGTCGTAACCAACGAACTGCTGTTCGCCAGCCTTGAGCTCTACCCAGTCGGAGTTTTCTACGGCAGCAGCGTTGCGAGCACGCTCCTTCTGCTTCTGCATCTCCTGGGCAAACACCTCTTCGTCAACCTCAACACCGTTCTCACGGCAGATAAGTTCTGTGAGGTCGAGAGGGAAACCGTAAGTATCGAAGAGACGGAAAGCCTTCACACCGTCGAGAGTCTTACCGCCGTTAGCCTTAACCTCAGCGATAGCCTCGTCGAGCATCTTGATACCGTTGGCGAGAGTGCGGAGGAAAGAATCCTCTTCTTCCTTGATAACCTTTGTGATAAGTTCCTGCTGTGCTGGGAGTTCAGGATAAGCACCGCCCATCTCTGCAACGAGTGTTGGCACGAGACGATAGATGAATGCGTCCTTCTGTCCGAGGAATGTGTAAGCATAGCGAACGGCACGGCGAAGGATACGACGGATAACGTAACCAGCCTTTGCGTTTGAAGGAAGCTGACCGTCGGCGATAGAGAACGCTACGGCACGGAGGTGGTCAGCGATTACGCGCATTGCCACGTCAATCTCCTCTGTCTTGCCATATTCCTTGCCTGAGAGAGCACCGATGGTCTTGATGAATGGCTGGAAGACGTCAGTATCATAGTTTGACTGCTTGCCCTGCATAGCGCGAACAAGACGCTCGAAGCCCATACCAGTGTCGATAACATTGAATGGAAGACCTTCGAGAGAGCCGTCAGCCTTACGGTTGTACTGCATGAACACGAGGTTCCATATTTCGATAACTTGTGGATCGTCCTTGTTAACGAGTGAAGCGCCAGGCACCTTTGCCTTCTCTTCCTCAGAACGAGAGTCGAGGTGAATCTCAGAGCAAGGACCGCAAGGACCTGTATCACCCATTTCCCAGAAGTTATCGTGCTTGTTTCCGTTTAGGATGTGATCCTTTGGAAGATGCTTTTCCCAGAAAGAAGCAGCCTCGTCATCACGAGGAAGACCTTCCTCTGCAGAACCTTCGAACACTGTTGCGTAGAGGTTCTTTGGGTCGAGCTTGAGCACGTCAACGAGATACTCCCAAGCCCAGTCGATAGCTTCTTCCTTGAAGTAGTCGCCGAAGCTCCAGTTTCCGAGCATCTCGAACATTGTGTGGTGGTAAGTGTCGTGACCTACTTCCTCAAGGTCGTTGTGCTTACCGCTTACACGGAGACATTTCTGTGAGTCAGTGGCACGGCGAGACTTAGGCTCACGAGTGCCGAGAATGATGTCCTTGAACTGGTTCATACCAGCGTTAGTGAACATCAGCGTTGGGTCATCCTTGATGACCATTGGAGCAGAAGGTACGATGAGGTGACCTTTGCTTTCGAAAAAGTTTTTGAACGATTCGCGAATTTCGTTTGCTGTCATATCTTTGTAATTATTAATTATCTATTATTACTTCCTTTGAGCCATTCTACTCCCCTCCCATTAGAGGGAGGGTTTGGTGGGTGGGGCTATTAAAGCTCATCCAGCTGCGCTTTTATGGCTTGGAGCTCGTCTCGCACGCGAGTCAGCAGTTCTACGGTCTTTGTTTTCTTCTCCACCACACCGCGACTTGCAGAGATTTCCTTTCGTGCCGCCTCAAGTTTCAATCCACGAACCTTCACTAGGTTGTGGATAAGTCGGATAAGTTCAATGTTCTCCTTTGTATATTGGCGCACCTTATTGCCAGTAGTTTTCGGCTGCAAAGTAGGGAAAGCTGTTTCCCAATAGCGCAAAGTGCTTGGTTCAACACCAATCATTTCCGACACTTCCTTTATATTGTAGTAGAGTTTGTCTGCCATAATTTTCGGGGCATGCACCCATAAATCGTGGCAAAGTTACATAATTTATATGTAATATCGTCAAAAATAGCGAAGAATTTCCGTTCAACGCCTATTTTCTTAAGTTGGATTCCTTTGAGCAAGAACTCTCTCTTGGTAGTTTACGAGTACTAAAGCTACGAGTTAGTAACCAATTTCGTATACAAAACCGATTCTGTTTCGTATACGAAAATGGTTTGCGTTTGTATACAAAACTGATCCGAGTTCGTATACAAAAATTAATTGAAACACTCACGTTTTTAAATGGGGAAGTATGAAGTTGCAATGAGATACTCAGTACAAATGCACCAATAATGCGAAAAAGATGTCCATTTTCTTGCAATTTTCATACATTATTAGTAACTTTGCACCAAATTGTAACACACAATCACAAACCCTTACACACTATGGAATTTACAGAAGTCATCAAGAACCGCTACTCATGCAAGAAATACGACAGCGAGAAGCAGATAACAAAGGAGCAACTCGACGCCATCCTTGAGGCTGGCCGTGTGGCTCCAACAGCCAAGAACCTCCAGGAGCAGCACATTTATGTCGTGCAATCGCCAGAGGCTTTGGCAATCGTCGACAAGCACACTCCTTGCCGTTACGGTGCTCCAACAGTGCTCATCGTTGCCTTTGACAAGGAGAACGTATATACCTATCCTACAAGCAAGGGACCTGAAACTGATCATCGCAAGTCAGGAACGGAGGATGCTGCAATCGTTGCAACCCACATGATGCTCGCCGCTGCCAATGAAGGCGTTGACAGCTGCTGGCTTAACTGCGTTCACATTGATGACCTTCGTGCAGAGCTCAACCTTCCTAAGAACGAGGATATCCTCATGCTTCTCGACCTTGGCTATGCTGCTGAAGGTGCAAAGCCACTCTCTAACCACTTCTCTCGCAAACCATTGACAGAGACTGTCAGCTATCTGTAGGGAAACCCAAATGACTAAATAACAATCTTTATACACTAATTTACTAACCTTCTAAATCTTTTAACATTATGGCTCCTAAAATGAGTTTCGTTGACGCAGTTAAGACTTGCGTGATGGAAAAGTATTTCTTTAAGTTTGAAGGCCGTGCTCGCCGTTCTGAGTATTGGTGGTTCGCTCTCGCTACAGGCCTCCTTTCTTGCGCACTTCAGATGTGCGGAAAATGGGGCGCCATCCTTGCTGGCATAGCAATGCTTGCTCTCCTTCCTGCAACTTGGGGTGTGGCCGTTCGCCGTATGCATGATATTGGTAAGAGCGGTTGGGCTCTCCTCATTTCCCTTATCCCTCTCGTAGGTGCTATCATTCTTTTCGTATGGTCTTGCAAGGACTCTCAGCAGATTGAGAATCAGTATGGTCCTTCTCCAAAGTACCAGGCATAATATTCTCTGATTGAAGAATCCCCTGTTTCGGCACCACAACTGGCGAAACAGGGGATTATTGTTTGTGTTTAAATCTTTGCAACATTGCAATGTTTTTGATTATTTTGGCAGATTTTTTCATGCAATGTTGCTTTTGTAGTAGGAAATACAGAAAATACTATTACCTTTGCACCATCAAAACAAACATTCTACTATTAACACTTAAAACAGAATCATTATGTTAGTAACAACAACTCCTTCTGTAGAAGGCAAGCAGATAACAAACTACCTCGGTGTAGTGACAGGCGAGACAATCATCGGTGCAAACTTCGTAAAGGACTTCTTCGCAGGCATCCGTGACATTATCGGTGGCCGTAGCGAAAGCTATGAGAAGGTTCTCCGTGAGGCTAAGGATTCCGCTCTTGCAGAAATGCAGCAGAGAGCTCAGCAGATGGGAGCAAACGCTATCGTAGGCATAGACCTTGACTATGAGACAGTCGGTGCAAACGGCAGCATGCTCATGGTGACTGCATCAGGAACAGCTGTGACTATCGTGTAATATAAAAAGAAGTTTATTTTGTAGGGCGAGGATTTCCGAGCCGTTACATCCAGGCTTGCACAATTGCGGCTCGGAAATCCTCGCCCTACAGAACTCAAACACTTAAAAAACAAAACGACAATGAAAAAGAGATTAACACTTTCAGAAACAGACAAGAAGATCGCTGGCGTTTGCGGTGGTCTTGCAGAATATTTTGACCTTGATCCGGCGCTTGTTCGCATAGCATACGCAGCATTGACAATCTTCTCGGCAGGTTTCCCTGGCGTATTGCTGTACATCGTGATGGCATTTGCCATACCAAGAAGAAACAGTTATATAGATAATCACTAAACATTTCCACTATGAGCAATTATAACAATAACCAGTTGAATGTCAGCTTGAAAGGAATAGTGCTAAGCATTATTGGAGCGGCAGTTCTCATTGGCGTCTTCGCCTTCGGTTTGCCTCTCTACAATGTTTGGGAGCAAGAAATGTCTGGCAAGGCTGAATTTGCAAAAGCGGAGCAGAACCGACGGATAAAGATTGAGGAAGCAAAGGCAAACCTTGAGGCAGAAAAGCTCAATGCACAAGCAGAAATCGAGCGTGCCAAAGGTGCTGCTGAGGCTATTAGAATCGAGAACGGTTCAATCACTCCTACCTACATCCAGTATCTTTGGGTACGCCAGCAGAAGGATTTTACAGGTAAGGTCATCTACATCCCAACAGAGGCTGGCCTTCCAATCCTTGAGGCAGGACGTGTTGCTAATGATGCTGACGCAAATAAGTAAAGAAATATATTGATTGGTACATGTAATGTAGGGCGAGGATTTTCGAGCCGTTCCATGGAAAAACATGCTATGGCGGCCCAGAAATCTTTGCCCTACAATGCTTTATTTTATGTCTTACAACAACAACAATTCCAAAAAGCTACGAAACACTTTGTGTTTTCATTTTTTATTATTACATTTGCACCTTAATAAAGCTATATAACCCATAAAAGACCAATGACTGTAATTGAAAACAAAACTTACGGAGGCGAGCGTCCGCTGTATGCTTCGCACGACCTCGAGATAAATAATGTGACGATACTTGAAGGCGAATCGGGACTCAAGGAGTGCTCGAACATCGTTTGCCGCAACAGCCGCTTCGAGGGCAACTATGTGCTATGGCGCATCTTCGGATTGCAGATGTTCAACTGTACCATTGCCGAACCAAGCCGTGCTACTTTGTGGTACACTTACGACATAGAGATGAATGACTGCACTATTGACGGTCCGAAGTCATTCCGCGAGACAGAAAGAGCAGTTCTCAACCGTTGTGAGTTTACGAATGCTCTAGAAACCTTCTGGAGTTGTCGTGACACAAAACTCGTTGATTGCAACATAAAGGGTGGCGACTATCTTTTCCTTCGCAGCGAAAACATTGAGATAGAGAACATGAACCTGCAAGGAAAGTATGTCTTCCAGTATGTGAAGAACGTCGTTATTCGCAACGCTGTCATTGATACAAAGGACGCTTTCTGGGAGGCAGAGAATGTTACTGTTTATGACTCGAAGGTTACAAGCGAGTTCCTTGCATGGCATTCACGCAACGTGAGGTTCGTTCGCTGCCATATCTCTGGTGGTCAGCCACTTTGCTATGCAGAAGGTCTCGTGCTTGAAGACTGCACATTCGACCCAGAGTCTGACCTCGCTTTCGAATATTCCGACGTGAAAGCCACTATCAAGGGCGGCATAAAGAGCATCAAGAACCCTCGCACAGGCTTCATAACAGCGGATTCTGCGGAGGAAGTCATCATCGACGAAAACCTCATACCTGGCTCTGATTGCAAGATAAATATTAACTAACCCTTAAAATTTGCACAAAGGGGTCTAACCCTTTTGTGCAAATTCCTCACTTTTCATTCATGAACATCCTTAAAAGAACCCTAACCTTAGCTGCTATAAGCGCTTTCGCTCTCGGCTCTTTTGCCCAGAAGCAAACAGCAAAGGTCTCTAAACAAACAGCTTCCAACTCCGTTGAAACCCAACTGCAATATCTCTCCGGCCACGGCTGCGACGATATGGTTGAGTGGGACTTCTTCTGCACAGGCGGCAACAATTCCGGCAAATGGACAAAGATAGGCGTGCCTTCATGCTGGGAACTTCAAGGCTTTGGCACTTACCAGTATGGAATGAAGTTCTACGGCAAGGCTTTTCCGGAAGGCATTGCCGATGAGGAAGGTCAGTATAAGTACAAGTTCAAGTTGCCTGCTGAGTGGGCTAACCACCACATAAACCTCATCTTTGAGGCTGCAATGACCGACATGTCTGCCAAGATAAACGGCAGAAAGGCTGTCGGTTCGCACCAAGGTGGTTTCTATCGTATCACGGCAGATGTCTCTGATCGCGTATTCTTCGGCGACAAGGAGAATGTTCTCGAGGTAACCGTTGCCAAGGAAAGCAAGAATGCTGGCGTGAACCTCTCTGAGCGCCGTGCCGACTATTGGAACTTCGGTGGCTTGTGGCGACCAGTGTTCATAGAATGCAAGCCTGCCATAAACATCGAACGAACAGTAATCGATGGACAGGCAGACGGAAAGTTCCGCGCCAATGTCATCCTCAATGCCGCTGTTCAGGGCAAGATAAAGACCAAGATTACAGACCTCAAGACTCGCAAGGTTGTGGCAGAACAGACAGACGAAATCCGTGGCGGTTCAAGTGTGGCAAACGTTGCCCTTACGGTCAAGAACCCAAATCTTTGGTCGGCAGAAACACCAAACCGCTATGCAGTTGAGTTTGCTCTTGTTGACAACAATGGCAACACTCTCCACATTCAACGCGACAAGTTCGGCTTCCGCACCATTGAAACTCGTGAAGGCGATGGCATGTATATCAACGGAAAGAAGGTCAACATCCGTGGTGTCAACCGCCATAGCTTCTGGCCTGAGAGTGGTAGAACTCTCTCAAAGCACCTTAACATAGAGGATGTGAAGCTCATCAAATCGATGAACATGAACTCCGTTCGCCTCTCGCATTATCCAGCTGATCCTGAGTTCTACGATGCTTGCGACTCTCTCGGGCTCTATGTCATGAGCGAACTCACCGGCTGGCATGGTCATCATGAGACAGCTGTTGGCGTTAGTCTTGTTGAGGAAATGCTCACTCGCGACCTCAATCACCCTTCAATCATCTGGTGGAGCAACGGCAACGAAGGCGGTTGGAACACTGAACTTGATGGCGAATTCCATAAGTGGGACGTGCTTCAGAAGCGTCCTGTCATACATCCACAGGGCAATTTCTCAGGCTATGAGACCATGCACTACCGCTCTTACGGCGAGACTGAGGAGCACATGCGTCGCCCACAGATATTCATGCCTACTGAATTCCTTCACGCTCTCTACGACGGAGGTGCTGGCGCAGGACTTTACGACTACTGGGAACTGATGCGCTCTTGGAAGCGTTGTCAAGGCGGATTCATCTGGGCTTACGCTGACGAAGGTGTTGTTCGCGTGGATGAAGGCGAAAGAATAGACAATGTAGGCAACTACGCTGCTGACGGAATCGTTGGACCTCACCACGAGAAGGAGGGCAGCTATTGGACTGTAAAGAAGCTCTGGAGTCCTGTCATTATAAGCAATGAGGCTGACATCATAAACGGAAAGGTTGCCCAAAGCGGCATCCTTGAGATGGAAAACCGCTACGACTTCCTCAACCTTGACAAGGTAACCTTCGATTGGGATTGGATGACATACGGCAGTTCCCTCCCTCATGTGGTGGAGTCGGAGGGGGCCTCTCTCAAACACGGAGCAATGTGCGGCTTGGAGGTTGAACCGGGAAAGACTGGCAAACTCAATATCGGCAAAGCTCCTTCGGGTGCAGAAGCTCTCAAACTCAAGGCTACTGACCAGTATGGAAACGAAATCTTTGAGTGGTGCTACAAGATGGAAATCAGTGCAGAGAAGCCAAAATCTTTGCCTCTCAGTTATGTTACAAGTACAAAGAACATAGCTCCGATCGTTGAGAAGTCTGGCGTGAAATACGAATTCTGCCCTGAGACAGGAATGCTAAAGACCGTTACGACAAAGAAGGGTGTCTATCCTCTCAAGAATGGTCCGCAGTTCTTTGCTTACCGCCGTTATGACCGTTCGTTCGATCAGTATTTCTCTCATGACGTGAAAGATGCAGAGAAGATGAAGACGAAGTTCAAAGAGTATGATTACCTCGGTCGTGAGAACTACGATGGCACTCGCAAGGAAATCTCTGACCAGCCAACACTCAAGTCGTTCAACATCTACGATGCAGATAAAGATACGACTGTCGTTATTGCTGAATACAAGCTTGGTGCTATAGACAAAGTCGTATGGAAGATTGCTCCTGACGGCAAGGCAAACATGCAGTTCACTTACACCTTCAACGGTGTTGTTGACATCATGGGCGTGAAGTTCGAGATGGAAGAGGCTGACATGCTTGGCAAGAAATGGCTTGGCAACGGTCCTTACCGCGTATGGAAGAATCGTCTCCATGGTCCGCAATACGGCATTTGGGAGAACGATTACAACGACCCTGTGCCTGGTGAGACATTTAATTACCCAGAGTTCAAGGGATATTTCTCGGATGTTAAGTGGATGAAGCTCGGCGTAAAGCTTGGTGGTAACGACAAGGGCTCTATCACGATGAAGCCAAACTGCCCAGCTATGTTTGAGGCAGAAGGCGTGAAGCCAGCAAACATCGTCGGCGTATTCCAACCTCGTGATGGTCGCGACGAACTCCTTTATACACTTCCACAAACCGGAATTTCCCTCATCCAGGTCATTCCGGCAGTTAGAAACAAGGTAAATGGCACCGACCTCAACGGTCCTTCCGCAGCACCAGTATGGGCTAAGGGAGAATATACCGGAGAGGTGGAATTAATATTTGAGTAAGGGGGGAGAGGCTTATAATATGGAAATAAGAATAACAAACAACGAAATCCAGTTTCCTTCGTTGGACAAGGCATATTCGCAGAACACAACCATCAGCGTTGCTGCGAACATGCGTGAGGCGCTGAAGGAAATAGCAGACATGGACGCCAGCGAGGTTGTCGTAACAGTCAACTCGCCAGTGATAGTCGTTCCTGAAGAGCAACTCAAGGACGAGGACGCCAATATATTATATAATGTAGCGGTTGCAGAAACGGATGAAGAGTCGATTGTCCTTCAGCAGCACATTGAAGAGCTGAAGACCGTCGCACTGTTTGCTGTAAGCAAGGACCTGAACACCGTCATAGAAGACCATTTCAAGAAGTATGAGTTCTCGCATGTCGGAATCCTGCAGCTCATTGCCGATATTCCTTCCGACGAGAATGTGGCAAAAGAAGGCGTTGCAAGGGTGCTTTCCCTTAAGAATCAGTCGCTCTCCGTGTTCTTCTACGATGGCTTCATGTATGTCTATGCCTTCAAGAAGGGCAGATTTAACTTCTTCAATCGCTATGAGGCCACCAATGCTCACGACTGTGCATACATGATTCTCAGCATATGGAAGCAACTCGGCTACAGCCAACTCAAGGACCAACTACTCCTCTCAGGCGAAGTCCCTTTCATGAACGACCTCAAGGAACTCCTCGGCGAGTTCATAAAAAAAGTGAATTAATCAGAGGCTATATGTCATTTGCTTTTAACCTTTAGCCTCGCTCAACGAGTGAACAAATGCGCGTAATAACAGGACAATACAAAGGCCGTCATTTCGACGTGCCACGCTCATTCAAGGCAAGACCGACGACCGATTTTGCTAAGGAGAACATATTCAACGTGGTCAGAAGCTACGTGGATTTCGACGATGCAGTAGCCCTCGACCTATTCGCCGGCACTGGCAGTATCTCGCTTGAACTGCTCTCTCGCGGCTGCAAGCAAGTCGTAAGCGTAGAGAAAGACCGTGACCACGCTCGCTTCATCCGTCAGTGTCTGGAGAAATTGGGTGACAAGAGATGTAATCTGATCACAGGCGATGTCTTCAAGTTCCTGAAAAGTTGCCACCTAAAGTTCGATTTCATCTTCGCCGACCCACCATACGCCCTTGAAAATCTTGCACAAATTCCCGACCTCGTACTTGACAATGACCTACTCGCAGAGGACGGAGTCTTCGTCTTTGAGCATGGCAAGACAAACGATTTCTCACAGCACCCACGATTTGTTGAGCATAGAGCGTACGGAAGCGTCAACTTCTCAATCTTCCAGTAAGCTTGTTTTCGTCAAAATCGTCCCGTTTTACTATTTGCCAAATAAACAAACATCAATAAATGCACTAAGAAAAGACATTTAATGGCTTGAAATGCCTTGTGTTTCACAAAATAGTTGTACCTTTGCACCCGCAAACAAGCAAAAAGGTTTGCAAAATACAATAAATATGATCGCGGAGTGGAGCAGTTGGTAGCTCGCCAGGCTCATAACCTGGAGGTCGCATGTTCGAGTCCTGCCTCCGCAACCAAGCAAAAGCCTCAGAATTTTCTGAGGCTTTTTTGTTTGTATCGCATTGCCCGAATTCGGCTATATGTTAAGATGCAATAGGGGCGAAAGTCCAAGATGACTTCCGCCCCTATTATTTATATCAATGTAAACATTAAATCTTCATAAGTGTAGCAAGCTTAGTGCCACGAGTTACACGCTGGCCCTGCTTTACGCACACCTCGTCGAGCTTGCCAGCGAACGGAATCTGCACTGGACACATCTCGCCCCATGAAGTGAGGATGTAGCAGAATGGCTGACCAACCTCATACTTAGTGCCTGCGAGAGGTTCAATACAGTCGTGGAGAACACATTCTGTAGCGAACTCGAAGTAGATCTGACCAGATTCAATAGCGCCGAGGTCATAGTAAGCCTTGCCGCCACCACCAGCTGCCTGTGCCTTCTGCTCACGAATCTTCTTGCAGTCGGCGAGGAAGTTCTCCTTAGCCTTACCGCTCTTGTAGTTGCGATACTGCTCTGGGTGCATAGCGAGTTCGTAGAGTTCCTCGTCGTCCTGACCACGATCCCAACCGTTCTCTTCCATTTCCTTGATGAAGTCAGGGAGAGCGTTCTTGAGAAGTGTGTGAGGGTCGGCATCAGTGAACTCACGTCCCTGCTCCTTAGCCATCTTTACGAGTTCTGCGTCAATCTCACCAGGTATCTTTCCAGACTTACCGAGAATCATACCCCACATAGAGTCGTCCATCATTGCGAAGCGTCCCTTGCCCTGAGCCATTGTGAGGAGGTTCATGAGGGCGATGTTCTTCACATACTGAGAGAATGGAGTTACGAGTGGTGGGTAACCAACACGTGGCCATACGTATTCAACCTCGTTGAAGAGCTTCACGAGCATTTCGTCTGAAGTATATTCCTTCTCGCCCTTCTTATTGAGGATATTGTTGATAGCAGAATGGATGCCTGCGAGGTCAGCCATCATGGAACCCATCATACCGCCAGGAAGACCACAACCGAGGAGAAGCGATGACATGTGCTTGTTGCCTGGGTTGATGAAGAGACCGAGCCAGTCGTCGATGAATTCCTGAGTGAGTGAACGAGCCTGCATGTAGGCGTTCATGTTGATGTCCTTCACCTCAAAGCCCTCGTTCTTGAGCATGCTCTGAACGGAGATGATGTCCGGATGAACCTTACCCCAAGAGAGTGGTTCAATGGCAGTATCAATAACATCAGCACCGTTGTTGCAGACTTCAAGGATAGATGCCATAGAGAGACCTGGGCCAGAGTGACCGTGATACTGTATGATGATGTCAGGCCACTTTGTCTTGATAGCCTTTGTAAGTGCACCAAGCATTGCAGGCTGACCAATACCAGCCATGTCCTTCAAACAGATTTCCTCAGCACCGGCAGCAATAACCTGCTCTGCGATTCCCATGTAGTAATCTACAGTGTGAACAGGAGATGTAGTGATACAGAGAGTAGCCTGTGGAGTCATACCCGCAGCCTTAGCCCACTTGATTGATGGGATGATGTTGCGAACATCGTTGAGTCCACAGAAGATTCGTGGGATGTCAACGCCCTGTGCATGCTTAACCTTATACTGAAGCTCACGCACATCATCTGGAACCGGATACATGCGGAGCGCATTCAAGCCACGGTCGAGCATGTGGGTCTTGATGCCCACCTCGTTGAAAGGCTTTGTGAACGCACGCACTGCCTCATTAGGGTTTTCACCAGCAAGGAGATTAACCTGCTCAAAAGCACCGCCGTTTGTCTCAACGCGGTCGAAACAGCCCATGTCAATGATAGCTGGAGCTACACGAACAAGCTGATCCTTTAGTGGCTGGAACTTACCTGAGCTCTGCCACATGTCACGATAAACGAGACTGAATTGTATCTTTTTCTTCATAAGTAAATATGTTGACTTCTCTTATATTATTCGCCACAAAATTAGCAAAAAAATGCAAATAAGTCAATGAAACACAATTATTTTTTTAACTTTGCAGCGTTTTATCCATATTAAATAATCTTAAATCAAATGAAAACGACCACCATATACATTCTCTTCATTGCCATGTTCGTATTGATTGCATGCGGCAAGCGTGAAAGAAAGACCATTATCAAGCCTACGCAAAAGACTGAACTGAAGGCAAAGGACGGCATGGTTTATGGATTGGCATGCGAAAACTGCAACGACACATTCCTCATGATGATACCTACCGAAGGGCTTGAGGGCAAGCCGGTGAAGTTCAATATCTTGCGTGCTTTCAAGAATCGTCGTGTCATCGGCAAGCCAGAAATTGGCGACTGGTGTTGCGTAATGCTCAACCCAAAAGACAGCACAATAGCTGATTTGGTCATAAATCTTGACATGCTCAAGGGCAACTGGGCTCACCTGGTAATGCCTACAGAGAAGGAAAACGCCAGAAAGATGATTTCCCTCGACGACGTAAACGCCAATCCAGACTCTGTTCTCCAGCAGTACATGATACCTGTGGAACGCGGTTTCCAGCTCATGCGCCACAGCAAGGCCGCATCAATAGGAGTTTCGATTCTGGGAAATACGGTGGAAGAGGAAAACAACTATGTTGAATACCCTTCTGCATCGCAATATGCTTCATGGAGAATCTCTCATGGTAAGCTCATACTATCAGAGGCAGACTCCATCATTGACCCGAACGACCCTACCCTAACCCACATGATTCTCAACAAAAACTGCGAGCACGACACAGTGGATCTCATCATGCTACAGAAAGACTCGCTGCAGATTGGCTACGGAGGAAAGGTGTCAAGCTACTATAGGCAAAAGTAATGGAAGCCCTCGACCAGGACATACTCTTCTTCATCAACGGTGCTAACTTCCCGTTTCTTGACAGCCTGATGTCTCTGATATCAGGCAAACTGACGTGGCTTCCACTCTACCTTATTCTATTATATGAGTTCTACAGACGAATGAAGTTCTCAAAGCATTTTCTTGCCTTCCTCATCACCGTAGGACTCACCTTCTTCCTCACGGACTTCTGCTGCTCCCACCTTATCCGTCCTATCTTCATGCGCCTCAGACCTGTATGCATAGACAATCCAATCCATACGATGGTTCACGCAGTAGAAGGCTATCGCGCTGGAGAAAGCTACGGTTTCCCTTCTTGCCATGCCTCAAACACCTTCGGATTGGCGACGCTCGTCTGGCTCTATCTCCGTGAGCGCTGGACCACAATTGCCATGTTCTCTTGGGCAATCATCATGTGCTACAGCCGAGTATACCTTGGCGTTCATTACCCTGGTGATGTCATTTGCGGTGCATTGCTCGGACTTGTCATCGGCGCAATCATGTTTGCCATCAGCATTGCCATACAGTTCAAGTATCTGAAGCCTATATACGACTCTAACTCTAACTCTGGCTCCGACTATTCCCAGCCGTTGTCGGCGGAGTCTCACCCCCAAGTGCCCAAACATCCAATCGTATTCGCCATTGTCGGAATGTACATCGTGCTTGCTCTTGTAGCACTCTTTTGGGCGTAAATCCCCCATATAATGGGAAAAATCAGCTTCCGTTGCACTATTTCAGCCTAAAAAATTGATGTTTTTTGTCAAAATATTTGTTTTTTGACAAAAAAGTGTTAATTTTGTACCCAATAATACAAAACCATACCTATTAACTAAATTATTATGCCACACAATCATTCTGGCGTTCTTCACGAGATTACTCCTATCATGGAGCAGAATATCGTGTACATCGTCGACCGAAAGCAGAAGGTATTCGATTTCCCTATTCACACTCATGAGGTGTGCGAGCTAAACTTCATTGAGCGCGCCCCTGGTGCAAGACGAGTCGTAGGCGACAATGTTGAGGTCATCGACGACATGGACCTTGTGCTCATCAACAACGGTGATCTTGAGCACATCTGGGAAAAGCACGACTATCGCGGTCACAGCGCACGAGAAGTTACCATTCAGTTTGACGTGCATTTCGAGGAAGACAGTTTCTTTGTGGCAAACCCTTTCCGTTCCATTCGCGAAATGATGCTCAAGGCCCGCCGTGGTCTAGCATTCCCACGTGAAGCCATAATCAAGGTTTATCACCTCTTGGACAGCATTGGCGACATGACGGACGGATTCTACGCACTCTCCACTCTGATGACAATACTCTACGAGCTCTCAAAGTATAATGACGCCCGCGTACTCGCATCAAAGGAATATCTCAACGACATTGTTTCGGAGGAAAACGAAAAGATAGAAAAAATAAAGGAATACATCCACGCTCATTATCGTGAGGAAATCACACTTCCTGACATCTCGCAAATGTCGGGCATGAGCATAAGCAGCTTCGGACGTTTCTTCAAGCAGCAGACAGGCAGGACTCTATCCGAATACATCATCTATCTCCGTCTAAGCTTCGCAACAAGCCGTCTAATTGAGAGTACAGACAGTATCTCCGAGATCTGCTTCGCTTCCGGCTTCAACAACATGAGCCATTTCAACCGACTGTTCAAGCGCAACAAAGGCTGTTCGCCATCACAGTTCCGCGACACATACCGCGTTCGTCAGAAGTTTGACGAAGGAGTTCCCGTAAGGAAGTTCTAGAAGAAACATACAATTTAGATAGTTACGCCTTTCCTTCCTCACGAAGGAAAGGCGTAATCTTTGGTGGAAGGTTTTCCTTTGTGGGGAAGGAAAGGTGTCCCAGCCCAAAAGAAACTTCGGGTGATCAGGAGCGCGGTATCTCCATGCCACGAACTGCCACAATTGAATATAAAACTTCAAAAAGTAGATTTTTAGCAGCTTTACCCTACATCCTACATAGAATCGCCGAGATTCCCAGTGTTTATCGGCATTCACGGGCTATGTAAGGTTTATGTAAGGTGCATGTAGGGTGGTTCTGCCTACAAAAATTTGGCATGAAGGGTCTATGTAGGGTCAAAATTACCCTACATAAACATAACACATTGATTACTAGAGTATTACGGTTATCCTATGTAGGATGTAGGGTAAAGCTGCTAAAAACCGTTATTTTTTTGTTTTCAGCCCCCGAAAACCGAGATATTCAAGACATACATCAAGTATTCCTATAAAAAGTACCTCTTTTGCCCCTTTTCCCAGCGTCAAAAGAATGCCAAAAATGCCACTCTCAGCGTCATCACTTGCTTGTTCTGCGTAGCGCAACAATCACAAATTCTCTAACGCCGAAGAGCCACTTTTCCGCGTTTTTTCACGTCAAATGGCATCGTTTCTGAGAAATAATCGCGGAAACATTTGGCGGATAGAGAAAATATCTATAACTTTGCATCCAAATGAATAGCAAATCGTAAATCGGTAAATCTCAATGAAACAACTCACAATAATTTCTTTTATGCTTTTCTCTTTGTTCTCATGTGCTAATGCCAAGAATCCGCCTGTCAAAGGCATGAAGAGCTACTCCTATTACTACCACACTAGCCCGGCATACAATAGTAATGAATACTCAGCGAAACTCCTCGACAACGGCAAGTGCCAGATAAGCTTTACCCATAACCAGGTTGGCGACACCATCATTGTCGATGGGGATGTGATGAAGCAGATTGAAGCCATTTATGTTGAACATAAAATCCATAAGTACAAGGAGAGATATTTACCGCCTTTTGAGGTTCTCGACGGTGATAGTTGGGGCTATAATGCCAACTTTAAAGAGGCAAGTTACTCCTCACACGGTTCCAATGCAGGTCCTTCCGACAGGGGATTGGATGAAATCAACGACATCATCATGAATCTCCTGCGTGCAAATTACATTGAGCAATATGGCGGCTGCGTGTGGAAAGGCAAGATAAAGGACAACGACCTCAATGTCTCGTTCGCAGAAAAAGACAGTGTTGTCAGCGTCAGCATCCAACTCAGCAATGCCAATGGCACTTGGCTTTCCGTTGCCGGCGACTTGGAAGCCTACAAAGACGCCTTGGCTTCTTTCCACGGCAAACTGAAAGACCAACTTTCCGACTCAACACAGCCAGTAGTCACTTGCGTTGATGTCTATGTAAAGCCTGGTGGCAATGAAATCTCTCTCTGTCTAACGGGCAACGACATGTCGCCACTCATCGAGGAAGGCATAGAAGGAAGTACATGGGAAGACCGTAATGGTATTATACTGACTAAAATGCAAAAATAATATTATAAAGACAGGGAACTGCTCGCTGCACTACCGTCCAGGACATTTTTCGCAATACGCAGTATTCAAAAAACAGCGATGCATCTTTATATGAGATGCATCGCTGTTTATTTTGTTATAAGCCTAAAGCCATTAGCTATTGGCTATTAGCAAAAAGCCTTTAGCCTTTGGCCTCGCTCAAAGAACGAATCTTAGAACTTGAAGTAGTTCTTTGCGTTGTTGTAAGAGATGTCCTCAACCATGCGAGAGAGGTTCTCCATATCGTAAGGGATAAGGCCCTTTTCAACATCTGTACCGAGGATGTTACAGAGGAGACGACGGAAGTACTCGTGGCGTGGGTAAGAGAGGAACGAACGAGAGTCAGTGAGCATACCTACGAAGCGAGAGAGAAGGCCGAGCACTGAGAGAGCATCCATCTGACGACGCATACCGTCGAGCTGATCGTTGAACCACCAACCTGAACCGAACTGGATCTTACCTGGGCAAGAACCGTCCTGGAAGTTACCGAGCATAGTAGCGATAACCTCGTTTGCACATGGGTTGAGAGTGTAGAGGATAGTGCGAGTGAGCTTGCCTTCCATGTTGAGTTCGTTGAGGAAGTGGCTCATAGCCTTTGCTGTTGTGAACTCACCGATAGAGTCGAAGCCAGTGTCAGGACCAAGGATGTTGAACATCTTTGTGTTGTTGTCGCGGATAGCACCATAGTGGAACTGCTGTGTCCATCCTGCCTCGTAATCCTGCTCAGCGAAGATCTTGAGCATGCAGTGCTTGAACTGACGGATTTCCTCCTTTGAGAGTTCCTGCTCGCGCATAGACTTCTCGAAGATTGTCTCAATCTGAGAGTCTGTGTATGGCTCATCATAGAACTCCTCGATACCGTGGTCAGAGAGGCGACAACCGTTCTCGTGGAAGAAGTCGTGACGCTTCTGGATAGCATCGATGAAGCTCTGGAAGTTAGATATTGTAACGCCAGAAACCTCTTCAAGCTGCTTAACATAAGCTGCGAAGTTCTTAGTATTGTCAACAGCCATAGCCTTGTCAGGACGCCATGCTGGAATCATGCGAATCTCGAAGTTGCTCTCGAGAGTCTGCTTGTGGTAGCGGAGGTCGTCGATTGGATCGTCAGTAGTACAAACGAGTTCCACATTGTAGCGACGCATGAAGCCACGTGCTGTGTAAGCAGGGTCGTTCTGGAGTTTGTCGTTACACTCGTCGAAGATTTCGCGAGCGGTCTTTGGAGAGAGCTGCTTGTCAATGCCAAAAGCAGTCTTGAGCTCGAGGTGAGTCCAGTGATAGAGAGGGTTGCGATAAGTGTAAGGCACAGTCTCAGCCCACTTCTCGAATTTCTCCCAATCAGAAGTATCCTTGCCAGTGCAGAAGCGCTCGTCAACGCCGTTTGTACGCATAGCACGCCACTTGTAGTGGTCGCCGCCAAGCCAGAGTTCAGTGATAGACTTGAACTTGTGGTCGTTGGCTACCATTGCAGGGATGAGGTGACAGTGGTAGTCGATGATAGGCATCTTAGCCGCATGCTGGTGGTAAAGTTCCTGCGACACTTCGTTGTCAAGCAGGAAGTTTTCGTCCATAAATTTCTTCATGTTGATAGGTTTTATTTGGTTATTGTTATATTCAACTTTGTAATGTCTGCCTTACAATATTAAGGTTGTATGCTGCAAAGTTATGAAAAAGTTTTTGGTTTATGGTTTATAGTTTATGGTTTTTCTTAATTTTGCTCTCATAAAATTGATTAAGAAATGAAAAACAGCCATAATTATCCTTCAGAAAAGCGTGTTCTGCTCATTTATACCGGTGGAACGATAGGTATGGACGAGAATCCTCAGACGGGTGCTTTGGAGCCATTGGACTTCGATCATCTCGTGGAATGCGTGCCGGAATTCAAGCGAATTAGCGTGAAGGTCGATACGCATCAGTTCGTGCCACCTATTGACTCCAGCGACATGCAGCCTGCCAACTGGGTACAGATTGTGGAAATCATCGAAAAGAACTACGATGACTACTCTGGCTTCGTCATTCTTCATGGCACTGATACCATGGCTTACACGGCTTCTGCTCTCTCATTCATGCTTGAGAATCTCACGAAACCCGTCGTCTTGACTGGCAGCCAACTGCCTATCGGAAAGCTGCGTACGGACGGAAAGGAGAACCTCATCACAAGCATTGAGATTGCTGCGGCGTATAAGGACGGGAAACCGATAGTGCCTGAGGTCTGCATCTATTTCAGCGGAAAACTCCTTCGCGGCAACCGTGCTACGAAGATAAATGCTGAAGGTTTCGCTGCTTTCGATTCATTCAATTATCCACACCTCGGCGATGCAGGAATAAACATCCATTATCACGAGGCGAACATACTGAAGCCAGACTTCTCGAAGCCTCTCGTCACTCACAAGCAGATAGACCCTAATGTGGTTGTTTTCTCTCTCTTCCCTGGTGTTCAACAGAGCATAATATCACATGTCACCGACGCTCCTGAGTTGCGTTCCGTTGTGATGCGCACATACGGCAGCGGCAACGCTCCCCAGCAACCATGGATGTTTGATTTGCTGAAGAAGGCTACGGAGAAAGGCGTCAACATCGTAAACATCAGTCAATGTCTCTCGGGAACCGTTGAAATGGAGCGCTATGGCACTGGTTTCCATCTCTCACAAGCTGGCGTAATCAGTGGAGAAGATGCCACTGTGGAAACTACCGTCACAAAACTGATGGTGCTTCAAGGCGAACTCAAAGACCAGCAGAAAGTACGCGAAGCCATGCAAAAGCCATTGGCTGGAGAGTTCACGGAGTAAATGGACGCATTACTCTGCCGAATCGGCAGTAGTTTCATCCTTTTGACAGGCAGCAGCGCTATCCACCGCAAGAGTATCGTCCACGAGTGCAGGGACATCACCTACCAAAGCTTCCACTTCTGTTGGCACTGGCACTTTACCCCTAATACGCTCTGTTGAATCTTCATTATTAGCCGGAGCCATTTCGCCTTGGGTCTGAAATGCGCCACATCCAACACAAGAAGCAACACCTAAGCTCAAGCCTGCCACAACGACAGCCTTGCCAAGCATAGCCTTCATGCTAAGCTGCTTCTCAAGATACTTGACCTCGGCTTCACATGCTGGACAAGTGCCGGCACATTCGCCCTTGTGGTTGCACTCTTTCGGAGTGTATTCAATGCCGTTTGCGTCTGCTATGCTCTTGCGGATAGCCTTCAGTTCGTTACAAACTTTTCTGCCTTTCTCCATAACATTATTTATTTGGAATAATATAATTGAATTCGTCGAAGTTCACGACTCCCATTTTCTCCAGTTGCTTGCGACTCTTGTCCACATCATCCTGAGTGTTGAAGTCAGGGATGTGAGGCAATCTGACAATGACCTTGCCAGGGTCTTCCACTTTGTCCATCAGCCATTGAAGGTTTTCCATCATTTTTTTCTGCGGATAAAGGGCGTAATCCTCGTAAATCTCAGGATTCATGTCCTTGACATCAATGAAATAACAGTCAATATAAGGAAATACACGTTCAAGGCATTCTTGCGGAACATTCAGCGAAGTCTCCAAGTTTATCGTCCATCGCGGGTCGGCTATCTTGCAGAATTCCTCAATGAAAGCGCTGTATAACAACGGTTCTCCGCCGCCAAAGGTTATGCCGCCGTCAGTGGCAAGGAAGTAGAGATTGTCTATCATCACCTCGCCAAGGAGTTCCTGAGGCGTGATGTGGCGCGGAGTGCGAGCCATTTCGTGGCAATCGTTGTTTAGGCAATATCTGCACTTCAGTGGACAGCCCATGAAAGCCACAAGCGTCACCACTCCCCTACCGTCAACGGCAAGGCGATGACGGCTCACAGCCAACAACGGAGCCTTCTGTTCTGTGCAAACTTCTTTGCCTTGTTCCATAGTTTTGCGATTGTATGCAATTCTACTTTTCTTGGTGCAAAATAGTGCAACGGTTCGTGCCATGAAAAGAGGGCGTGTCGCTCCCTTGGAGCGGTGCCCGGTTCTACTTTTCATGGCGCAAAGTTACACTTTTTCTCAATACTTCAAACAGATTTACGATATTTTCTTCCATTCTCACGCAGATTTAGCTGATAACACAACAAGCACCTCCACCATGAGCTCTGGCAGAAGTGCTTGCAACTATAACAGAATCTTAAATAACCTAACTCGAAACCGATTCCCTAGCGACGGTGAGGTGCTGGAGGAACAGGAGCACCGTGATGGTGATGAGGAGCAGCCATTGGGCGTGGTGGGATAACCTCGTAGCGTCCGTGACGAGCATCGCCTCTCCAGATGATCTCTGAGCCGCAGTGTGTGCAGAAAGTGCGGTTGCCATAGCGATCGATGTGAGTGTGGCGGCAAGTTCTCCAGTCAGCCATGTGGTGACGATTATCGTGACGAACCTCGATGCGATGAGCTGGAACAGGGTTGCGCCAAGTGCCCTTAGGGTTTGTGTTTGCACTTGCAGTCATTGCTATTGTAGCGAATGCCATTGCCATCATTGCCTTGAAAGTAGTAGTAGTCTTCATAATCGTATAGTTTTAAGAGGTTAAACTTCTTGTTATTTTTCTTGTTTTGTTTTATTTTTCATCGGCAAAGGTAAGACTATTCCGCAACATTCCAAACCGTTTTTTCCTATTCTGAAATATGGTTTCCCTACAACTTCAGGGAAATTCCCCTTTCTCATATTTATATATTATATACCCCCACGCATTTTTGTTTGTTAGTTAGTTTGTTTGTTCGGAAAGAAATACGGGGCTCGTTTTCCGAATAAACACAAACCACCAGCAAACCAACAAAAGAATCAAGGCATTGCATACAAAACTGATGTACACAATGCCTTGCTTATGTAGAGAGAATGTGAAACAGCAACTGCTGTCTCTGAATCTTCAATACCTAAAGGTTATGGGCGAACAGGACGGATAGGTGTAAAAGTGCTTGCATAGCTAGCAAAACAACATATTTCAGCTTTTACGTATATACTAGTCGAACTAAAAAATAGACAGTTAGCATGCCAGCCTGCCAACGGAGCATTTAGATTGTCATTCGTTTCGCTTATGTAAATTGAAGAAGACCAGTACTTTCCTCTAATATCTTTATATTGCATGTTATTATCATAAAAATATCCAGCTGCTGGTAAGAAAATAGAATTACCATTAGGTCCTGTAAATTTTAGTCCGGGTACACCTTTGTATTCCTCATAACTGCGTGAGCATTTCTCGTAAAGTTCAATCCATTCAAGCGCAGTTGGTATTCTCCAAGATGATCCCCAATTAACAGAAGCTACGTCATCTTGTTTCAACAGAGTAGTATTCCAGTAACATGAATTTGCATGATAACGATTAGTGTTATAAAAATTCAAAGGAACAAACGTGTTTGGTTCTGTAGCCCCCCAGTCATAGTAGTCTCCATACTCCTCTGGCTTGCTGGCACCCACATTACATGTAGCCCATTTTACCGACAGACCGAGGTCAACATATTCATGCTCACTAACATAGACTGGGCGGATAGCCGCACCAATACAGCGTAGAATGTTTCGTATCATTTTGTTTGTACTAAAGAATTGACAAGCTACGCCATAGTTGTTGTCTGTAGATGTAAGAGTACTTGTCCAATAATATCCTTGTGTACTTTTACCTGTGAGCTCTTTTGCGCCATAAGCACCAGTAACAGGCAGGAAGATTGAGTTGCCGTTGCTTGCTGTCACCTCATAGCCAGGAGTTCCATTCTTGGTTGTCCATTTCCATGCACATTTGTCAATCAATTCCTGCATTTCTGCTTGTGTAGGCATACGCCAGCCTTGTGGAAGGTTCTTTTGCGCGGCATCGTCAGCAGAAAGCAACATTGTTTTGTTGTCAACCTGACCGTAAGAAGAATCGTTACAATATTTTGTCAATGAATTCAACGAACCATTACACCATTTGTATGAACTCCAATAGTATGTTTTGTCTTCTTGTGGAAAAGTCTCTCCCCAAGCATAATAATTGCCAACATCCTCAGGATTATTAGCGCCAAGATTGCATGTAGCCCACTTTACTGACAAGCCGAGATCAACGGCTCCGGCACCTTCTGCATCTTCAAATACTACTTCATCAGCATGATTCTTATTGAATGAGGCAACGAGATTTCCGTTCTTGTACAATCTTACCACCTGTGCACTGATGCTCATTGATGCAACGAGTGCTACGAGAGTAAATAATATCTTTTTCATATATCCTTGTTTGTTTATTCTGGTTTATTTTATTTCCGTTCCGTTGATGTCATACTTTCTGCCATCCTTGCTGACGATGATCAGTTTGCCGCCTTGGACAATCTTCTTGCCATTGCGCTCGGTGATGACAGCCTTGTCGGCAGTAACGCCGTCGATGGATGTTGAATACTCGCTGTAGGTTACAATGAGTTTCTTGCCATGAAGCGGGAATGTAGCGACAGGACTTCCCGAACCTTTGATGTAGAGTGCGGCACTTTGGTTGGCGCCTTCACCAGTGTACTTGACGGTAGGCATCTCGTCAAACCTGTAGCTCGTCTCCGCGCCCTGGTATGTGACGATTATGCCAGCGCCAACAGTTCCCTCAGCATAGGCACAGCCTACCATGATGAGCAGCAGGAGTAAGTTGAATAGTCGTTTCATAATCTTTGACTTTTTATTTAGTTATTATTTCATTTTGTCTATACGCAGAAAGCCTTCCGCAAATGCCATCAAGCACCTACGGAAGGCTTTCAAATATGTTGTAACACAGGATGTTAGCGCGCAGTAATACCCCCCCCTATCTTACTGATTAACAGAGAGTTAGCATACAACGTCATTGCGCTTGCAGCAGCGTAAGACAGATGGTTGTATGTAGGGGTAGGATGAGTCATGTGGAAGCTGAGTTTTATTTGTCTTTATAATGTTCTTCTACTTGAATCACAAATTATGATTCCGGTTGCAAAGATACACAAAAATATAATAACCACAAAATAAAAGCGGGATTTTATGTTTTATGGTATTCTTTTTTTGAGATAGAGAGAATGAGGACATATCGGTTCGTCATCAATATTCATCGAGGATTTTCCTTGCTTTCTTATTTCTTTTCTTTGCATGCATAAGTCCTTCAATATCAACATATTCCTGACGTGGGTAGCTGTCGCTTTGGGTGAAAACCTGACGTCCTGTCTTGGAATCAACCAAAGTGCCGACGGTATTTTCCCACAATATGTCATGCGCAATGCAACAGCTTGACAATGAAAAGGTTAAAACGAGTGCAGAAAGAATCTTTATGGCATAACACCTTTTTCTATTATTCTTCATAATGACAATTGTTATTCCGGCCTATGGCCTGTATTTATGTTGTTATTTGGGATTGCAAAAGTATATAAAAATTCTGAAAGGAACAAGTTTTACAATAGAAGAATTCTGAATTATCATTGCTCATAGGTATTTTTAGGCAAAAACAAGAACATTTTCTACCGTATGTCGTAAGAAAGTGCTAACTTTGCACACGATAATCAATGATAAAAACAAGATTCATAATACATCTACTTCTCTCGCTGCTGCCTATGATGGCGATGGCGCAGAACGACTCGTTGTCTGGCGACCATGAGTTGAAGGAGGTTGTGGTGAAAGCGAAGAGCGGAAAGGCAAACTATCGCACTGAGAACATGGAACTCATCGGCAAGGCTCAGCTATTCCGTGCTGCCTGCTGCAATCTTGGCGAATCGTTCGTGACGAATCCTTCCGTTGATGTGAGCTATTCGGATGCTGCCACGGGTGCAAAGCAGATAAAGCTTCTGGGACTTAGTGGCACTTATGTCCAGATGCTTACGGAGAATGTTCCGAACCTCAGAGGTGCCGCCATCCCCTACTCTCTCGGCTATATCCCAGGTCCTTGGATGCAGAGCATTCAGGTAAGCAAGGGTGCTTCCAGCGTAAAGAATGGTTACGAGAGTACCACAGGCCAGATAAACATCGAATTTGCCAAGCCTCAGGGCACTGACGGCGTTCGCGGCAATGCATACATTGACAGCAATCTGAAATTTGAACTCAATGCTGATGCCAGCACTCACCTGAACGACAAACTCTCCACAAGCATTCTCCTGCACTACGAGGACCGCCAGACAAGCCATGACGGCAACAACGACGGATTCATGGACATGCCGAAGCAGAGACAGTATAACGCAATGTGGCGTTGGGCTTATGTTTCGCCAGTATGGATAAGCCAGTTTTCAGCCAGAGTGATGAAGGATGAGCGTGTCAGCGGCAATAGCATGAAGCATTCCCATGGCACCAATGATCCTTGGACGGCAACAGTTGACGCGAAGAGATACGAGATGCAATGGAAGAACGGTTTTACGCTGAATGCTGACCGCAATGAAAGCGTCGCGCTTATGCTTCACGGCTCCATCCATGATGCTGAAAACCATTTCGGAAAGCGCAACTATGACCTGAAACAGACTAACGGCTATGCGCAACTGATGTACGAAACTGATCTCAGTGAGTATCATAACCTCGCGACTGGAGCGTCGCTCAATTACGACCGGTTTAAAGAATACTCCGGAAATCCCGGAATATCCGGAATAACCGGAAATTCCGTAACCAGTGAAACCGTCTCCGGCATCTACGCCCAATACACCTACAAGCTCCACGAGAAGTTCACTGCCATGGCTGGTTTGCGCTATGACCACAGCAACCTCTGGGGAAATTTCCTTACGCCACGCATTCATCTGAAGTATTCTCCATCGCAGAAAGCTACATTCAGGGCTTCAGCCGGAAAGGGCTATCGTACGGCAAATGCATGGGCAGAGAATGTGCCTCTTCTGGCAAGTGGAAGACTTTGGGTCACAGGGACAGGTCGCCTTGACCCTGAATTCGGGTCAACGGACCCTGTCCCTGCGACCCTCTTCCGTGAGGAGGCGTGGAACTATGGCATATCAGCATCGTTCAACCTGCCTATAGCAGATAAGAATCTGGAGCTGAACGTCGAGTATTACTACACAGACTTCCAGAAGCAGTTGGTTGTGAACCTATGGGGCACAGGAATCCATTTTGGACAACTCTACGGCAAGAGCTATAGCCACACCTTGCAGATAGATGCCACTTATCCTTTCTTTGAAGGACTCTCTGCAACCGGAGCATTTCGCTATAATGACGCTCGCACAACATACGACGGCATTCTGCGCGAACGACCTCTGACACCGAAGTACAAAGGACTTCTCACGCTATCGTACAAGACACCAATGGAGCTGTGGCAGTTTGATATTACAGGACAGTTGAACGGCAAACAGCGTCTGTACAACTACGAGAAAACTCCTGCATACTTCCAGCTGCAAGCACAGATAACACGCGAGTTCCGTCATTTCAGCTTATATGTTGGAGGCGAGAATCTCACAAACTACAAGATAAAGAATCCTATAATCAGCGCAGACAATCCGTGGTCGCCATCATTCGATGCCACCCAAATATGGGGACCTACCGAAGGTGCCATGATATATGCCGGATTCAGAGTAAAATTGGAAAAACCATAAAACCAGAAGAATATGAACAAGATTATCCTTACCCTAATGTTTGCTGCATCTACTCTTAGCGCAAGTGCAGGCAACACAAATACCAACGACACACTGGTAGTAACACCAACTCCCATGATGCACTGCGAAGGTTGTGAGAACAGAATCAAGTCGAACATCCGTTTCGTGAAAGGCACAAAGAATATCGTGACCTCAGTGCCAGACCAGACCGTGACAATCATCTATAACAACAAGAAAACCAAGTTTGAGGATTTCGTTGCCGCCTTCAAGAAAATCGGTTACGAGATAAAGAAGAAGGATTAATGGGACTCAATATATATTCAAACTGCATAAAACCTTTGATTTTCGTGCTTGCTCTCATGGCAGGTGCGATGAATGTTTGTGCGCAAAACGACCAAACAAACAAACAAACTCCCAATCAACCAACCTCCAACTTCGCTGACAGCATTCGCCAGATTCAGGAGGTGACAGTGATGGGCAAACGACCTCTTGCCACCACACAAAGCCTCAATGGAAAGGAACTCCAGGCATTGTCTTCAACAAGCATTGCCGACGCACTGAAATACTTTGCCGGCGTGCAGATAAAGGACATGGGAGGTCTCGGCGGACTGAAGACCATCAATGTGCGTTCGCTCGGTGCGCAGCATGTGGGAGTATATATCGACGGAATCCGAATCACGAATGCGCAAAACGGCACTGTGGACCTCGGAAAATACTCGCTCTCTACGCTTGAATCGGTGCAGCTTTACAATGCGAACAAGCTCGACGAATGTCAGTCGGCTTCGGAATATGCCTCGGGTGCTACGGTCTATCTGCGAACAAGAAGACCGCAGACGGATTCCATCTCAGCACAGCTTCGCCTGGCTTCTTTCCACACTTACTCAGGCAAGCTCAATGCACAGTTTGCGAAGAAAGGCTGGAGCGGTTTCATTGACGGGGAATACATGAACTCGAAAGGCGATTATCCTTTCCGCTATCACTCTCAGTTTGAGGACACAATAGGCAAAAGAGCCAATTCCGACATAGAATATTTCCGCGTTGAGAGTGCCTTGTTCAAGGGTGGTTTCTCGTCACATCTCTATTATTATGACTCGGAAAGAGGCTGTCCTGGAGGCATCGTTCGTCGACTTTCGGACAAATACATAAACGTTGGCCGCGAATGGGACAGAGACCTCTTTGCACAGGCATCATATCAGCAGATGATCGGTGAGCATCACCGCTTCAAGGTGAACTCAAAGTATTCTTACGAATATCTCCGCTATTGCACGGATTATCCTGAAAACCAGAACACTGCCCGCGTTGACAACCATTACCACAACCATGATGTCTATGGCTCTGCGTCGTATTCCTACATGCCTTTCTCGTGGCTTTCCTTCAACACTGGCTATGACCTCCGCTGGTCGATGATGACTTGCGACCTCAAGTACTTCTCCGTCGTGCATCGCCTTGACCAGAAGGCTGTTGCGGCTATCCATCTGAACTACGAGAACTTCCAGGCTGCTGCCACAATGCTTTATCAGCACTATAAGGACCACACCTTCGCAAATGCCGGTGCTGCTGAACCTCTTGAGCGCTTCACGCCTACGATCTCTCTCGGCTACTCGCTAAAGGGACTTACCCTCCGTGCCTGGTACAAGAAGATTTTCCGTGCTCCAACACTCAACGACCTCTATTATACTCAAGTGGGAAACCGCAACCTGAAGCCGGAATACACTGAGCAATGGAACTTCGGAACGGAGTGGAAATCGCCTGTCTATACGCTCTTTGGTGGCGACTTGAACGGACAATTGCAGTGTGATGTCTATCAGAACAAGATTACAAACCGCATTGTCTGCCTGCCAATGAAAGGCACTTACTCATGGTCAATGATGAACTATGGCTACACTTTCTGCCAAGGTCTCAACGCAACGGGAAACATCCGCTACGGCATAAGGGACTGGAACTTCTCACTTCTTACCTCTCTTACTTGGCAGCGTGACCTCAACCGCACCGATCCAGAGGACGAAGATACCTATGACAAGCCTATCTGCTACTCTCCACGACTCAGCTATGGCATCACGGGAATTGCAGCCTACAAGGGCATTTCGCTCACTGTTTCAGACCTTCATGTAGGCGAAAGAATGTGGAGCTATGCTGACCCTGAGGACATTCTTGACCCATACAACAATGTGGACCTTAAACTGACTTGCGAACTTTCAACCATCATGAAAATGGTAAATCGCAAATCAGCAAACAATAGATTCATAAACAATACTTCCCTCTCTCTCGAGATAAACGACTTGCTAGACGAACAATATGAGCATGTGCCACGCTATCCGATGCCAGGCAGAAACTTCAAGCTCACGCTGACAGTAGGATTATAATGAAATTTGCACAAAGGGGTCGACCCCTTTGTGCAAATTTTGTATTATAAACTATTTTTTCACGCGTTCTTCCGCCCTTCGTTTCATCTCCATAAGTTCATCCATGTGCTCCAATAAGAAGAAAGTTTCATCATCATAATCATACATGTACAGATTGTCATCAAATGCATCCTTTTCTTTGACAGCAACAGGATGTTCCAAAGCTCCATAGAGAATCCTAGTGCGTCCCAAGGCTCCTTCGCCAATAGACTTCAAGCTCTTAGGCAGGATTATCGTGGTGAGATTACTGCACTTGTAGAAAGCTAGGGACTCTATTCTTTTCACTCCTTCAGGTATCTCTACCGAGTCAAGGTTTTCGCAGTGCGAGAATGAGAATGGGCTAATACTCTTCAAGGATTTGGACAAACTGACGGTGTGAAGCATTTTGCAATTGAAGAATGCGTAATTCTCCATTATCTTCACGCTATTTGGAATTGATATCGTCCATATATTCTGGCAATCGGCAAAAGCCTTTTCCCCAATTTCCTTAACGCCATCCGACATGACCACATAGGTAAGCTTACGGCAATCCTCGAAAGCGTTCTTTTCTATCCTCTTCACGGTACCGGGAATGATTACGGAAGTCAGTTCGGCAGAAGATTTGAAGACACCTTGCGTAATGCTCTTTACGCCTTTGCGGATGATCAGTGTCTTATATGGTTTGCCTCTCCATGGCACTCCTCCTTTAATATAGTTGAATGCATCAAACCAGTTGCCATAAGTCCACATCGGCCCCTTGCCGTAGATCTCCAGCACCTTTGTTTTTGCATGATATTTCCACATGACATTCCCTCCACACCTTCCCGAATCAGCTTTCACTACTTCCGAAACTTGGTCTTCAAGGAGAGAAGCAGGAAACGATGGAACATAAGCGTGGCTGACAGCAGTTGCCATTATATATGAAAGAAGTAAATATATGATTCTCTTCATGGGGAAAATGTTGTTTGATGGTTGCAAAATTACTATTTTTTTCGGTTCTGCAAAAGAAAAAGTGCTTTTTTTACATAAAACAAAGAAGCGATACCTTTCGGTACCGCTTCTTTTTGTTGTATATAACTTGTAGGGCGAATATTTCTAAGCCGCCCCAAAGTGTGCTTTATTAGCCAATCCACTTCACATAAGCGAAGTCCTGACGGTGTGGGAGGAGGTCGTTCTTAGGGAACATACGAACGGCAGTCTTGTAAGAACCTGCGTGTGATGCCTCTGAGATTGTCTCGAATGTGTAGAGATTGCCTTCCTTCTTAACGAGGTCGAATGGGTGTACGGCACGAATCTTGTCCTCGCCGTTAGCGTCAGTCTTGATAGCAACGAACTCGAGACCTACTGCATCGTCGAGACCC
>JAZLHI010000155.1:0-144115 GCA_045616725.1 Prevotella sp. | reverse complement strand
CCGGCAAGAGGCAGCATTATGCAGCCTTTTGTTATTATTTTGTGCAAAGGTAAGACTTTTATAGGTAAACACCAAATTTAACTGAATCTTTCGCATACTTTTAAGATAGATTCATAATATACAGGCACAAATGAGCACTTTTAGTTACAAATAAATGAGTGATGTAGGGAGTCGAAAGGAGTACGAAATCCTTAATGACCTTAATGACCACATCTCGAAAGTGAAGAGGGAAAAATGAAAAGTGAAAAGTGAAAATGTGCGGTCACTAATGTCATGGTCATTAAGGTCATTTACGATTTTACAACCCCTGAAAGGGTGACATAGTAAAGGATAGGGTGTGTACTTACAAGTGGTGGGAAAATAATGCACAACATGCGGGAAAAGTATTGCATAGTAGCAGAAAAAATCTTACCTTTGCAGCCGATAAGAAATCCACACGAGCCGAATCATGATTTAACCGTAAGCACGACAGAAAACGAGTTCCCTAGAAACACGGGCCCTGTTTCTAAGAAACACGATGTCTGTTTGTAGCAAACACAAAAAATCTCCCATGAAACAAAGATCATTCCGTGAGAGATTCCTATAGCTTGAACAGTATAAAAGGGGAACTGCAAGCTTAGAGCAAAAGTCTATCTTTACAAACCAATGGTCTTGAAGAAGTCGTTGCCCTTGTCATCAACGAGGATGAATGCAGGGAAGTCTTCCACCTGAATCTTCCAGATTGCTTCCATGCCGAGTTCTGGATATTCTACGCACTCTATGCTCTTGATGTTGTTCTGTGCAAGGATGGCAGCAGGGCCACCGATAGAACCAAGGTAGAAGCCCTTATGGTCGCGGCAAGCGTCAGTAACTGTCTGTGAACGGTTACCCTTAGCAAGCATGATCATTGAGCCGCCATGATCCTGGAACTCATATACGTAAGGGTCCATACGACCGGCTGTAGTAGGTCCCATAGAACCGCAAGGCATACCCTCTGGAGTCTTAGCAGGTCCTGCGTAGTAGATTGGGTGGTTCTTGAGATATTCTGGCATCTCCTCACCAGCGTCGAGACGAGCCTTGATCTTAGCGTGAGCGATGTCACGACCTACGATGATTGTACCGTTGAGAGAGAGACGAGTAGAAACAGGATACTGTGAGAGGATCTTGCAAACTTCGCTCATTGGCTGGTTGAGGTCAATCTTAACTGCCTCGCCTTCGCCTGCCTGACGGAGCTCTTCTGGGATGAGGCGTGTTGGGTTATCGTCCATCTTCTCAATCCAGATACCGTCCTCATTGATCTTTGCCTTGATGTTACGGTCAGCAGAGCATGATACGCCGAGACCTATTGGACAAGAAGCACCATGACGAGGGAGACGGATAACGCGGATGTCGTGAGCGAGATACTTACCACCGAACTGAGCGCCAAGACCAATCTTGTAAGCTTCCTCAAGGAGCTGCTTCTCAAGTTCCACGTCACGGAAAGCACGACCTGTCTCATCGCCTGTAGTAGGAAGACTGTCGTAGTAGTGAGTAGAAGCGAGCTTCACAGTAAGGAGGTTCTTCTCAGCAGAAGTACCACCGATAACGAATGCTACATGGTAAGGAGGACAAGCGGCAGTACCGAGAGTCTTCATCTTTGCCACGAGGAAAGGAACGAGAGTGCCAGGGTTCTGGATGCGAGCCTTTGTCTCCTGATAGAGGTAAGTCTTGTTAGCGGAACCACCACCCTTTGTAACCATAAGGAAGTGATACTCAGCACCTTCAGTAGCCTCGATATCAATCTGTGCAGGGAGGTTGCACTTTGTGTTAACCTCATCGTACATATTGAGAGGAGCGTTCTGAGAGTAGCGGAGATTTTCCTCTGTATAAGTCTTGTAAACACCGAGTGAAAGAGCCTCTTCGTCGCAGAAACCTGTCCATACCTGCTGCCCCTTCTCACCGTGGATGATAGCAGTACCTGTGTCCTGACAGAGAGGGAGCTTGCCCTTTGCAGCAACCTCAGCATTGCGGAGGAAAGTGAGGGCAACGTACTTGTCGTTATCAGAAGCCTCAGGATCAGAAAGAATCTTCGCAACCTGCTCATTGTGAGCTGGACGAAGGAGGAAAGATACGTCGCGGAAGGCTGTGTTTGACATCACTGTAAGAGCTTCAGGAGTAACCTTCAGCATCTTGTGACCTTCGAACTCTGATGTACTAACAAGCTTCTCTGAACCAGGAATCTTGTAATACTCAGTAGTGTCTTCTCCGAGCTGGAACATCGGAGCGTACTTAAAATCTGGATTTGCCATATTGGATTTCGAGTTTAGGTTTTACTATTCGATTTTTGTTTGAGTTTAGATAGTATGGTTTTTCGGGCGCAAATTTACGAATATGTGATTGAAAAACAAAATTATAATCAATATTTTTCACATTTATTTCATCACATAGCGTATAATTCCCTATAACTCCACGATAGTTATGCCCGTTCCGCCGAACTGAACATGCTCATCATGGAAGTCAGTAACGTTAGGAACAGTGGCAAGATACTGGCGTGTAAGTTGGCGCAAAGCACCAGTTCCAGTGCCATGAAGTATGCGAACTTGCGTTACACCGAGAAGGATTGCATCGTCGATGTAGTTGGTCAGTTGGATAAGAGCCTCGTCTGCCCTAAAGCCACGAATATCAAGCTGTTGGATAAAGGCATGGCTGCGATTGTCCATGATGTCGTATTGCCCACCGCTCTTACTGCTGCTATGGTTTTCGTTCAATAGATTGTATCGTGTTTCCGTCTTGGTGGTTTCTTTCTCCACCTTTGGCTTCGTCGTTATCTGTAGAGAATCAAGAGGCGTTGTGGTCTTCATTCCGTTGAAATTCACCACAGCATTCTTTCCTTTTATTGAAAGAACGGTGCCGACGGAGGTGAGACCTTTAATCTTGACGGTAGAGCCAATGGCAATTTCGTCTTGACTTGAACGGCTCGGAAATCCTCGCCCTACATTTTCCCCAGAAATGCCACCATTTGCTTCACGCTCAGCTTTCTGCTTTGCCTTATCCTGCATTCGCTTGGCATGACGCTCACGACGACCTTGAATCTGCGCAATCTTACGAGCAATCTTCTCGTCTTCTTCCTGCTCCTGAATGCTCTGAACTTCCTTTCGGAATGAGTCAAGTTCCTGACGAAGCTTGCGGGTGTTTTCCTTTTCTGCTTGAGCTTCACGGATTTCGCGGATAGTGTTTTCTATGCGCTTGTTTGCTTCCTTGAGAAGTTCTTCCGCCTCTTGCTTTGCCTTTCGGATAATAGCCTTGCGTTCACTCTGGACTTCCTGAGCCGAAGATTCGAGCGAGGTGATGGTCTTCTCGAGTTGCTTTTCCTGCTGATGGATGTTCTGACGTTTGTTCTCCCAGTAGCGCTTATCACGAACAATGTCCTGAAGATACTTGTCGGAGTCAATATGCTCAGAGCCAACGAGTTCCGTGGCACGAGAAATGACATCTTCCGAAAGTCCAATCTTACGGGCAATCTCTACGGCAAACGAACTTCCCGGACGACCAATGGCCAATTGGAAAAGAGCCTCCATCTTATGACGATCGTAAAGCATAGCGCCATTTGCCACCATCTCATGAGAGTCGGCAAAGTGCTTGAGATTCTGATAGTGGGTTGTTATAACGCCGTATGATTTGCGCTTGCAGAACTGTTCTAGCACGGCTTCGGCAATAGCTCCACCAATCTGTGGCTCTGTACCAGTACCGAACTCATCTATTAATATTAATGTACGCGCGTTTGCATGGCGCATCATATTCTTCATGTTGAGGAGATGACCGGAATAAGTGGAAAGGTCGTTCTCAATGCTCTGCTCGTCGCCGATGTCTATGAAAATGTTTTCAAAGAGACAAGTCTTACTGTTCTCCGCAACAGGAATGGACAATCCCATCTGAAGCATGTACTGAAGAAGTCCGACTGTCTTCAAGCAAACAGACTTTCCTCCGGCATTAGGACCTGAGATTATCAGGATTCTCTTCTTGTGCGTAAGAGTGATGTCGAGTGGAACTATCGCTCTATTTTCCTTCTTCAAGGACAATTGCAGCAATGGATGACGAGCTTGAATCCAATCCACAACGGGACGAGGTTCAATGACAGGCTCTATTGCTCCAATCATTTCCGCAAAGGACGTCTTCGCTTGCACGAAATCCACCTTCGCAAGCATCTCTACGGCAAAGAGAAGTTCGTCAACAAGTGGACGAATCTCATTTGTGATATTCTTCAGGATATTGAGAATTTCCTTGCGTTCCGCATTCTCAAGGTCACGGATCCTATTGTTTGCCTCAACAACAGCAGCCGGTTCAATGAACACTGTCTTACCCGTTGCCGATTCATCGTGAACGATACCTTGCACCTTCTTCTTCATTGCCGGATTGACAGGAAGAACAAGACGGCCGTCACGCATGGCAGGAGTCACGTCTTTCTCAATCAAACCGTCACGTTGTGCTTCACGAAGAATGCGGTTGAGAATAGCTGAAACCGTTCCTTCCATACGGCGAAGGTCACGACGAGTGTTGAGAAGGATGATGGATGCGGTATCCTTTATCTTACCACGATTGTCAAGGATCTTGTCAATGCTTTGCTGAAGTCTTGGGAATGTCTCCACATACTCTGTCAAGCTGTGAAGATGCGGATATTTGTAGCGTATTTGTTCTGCGTCATAATAGTCAGACAAATCTTCTTCATTGGAAGTGCTGAGCAATTTCACGACAGCCGTTATGGTAAGCAGAATGCGACGAAGGTCAAAGAGTTCGTCCTCTTCAAGATGAGTGCCTTCTATGCGAGCACGATGAAGATGCTCGCGGACATCAAAGAAATAATCGAGCGGAAGTTCCTCTACCTCCGCTTTCAGTTGGCGAAATTCCTTAACGAGCGCAAGCTGCTCACGTACGACCTCAACATCATTGCTATACGCCATGCTGTCAACGAGTTCTCGTCCGAGATTGCTGTAACACTTCTCGCTCAGGAGTTGCCTAATTTCCGTAAAACCAATCTTTCTTTCGTATGTGTTTGGATAAACCATCTATGATTTACAATTATCGAATTTACAATTTACAATTTGGCAAATAGCCATTAGCCAATACCCGTTAGCCTCGCTCATTAGAGCGAACTAAAGCGTAAAGGCGAGGTTGAATACCAATGAGTTTGAACTAACATGATATTTTGCCCAGCCAACATTTAATTTAAATCGGTCGAGTATCAAGCCGGCACCAAGGCTGAGACCTGCGCCATGGCTGCTTGCCTTCTCCTCTTCCGTCGTATTGAACTTCATGTCGTAAGCACGTCGGCAGTTGTAACCACCGCTGACATAGAATTGTTCGCCAAGGAGAAGGTCCAATCCGAAGACGCAATGGTTAAGCAAAGAATAATCCCAATGGGTCATGTCAACGAGAGTGGCGTTGAGGCGGAAAGGCATGTTGGGGAACTTCTTTGTCACACCAACCTGAAAATCCATTGGCATCTTGTCATAGACATCATCGTAAGCTTTTAGCTGACCTCCAAGATTCTTGGCTACGGCAGATATGCTGAGTTCCTGGTCGGGATCGTAATAGTTGAGGCCAAGGTCAACGCCAACTGCGTAGGAATTGTAATCGCCTATGAAGGAGCCTATGCATTTTGCTGTGATACCACCAACAAGATTCTTTGCCAATTGATATGAAAGAACGCCTTCGAGAGCCAGATCATTAGCTGAAAACTCGCCGATAATGGTGTTATCGGCTGTTGTTTGCTTCATCTTTCCGTAGTTGACATACTGCGCCATTACTCCCCACGATGCTTTGTCGCTTGCAACATGCGAAAAGGTAGCTCCACCGATAACAGCTCCTTGCATGTAGGTCATGAAGTTGATGCCGAGAGTCTTGTCGCTGACAGAAGAAAGAAGCGCAGGGTTATTGTAAACAAGAGCGGGATCGTCTTCAACGAGAGATATGTTGTCGCCACCAAGGGCAGCAGCATGAGCTGACTGTGGCACACGGAGAAAATCGTATGCAGTCAGGCTTTCCTGTGCTGATATTACACATGGAGAAAACAACAATAGGAGGGCAATATATAGTATTTTATTAATCATAATATAGGCTGCAAATTTACACAATTATATTAATATGTACAAGATATGACACCAGTTTTTACGTTTTTTGAGGTTTTGTGGCTATTTAGAAGCACCAAAACGCGCATGAAAGTGGAATTTATTACATAAATTTGTACTGACATTAAAAAATAATACAGAAGATAATGGAAGTAATACCATCATTCCAGGTTGACCATACAAACCTCAAGCCAGGCATATACATCTCACGACAAGACGTGGATGGAGAGTCAAAGTTCACCACGTATGACATCCGTATGACAGCTCCAAACCAAGAGCCTGCCATAAATCCGGCAGCTATGCACACAATAGAGCATCTAGCCGCCACATATCTTCGTAATGAGGAGGAATGGAAAGATCGTGTAATCTACTGGGGGCCAATGGGTTGCATGACAGGTAGCTATCTTATAGTGAAAGGAAGTTACGATTGCGAGATTATCCGCGAACTGATGATTCGCACTATGGAGTTTATTGTAAACTTCGACGATGAGGTTCCTGGAAACACTCCTGATGCTTGTGGCAATTACCTTATGCACGACCTTCCTATGGCAAAATGGGAGGCAAAGCGCTATGCAGAACGTCTCAAGACTGCTTTCTGCTGCGAATACGACATGCTCAAAAGAGCTGATATTAACGGAATGTCATTTCATGACGCGTAATTATGGCAGATAATTTCCTTGAAAACCATCACGCCGAATACGAACAGAAGAAGCAACGCTGGCTGAAAAAGAAAGCGTCGCATCTTCCCAAGTCTTTTTCTCGTGTAGGGCGAGAATTTTCGAGCCGCAATCCCAGCTCAGATTTCCCAAACAGCCAATCAAATCCAGAAATGACAATAACCGACTTCTTCAATCAGCAACGCTCTGAATGGCAATTAGCCAAGAAGAACTACGACGACCTCGAGAATGTGAAGGTTGCAACGCTAGTGCTCTCAACTGGTGTTACAATTCATAAGCAATGTAATCCTGCACGTATAGTTTCAACCGGCGCAAAAATAGACAAGGCAACTCTTGCAAAACGACCTTGTTTTCTATGCGATAAGAATCGTCCTGCAGAGCAGGCTGCTTTGCCATTTGCAACCGTTCCCGAAGTTTCTCCTTCGGGCTCCCCTTCAGGCTTCCAAATCCTTATCAACCCCTTCCCTATCCTACCAACGCATTTTACGATGCCTTCAAAGCAGCATGAGCTGCAGCAGATTAAGCCATATTTCCCTGTTATGCTTGATTTCGTGGATCAGAATCCTGATTGCTTCATTTTCTATAATGGTCCTAGAAGTGGTGCTTCTGCTCCAGATCACATGCACTTTCAGGCAGGCTTGGTAAAAGATGTTCCTTTCTACAATCAAGCAACCACCGTTCCCGAAATGTCCGCTTCGGGTTCTTCCTCTCCCCTCCTCCACTGTAGCAAATGGCCGGGCGCAAACATCACTTTCGCCTTTGGCAACAAGCAAGCCGCAATAGAAGAATTCTACAGAATCTATGACTTGCTCCCTATCCCTACAGGCGAATACGAGCCAATGTTCAATGTTTTTGCGCGTAAGGTTAAAGGCAGCTATGAGGTAACATTGTTCCTTCGCTCTCAACATCGCCCAGCATGCTATGGAATGGAGACAGACAATAGACTTGTTTCTCCTGGTGCTCTCGACATGGCAGGACTTCTCATAACTCCTCGCCTTGAAGATTACGAAAGCATTACAGCCGAAGAAGCGGAAGCAATATACAACGAGGTTTCTTCGCCTATTCTTCTTGATTATTTTGCATACAACGAATGTCACAAGGGTAGAAAGATAGCTGTAGGGCTCATTGAAACGGAAGGCGAAATCAAGTATTCTTTAAACGGAGAATACAAGAAACTTCAACTTCTCAACGACACAATCTTCATTCCTACAAACGACGATTGCACTTTCACTATCGAAAACATCGTTATCGGTGTGAATTTCCATTGGCAGCAAGAGCGAAAGCTCACTTACTCCGGCATACTGAAACTCACGAAAACTCCTGACGGTAAGAATTGCGCTATAAACATTCTGCCTATAGAAGAATATCTGAAAAGCGTCATTTCAAGTGAGATGAGCGCCATGTCAGACAAGGAACTTCTCAAGGCTCACGCCATTCTTTCCCGTAGTTGGCTGATTGCAAACATTGAAGGCGTTCACAACGAATCGTGCACGGACGAAGAAGGATTAAAATGGTACGACCGTTCAGCTCATACAATATATGATGTTTGTGCCGACGATCATTGCCAACGCTACCAAGGGGTTACAATGCAGACATCCCCTCTTGTGGAAGAAGCTGTTGAAGAAACTCGTGGAAAGGTTCTTATGTATGATGGAAAGATTTGTGATGCTCGTTTTTCGAAATGCTGTGGTGGCAAATCGGAAGAGTATGAATATTGCTGGGACAATGCCCCTCATCCATATCTCGTAAGCGTGGATTGCCCTTTCTGCAATACAGCAGAGCAGTTTGAATCAAAGGAAGAAGAACAGAAAGTGCTGCAACAGGTGCTCAACGATTATGACCTTGAGACACGAAACTTCTACGATTGGACAGCCACTTACGAGAACTCTGACATCAAGGAAATCATTCCTCTTGAACGCGGAAAGAGCGGCAGACTTTGGAAGATAAAGATTGTTTATAAAGACGGTTGTGAGGAAATCGTAGGCAAAGAACTCGAGATTCGCCGCCGACTTTCAGACACTCATCTCTACAGCAGCTGGTTCAACGTCCGCAAGACAGAGTTTGGCAAGTTCACTCTTGAAGGTCGAGGATGGGGACATGGCGTAGGTCTCTGCCAAATAGGAGCGGCCGTCATGGCTGCTAAAGGCTATAAATACGAAGAAATTCTCCTGCACTACTTTCCGAAATCACAGATTTTGTAGTAGAAGGAACAGCGGTTTTCTTATTGCGACAAATACGACTTGAATTGGTTACAAATACAACCAATATTCGTTACAAATATGGACTGTGTTTGTTACGAATAAGAACTGTATTCGTTACAAATAATAACGCACATAAACATTATGATCACGAGGTTGTTTCCTAATGGTTATGTGCGTTTTATTCGTTAAGCTTTTAGTAATCCTATTTCTCCTTCATCATTATCTTGCTATACCAAATGATAACGGCAAAACAGATGAGAGGAACGACGAACGAGACATTTACGGAAGGGAGGCCAAGGATGATATGCTCACTTCCCCCTGCGTCCATGATGGCTGCCTGAAGTGGTGGCAACACGCTACCGCCAAGAATACTCATGATGAGTCCTGCGGCACCTATTTCCGCGTCACGACCAATGTCCTTCAGTCCGATACCGTAAATGGTAGGGAACATGAGCGACATGCAAGCGCTAACGAGTACGAGGCAATAGATACCATAGCCATTTGTACCGAAAATGACGCCATAAAGGAGGAAGAATGCAATCGTTGCGAAAATGAGTAGCATCTTAGCTGGCTTGAAATACTTCATAAGGTATGTGCAGACGAAACGGAAGACGATGAACGAAGCCATGGCACAGATGTTGAATAACTGAGCCTGCTTTGCCGCCTCTCCTTCGGAAAGTCCGTCCTGCATGAAGTAATGTTTGCCGTACTGGATGATGAATGTCCAGCACATAATCTGTACGCCAACATAGAAGAACTGTGCAACGACGCTCCATACATAGCGCTTGTTGGCAAGCAATCGGCGAAGAGTGCCGCCAAGACCGTCATTACCGTCCTGAACCTTTGTCTGCGTGTTTGGAATCTTCGTAAACCAGAGGATGAGGAACACAGTTGCTATGACAGCTGCTATGATGAGATATGGTCCGATAAGAACAGAAAGGTCGTGGTTCTTCAAGTCCTCAAAAGCATCCTGTGTGAGGTTTGCTCGCTCGGCAGAAGTCATCGGATTAAGGTTTGCCTGAATGACAAACATAGCGACGAACATTCCGCTGATGGAGCCTAGTGGATTGAACGACTGAGCCATGTTCAATCGGCGTGTGGCAGTTTCCTCACCACCCATGGAAAGGATGAACGGATTGGCAGAAGTCTCAAGGAAAGAGAGTCCACAAGTGAGGATGAAATAGGCTGCAAGGAAAGGATAGAATGTGCCCGAGAGCTTTGCGGGGAAGAAGAGAAGAGCGCCTGTGGCATAGAGTCCCAAGCCCATCAGGATTCCAGCCTTGTAGCTGAACTTCTTGATGAACATGGCTGCTGGAAACGCCATACAGAAATAGCCACCATAAAAGGCAACCTGAACGAGCGTGCCTTCTGTGACGCTCATTCGGAAGATTCGGGAGAACGCTTCCACCATAGGGTTCGTGATGTCGTTGGCAAAGCCCCAGAGAGCAAAGCATGAGGTAATGAGTATGAACGGTATGACATAGCTCACGCCGTCTTTCTTAAGGAGGGAATTTTCTTGGTTTTTCATGTATTTTAGTCGTTTGGGAGATTAGTCATTTAGTGTTATACTTTATCTATCGGTTCTTTTGTATCGAGATAGTTGTGGATATTGCGGATGATGGTTTTATTGAGTCGAACGAGGGCTTCTTCCGTCATCCAGCCTACATGAGGCGTTATGTAAACATTAGGATGCGAGAAAAGCACATTATCCTTTGGCGCTGGTTCCGTAGCAAGAACATCTGCTGCGAAAGCTGAAACCTTGCCTGTATCGAGAGCCTTGCGAAGGTCTTTCTCATTGATTAGACCACCGCGGGCTGTATTGATAAGAACAACGCCGTCCTTCATCTTTGCAATAGTCCCTGAGTTTACCATTCCTGCATTTTCAGCCGTGAGAGGGCAATGGAATGTGATGACATCGGCAGATGCATAGAAATCGTCGGCAGAAGCTGTTAGACGGATGCTTGTACCTTCATCGTCAGCAGCGGAAATGGCTGCGAGAGAAGCAGGAACCTCCTTCTGGCTTGAGAGTGCCACAACATTCATACCAATGCCAAGGGCTATTTTCGCTACTCGCTGACCGATAGCGCCCAAACCTACAACTCCAAGAGTCTTGTCTGCGAGTTCGAAAAGAGGAGAGTCTGTATAGCAGAAATCCGTCGTCTGAGACCAAGCTCCCGCACGATTCTTCTCTGCGTAATGGTCGGCATGAGTGAAGATGTTGAGAAGATGAGAGAAGACGAGTTGGGCTACGCTATTTGTGCTGTAGGCGGGAACATTACTTGCCCATATTCCATGTTCGTGGCAATAGTTGAGATCCACGACATTCGTTCCCGTAGAAGCCATTATAATGTACTTGACCTCAGGGAGTTGCGAGAGAACATCTGCGTTGAGTACGACCTTGTTCGTAAGAAGGATTTCCGAACCACGGGAACGCTCCACAACGTGGTCTGGAGTTGTATCGTGATATGTGTCGACATCAAACTTGGAAAGGATTTCCTTCCATTCTGGCATGTCAAGTTTCAGTCCGATGTCTGTGAGTATTGTGAATTTCATATTGGGACAATGATTAAGGTCAGTCAAAGCTAAAGCTAAAGTCAAAGTTAAACATCAAAGACTTCGTAGTCCTCAAGTTCTTCGATGTCGTCAAAGAGATCGTCATCGTCAGAAGGTTCTACAAGGTCTGCTTCAAGGTCGTAGTCGTCTTCTTCCTTGATTTCCGTTGCGAAGCGAGTCATGTCCTTATCACGATGAACGAGCGAATCTTCTGCCATGACAGTCTGAAGCTTATTGCTCTCGGAATTGAGTTCTTCCCAAAGGATGTCCTTGAGTTCGTCTATTCCCTGACCTGTAACGGCAGATATGAACACCACCTGAACATCTTTTGGTGTTGTTTCGCAAAGCATTTCGCAGAGTTCCTCGTCGAGAAGGTCACACTTCGTGATAGCCAGAACACGGTGTTTATCAAGGAGTTCCGGATTGAATTTCTGCAATTCCTGAAGGAGAATGTTGTACTCCTTGAGGATGTCATCCGTATCGCCTGGAACCATGAAGAGCAAGAGAGAGTTTCGCTCTATGTGACGAAGGAAACGAAGACCAAGTCCCCTACCCTCTGCAGCACCTTCTATAATGCCAGGAATATCCGCCATAACGAACGATTTATGGTCGCGATAAGGCACAATACCAAGGGAAGGCTCAAGGGTTGTGAAAGGATAGTTTGCTATCTTAGGACGTGCAGAAGAGAGTGCCGAGACAAGCGTACTCTTTCCTGCGTTAGGGAAGCCTACGAGACCAACATCAGCAAGCAGTTTCAACTCCATGATGACTGTTCGCTCCTGCATAGGCTCTCCCGGCTGAGCATAGCGTGGAGCCTGGTTTGTGGCAGTACGGAACTGGAAGTTTCCTAGTCCTCCCTTACCGCCTTTGAGGAGCATGACAACCTGACCATCGTAGGTTACATCACATATATACTTTCCTGTTTCGGCATCATACACGACGGTTCCACAAGGCACATCAATGTAGATGTCCTTACCGTCCGTGCCATGACATTTGTCGCGACCTCCGTTGCCTCCGTGTTCTGCAAAGATATGACGCTGGAACTTAAGGTGAAGAAGTGTCCAATAGTTGTGGTTACCACGAAGGAAGATGCTTCCACCCTTTCCGCCGTCGCCACCATCAGGACCACCGTTAGGATTGTATTTTACATGACGCAAATGCATAGAGCCACGGCCACCCTTTCCTGAGCGACAATGGATCTTTACGTAGTCTATGAAGTTTGATTCTGCCAAGTTGGTTATTTATTTAGTTTTATGAAAGCAAATGAACCCGGCGAATAATCACCGGGCACAAGAGCTGGACTTGTAGTTTATAGTATGGCTCTTAAAGATTGTCAACAACAGCCTTTATATCGCCAAAGATACGATCAAGTTCTCCGAGACCGTTGATATGGTTGTGGAGACCTTCGTTCTTGTACCACTCGATGAGCGGAGCTGTTTGGTTACGGTATACATCAAGACGCTTCTGGATAGTCTCAGCATTGTCGTCGCTACGACCGCTCTGCTTACCGCGGTTGATGAGACGAGTCATGAGTTCGTCTTCAGGAACATCAAGTTCTATCATGGCCGCAATCTTATGACCACGTTCAGCAAGCATCTTCTTGAGAGCTTCTGCCTGTGGGATTGTGCGTGGGAAACCGTCGAAGATTACGCCCTGATGTTCCTTGCCGAATGAGTCATAAACGCTTGCAAGGATGTCTATCATGAGTTCGTCTGGAATAAGCTGACCCTTGCTGATGAATGAGTCTGCTGTCTTGCCAAGTTCTGTGCCAGCCTTGATCTCTGCGCGAAGTACATCGCCTGTAGAGATATGCTCAAGACCGTATTGAGCGATGAGCTTGTCGCTCTGAGTGCCCTTGCCTGAGCCAGGAGCACCGAAAATTACAATATTCTTCATTGTAAGTCTAGTAAAGTTTTTTGGTTATATTGTTAGTTTAGTTTTTGCTTTTTTGTTAGCGTTAAGGTTAGGGTTGATAGCCTTAACGATCTTCTACGACATAGATGTCACGAAGCTGACGACCTTGCTGGTCATAGTCGAGGCCATAACCCAAGATAAAGTCATTTGGAATCTCCATAGCGCAATAGTCTATCTTGATATCCTCCTCAAGTTTGCCTGGTTTGAAAAGCAAAGTGCAGACCTTAATCTCAGCAGGATTGCGAGTGCCAAGGCTTTCAAGCATCTGCTTCATGGACCGACCTGTGTCTACAATATCCTCTACGATGACAACGGTACGGCCTTCAAGGTCCTCATTTATGCCGATAACCTCTTTAACCTTACCTGTTGAAGTCACGCCTTGGTATGAAGCGAGCTTTACGAAAGAGATTTCCATCGGGAAATTAAGGAAACGAGTGAGGTCTGCAGCAAAGATGTATGCTCCGTTGAGCACGGCAAGGAAGAGAGGATTCTTGTCTTTCAAGTCCTCATTCATCTTTTCGGCAACAGCCTTTACGCGCTCCAAGATTTGAGCCTCCGTGAGGTATGGCTTGAACCATTTATCATGTATTTTGATTGATTCCATAGCTTCTTTTGTATATATTTCGCGGGCAAAGTTACGAATTTTATTGTAAATAAATGAAAAAGTTTCACAAAATAAACCACTAATTGATTTTTTTTTGTACTTTTGCAGCGATGAAATTGTTTACAAGCCAAGAAATACACGAATTAGACACCTATACCATCGAGCATGAACCAATCCGTTCGGTGGATCTCATGGAGCGTGCAGCTAAGTTTATGACACAGGCTATCGTATCAAGATGGTCTAATATAACGCCTGTTATTGTGTTTGCAGGTCCAAGCAATAATGGTGGTGACGCTCTTGCCATAGCACGTATGCTTGCTGAAAAAAGATACGAGGTGTCGGTATTTCTCTTCAATATAAAGAAGAATCTCTCTGAAGATTGCGCCATAAACCGCGAACGCCTGAAAGAACTGAAGAATGTGAACTTCAAGGAAATCACAGACGAGTTCACTCCACCTGTACTGAAGGAAGGTATGCTCGTGATAGACGGACTCTTCGGAACAGGCATAAATCGCCCTTTAGGAAGTGGCTTTGCCGCTTTGGTGAAGCTCATCAACCAGTCGAGTGCAGAGGTCGTAAGCATAGACATTCCTTCCGGACTCATGCCGGAAGACAACAGGAACAACATTCGCCAGAACATCATCTGCGCAACACTCACACTTACACTTCACCAGCCAAAGCTCGCATTCTTCTTCCCTGAATACCAAAAGTTTATAGGAGAAGTAAAGGTTCTCGACATTCAACTTTCGGCTGAAGGCCAACGCAAGATTCCTACCCAGTTTGTAACGCTTGAGGAATACGACATGCGCAAGCTGATGAAAGAACGCAGTCCTTTTGCTCATAAGGGCAATATGGGTTATGCGATGATAGCGGCAGGAAGCTACGGAATGGGTGGCGCAGCTGTATTGGCGGCCAAGGCTTGTATGAGAACGGGGGTCGGTAAACTAGCCATTCGTTCAGCAAGGAAGAACAACGACATTCTGCAAATATCCGTTCCTGAGGCAGTTTTGCTTCTTGACGCTAGCGAACACCACTTTACGGAAGCCGTGGATCCATCTCCTTTTGACGCCATCGGATTAGGCCCTGGTGTAGGCACAAAAGAGCCAACAGCAATTGCCGTCATCTCTCAGTTGAGACGTTCACAGCAGATACCTTGCGTTGTTGACGCAGATGCAATAAACATTCTTGCTACTCATCGTGCTTGGATTCAGCAAGTTCCCAAGGGAACCATATTCACTCCGCACCCAAAAGAGTTCGACAAACTATACGAAACACCGGCAAAGGAGAGTTACGAACGCCTTACACACGCCATGGAACTCGCCAAAAGGCTTGAATGCTTCATTCTTCTTAAAGGCCATCACACTATGCTTTGCACTCCTGATGGCTACGTTTACATCAATACTACTGGTAATGCAGGCATGGCTACAGCTGGAAGTGGAGACGTTCTTCTCGGCGTGATAACAGCCCTGCTTGCCAGAGGGTACACAAGATTGGAAGCTGCCTGCCTTGGAATGTACCTCCACGGTCTTGCTGGAGATATTGCAGCTGAAGAGAAAACGATGGAAAGTCTTATCGCATCAGACATCATCGATTATTTGCCAAGAGCTTTCAAGAAGTTGTATCAGTAACTTCGTGTTGTAATTAGACGCATTCCAAATCTCCACAAAGAACAGAAAAACGGTTCTCCTTTTCGCTGAAATCACGAATAGGAGAACCGTTATTGTTTGTCATAAAGTCTGAATCAATAGGCTATGGGCAGACGGCACGGACAGATCGACCTATGATGCGGATTGGGGCAAGCCAGTCCACATAGTCCGAACCGAATATGATGGAGAACGCGTCATACGAGAAGTCCGTGTGGAGTGACGATGACCAGTAGTAGCCGTTGGTAACGGCATAGTAGAGCGAACCTTCCTTGCGACAGCCGGCAGCAGGAATGAAAATGGAGTTCTTACCGTCAGTTCCTGTTACTCTATAACCTGCCACCCCATTCACTTTTGTCCAAGTCCAAGTGCACTTTTCACGGAGTTCATCTTGTTCTGCTTTTGTAGGCATGCGCCAAGAGCCTTTCCAATTTGCTTGAGCTGCATCGCGCTCCGGCTTAAGTTTGGTTTCCTTCTCAACAGCGTAGGTTGCAAATGTATTGCCACCGTCTTTTGTGTCAAAATACGAAGGCCAATCGTAGCCTGCTTCCTTGTCTTTATTCCAGCTTGTGCAAACTTGGTCTTGTGCATGACCAGCAGTGTAGTAAGGCTTTGTCTCGCCCCATGCGAAGTAGTCGCCATAGCCTTCAGGAGTTGTTGCGCCAATGTTCATGTTTGCCCACTTCACGGACAAGCCGAGGTCAACAGCCTCTACGCCCTTTGGAGCGTTGTCCTTTGGAGTCGCAGGAGAATCGTCATCGTCGCTGCTGCAAGCTACGAAGCCAAATGCTGCAATGAAAAGCAGCATGTAAGAGAATAACTTTTTCATCATAGTTTTGTTTTTAGTATAGATAATTAATATGGATACGAAAGAAGCCTGCCACAAGCGCCCCAAAGAGCGCCTGTAGCAGGCTATATTTATACATCAATTCCATAATGGAAGGCGTTACCCCCCCCTATACAAGTGACTGATAATCAGAGATTTAACACAATACAAACTTAAATCATTCATATCTTGTTGCATATATTTGGAATTTCTGTCAATAAACTTCGGTTGCAAAGTTATGAAAATGTTTTCAACTATGCAAGTAAATGAACGTAAAAGTGCAAGAAAAGTATAGAGTTAGTGGTCGTAAAGCATAGAGTTAATGGTCGTAAAGCATAGGATTACAATCCGTAACCGTGGGAGTTACGAAAAAATTCGTATACAAACTCAATTCAGTTTTGTATACAAACTCGAACCAGTTTTGTATACAAACTCAAATCGGTTTTGTATACAAAAAATTACTGAAACCCTAAGGAATAAATATGACAAGTCTAAGGAGAAAAAATGTAGGGCGAGGATTTCCGAGCCGCAAACCACGAATATGTTGGGTATTTGCGGCTCGGAAATCCTCGCCCTACTAAGTGTTATTCTAATAGCTATATTAGTTAAGGGCGTATTGCGTGAGGTCGTAGGTTGGCTCCATGCAATGTGCCACATAGGAGTCAGCACAATGAAGTATCGTGACGAGTGGACAAACATCACTCGCGTTATAGAAAGAAGTGCGAATTGAAGAGCCCTTCTCGCCCATGTCATACATACCCATGTGCCAACGGATAGCAAGAATCTCATCTGGCTGAAGTTCTATGAGTCGGCTCAGACGATATAGAGACTTCTCCGCGTGACCGATAGGCAGAGTGTCGTCAATGCCCCAACCGAGATAGCTCACCCAACGCATTCCGTCCTTTGTCCATTTGTCTATTGGATAATACATGCCAATCTTGCAAAGGTCATGGAAAAGTGCCGATATGGCAATGCTTTCCACTGGAACCTTGTGCTGAATGGTGGAATTGCCTTCGTCGAAGTCCTTGTGGAGAATGTTCTCACACATGGAAAGAGCTGTCTTGAAGACATTTATGGAATGCTTGCAAAGACCACCTGGACAGTTGAGATGGAACACCGTTGAAGAAGGTGCCGTGAAGAAATCGGTTTGGTCAAGATACTTGAAAATCTTGTCGAGAGAGTTCTTGCGATCACTAGTGATATACTGACGGCAAAGGCTCTTGAATTCTTCCTTGTCAGCTTCAATCTGTTCAGCGAAACGAGGGAGAATCTTCTTTACATACTGCGAGTATATCTCGTCGCGATGAAGTTTTTCTTTTGCGTCCATAATTAAAGAAGCGACTTGATCTTCTCTTCGAACTTAGCCTTAGGAGCAGCGCCTACCATACGGTCAACTTCCTGACCGTTCTTGAGGAACACAACAGTAGGAACATTACGAACGCCCCACTCCATAGCTGCGTCTTCACACTCTTCAACATCGCACTTGCCTACGACGATCTGACCATCATACTGTTCTGCGAGCTGAGCGAGGAAAGGACCAATTACACGACATGGACCACACCAAGTTGCCCAAAAGTCAAGCACTACAAGCTTATCGCTGTTCTTTACTTCTTCGTAGTTTTCAGGAGTTATTTTGATTTCCATAAAAGCCCCCACCCAAACCCTTCCCTTAAGGGAGGGCTTTATTTGATATGCTTGGTGGGATAAAGCAGTTTTAATTATTAATAATTCTGTTTTATCAAATAATTGCACAAAGGGGGCTGACCCTTTTGTGATAATTTTCCGCAAAGAAACTAATTCCTCCCCTCCTTAAAAGGGAGGGGTTGGGGGTGGGTCCCCTAAAGCTCCAAATCCCCATCGTGGATTTCATGCCAAGGGAGACCGTGGATGTTGAGTTGCTCCATGAATGGATCTGGGTCGAACTCTTCCACATTCCATACACCCGGCTTCTTCCAAATGCCCTTGCAGAACATCATGGCACCGATCATGGCAGGAACACCTGTTGTGTAGCTAACACCCTGCATACCAGTCTCTTCGTAAGCTGCGCGGTGAGAGCAGTTGTTGTAAACATAGTAAGTATGCTCTTCGCCATTCTTGATACCCTTGATGCGGCAACCGATAGAAGTCTGACCTTCGTATTTCTCTCCGAGATCCTGTGGGTTTGGAAGTACAGCCTTAAGGAACTGAAGTGGAACAATCTTTACCTTTACAGGTTTTCCGTCCATGCCAGTTGCTTCGTATTCAATCTCGTCGATGCGAGACATGCCGATGTTCTGGATAACATCAAGATGCTTCAAGTATTGCTCACCGAAAGTCATCCAGAAGCGTGCACGCTTGATAGTAGGATAGTTCTTCACGAGAGACTCAATCTCCTCATGGTGGAGAAGATACGACTCCTTAGGACCAATCTCTGGATAAGTGAGTGGCTGATGGAACTCGAGAGGTTCAGTCTCTACCCATTTGCCATCCTGCCAATAGAGTCCCTTCTGGGTAATCTCGCGGATATTGATTTCTGGGTTGAAGTTTGTTGCGAAAGCCTTGTGGTGGTCGCCAGCGTTGCAGTCAACGATATCAAGGTAATGGATCTCGTCAAAGTGATGCTTTGCAGCGTAAGCAGTATAGATGCTTGTCACACCTGGGTCAAAGCCACAACCGAGGATAGCAGTAAGACCAGCCTTCTCGAAACGATCCTTGTAAGCCCATTGCCATGAGTATTCGAAGTGAGCTTCATCCTTTGGCTCGTAGTTGGCTGTGTCCATATAGTTCACGCCCGCCTCAAGACAAGCGTCCATGATTGTGAGGTCCTGATAAGGAAGTGCCACATTGATACAAAGCTCTGGCTGATGCTCCTTGAAGAGAGCTACGAGTTCTGCTACATTATCAGCATCCACGGCAGCTGTCTTAATCTCCACGCCATACTTTTCCTTGATAATCTTAGCAACAGCATCGCACTTAGCCTTAGTGCGGCTTGCCAATACTATTTCCGTGAAAATGTCGGCATTCTGCGCCAACTTGTGTGCTACGACAGTACCTACACCACCGCAGCCGATTTGAAGTACTTTAGACATTATTAGTTATTATTTTATGTGCAAAGTTATGAAATACTCTGAAAATAACAAAATTTATAAATGTCAATTTGGTCAAATATGCTAATATTAGTTTATTTTATGGAATATCAAGGTGAATTTGAATACTTATTATATACAAAAAGTCCTGCAAATTGCATTCAACAACTTGCAGGACATCTGGGCCTTTAGCCTTTTGCTTTTAGCCTATAGCCTTCGCGAGCATAGCTTGCGATACATTAATTCAATTATTCAGGAAGCATAACGACTTTAACCTTGTTTCCTGGAAGGATAACGTTCTTCACGAAGTTTGCTACAGACTCTGGAGAGAGAGCCTTGATAGCTGCTTCTGTCTTTGTGAGAGCGTCAACGCCATACTCGTAGTCAGCAGCCATGATGTTGAGCCAATAAGAATTGGTCTTGAGTTGCTCCTGAGTCTTCTTGAGCATGTTCTCCTTAACCTTTGCGAGCATGTCAGCATCAACAGTCTTAGAGAGGTTTACGAGTTCCTCATCCATGATGCGGAGAGCGATGTCCTTCTTCTCTGGAGTGAATGGACAAACACCTACAATCTGGCAGAATGGAATGTCGAGTGATGGAGAGATGTTACCACCAGCATCAGCAGAGTAAGCTGCACTTTCCTTCTCACGAATCTCCTTCAAGTAGATCATGCCGAGAACTTCACCTGCTGCCTGAGCGTTGAGTTGGTTCTCAATAGTGTAAGGAGTTGTAGTGCTATACCAAATGATGCGAGCGTTAGCCTTTGGAGTTTCCATCTTGCGAGTGAAGATATTCTCCTTCACACCCTGATGGTAAACAGCTATTGGCTTAGCCTTCTCTGTCTTCTTTGGGTTGCCTGGGAGAGAACCGATGTACTTGCAGATGAGGTCCTTTAGCTGCTCCTCGTCATAGTTACCCACGAAGTAGAATGTGAAGTCGCCTGCGTTGGCGAGACGCTCCTTTGCAATCTGGAGACAACGCTTGTAGTCAACCTTCTTGAGGTCGTCAAGAGTGATGCGCTGGTCAGCGTAGTTGTAGTCGTGGAGAGTGTTTGCTATAGAGTCAGAGAAAGCTACATCTGGGTTGATGTCGATGTTCTTGAGCGCGTTCTCAAGCTGACCTACAACACTTGCATATGACTTCTCGTCTGGGTTAATCTTTGTGAAGTAGAGGTGAGCAAGCTGCATGAATGTCTCGATGTCCTTTGGAGTAGAAGAACCCTGGAGAGTTTCGTGCTGGTTGCCGAGAGAGAAACCGAGAGAAAGCTTCTTGCCTGCGAGAGCCTTCTGGAGTTCCTGGTTGCTGAAGTTGCCAAGACCTGAAGCCTCTACGGCATAGTCAAGCATCTTGAAGTTTGTAGCGTCTGCCTTGCCATAGAGTGACTTACCACCTACAGAAGTAGCATAGAACATGATCTGGTCAGCCTTGAAGTCTGTCTTCTTCATAACAACCTTAGCGCCGTTAGAGAGAACGAGTTCAGTAGCGTCATACTTGGCATTCTTTGTTTCCTTCTTGATCTTGCCTGCCTTTGGCATTACTGGTACGAGAGGTTCGTTCTTAGCGTTGTCAACGTATGCCTCGAATGTTTCGCCGTTTACAGCGAGAACAGCATTCTTGAAAGCGTCTGTAGTAGGAATAGTTACACCGTCAGCCTCACGATTGAAAGAGAGGATAACAGCGTTCTTACCAGTTTCCATTTCCTGAGTCATCTCGCCCATCATCTGGTTGATCAAAGCTACCTGAAGCTGACCGCAAAGCATCTGGTCGAGCTGAAGTTCTGTTTCTGGGCTTGGTACAGCGTCGCCGTCAAGGTAGTGACGATAGAGCTTTGGACCGATACGGTCGTTGTGGATCTTATCCTTGTTCTGAGCCTGAGCTTCTACCTGAGCGATGATGTCATCCTTGGCACGCTGGAACTCGCTGTCAGTGAAGCCAGTCTTGAATGCACGGAGCATAATGCGATAAGCAGCCTGAGCTGCTTCTACATCCTTGCCTTCCTTTGGCATTACATCAAGCTCAAAGCAGTCCATTGAACGTGACATGATGAAGTTGCCGTAGCTGAGTGAAGCTGATGCGAAAGGACAGTCAGCTTCCTGAGCAGCTTCAGCAAGACGATCGTTAACCATAGAAGAAACAGAAGAAGTCATGATGTTGATCATTTCTGCCATCATAGTTTCGCGCATCTCGCGTGGAAGAGGTTCTGACTTGAAGCACATGAGGATAATGTTCTGAGCCTGTTCCTTGTCCTTGTCAACAACAACAATCATCTCCTCGTTGTCTGGCACTGGCTCTGTTACAACCTGAGCAGCATCAGCAGCAGGAGCAGGAATCTTGCCGAAGAACTCCTTGATTTTGCCTTCTGTGCGATCTACGTCGATGTCGCCAACGATTACGATAGCCTGGTTGTCAGGACGATACCACTTCTTGTAGTAATTGCGGAGAGCGTCGTAAGAGAAATTGTCAACAACTTCCATTGTACCGATTGGCATGCGGTAAGCATACTTTGAGCCAGGGTAGATGGCAGGAAGGTTGCGCTCAAGGATACGCTGAGTAGCTGAAGAGCGGAGACGCCATTCCTCGTGGATCACACCACGCCCGTTGTCAATCTCAGAGCCTTCAAGCGAAAGACCGTTAGCCCAGTCCTTGAGGATGAGCATTACAGAGTCGGTAATCTCTGTGCGCTCTGTTGGCACATTACAAACGCGGTAAACAGTTTCGTCTGTAGAAGTGTAAGCGTTGAGCTCGCCACCGAAAGAGCAACCGATAGAACGGCAGAACTCTACAACAGCATCAGAACTCTTGAAGTTTTCAGAACCGTTGAAAGCCATGTGCTCAAGGAAGTGAGCAAGACCGCGCTGGTCGTCTTCTTCCTGAATAGAACCTACTCGCTGAGCAATCCAGAAGCTTGCGCGATGTTCAGGATACTGGTTCTTGAGAATGTAGTAAGTGAGACCATTGTCAAGCTTACCACGACGCACATCCTTATTGAATTCAATAGGAGGCATCTGCTGAGCCATTGCCACAACGGCAACGAACAGCATGATAATCAAAGATGAAATCTTTCTCATTTTATGGTTAATATTAAATGTTTTTATACGTTAGACATCACTTCATGGAATAAAACTACAAAGTTTGCTCTTTATTTTACTTACTCTTGTTCAATATCAATATTTTCTTCTTCTCTTAATCTCTCAAGCGTATGTTCCGTCATGGAAGAATACTTGAAGAACACGGCAAGCATTCTTAGGCAAAGCAGCAGAACGGCTATGGAAATCGCCACGGATAGCCACATCATCACTTCGTTGCCACCAAACATGTCGATGAGTTTTGCATCATTGTTGCTTGGGTCTATCTTCACCAGAAGGAAAGCTATTCCATTATTCAGCAGATGAAGGAAAACACCAGGAAGAATGGTCTTTGTTTTAGTGTAAAGCCAACCGAGGAGAATGCCTAGAAGCGTGGCATGAATGAACTGGGCAAGGTTTCCGTGAACAGTTCCGAAAAGCATCGACGAGATTATTATCGACAGCCACACGCCATCTTTCGCCTTCAGGCCCTTTGCATTCTCAATCTTCTTGTTTGTCTTGAAATACTCAAGGAGCGCCCTGAGGATGCTACCACGGAACACGACTTCCTCTGCCAACGGTACGAGAAGTGCTATCACTATGAAGCCGAATGGCGAGGATATAATGTCCATCATTATTCGTTCCTGCTGTTCGTTTGCTTCCACTCCAAGCATTTCCAGCAAGCCTATCGAAGGCAGAAAACTACTTATTGCCAAGAACACTATCAAGACATATACTAGCCAGCTTACAGTCGTGACATCAGCCTTATCTTCCTTCCACCAATTTCTCCACCAGTAGAAAGCCACGGTAATCACGCTACTTGCAAGCATACTCAAGCCCAAAGCCCATGGGGTAAGGCTCATGTTTGATGATGCAAGCTGTGCTGGAGCGAGACAAAACAACTGTATGAAAAGGAACATCAGAAGGTATGTGCTCGTATCAACTACTATTCGTGCCAATCTGTTCATTTCAATTTGAAGATGGAATTTAGGAAAGATTTGTTCGTTTATTTTGCTTTATTTGATTTTTTAGGCATATAATAGGCTGCAAATTTACGAATTTAATAAACGAGTTAACCATTTTCAGCGATGAATTAGTAACCGCCAATGCCAATATTACGCAAATTCGTGACCGACATCAACCAAACAGACATTAACCTATTCTAACAGCTAACCGCATACACTAAAAATGAAAATGAAATTGTAATGAGTCTTCTGTCATAAGAAAACTCAAAAAGCTTGAAATAGTTTTATTACAATTTCAATTTCAAATTGTGTGTACCTATGGTCAAAATGTAGAAAAAAAAGGGAACCTATACACGCGACCTACATATGAATACATATATTAATAATTATATAGAAATTATACTATTTATAATGCAAAAAACATATAAACTCTACTTAAACATCTTATATTAACATAAAATATAGATAAAAAAGTAGATAAATATAGGTAATATATATATATATATATAATAATGTATATATAAACTCCTTCCACTTTTTTTCTTAAACTTTTCACCCTAACTTTCTCATTTTAAGAGCATTATACAACATATTCAAGTGCTACTACCTCACTGTTTTCTGGCGCAAGTACACTAAATTTGAAATTGAAATTGTAATAGGTGTTCTCATGATGGTTTCCACGCATTTCGCCTTCATAAGGAATACAGCTCGTATTTGTGGGGCTTATGGCTCGTATTTGTGGGACTTATGGGGCGTATTTGTGGGACTTATGGGGCGTATTTGTTGAAGTTATGGGACATAAAGTTTAGCCGTTTTCAGCCAATCCCTAAGTACGCCTCTGTATTGCCCTTGTGAATCAGACATCATTATCAGAGTTCTGTTGCCATCAGAATCCATTGGCAATAGGCATAATCCTTCAAAGTTTGCCCAATCTTGACGGAATATAGTCAACTTTGTCTGGAAAGAAAATAGCAAAGTCTTATTGAGTACATCACCCTCTTTTGCCTTCGTTGTATCAACAAGATAAACCTTTGCATAGGCAGTAGAGCCAATATAGTTCTCCGCAACACGTGCTTCACGCTCGAGAACGAGTAGCCTACCCTCTCCTACTGCTGCCAAATCGCTTACTCCAAGAGCAAACATCCTTGCTGACTTTGTTGACGAAGGTTTATCCGTCTTATAGCGATACCAAGCTTTCTGCTGAAGAGAATCGTCGAAAGCAAAAAGCCTTACTACAGATTCCTTTCCATTCGTTGCCGTAGAAGCATCGCCATCAAGTTTAAGAGGTCCTTCCGTAGCTGTCCAAAGCAAATGGGAATCGGCATCATAACAAAGGGATTCCAAACTCATATTGCTTCGGATATTGCGCGTAATGCTATCAGGAAGAGTAACCTTTCTGCCTGTAAGCTCACCTTCAAGAGTGAGCTCTGTTATGGTATTGTCGGCTTCCTGCGACACATAAACCTTCTGATTATGAGGATTATAGGCTATTCCCTCTATGTCATAATGGCCTTTATCCGAAGCCTTGTAACCAAGGTTCTGAACGTCAAGGATCTTACCTGTTGTCTCATCGGTTTGAATCTTCATAAGGAAGAAGCCATGACCTTCTGTCTTATCGCTTACAACGGCAAATGTGTCAGCTGCAATATGCGTAATGCCACTATACTCTCCAGCAGGAATCCTTGAAGAAAAAGACTGCTGCTCGTTGACATTCAAAACGCTAATCTCCCTTTGTGCAAAGGATGACAACGATATAAAAAGGAATATGTATAACAGCAGCTTACGCATTTTACCTTTGAATAATATAATTATGTTATTCTATTCCGAAGAGTTTCAAGTATTCGTCAACGAAGTTTGGAGTGAAAGTACCCGTCTCAAGGTTGGCAAGAATATCTTCCTTTGACCAGAATCGACCGCCATCAAGTTCTTCGCTTGGCTTCACTTCGCCGTCATAAACGGTAGTATAGACATTCACGAGCTCCTTCTCACGAATGCCTTCAAATACATATCGACTGAGGAATTTTGGCTCATATTCGGTCATTCCAAGTTCTTCACGAACCTCTCTTACGAGGGCTTCTTCTATGGTTTCGCCATAATCCACATGCCCACCACAAGCCGTATCCCACTTTCCTGGCTGAATATCTTTCCATTCAGGGCGCTTCTGAAGATACAGTTCTCCCTTGCTGTTGAACACATGAAGATGAACAACAGGATGAAGAATCTTCGTGCCGTCATGGGCTTGACCACGGGTTATCTTGCCAATTACATTTCCTTCCTCATCGCAAACAGGAAAGAGTTCTTGTTGATTATCAGTCATTGGATTTACAATTTACGGATTTATGATTTACGATTCAATCCCATTTCTGTAGCCTTCTTCAATAGCAATTCCATGAGAGGTTCACGCTCGTTGGCTACTTTATTGTCGAGAACGGCGTCTTTAAGACATTGCTTCAAAGTACCTACTTCGCGTGATGGCTTGAGGTTGAACATTTCCATGATTTCGTTTCCATCGATAACAGGCTGAAGGAGTCTCTTGAAATCCTTTTCCTTAAGATCAACAAGTTTCTCCCTTACCATACGAAAATTCTCAAGAAACGCCTTCTTCTTCACCTCATTCTTTGAAGTGATGTCGGCTTCGCAAAGTATCATGAGGTCGTCTATATCGTCGCCTGCGTCATTTATAAGACGACGAACGGCAGAATCCGTAACCTCCTCATCGGCAATAACTTGCGGGCGCATGTGCATATCAACAAGCTTCTGGACATACTTCATCTTCATGTCGAGCGGGAGTTTCATTCTGCGGAATATCTCAGGAATCATCTTTGCTCCGATGAAGTTGTGGTTCTTGAAAGTCCATCCTTGCGGAACTTCCCATCGCTTGCTCTTTGGCTTGCCTATATCATGAAGAAGAGCTGCCCAACGCAGCCAAAGTCCTTCCTTTATGTCTTTGCCTTCTTCCGCGTATTCCTTTGCCTGTCGCTTTGCCACATTATCAAGTACCTCAAGCGTGTGATAAAAGTTGTTCTTGTGAGCCCTACCGTTCTTTGTCTCAACTATGTCCAGGGCAGCCAGTTCGGGAAGGATGAGTTGCAGAAGCCCACAACGCTGCAAATCTACGAATCCCTTGCTTGGAACTGGTGAAAGAAGCGTCTTGTTGAGTTCTTCCTGAATGCGCTCTCCAGAGATAATCTTTATGCGTTCTGCTATCTCCTCAAGGGCGGAGAATGTTTCTTCGTCGATAAAGAAATTGAGCTGTGTAGCAAAACGAATACAACGGAGCATTCTCAAAGGATCGTCGGAGAAGGTTATGCCAGGTTCAAGTGGTGTGCGAATGATGCCGTCTTCAAGGTCTTCTATGCCGTAAAAAGGGTCAACAAGTTCGCCAAAGCGGTTCTTGTTCAGGCAGATCGCCATCGCATTTATGGTGAAGTCACGACGGTTCTGGTCGTCTTCGAGAGTGCCATCTTCCACGATAGGCTTGCGACTATTTCGCTGGTAGCTTTCCTTTCTTGCGCCAACAAACTCTACTTCCTCTTTTCCGTATTTTACTTGAGCCGTTCCGAAATTCTTGAAAACCGAAAGATGAGCCTTGGGGAGCTTCTTCTTGAAAGCCTTTGCCACCTCTATTCCGCTACCTACGACGACAACATCTATGTCTTTTGACGGGCGCTCAAGAAAGAGGTCGCGGACATAACCGCCCACGACATAGCATTCCACGCCAAGCTCATCGGCTGTCTCGCCAATAAGGTGGAAAAGAGGTTTATCAAGTATCTGTGCTAATTCTGAGTCAGAGTATATCTTCATCTTTTATCTTCTTCCTTTCATTATAATGAGCGGCACGAGCATTTCTTCCATGGATATGCCGCCATGCTGGAAAGTGTCCTTGTAATAAGAGACGTAGTAGTTGTAGTTGTTCGGATAGGCAAAGAACGAGTCGCCTGTAGCAAACACATAGCTTGTTGATATGTTAGGAGCTGGCAACTGCGCGTCCTTCGGATTCTTTATCACGAAAACTTCCTTCTGATTGTAAGCGAGATTCTTGCCAAGTTTGTAGCGAAGATTAGTGTTTGTATTGCGATCGCCGATTATCTTCACAGGCTTAGAGGCACGAATGGATCCGTGATCTGTGGTGATGACAATCGTATAATTGCTCTTTGCCAAGAGCTTGAAGAGTTCGGAAAGAACGGAATGTTCAAACCAACTACGAGTAATGGAACGATAAGCCGTCTCGTTGTTTGCCAATTCGCGTACCATCTTCGACTCCGTTCGGGCATGTGAGAGCATGTCTATGAAGTTGACTACCAAGACATTAAGGTCATATTGCTCAAGGTTCTTGTATTGCTGGAGGAAATGTTCCGCAGCTTGAGAGTCGTTAACCTTATGGTAAGAGAATGTATTCTTGCGACGATAGCGGTCAAAGAGCGTCTGAATAAGCGGAGATTCGTTAAGGTTCTTGCCTTCTTCCTCGTCTTCATCTACCCAAAGTTCAGGAAACATCTTTGCTATCTGGTCAGGCATAAGACCTGAGAATATCGCATTTCTTGCATACTGGGTGGCAGTAGGAAGAATGGTTGTATAGAGCTGTTCTTCAACATCAAAGCCGTCGGCAATATCTTCTGCCAAAGCACGCCATTGGTCGTAACGGAAGTTGTCTATAACAATAAGGAATACCTTCTCGCCCTTGTCAAGCAAAGGGAATACCTTCTTCGCCATCAGGTTATTGCTCATCACCTGACTCTCGGCGTTTGTCTTGCCTATCCAATCAAGATAGTTCTTCTTAACGAACTTTGCAAAACTACTATTCGCCTCTTCCTTCTGAGATTTGAGCATGTCCATCATGCCTGTATCAGCAGCAGAAAGTTTCAGTTCTTGAAGGGTAAGACGCTTATAGACATCAATCCAATCTTCTGTTGAATTGGCGTTATAGATCTGCATCGAGATATCCTGAAAGTTCTGCTGATAAGTGGAAGTGGCCACTTGCGAAACGATTTCCTTCTTGTGAATGTTCTTCTTCAGCGTAAGGAGAATCTGCGCAGGATTGACAGGTTTAATGAGATAATCGGCAATCTGCTGACCGATAGCCTGATTCATGATGTCCTCCTCTTCGCTCTTCGTAACCATAACGACAGGTGTTGCTGGCTGGATTTCCTTTATGACCTGAAGGGTTTCAAGTCCAGTAATACCAGGCATCATCTCGTCAAGGAGAACGAGGTCAAAAGTATGTTCACGACAAAGTTCGATGGCATCTGTTCCATTACTTGCCGTCGTCACGTCATAACCTTTCTTCTCAAGGAAAAGAATGTGAGCATGAAGGAGTTCTATTTCGTCATCTACCCAAAGTAAATTCATAATGAACACGCTTTTATCGAGTAATTCGATTTAGTGTTTAGTGTTTAGTGTTTAGTGCTTATTAACCTTAGAAGTCTTCCACTTCAAAGAACTCATTCTCAAGTTCTGTAGCGTCTTTCTTCTTAGGAGTTGCAGGAGTATCGTCATCGGTAATGATAACATCATCCTCGGTATTCGAGTTGGTGTTGTCATCATCATCAAAGACCACGATTATCTCATCATCTTCGGTACCGATATTATTGTCGTCTGTCTGAATCTCAAACGAGTCTTCGTTTTCATTTACAGGAGTCTGAGGCTGCTCTGATTCTACTACCACTTCAGTCTCATTAACATTATTGTTGTTCTGAGGATGTTCTGGTTCTACGACAACATTATCAATATCTGTATTTTGGTTCTCAACCTTCACAGGAGTTTGCGGCTGCTCAGGCTCAGCTACCACTTCTGTCTCGTTAGCATTATTGTTGTTTTGTGGCTGCGTCGGTTCTGTTGCAACAGGTGTTTCTGAAGCAACAGGCGTTTCTGGAACGTCTTGGTTTACTGGGAGGTCCAAATCATCAGTCTTTTCTGGGGTTTCTGTATTCTGTGGAGTTTCCTCTGGTATTACGAAACCATCATCCTGCGGCTCAGAACCTTGCTGATTTCCTGCGTCAAATCCGTCTTCATCACCTTCCTGAGGTTCTGGTTTCTTCTCAGGTTCAGGGTCAAGGTCATCGGCGTTGCGATTCTCTATGATAGGTTCGTTGAGGAGTTGTATAGTAGATATCTTCAACGGCACATAATGAGTCTCATAGAACTTCTCGTAATCGTTGTAACTATACTGAGTACCAAGGAGTTCGAGGTTTGAATCGCTAATGATAATAGGCCTTGCCTTAGCTGCTAGTTGCGGTATCAATTCGCTCTGTTCGTAAAGCTGACGAGCATATTGACGTGCTTCCTGATAAGACTGGAATCCATTTACCAACATTCTATGCAAACCGTCAACATTTTCAATTTGAATCTCGAAGTTACGAACCATGAAAGTCGTGAAGTTGAAACGAGCAAGTTCGAAGAGGAGTTTGTTCTCGTTCTGGATGGAATCCGGATTATAGGCAAAGAGGAATGTGTAAGGAACCTTCAAGTCCGGTTGGAATTCACGCTTTGCGATAGAGTCGGAATCAGACATCGTATAGGCTCTTCTTGACCAGATGTCGCCCATGTCAAAGCGACCTCCGTGAAGAGTCCTTCCTGCTTTCACGCCATTTATGATCATACCGGCAAGAGGTTGGACGCCGCTGTTAGGGAATTTATCCACAACGGTTTGCATATCCTCAAGACAGGTCTTCGAGTCGCCATCGTTGAGTTTCGTAAGACCATGAATAAACACGAACTTATCCCTATTGGCACCAAGCGGATAGCGATCGGTTGAAATCCTATAGTTCTCGTAAGCTTCTGCAAAACGATTTGCCTTGAAAGCATCGTAAGTAGCAGCATAGAGCGAGTCTTCAAGGGCTACACCATGAATGGCATTCTCCTTGAAATAAGGGTCAGAAAGTATCTTCGTATATTCGTGATCAGGGAAACTATCCTTCAGAAGTTGCAAGTACTTGTTGGCTTCGTATGTTTCATACAAGCGGCTATACAACAGATAGTTATGGTAATACACGTCTGCATTCTTCTCGTATGCAGGATAATCCTGAAGCAAACGATTGAACTGTTTCTGGCTTAAAGGTAGATTGTCAAGCTTATCCTTGAAGATTACGCCCGAATTGTAAAGACCATCGGCAATCGTCTTATGGCAATCGTCCTTCTGGCTCTGCTCGAAAGGAATCTGAAGCATGTAGTACTCACGCTTGTGAGGATCGTCCTCTGGCTTTTCCTTCACGTTGTCTATTGAATCCTGCTTTGCCTCTGCTGCGGCTATCGAATCTCGTTGCTCGTCCGTAAGGTTAGCGTCATCTTGCAGGTCTATAGGACTTTGCGTAACGACAGTTTTGTTCGAACGTTGCCAGTCGTCAACATTCTCTCTCCTACCCCATATCTTCTGGAACTGCTGCTTACCTTGGTTGACAGCCATCTGATTGTAGAAGTAGAAGGTGGAGTTCTGGTTATTGTTGTTGTTCTGGTTAGGATTCTGGCGACCGTTCACCATATTGCGATTGTTCGCCGGATTGTTGCCGTTGTTTTGTCCATTCTGTGCATTCGCCTCGGCAGCCTTGTCCTTTTCTTCCTTTTCCTTCTTCTTGAGGGCTTCTATAACGCGGTCGATAGCTGCGTTTCTTTCCTTCTCAGGCATTACGGAGAGGGCAAGAAGGGAGTCGTTAAGATGGATAGCGTCTGTATATGGCACAAGTTCATCGAGGATCTTCGAGCGATTAGAAAGCTGCTCATAGTCATCACGTTCCTTGTCAAGCAAACCGATAGCCTCGCCATAGCATCTCTTCGCATCAGAATATTTCTCCTTCTGCCAATAGATGTCACCAAGTTTCAAGAGCAAAACACCTTTCTCAATACCGGAACGCGTGGCTTTCTCGTTACCCTTTTCGTATGCGGAAATGGCATTCGTGGTATCTTTCTGCGCAAGATAGATATTGCCTATAGCGTAATAAACCTGGTCAAGATACTCCTTGTTGTTGTCGTTTCTAGCCATTCTCTTAAGCAAGGAAATCATGCCTTTGGCGTCTTTCTCTGCTGCCACTTCCGTCATGGCTATACGAGCGTTGAAGTCAAGCTGATATGGAGGATTACAACGTGCACAAGAACGGTAAGCCTTATACGCCTCGTCGTTCTTGCCTTGAATGGTATAGATTTGTCCGAGGAGGAAATATTCGCGTGCTTTCTGCTTATTGCGAGTCTCTCTCTTGATGACTTTCTTCAGATAGGACACAGCTTCGTCCCATTGTTTTGTGTGGATATAGTAGTCGGCAAAGGTGTAGTTCCATTCCTTTTGCGCACGCCAATCGATGGAATCTCGCTGCATTTTCTTTATTACATCCTCTGCATCATAAAGCCAGTCTTGCCCTATGTAACACTTTGCAAGCCAAGCTCTTGCCTTTCCGTAGATGTCTTTCTGGCCGCTATACATTCTCGCCATGAAGGCAAAGGTGGAAGCAGCTTCATCAAAGTCACCCTTCATGAATTGCGACTTACCCATCATGAGCCACGCCTTCCAAAGGAACGGATTGTATTCCTTGCGACTAAGCCATTCTATGTCCTTCTCTGTCTTCTTTCGAGTCTTTGTCCATTCCGGGCGTTTCTTTATGGAATGGCGCTTTATTGCCTTCTGCGATTTCTCTATGGCACGGTCAAAATTACCCTTACCGAGATCACGGCTCTGCTTGTTGCCAACTGTATATAGCGGAATCATCTCTGTGAAGTTGTCCTGATTGCCGTTTTCCTTCTCAAGGGCACCGTCTATATATGCCACAGAACCATTGTAGTAGGTGTTATATTTGGCCGTAAACGAGTGCCACCAACGCGTCTGCGCGGTGTTCTTCTGATTGGAACAGGCAGCAAGCAAGGCCACCGTTACAATAATGATTGATATGTAGAGAAGTTTCTTCAAGTTCTGTTATTCAACTTTTAACTCCTTATTCCTGTAACATCATAAGCAGTTCGTCCTTCACTTGATCAGGCACATTAATCTCGCGGAGGATGAGGGAGCGGTTCCATTCCTTTACTTCTTCCGCTTTCATGGAATAGAGAACCTCGCGAAACTCTTCTGCCTCTTCGTCTGTATAGTCGTTTGAAGCGCGACGGGCATAGCGGTCGAGTTCTTCATCGTCGAAGTATTCCACATCCTTCGTTGCCGCCTCCATCATGCATTCCTGCTCACACTTCGTGTCAGTACCATCACAACCGCCACAATCTCCCGCAGCAGGTTCGTTGACTTTCAGCGCTTCGTTCAACTCATGACTAGCCATATAGCGACGGATGATATGAGTCGCTATGGCCAATATCACGAGAGCTGCTGCTATGTATATTGTATTTGGATTCACCTTTTTGATTTACAATTTACAATTAATTTGCTCACTATTCACAATTAAACCCAGCCTTTTGCAAGTCTTCCCAGAAGTTAGGGTACGACTTCGACACCACCTCCGGATTGTTTATCTCAATCTTGCCATATTTTAGCGCAAGAGGAGCGAAAGCCATGGCCATGCGGTGGTCTTCGTAGGTATCTATCGGAGCGAATGAATGTTCGCATGTCTCGCCGTTCCAGATGAGTTCCGAGTCGTTGCGGTCTTCCACAACAAAACCAACCTTCCTAAGCTCAACCTTCAAGGCCTCTATTCTGTCCGTTTCCTTTATCTTAAGACTTGCAAGACCCGTGAAGTGGAAAGGTATGCCGAGCGCACAACAAGTCACGACGAAAGTCTGCGCCATGTCAGGTATGTTCACGAAGTCGTATTCCAGTTTTGCCACACGCGTTATAGCCGTCTTTAGAGTCACGTCAGAGATCACACCCCTGCTCTCAAATTCCGACTTCACACCAAGGAGGTTAAACAGATAACGGATGCTCGAATCACCTTGGCGAGAAGAATCCATCAAGCCCTCTATGGTCACCTCGTTGTCATCAGAATCAAAGTCCTCGTTAAAGTTAGAGTTAGAGTTAAAGTCCCTAATAAGGGCGAAAATCTCATACCAATAGCTAGCCGCACTCCAGTCGTTTTCCACCGTGTACGGACGCTTCTTGTAGCCTGTAGGTTCGATTATGATATGGTCGTTGTCATGCCAGTAAGCCTTAGCGCCAAACTCCTGCATGATGGAAATGGTAAGATCTATGTAAGGACGCGAATAGATGTCGCCCGTGAGATGCAGTTTCAAGCCTTCCTCAAGCTTAGGAGCAATCATCAGAAGAGCCGAGATATACTGCGAACTGATGTTTCCAGGCACCTCCAAAGCACCACCTTTCAGTTTCTTGCCCTGAATCTTCAGCGGAGGGAATCCCTCTTCGCCCACATACTCTATGCTTGCGCCTATGCTTCTGAGCGCTTCCACGAGCACCTTTATCGGACGATGCTTCATGCGTTCCGTACCCGTTATCACATGCTCTTCGCCGTCACATTGGGCAAGGAAAGCCGTCATGAATCGCATGGCAGTACCCGCCGCGCCGATGTTTATCTCGTAAGGAAGTCCATCGGCAAACGCATTTTTCACCACCTTCGTATCGTCGCAAGTAGCAAGGTTCTCGATGCCGTCGGTAACATCACCTTCGCATAGCGCCGACAGAATCAACACACGATTGCTGATACTCTTCGAAGCAGGAAGGTTTATTGAGCAGTTTATATTCTTGGGAGCTGTTATTATCATCTTATATAGTGCATAAATCGGTACAAAATTAATAAATTCCATAATAATAACGCAAAATATCCCCTTTTATTTGAGACAACAGCCGAAAATACCCCAAATTACTCAATTTATTCCGCCCTAGTTTTCTATGTATTTGCCATAAACACGCTATGTTTTATACAGAACCGTCCCTACTTCACTACAAAAAAACACGCTACTTATAGATAAGCATGAATTATAGTATGACACTATATGTTGACTTATTTATTCTACTTATTTTTGCAAAAAACATCAGAAAAAATAAGTAAGTGACTAAGTAAGTGGAATTTCCTTTGCTAATTAAAAAAAGAATGTTAACTTTGCAGACGAATTTTAACAGCACAAAAGTGATATAACTTCTCACACAATATGAAAAATCCTTGGTCATGGGTGCCTTCGCTCTATTCCGCAGAAGGCTTGCCATATGTAATAGTAATGCAAGTAGCTGTGTTTATGTACAAGCAGTTCGACTTGAGCAACACGGAGATTGCGCTCTACACATCAATGTTCTACCTTCCATGGACAATAAAACCGCTGTGGAGTCCGTTCATCGACATGTACAAGACAAAGCGCTGGTGGATAATCACTATGCAAGCCCTTATTGGAGCAGCTTTTGCCGGCATCGCATTCACCATCCCAACAGACTTTTGGCTTCAAGCTACGATAGCATTTTTCTGGCTATTAGCCTTCTCAAGCGCAACGCACGATGTTGCTGCTGACGGTTTTTATACACTTGGACTTGACGAAGGCGAGCAATCAATGTTCGTTGGTATCCGCAGCACATTCTATCGCCTTGCCTCTCTCTTCGGTTCGGGCGTCTTGATTATGTTGCCAGGTAATCTTCAAACTTTTCTGAAAGGAAGCATAAAGTATTCGTGGAGCTTGGTGTTCTACGGACTCGCAGGCATCTTCATAGCTCTTATGCTATGGCACTCAAGAGCACTGCCAAAACCAAAGACAGACAAAGGCCTTACGGGAAATATCACTTTCAATGATGTCTTGAAGGAACTTTGGGAAACCATAAAGGCATTCTTCACTAAGATGCCGTTGAAGGAAACGATTATTGCCACATGCTTCATGCTTCTTTACCGTATGCCAGAAGGTTTGCTTGTAAAGATCACTCAACCATTTCTTTATGACCCACAAAGTATAGGAGGGCTCGGACTTTCTCCACAGGAAATCGGTTTGGCTAATGGAACCGTAGGCGTCATCGGGCTTTTGCTCGGCGGTATTCTTGGCGGTATGCTTGTCAGTCGCGACGGATTGAAGAAGTGGCTTTGGCCAATGGTATTTGCCATCACAATTCCAAATGTAGTTTACATCTTCATGAGTATCGTTTTGCCGAATAATCTATTCCTTATCAGCACATGTATTGGTATCGAACAGTTCGGTTATGGCTTCGGCTTCACAGCTTATATGATGTATCTTATATACTACAGTCGTGGCGAACATAAGACTTCACACTATGCTCTCTGCACAGCATTCATGGCACTTTCAATGATGATTCCAGGACTCTTCTCGGGATGGCTTCAGGAAACAGTTGGCTACAGCATGTTCTTCGTCATCGTAATGGCACTCTGCGCCATAACATTCGTTGTGTCGGCGCTTGTGAAGATTGACCCTGAATTCGGTAAGAAGAACGACTAAACAGTACATTATGAACACCGACGAACGCTTCATGCGAATGGCAATAAAAGAAGCTGAGCAGGCTGCAGCTGACGGCGAGATACCTGTTGGAGCCATTGTGGTATGCAAAGGACAAATTATATCCCGAGCACACAATCTCACAGAAACTCTCCACGATGTTACAGCTCATGCCGAAATGCAAGCCATAACATCAGCTGCCGATTACATTGGCGGAAAGTATCTACAGGACTGTACGCTATATGTAACTCTTGAGCCTTGCATAATGTGTGCAGGAGCTATCGGTTGGGCGCAGATAAGTAGACTTGTCTATGGTGCGGGTGACGAACGTCGCGGTTTCTCTACCTTCGCACCTAAGGCGTTGCATCCAAAGTGTGAAGTGGTAAAAGGTGTGTTTGAAGAAGAATGCAAACAGATGGTTGTAGATTTCTTCAAAAGCAAAAGATAAATAGAATCATTAACATAAAATATGACTAAAATGAAAAGAACAACATTTTCTAATCTCTTTCTCGCGTGCCTAGCAGCAATAATATTTGCTTCTTGTGGCACAGCAACAAAGGTACCTATCACAGGTCGTACACAGAGACTTATGGTCAGCGACGAGCAAGTACTCTCACTTGCTAATGAGCAGTATGACTCTTACATGAAAACAGCAAAGGCATCTACCAATACAGCAAACACACAGATGGTAAAGCGTGTAGGTCAGAACATAGCAAACGCTGTAATAACATACCTCACAAACAATGGTTATGCTGATGATGCAAAGACTTATAACTGGGTATTCAACCTCGTTCAGGATGCTTCTGTAAATGCATTCTGTATGCCTGGTGGCAAGATTGTCGTGTACGAAGGTTTGCTTCCTGTTACTCAAGACGAAACTTCTCTTGCCATTGTTGTTGGACATGAAGTTGCTCACGCAGTAGCAAAGCATAGTGCAGAGCGTCTCAGCAACCAGATGAAGGCACAGTATGGCACACAGATTCTCACCTCTGTAATTGCTGGAGCTGGAGCTAGCCAGAATCTTCAGCAGATTAGTCAGCAGGTGTTTGGACTCGGTTCGCAGATTGGTGGCGCAGCTTATTCACGTAAGCAGGAAAGTGAAGCAGATCACCTCGGACTTATTTTCGCTGCTATGGCAGGTTACGATCCAGCAAAGGCTCTTCCTTTCTGGGAAAGAATGGCAACAGCAAGTGGTAGTGCAGGTAAAGCTTCCCTCATGAGCGATCACCCAAGTGATGCAAAGCGTATTGCTGACATCCAGAAGTGGCTTCCTGAGGCACAGCAGTACTATGTGCCTAAGAAGACTACGACTACAAAGCCAACTTCTACAACAAAGAAAACTACTACAACTACAAAGAAGAAGTAATAAGTTATCAAGAAACTTAGAAACATAATTCTGACAATAGTGTTACTGCCAGTGGTACTCATAGTACTGCTTGCAGTAGCTCTTTATTGTCCGCCTATACAAAATTGGGCGGTCAAGAAAGCTACGGCTTACGCTTCTGAGCAAACCGGAATGCAGATTAGCATAGACAATGTGCGACTGGCGTTCCCTTTGGATCTTCAGGTAAATGGAGTAAAGGTACTTAAACTACAAGTTGATTCAACGGCAATAAAATCAACGTTGACAAATGCTTATGATACCGTCGCTGACATTCATTCTGTATTTGTAGACATCCAACTCCGTCCCCTCTTTGAGAAGAAGGTTATGATTGATGCTTTTGACATCAATTATATGAAAATTAACACAACAGATTTCATTGAAGCATCTCGTGTTAAAGGATTGGTGAGATCCATGAAGGTGGCATCACATGGCATAGACCTTAGTAAGGAATTCATGCGTTTGGATATAGCTAATATTGACGGCGCAGACCTTGATATCCTCCTTGCTGATTCTGTTCCAGAAGATACAACAGAGAGTAAAGTGTTCTGGAAAATCCAGGCAGATCTTGCAGAGTTGAGCAATTCCAAGATTTATCTCTATGGAAAAGGTATGGATCTCTCAACCGATATTAAGAAACTGAAAGCAGAGAATGGGTATTTTGATTTGGAAAAGAACGAGTACAAGATAGCAAGAGCGGAACTATCGGAAACTGATTTCGAGTATCCGCCATTAGTATCTGTATCTAAAACATACGCAGAAGTGGATTCAATATATTTCTGTCCACCTGATATTTCTGCACAAATTGCACATTTGAAGTTGAAGGAAAACACTTATGGAGTTGAGCTAAAGGACCTACGCGGTTTGATTGCTATGGATTCTACTTCCATAAAAGTAAACAAGCTCCAGTTGGAGACGAAATATTCAAAGCTGAAAGCAGGCCTTGACATGAACCTCAACGCCTTTGAGGAAGTCAATCCTGGATATTTCCGCGTTGCTTACGACGCAACCATCGGCAAAGGTGACATTGCTCTTTTCAATCAATATCTACCAAAAGGATATCTTAACAAACTGCCTAACAAGCCTATCGTTTCCAACGCCAGCATCAATGGCACTTGGAGAAATGCAACGATAAGCTACTTTGACCTTAGCATTCCAAACACTTTTACAGCCCACATAGACGGAAAGGTCACCAACAACAAAGGCAGAATGGACAATCTATATGCCTACAATACTCATCTTAACGCTAATTTAAACAGTCCTAACATAGACTTCTTTACGCAGTTTGTTGACCCGAAATTGCTTGCGGGTACTGGAATAAACATCCCTCATGGATTGCCTCTTGACGTTTCTGTTAAACTGAATGGCGGCATGAAGAGCCTTGCGTTATCTGATTTGAATCTTAAGATTCCCGGTAAGCTTAACATGATGGCAAAGGGCGAATTTATGCGTTTGAACAGTCTTACGAACGTTGACCTTCACAATCTTTCACTCAATCTAGATATTCCAAATGCAGATTTCCTCGTGAACTGCCTTGACAAGAAACTCCTAGCAGGTACCGGTATCACAATACCAAAGGGCATCGGACTGAAAGGAACTGCCGGAATGCGTGGCTCAGACTACATCTTTGACCTTATGGCTACGGAAGGTGGCGGTTGGCTGAAGCTTAAAGGTTGGTTCAATCCAGATAAACAAAGCTATGACGTTGACGCTCAATCACATCAGTTCGCTGTGAATCATTTCATGCCTTCACTAGGAATAGGAAGACTTACTGCAATCGTATCTGCTGATGGCCATGGCTTTGATCCATTCCTTACCTCTACTCAAATAAAGGCAAACGGCAATATTAATGCTGTGCAATATGAGAAGTATAACATTCAGAATGTGAAACTCAACGCCCTTATAGCCAAGGGAAATGTCAATGCAAGGATAGACAGTCACAATAATCTCCTTGATGGCATTCTTACTGTTGACGCGCGAATGTCCAAGAAAATCTTTAGCGGAACTATTGGCGGTGATATCGCAAAGGTTAACCTCAAACAACTTGGCATTACTGACCATAAGTTTGACATAGGAGTTTGTACGCATGTGGACATTGATTACGACTATGGTGATAATCTTACGGTCAGAGGTCTTGTGAGCGACCTTACACTTAAAGCGCCAGACCAGACGTTCCGTCCGGACGATATTGTTCTGGATATCCATTCCTCTCGTGATACTACTCATGCGGTCATCGATTGTGGAGACCTCTATGGTCATCTTGAAGCACGTGGCAGTTATGATGCTCTTCTTAAGAGAACTACAAATCTTGCCAATATCATCACATCTGATCTCAAGCGCCAAACCATAGACATTAGCCATATCTGGCAGGAACTCCCTCTTGCACAATTGGAACTCAGGGCTGGCAAGGAGAATCCTTTGAGCCGTTTCATTCGTTACAATGACCTTACATTCAATGATGTTGATGTAAACCTAAAGTCGGTTCCACAACAAGGAATCAACGGAAATATCAACCTTTATGGAGTTGTTGCTGACTCTATGCAACTTGATACTATCCGCTTGAAGATGACTAGCGACGAAAAGAGTTGCAACTTCTCTGGACAAGTTCGTAACGGAAAGGACAATCCTCAATTCACATTTAACTCTCTTTTCAACGGACAGATTACTGAGCATGGTGCAAAGGCTTATGTCACTCTCTATGATGCACGTGACAAGACAGGTATAAAGATCGGTGCAGATGCACAACTTGTAGCAGAAGGCATTCGTCTAAAAGTGCTAGACGACCAGGGGATAATTCTTGGTTATCAACCTTTCCGTGTGAGTGGGGACAATTACATTCTGCTTGGCGAGAACAATCGTATATCTGCAGATATGAAGCTTCGCTCTTCGGACGGAAAAGGACTAGGCATCTATACCAACGATGAGAACCTTGATGCCATTCAAGACATAACACTTACTGTAGCAAAGATAGACCTTAAGGAAATACTTTCAGCCATTCCTTATGCACCTGATGTTCGTGGTGTTCTTGACGGCGATTTCCACTATGTTCAGGAGGAAGACAGGTTCTCTGTATCTTCTTCATCAGGAATAAAGAAATTGAACTATGAAGGTCTAGACATAGGTAACGTATCTTCAGAATTCGTTTATATGCCAGAGGAAGATGGTGGCCATTATATTGACGGAGTGTTCTTCATGGACGAAAGAGAAATCGGCTCTGTCATAGGTTCCTATAATCCTGCTGGAGAAGGTGACCTTGACGCTGTAGTAAAGTTGAAGGAAATGCCTATGCACATGGCCAATGGTTTCATTCCAGACCAACTCTTTGGCCTTCGCGGTTATGGTGATGGTGAGTTGACATTAAAAGGAACATTGGCAAAACCTGATGTAAACGGAGAGATATTCTTGGATTCATGCCATCTATTCTCACTTCCTTACGGTGTAGACATGCGTTTCTCTAATGACCCTGTTCGCATTAGGAACAGCCGTCTTCTCCTTGAGAACTTTGAGATGTATGCTAACAATGATAACCCGTTGACCATTGCCGGTTATCTTGACTTTGCCAATATCTCCAAGATGTTTATGGATGTACGCATGCGCGCAACAAACTATGGTATTATTGATGCAAAGGAGAATCTGCGTTCAGAGGCTTATGGAAAGATGTTCGTTGACTTCGTTGGCTCTATGAAAGGATATGTAAACAATCTGAAGATGAACGGAAAACTTGATGTCCTCCCAACAACAGACCTTGCATATATCCTTCGTGACTCGCCTCTTACTACGGATAACCAGCTTGCTGAACTGGTACAATTTGTAAACACAAGCGATAGTACTAAGCAATTGAAAGTTGAACGTCCTAATCTTTATGGCTTTAACATGGATATGAACATCAATGTCAATTCCGGAGCAAGAGTAATGGCTTACCTCAACACTGACCACTCTAACTATGTTGACATAAGTGGAAACGGACAACTTCGAATGACATATTCTCCTGCTGATCAGTTTAAACTCACAGGACGCTATTACCTTGCCGGCGGCGAGATGAAATACTCTCTGCCTATCATTCCGCAGAAGACTTTCTACATTAAACCTGACAGCTATGTGGAGTTCATGGGAGACATGATGAATCCGCGTCTTAACATCACCGCTTCTGAGAAGAACAAAGCTCAGGTTAACAATACTTCTGGCGACACAAGGACTGTGGAATTTGAATGTGGCGTGATTATAACTAAAACCCTCAAGGATATGGGACTTGAGTTTACCCTTGATGCTCCTGAAGATTTGGATCTGAAATCCGACCTTGCAACTATGAGTACCGAAATGCGAGGAAAACTTGCAGTAACCATGCTTACAACAGGAATGTATCTTGCTGAAGGGAACATGAGTACGTTTACCATGAATACGGCTCTTAACCAGTTCCTTCAGAACGAGATTAACAACATTACAGGAAATGCCCTTCGTACTCTTGATTTGACTTTGGGTCTTGACAATCAAGTTGACAAGTCGGGAAAATTCCATACAGACTACTCTTTCAAGTTTGCCAAGCGTTTTTTGAACAATCGACTTAAAGTATCTATAGGAGGTAAAGTTTCTACTGGCGGAAGTATGGATCGCCGTGAGAACAACTCGGTTTTTGACAATGTAGAACTGGAATATCGTCTAGATGATGCTGGAAAAAAATATTTGAATCTATTTTTTGACAACAATGCATACGACTGGCTTGATGGCAATACTCAAGAGTTTGGAGCTGGTTTCCTTTGGAGGCGTTCTACACAACATTTCAACGAACTCTTTGACTTCTTGAAGTTCAAGAAGAAGGAGAATGTTCAAGACACCCTCTTACCAACGTCGAAAATAATTCATCCTACTCTACTGACAGATTCAATAGAGTGATTTTTGGCACGTTTGTTGTAATTAACAAATAAAACATTTAAAATATACCAATATGAACATCAAACCATTAGCTGACCGCGTGCTCATTCTTCCAGCACCGGCAGAAAAGACAGTTGGCGGTATCATCATTCCTGATACAGCAAAAGAAAAGCCACTCCACGGCAAGGTTGTTGCTTGCGGAAACGGCACAAAGGACGAAGAGATGATTCTCATGGAAGGCGACGAAGTACTCTACGGCAAGTACGCGGGCACAGAACTCGAGCATGAAGGAACAAAGTACATGATCATGCGTCAGTCTGACGTGCTCGCTGTTTTGGGATAGTTGTAAATCTTAAAATTGTAAATGTAATTATGGCAAAAGACATCAAATTCAATATGGACGCTCGCGACTTGCTTAAGAGCGGCGTTGACCAGCTTGCAAATGCTGTGAAGGTAACTCTCGGTCCTAAGGGACGCAACGTTATCATCGAAAAGAAGTTCGGTGCACCTCAGATCACTAAGGACGGTGTTTCTGTTGCAAAGGAAATCGAACTCGAGAACAAGTTTGAGAACACTGGTGCTCAGCTCGTAAAGAGCGTAGCTTCAAAGACTGGTGACGATGCAGGTGACGGTACTACTACCGCTACTATCCTCGCTCAGTCAATCATCAACGTAGGTCTCAAGAACGTCACTGCCGGCGCAAATCCAATGGACCTCAAGCGCGGTATCGACAAGGCTGTTGCAGCCGTTGTTGACTTCATCAAGAACAACGCTGAGAAGGTTGACGACAACTACGACAAGATTGAGCAGGTTGCTACTGTTTCTGCTAACAACGACCCTGAAATCGGTAAGCTTCTCGCTGAGTGTTTCCGCAAGGTTTCAAAGGACGGCGTAATCACCATCGAGGAAAGCAAGAGCCGCGACACTCACATCGGCGTTGTTGAGGGTATGCAGTTCGACCGTGGCTATCTATCAAGCTATTTCGTGACTGACACAGAGAAGATGGAGTGCGTTATGGATCACCCACTCATCCTCCTCTACGACAAGAAGATCTCCAACCTCAAGGAGTTCCTCCCAATCCTTCAGCCAGCTGCTGAGACTGGTCGTCCTCTCCTCGTAATCGCTGAGGATGTTGACTCAGAGGCTCTCACAACACTCGTTGTAAACCGTCTCCGTACAAACCTCAAGATCTGCGCTGTCAAGGCTCCTGGCTTCGGCGACCGTCGCAAGGCTATGCTCGAGGACATCGCTGTTCTCACTGGCGGTATGGTAATCTCTGAGGAGAAGGGGCTTTCACTCGACCAGGCAACTATCGAAATGCTCGGTACTTGCGACAAGGCTGTCGTTTCAAAGGACAACACAACAATCGTTGATGGCGCTGGTTCCAAGGAAGGCATCGCTGACCGCGTAGCACAGATCAAGAACGAAATCGCTACTACAACTTCAAACTACGACAAGGAGAAGCTTCAGGAGCGTCTTGCAAAGCTCTCTGGCGGTGTTGCTGTTCTCTACGTTGGTGCTAACTCAGAGGTTGAGATGAAGGAGAAGAAGGATCGCGTTGACGATGCTCTCTGCGCTACTCGTGCCGCTATCGAGGAAGGTGTTGTTGCCGGTGGTGGTACAACATACATCCGCGCTCTCGACGCTGTTACAGGTCTCAAGGGCGACAACCCAGACGAGCAGACAGGTATCAACATCGTTATCCGTGCTATCGAGGAGCCACTTCGCCAGATCGTAGCAAATGCAGGTGGCGAAGGTGCAGTTGTTGTTCAGAAGGTTCGTGAGGGCGAAGGCGACTTTGGTTACAACGCTCGCAAGGACATCTACGAAGACATGCGTGCAGCAGGTATCATCGACCCAGCAAAGGTTTCTCGCGTAGCTCTCGAGAACGCAGCTTCAATCGCAGGACTCTTCCTCACTACTGAGTGCGTAATCTGCGACCAACCAGCTCCAGAGCCAGCTATGCCTATGGGCGGTGCTCCTGGCATGGGCATGATGTAATATATTATTATTGAATAACATTATAAACACAAAAGGCAGGCTCAAAAAGAGTCTGCCTTTTGTGTTTATAATATAGAACAAATGACTACTACTTGAAAATTGCTATAAGTTCATCTATAGTTATCGTCTTCTGCTCACCGCTATTCATATCCTTTACTGTGAGCTTGTTTTCTGCTATCTCGCTTTCGCCTGTGAAGATAACGAACGGAATCTGCTTTGCATTGGCATAATTCATCTGCTTCTTCATCTTGGCAGAATCAGGATAGAGCTCTGCACGGATGCCAGCTGCACGCACCTTATTAATAATAGAGAGTGCATATGCAGCTTCCTTTTCACCGAAGTTGATAGCAAGTACCTGGGTGCCCTGGATAGAATCCTTTGGATAAAGGTCGAGCTGGTTGAGAACATCGTAGATGCGATCTGCACCGAACGAGATACCAACGCCTGATAAGCCTGGCATTCCGAAGATGCCTGTGAGGTTGTCGTAACGACCACCACCAGTGATGCTGCCAATCTGAACATCAAGAGCCTTAACCTCAAAGATTGCACCTGTGTAGTAGTTCAAGCCACGAGCGAGTGTCAGGTCAAGCTGAAGCTCGTTCTTCAAGCCGCAGTTCTTGAGCGTGTTGATAATGAAACGACATTCCTCAACTCCCTTGACGCCAATCTCTGAATCCTTGAGGACCTCGGCAATTGTGTCAAGTTTCTCGTCATTAGAGCCAGCGAGGTTGATGATAGGCTGAAGTTTTTCAATCTGTTCCTCAGTGAGACCATCCTTGCGAAGTTCTTCGTTCACATTGTCGATGCCAATCTTGTCGAGTTTGTCGATAGCAACTGTAATGTCAACAATTTTGTCGGCAGCACCGATATACTCTGCGATACCAGAGAGAATCTTGCGGTTGTTAATCTTAATCTGTACGCGGATGCCGAACTTTGAGAAGACTGTATCAACGATTTGCATGAGCTCTACCTCATTGATGAGCGAGTCAGAACCAACGACATCGGCGTCACACTGATAGAACTCACGATAGCGACCTTTCTGAGGACGGTCAGCACGCCATACCGGCTGAATCTGATAGCGCTTGAAAGGAAGCTGGAGTTCCTCGCGGTGCATCACGACATAGCGTGCAAAAGGCACGGTGAGATCGTAGCGAAGTCCCTTTTCGCAGAGCTTTGCAGCAAGCTTGAGGGAGTTCTTTGTTGCGAGTTCTTCGTCAGAAATCTTTGCGAGATAGTCGCCCGAATTCAGCACCTTGAAGAGCAGCTTGTCGCCTTCTTCTCCGTACTTACCCATAAGAGTAGACAGGTTCTCAAGCGAAGGTGTCTCAATTTGCTGGAATCCGTAAAGCGCATAAACCTCACGGATAGTATTGAAAATGTAGTTACGCTTCGCCATCTCTACAGGAGAGAAATCGCGCGTACCCTTGGGAATCGATGGTTTCTGTGCCATTTATCTAACAATAGTCTGTTCACGGTCTGGACCGATAGAAATAATCTTGATAGGAGTCTTAAGTTCAGCTTCAAGGAATGCTACGTAATCCTTGAATGCCTGTGGGAACTGATCTTCGGAAGTCATCTTGGTCATGTCTGTTTCCCAACCTGGAAGTTCCTTGTAGATAGGCTCGATACCATCTTCAATAGAATAAGGCATGTGGTCGATTTCCACTCCATGCTGCTTGTATGCAACGCAAGCCTTGATAGTCTTGAATGTATCTAGGACATCGCTCTTCATCATGATGAGCTGAGTAACGCCATTTACGATGATAGCATAACGGAGAGCAACGAGGTCAATCCAACCGCAACGACGCTCACGACCTGTAACAGCACCGTACTCATGACCGATAGCACGCATTGTAGCGCCTGTCTCGTCGAAGAGTTCTGTTGGGAAAGGACCTGCGCCAACGCGTGTGCAGTAAGCCTTCATGATACCGTAAACCTCACCAATCTTGTTAGGACCGATACCGAGACCTGTGCAAGCACCTGCGCAGATTGTGTTTGAAGATGTCACGAAAGGATATGAACCGAAGTCAACGTCGAGCATTGTGCCCTGAGCACCTTCGCAGAGCATAGACTTGCCGCTTTCGAGAAGGCAGTTGATTTCATGCTCAGAATCGATGATCTTGAATGAACGGAGATACTCGATACCCTCAAGCCAATGCTTCTCAACTTCTGTGATGTCGTAGTCAGTATAGTTGAGTGCGCGAAGCATTTCCTCGTGACGAGCCTTGTGAGCAGCATACTTCTCCTCAAAGTTCTCGAAGATGTCACCGAGACGAAGACCGTTACGAGATGTCTTGTCTGTGTAAGTAGGACCGATCCCCTTACCTGTTGTACCTACCTTGTTCTTGCCCTTTGCAGCTTCGTAAGCAGCATCGAGAACGCGGTGTGTAGGCATGATGAGGTGAATCTTCTTTGAGAGCATCAGGCGCTCTGGGATGTTGTAACCGCTCTTCTCAAGATCCTTAGCCTCGTCCATGAAGAGGTCTGGAGCAAGCACAACACCGTTACCGATGATGTTTGTCTTGTCACCTTGGAAGATACCAGAAGGGATAGAGCGAAGAACATACTTCTTGCCTTCGAATTCAAGGGTGTGACCAGCATTTGGACCACCCTGGAAACGTGCCACAACATCATAGTTTGGAGTGAGCACATCAACAACTTTTCCTTTACCTTCATCGCCCCATTGGAGACCGAGAAGGACATCTACTTTACCTGTTGTTTTCATTTCTTAATATTATATATTTTAGATATTATTCTTTTGCTTTGTTATTATTCTTCATTGCCTTCATTCTCGCCTCTTTTTTTGCTGCTTTGGTCTGCATAGACTTACATGTCGAACAGATGCCGTCGAAAGTAAGCGTGAATGTTTCGCTGGTGAATCTCTTCAGTTTGATTTCAGAGATGAACTTTGAAGCCTTCTTGCTGTCGAGATATGTGGTCTTTCCACAGAAGCGACAGACTTGTTTGCATGTGTTGGCAGTTAAGGATATGTCGTAATATGAGCGTGAATTGCTTCTCACACAACGCATGAATCCCAATTGTACGAAGAGTTTCAAGCAGTTGTATATCGTTGTTCCGCTGATGAGATATGTGGAATTTTCTGCAAGATAATCCTGTATTTCATTGAATGTAAAGCGGGAATCCTGCGAATAGGCAGCACGCAAAACCTCCTCTCGCTCAGGAGTATTTCTGCGATTTCCCGAGGAGATGTATTCGCGAAGGCGCGAGAGTGCTATTTCGTAGTTTTCTGCTTTCATTGGTTGAGATATGTAAAGGCGCAGCCAAAATGGCAGCGACAGTACAATGTTGCCATGAGAGGCTTTATAGTCGTGAGAGCGCGGTATCTACTATCTGTTCGTGTTCTTCCGAGAGAGAAGCAAGCTTGTTCAGACAGTTGATAGAGGAATGAGAACGAGTTGCAATTGCCTGGTCTATAAGTTCCTGCATGTCTCTAACTGTAGGCTGCTTTCCTTGAGAGAACAATCCAGAGAGAGTGTTATATCCGCATTCCTGATAGATAGGATTCTTTGAAGCTATCCATTGGAAGGCAAGATCAGCAGCGTCAACCGTATGCTGAACGAGATAGAACGCAAGATACTGAGCAATTTCCGTAGTTGGTGTCTCCTCCATCCATAGATGCGCGAAGTCAGCAGTGAAATCTTCCGCAGGCATAAGCATGACAGCAAGAATCTTGCATTCGCGAGAGTTGCTCTTCCAAAGTTCAACGGCGAGTTCTCGTTGCTTTTCGTATTTGGAGGCTATAGTTTTTAGATCGCTTATCTTTAAGCCCCAGTTGATCTTGTATTCTACGCCCTTTTCCCTCATTGAGGAGGATGCAACTCCGTCCATATAGAGGTGAAACTGCTGCTTTATTTCCTTTATTTGGTCTGCTATCATTGTTCATTATGTAGTGAAGAGTGAAGAATTTAAATTAGTACTTGCTGCTGTAGAGATTATTAGAGTTAGTTTCTACAGCTATAGCGAAGCATCTGGTCTTCAAAGGTTTCCGTGTAATCAGGTGTTACGTCTATGACGTTACCGTCTGCATCTTTTACGATATTGAGCACAGGATTTATGAAGCCTTTATAAGGTGCAATGTTGAGCTTCTCGTAACGAGTGAGGACTTCATTGTGAAGGTCTTGGTTTATCTTTACTGCATATTTCTCTATGAGAGCCTTTGCTGCTTCATAGTCGCCTTCGCTCTTTATGCGCTGGATTTCTGCAAGTTGGTAGGCAAAGATGGAGCGGAGAGCAGAGAAATCGTTTACACGGAGGTAGGTCTTGCCATCTTGGTTGTAGAGAGTCAGGGCTTCTTTTGCCAAATCAAGAGTCCACCAAGCTATGAGAGCGCGGTTACGCATATGGTCTTCCTCGAAGTCGTTGCCAAGCTTTATGCGTACTGTCTGTGTGAGCAAGCCGTTGAGAAGGTAAGTGTAGTACATTGATTTGTAGGCTTCCATGTCAGGAAGCAAGCCAAGTTCCACCATTTTTTCATCAGCACAATAGTAAAGTCCGAAGAGGTCTGCACGTGCTTCTTCTATCGTAGAGAAGTAGTTCTTGAGAGCATCCGTAGCAACACCAGGGAGAAGTTGTCCGCTACCATGACCGAGACATTCGTGAAGGTCTGTATGAAGTGAGTCGCATTGGTCAGCATATTTGTCGATTAGAGCTATCATCTCTTCGTCGCAAGTGAACTCGCGCTTCATCGGACTTCCCTTCGCTGCTTCGTTATAAGCAGCTATTATATTGCTTATAGTGATGCTTTTGCTGCCATATTGTTCGCGAATCCAATCTGCATTAGGGAGATTTATGCCAATGGCTGTTGAAGGATATTCATCACCGCCAAGCATAGCAGCACAGATTACACGAGCAGAAACGCCTTTTACTTCCTTCTTCTTAAAGCGAGGGTCAACAGGAGAATGGTCTTCAAACCATTGGGCATTATCAGCTATAAGTCGAGTTTTCTTCGTTGCTTCGTGGTCTACATATTCCACCAATCCTTCCCAAGAGCCTTTATAGCCAAGCGGATCGCCATAAACTTCTATGAAACCGTTGATGAAATCCACTTCGCCTTCCTTCTCCGTTACCCAAAGTTTGCTGTATTCATCAAATGTCTTGAGATCGCCTGTCGTGTAATATGAGACAAGAATGTCAATGAGTTTCCTCTGCTTATCGTTCTCAGCATATTGGCGCGCATCAGACAGATGCTGGCAGATAGCAGCAAGTTCTTTTGAGTATTTGCCGTTATCAATACGCCAAATCTGTTCGCCGTCAGAAGTGAGAGTTGAATTCAAGCCAAAAGAAGGCATTTCTTCGCCCTTGAATTCGGACTTCATCTTGCTGTAAAAAGCTTCTACTTCTTCTTGGGAGACATTCTGGTAATAGTTGCAAGCGGAGGTTTTGATGATATCAATGCCTTCGGCTTTGTTCACACGCTTTGGGAGCAGGTCAGGGTTGAATATGATGTCAAGGAGAGACGTCGTGGAGATGGAAGCCGAGGAAGGCTCTGGAACGCCGTCGGCCTTTGAAAGTTTTGAAACTTCTCCTTCAAGCCATTCACGAGAGAATCCTGGCACGAACTTATCGCATCCGTAATGATGATGAATGCCATTGGCAAACCAAACTTGATGGAGATATGTCTCAAAAGCTTTGTATTCAGCATCTTCCTTATCGCCTTGATAATTTGTATAAACCGCTTCAAGGAGATTGCGAATAGCGAGATTGTACTCTCCGTTCTGGTCGAAGAGTATGTCTCGACCTGCCGTCGTAGCAAGCGAGAGATGGTATATGTAAAGCTTCTGCTGCAAGGAAAGGTTTTCAAAGCCCTTCAGTTTGTAGCGAAGCATTTGTATGTCGGCAAATCTTTCCATTTATGTTATGCAGCCAATTTAGGCGGGAAGTACCCCACTCTATCGGCGTTTTGTCTTTGTTTTCTCTTGCTTAGGCGAAGAGTTTCGGAGCAGTTTGTATATCTCCTCAAACTCCTTTCCCTTGTTGAGGTTCAGGTAAATGTTATACAGTGGTGAGCCCCACTTGTCAACTCGTTCCGGTTCTCGTGCCCTGAATTTCTCAAAATAAGGCAATGCTGCAGTATAGTAATTGAGCATCTTCTGCTTTTCGTCCTTGCTCTTCACAGCAATATCCTTGAGTTGCTCTGCAAGATATACGTTGGCGATGCCACCAATGTAGTAGCTATCTGATATGGTGTCTGACAGAGCAATGGTGGAATCGGCAGCCACAATGCAATCCTCAAACCTCTCCATGCTGAGAAGAATCTGAGCTTTTGCATAGCGATAAAGCACATTCTCAGGACACTCTTCTATCGCTTTGTTTGCAATATTGAGGCTCTTTTCCTGTTCTTGGTGCGCCATATGATGGTTCAAAAGTCTTGTGAAGAAGTATTCCTCGCAAGGATATTTCACGAAGCCAGAGTCAAGAAACTCAATATATTTCGAATACGTGGATTCAGACTTCTGGTAAGTCTCTGCAAGATACTTCATAGCCACCATGTTTCCAGGCTTGTAATTGAGAGCTTGCTTGCTATGCTTAATGGTTTTCTTGTAATCTTTCATGCGGTAACCGCAGCACAAAGCCCTGAACGATGAGGCCTTGATGTTACGTATCTCATTCTTGTGGGATTCAAAGATCGGGTTATTCTTGCATTCAAGATATGTGTCGAAAAGCTCGTATGCTTCAGAGAATTTCTCTTTCCTGAAGAAATATGCACCTCCTGCATAAAGGTTTGGCAGATATGTGTATAGGAAGTTTGCATAATTCTTTCGCTCGGAAGGGAAAATGCTGTCGGTACGGAAAGCATGGTGGAAAGTTCTGTTGAGGGTATGGAAGAATGTTGCGGAGTCAACAGATTGCTTAAGATACATCTTCTCATTCAGTTGCACATACTGCTTTTGAATGGAAGCATTGAGCAGTCGATATATCTTGACGTTCTGCATTTGCGTTGAATCTTCCAACAGTTTCAGCATACTCCTCTCCGCTTGCTCCAGGTTCTTTCCGCTTTTCACATTGTCACGAGCCTGTTGTATCTCCATCTTTTGGGCGAAAGAGACACTGACAAGTAGCGAGAATATGATTGAAAGATAAAGTCTGATCATTTAGTTTTTTAGAAACGCTCCTCAGGAGCTGTTGCGAAATCATCATGGAGAATCTCATGGCACACCTTCTTCAAGAACTGTTCCTTTGCTTCAGCTCTCTTGGTGTATTCACAAGAGAAATCCCATTCCTTGGCAATTATCAGTTTATGACCTTCTGAAGCCAAAGCTTCCTTGGAATCAAGGTAATATGTGATTTTATCGTCCACACGATATCCCTGCAGGAGGAGTTCGCGCTTTTGGGCGAGGAAGTCTTCTTCGTTAGTGTATTGCACATCATACTTCACTGCACCACGAATCTTCACGAAGAAGCCGGCACCCTTGGAAGCACTTGTTGACGAGATTGCGTCAAAGAGCCTCTGCTTCAACGTATCGTCCAGGCGTTCCGCAGCCTTGAGAGCAGTTTCACGATTGTGCACCTTTGAGCCTTCGGGCAGATTGCTCTTGTTTTCCCAATGGTTCAGACCTATATAGACGCTATAAAACAAGTCGCCATCAATGCAAAATTGCGCAGCGGCATAACCATCTGGCAGGAGATAATACTTCTGCGCTGTTGGTCGTGGGTCAGTAGGAGCCACAAGCTCTTTTAAGTCTTTGAAGAAACTCATAATAACACGTATTTTGCTGCAAATATAATAAATATGTATGAACATTGCAAAATATTATGAAATAATAACATTTATTTTTCTTCTATGTCAGTTTTCGCACACAATTTATTTGTGCAGAATATCCTTTTTTGATAATTTTGCGGTAATAAATCATTGTTTTGTAAATCTGTAAATCGCAAATTCACATGACTCCAATACTCCTCCTCACGGGCTATCTCGGTAGTGGAAAAACCACTCTTGTCAACCATATTCTTGCCAACGAAAAGGGCATAAAGTTTGCTGTTATCGTGAACGATATCGGCGAAGTCAACATTGATGCTACGCTTATCCAGAAGGGTGGCGTTGTAAACCAGGACGACGAAAGCCTCGTAGCTCTTCAGAACGGTTGCATCTGTTGCTCTCTGAAGATGGATTTGGTGCAGCAAATCAACGACCTCATCGACGAAGATCGCTTCGATTACATCGTGATTGAGGCAAGCGGTATATGCGAACCCGCACCTATTGCGCAAACCATTTGCTCTATTCCTCAGATAAACATGCAGGCAATGATGCAGCGAGGTCAGCGCCCTGACCCTTCCATGCCTCGTCCGGTACTTGATGCCATCGTATCTGTCGTTGATGTCTTACGCATGAAAGACGAGTTTGATTCTGGCAAATCTCTACAAAAGCCCACACTTGCAGAGGACGACATCGAGAACCTTGTAATCGAGCAGATTGAGTTCTGTAACATCATAATACTCAACAAGGTATCGGAAGTCTCGGCTGAAGAACTTGCTCACGTAAAGGCAGTCATTCGCGCCATCCAGCCAAAGGCTCAGATGATAGAATGCGACTATGCTGATGTTGACATAGAACGCATCATAAACACCAACCTTTTCAACTTTGAGGAGGTTGCCACTTCTGCTACGTGGGTCAAGGAAATAGAGGCTGAGCATGATGAACATGAGCACGAAGAGCATGAGCATCACCACCACCATGACCATGATTGTGACCACGAGCACCACCATCATCACCATCACGAGCACGATGAACACGATGAACACGAGCATCATCACCATCATCATGACGAGGACGACGGCTTGGATCACTCTCATTGTGACCATGCTCACGGACATTGCTGCCACCATCATCACGAACATGACCACGAGCATGGCGAGGAATACGGCATAAGCACATACGTTTACTACCGCAGAAAGCCTTTCAATCTCTCGCTCTTCGACGACTTTGTTTATCGCAAGATGAAGGGAATCATCCGCACAAAGGGCGTTTGCTGGTTCAAGCAGGAGAACGACATGTCTTTCCTCTTTGAGCAAGCAGGTTCGCAGAAGACTCTCCGTGAGGCAGGACAATGGTTTGCCACTATGCCGGAAGACGAACTTCAGGAGATGATGGAGCGTGAGGAACAGCTCAGAAAAGACTGGGACGAAACCGTCGGCGACCGTATGCAGAAGATTGTATTCATCGGTCAGCACATGGACAAGAAGCAACTCGCAGCCGACCTCGACGCTTGTCTTGAAGAGCTTGACTAAGAAGCCCCCGATTAGTAAGTCTCAATTAAGGAAAATCACAAGTAGCGCGGGATTTCCATCCCGCTGTAATACCTACTCTATCTGCCATAGTTACAACATATAACTATGGCAGATATTTTATATAACGTCAAGCATTAGAAATATATTCTCCACGAACTCCAACCATTTTCGTATACAAAAGCAAACCATTTTCGTATACGAAAGTAAATCAGTTTTGTATACGAAAACTAACTAAAACTCACAGAGATATTGTTCCATCCCTTAGGAATACGATTCATATTTCTAGGGATCTCCATGTATATGTCCTAGGAATATTTTGCAAAAACCGTAACACCGTAACAGCGTAACAGTTAAAACTGAGGGGTATGTGTCGGTGTAGATATTTTTAGTAAATTATATAAGTAAGTGAACACAAATATTATAATGATAAACAAATTACAATCTTAATTAAAACACAAACTATTGAAAGCTATTAAAAGCTTGTGTACCTCGTGCAACTCACGATAGAAGGCTTCATTTTCAACTGTTACGCTGTTACGGTGTTACGCTTTTTGGCTTTTACTGGTTCGTTCTGTGCGTCAGTTTCTGAGACACAAAATGACCATTATCGTTCATTATCGTTACAAGAGAGAATGTTTTTTGTGTTTTTTTGCAAAAAAATCAATTAAAATTTGTTAAAAAAGAATAATATATATATATTTGCAGCAGAAAAACCAATAATTAAAACTAATAACAAAAAACATTATGGCTTACACAGAAACAAGAACAGTCGGCTATGGCTCACGCCTTGGCAATTCAATCAAGGGCATCGGCAGCGGTTTTGTCATGCTCCTTATCGGTACAATCCTCCTCTGGTGGAACGAAGGTAACTACGTCAGCACAGAAAAGATGCTCGAGGAAGCTCAGGGCTCTTGTGTACACGTAGAAGATGTGACTAAGGTTGATCCTGAATTCGAAGGTCAGCTCATCCACGCTATCGCTCCTACATCTACAACTGACTCTCTCTCAGACCCTATGTTCAAGGTTGGTGCTGTCTGCGTAAAGCTCAGTCGTGACGTAGAATACTACCAGTGGGTAGAAAACAAGCACGAAGAGCACAAAGACAAGGTAGGCGGTGGCGAAGAGATCGTTACTACTTACACTTACGAGAAGAAGTGGAGCAGCTCCCCAGTAAGCTCTGGCAGCTTCAAGGAGGCAGGTCACACTAACACAGTTAAGCTCTCTGGCATAGAAGATGCTGACGAAATCGCTGAAAACGTGAAGTTCGGTGGCTATAACCTCCCAAGCTTCCTCATCAGCCAAATCAGCGGCTTCAAGGATCTTGACATCAATCTCCCAGCAGATCAGGTTACAGACCTCAGCAAGCGTGCTGGCGGTAGCACAGCTCTCTTGAACGGTGCTGCTGCTCAGGTAGAGAACGACTCTACAGCTTCTGCTGCTAATCTCGCAGAGACAGACATGGTTCACCAGCAGGGCAACGTGCTCTACATCGGTCGCAACACAGGTTCTCCTGAAATCGGCGATATGCGAATCACTTTCAAGTATGTTACAGCCCCTAAGGCAGCTTCCGTTATTGCCAAGACTCAGAATGACACATTCGCTAAGTTTGTTTCCAAGAATGGCAAGACTCTCTCTGTGCTCTCTGTTGGTTCTCACTCTATGGAAGAGATGTTCCAGACAGAACATGACAACAACTCACTCCTCACTTGGGTTCTTCGCATCGTCGGCATTCTCCTCATCATCGGTGCATTCAAGTCTATCTTCGGCATACTTTACATGCTCTTCAAGGTTCTTCCATTCCTTGCAGACATCGTTGAAATGGGTGTTGGCCTCGTTGCAGGTGTTCTCGGTATCGCTTGGTCGCTTATCATCATCGCTCTTGCATGGCTCTGGTATCGCCCAGTAATCGGCTGCATCATACTCGCTATCGTTGTTGGCCTTATCGCTTACGGTGTAACGCGCGGCAAGAAGGCTAAGGCTGAGAAAGCAGCTGTTGAACCTGCTCCAGCACAATAAATCAACGCATTCCATACTTTATAAATATTCCAAAACACAAAATTTTAACCACTATGAAAAAATCATTAATTCTCCTCGCAGCAGCAGCATTCACACTTGCTAGCTGCGGTGGCAAGACAGACAAAGCTGCAGAAGGCGGCGATTCCACTAACACAGAGGTTGCTGCAGCTGACAACTACAACGACTACCCATGGGATTTCCCAAAGTCTATCGACCTCGAGTGGGAGGCAGGTCAGTACTATCTTGCTCCTTACACTTTCTATCCAAAGAAGGTAGAGGAAAAGAAAGACCTCACAAAAGAGGTTATGATATTCTATAGCGACACTTACAATGAAGTTACAGACGGCAAGGTAAACGGCAAGACTCCTACTTCTCTCTGTATTCCTCTTCCAAAGGGCGAAGAAGCAAAGAAGGGTGATATTGTGCTCTCTTGGTGGCAGTCAGGTTCTGGTATGCAGCGTGCTCTCGTAACTGACGCGTCTTCTGCAGACGCTCCTAAGACTGTATATCTCGACCTCAACTACAAGGGTGACGGCACTGGTTTCGCAGAGAAATTCGTTGATCAGCTCAAGCCTAACTCATTCAAGGTCCTCACTAACGGCGAACTCGAGCCAGGCGCTCCTGTTGCTTACTTTGAGGATGGCAAGTGGAAGAAAGCTACTTGCATCAATGCAGATGGTGACAAGGTTCTCGTCCTTGGTTTTGCTGACCACATCTATGCTACAACAAAGGACAAGGTAAAGGTTATTCCTCTCGTTCCAGAATATAAGGAAGGCGACATGGTATCTGTTGCTGTAGTAGATTCATACAGCGATGGCTATACTGTAAAGAAGATCGACATGAGCATCGGTCGCGTGTGGGTTGAGAAGAATGGTTGCGAAGACATCAAGAGCATCTTTGAGGTTTCAAAGGCTCTCTAGGATTCTTGCAACATAAACATAAGTATAAAGAAGGGCGGACCTCAAAAAAGTCCGCCCTAAGTTATATTTCACATTGAAAACAATACTACTATATGGGATTATTCATTAACAATGTAACAACATGTCCACATTGCGGAAGAACAATTGAACTTTCTAACGCAGTAGTCTGCCCTTACTGTGGTAGAGAAATAGAAAAGTCAAAAGAGTATAAGTTACGCGACTTCATTAAGTTCGTGGAAGATAGTGTTTGGGCTGTAGCTTCATTTCTGGTGGGCATTATTCTCACTTTAGTAATGGCTTCTGTACTGAGCAAGGACGGATTCTCAATGCAGTCGTTCGGACTTTTCGCTCTTGGCCTTGCCTTCTTAATAGGAGGATTCTTTTGGACACGCAGTCAAATAAAGCAGTTTTTCAAGAAATAACAACTGTATGTTGTTTTATCAATCTCTTCAAATAAACAAGTTCATCCATGAATAAACTTGCATTTATTCTCTTTGGCATGGCCTTGGCTCTCTGTGCTTCAGCTCAGACAGTTATTCAAACCGGCCAAAGGTTCTTTGACGATAAGGTTAAGATTCTACATCGCTTTCACGAAGCATTTCCTGAAGGTGGCGATAGTACTCAGTGTGCTTTGTTTGATGTTGACAAGGACGGAACACCGGAGATGTTTGTAAAGGACAAGGACAACAACAAGGCAATGGCTTGGTATTCTGGTAATATCCTTAAGTTTGAAGATCTCGGTTATTGGAAGATGGGCATCACAATATGGCCTCGCTTCGTTGTTTCCGAAGGCTCTGCCGGCACAGGTATAGCAGTGGAATATCTTATTGAGATGAAGAAAAGCCGCGTCATCAACAACGTCACCATCACAAAGGAATTCAAATATGAAGGCGAAGGCGATGACATGGAGGCAAGTATCGTAGAATCATACAATGAAGGCTATGATGAAGCAAAAGTCAAGAAAGTTCGTTCACGCATAAAGAAAAAGAAAGGTGCCATTACTTGGGACGAACTTGACTGGCAATCTTTCATGCTTGAATAGTATTATACCATAAAACTCACTCTTAAACGCTTCAAAGAATGCATTTTCTGAGCTTAAATCCATAGAGTTTTATGTCAAAAGTGGCTGCGGAGAGTTTGCGGATAGTTGCGGAATGCTGGACAAACTCTCCGCAAACGTAACCCTCTGATTATCAATACTTACGAGGCGCTCTGCGGAAAGGTGGAGAGTTTTTCGTGTTTTTGGAAAATATATTATGAAAAAGATTCTGTTTCTTTCACTCATGATGCTCTGCAGCATCTTTGCAAGTGCTCAGACACCAGAATTCGCTGTTATCACAGGCGAGAATGTAAATATCCGCAAGGCTCCATCAAAGTCTGCCCAGATACTCATGCACAATGACCTAGGCATAGAGACCATGTATCGTTGGTCATCAAAAGCTGGCGGCAGTCTCAAAGCCCTCTATTTGCCTAAAGGCTACATTATGCAGATCATGGCAAAGCAAACCGACTGGTATAAGGTGCGCTTGTACCCTGATTACGGCTCTACCGACCTCGTTTCGCCACGAAACACGCGCTATATTGATGGATGGATGAGCAGCATGTATCTCAAGATGGTAAAGCCTATCAAGCTCAGTCAGCATAATATCAGCACTGTCTTGAAAAACTATGAACACATGGTAAACGACAAGAACCATCCTCAGACAGTGCTCCTTCATGACGGTTGCGATGGAGTTGCCTGGATGCTCTACGGCAAGATTGACAACGACCACCTGAACATCTTCGGAGATCCTGATGACCTTGAAGTAATTTTCGATCCAAATATCACAGGGGCAAAGATGCATAAGGAAGGAAGTTACATGAAACTGCGCTATGGCAATGATGTAGCCATTGACGATTTTGCCGTTGATATCACAAAGTGTAGTCCACAGCTTCGCGAGCAAATATTCAAGTCTATCAGCAAGAAGCCTTACAGCCGCCGCTATTACTTCAACCTCGGCAAGAACTTTGCATTCGATGGCGATGACGGCACGCGTACTTTTGAAATGAATCTCAAATAAAACATCCTATATTCATCGTAAACAACTACGGCTATGAAAAAACTGTCTTTGATAATCATCGCGCTTGTGTTCGTATGCGCAGGCTCATTCGCACAGACTTACAAGGTTAATCTCCCTGCGACCCCAACAATCGTTGACCTCTTCCTTGCTGCTGCCAAGTATGACAAATGCGAGACAGAACTCGTCAGGAAATATGCAGCCAATGCAGTGAAAGCCAACAAGTTGGATCGTCATACAAAGCGAACCATTGACACAAAGAACGGGTATCTTGAAGTAACGATTGGTGCCAACGAAGACTATCATTGCGTGCAGAGCTGCTATTGGAAGATGAACACCGGCAACCTCCTCATCGCTATCACTCACCAAGAGTATCAGGAGACGACAACGCTCCATTTCTATGAATACAACAAGGCAAACAAAACGCTGAAGGTCATCGCCCAGAAGCCTTTCAACCTAGGTCTTGGCAACAAGGCTGCTGAGGTACACTATGACCTTCCACGCTCCGGAAAGACCATCTGGGCAGAGACTTACGACCTGATGACCGATACGGGTAACCCTTATCGTTGGAAAATCACCTGGAATGGCAGCAGGTTCGTTGTTAAGCACATTCCTAACTAACATCCATTATTATGAAGAAACATCTTTTTCCTATCCTCCTCGTCATATTCTTCTCTACAGGAGCCTTTGCACAGAGCAACAATGACGCTCGGGTGAAGACTATTCGCAAGTCTTACGCCGAGGCTTTGCAGAAGATAGAGGCTGGACAGCAAGACGGCAATCTGAACAACAAGGCAGTCATCGTCATCAACCAGAACTTCCCTGGCAGCGGACCAAGTGAGTTCACAGTTGAGTATTTCTTCGACACAATGGACAGCGAGCAGTTTGCGGACGAACAGGAACGCAAGCTTTACTTCATGCGAGTGAAGGAACGCTGGGCTGCAACCCCAAGTGTTTACGAGTATCTCTTCAATACAGAGAATGATGAGCTGATGTTCTATTTCGCAAAGACCATTGACCCAGAGACAGGCAAAACCACTGAGCGCCGTGACTATTACAATAGCAGCAAGGCGGAACCTTTCCTCGAAATCATTGATGGAAAGAACTACAAAAAGCCTGTAGACGACCAGTGGACATTCGTTCAGCGCTTCCTGATGGGCTACAAGGAAGTATTCAACAGCCTTCCTCCTTATTTCGAACACTAAACTATTCCCACTCCCATATACATTATCTATGAAAAGAATTTCTTTTTCACTGTTCATATTCCTTTTCGCCATGATACTGAGTGCCAATGCTCAGAGCAACGACCTATATAAGGTAATCATGAACGGCACTTGGGTTACAGACCAGGAAGGTGTTGACTTGAGACTGTGGCTTTACGAAGGCAAGCGCCAGTTCACTGTCACAGAAGTTGGCGGCTTGGAGCAACATTATGGAATCGGCGGACCGCTGAAAGCCGTGAAAGGAAAGGCAAACACATACACTTTCACAGCCAAGGATGAATTCAATGGCTATCCTTATATCTTTCGCGGCACGATTACATTTACCCAGATTGCTGGCGGCAAGATAAAGGTTAGCATAAAATGTCCTGATCCGGAAGACGGCTACTCCCTGCCTCATCAGCTTATTCTCCGCAAGCATACTTCTAAAAGAAAGAAAAAATAGAACCGTAATTTCGAAAAATCGAAAAATCGGAACAATAGATGATTCGAAAAACCTAAATCATACATCATAAATCAAAAATCATAAAATGAAAAAGCGTTTATCCATTTTACTTCTATCTCTAGTTGTTCTCTGTCTCTCTGGCTTTGCCCAGAACAAGGATGCGGAAATAAAGAGACTCGTGCGAGAGAATTCTGACCAGTCTATCAAGGCTGCGGCAGAAATGTTCTTCGACAACGACAGCATCATTGGCTGCATGACAGATCTCGGTAATCCACTCTACGATTTCTTTTTCTATCGCTGTTATTGCTTCTTCTCAAAGGAGCATCCAGAGAAGGAATTTGAAGAGAATTTCCCTGAGTACCAGAATCTTATCAATACATTTGCCGAGCCTGCAAAAGCTGATGCCAAGGCAAAGGCTGAATGGGAGGCTGTTGTGCGCCGAATGCTCAAGAAGGTCAGCGTAACGAATCAGGCTGTCAATCTCAACATCATCCAGCAGGCGTTCTGCAACCATTTGATGGATCTCCCTGGCGATGACGCTTACGAGCAGTGCCTCAACGAGATTGAGATGTATAGTATTGACCACGGCTACATCGCTTCTCGCAACTATAAGCGAATTAACGGTTGCCTTGGCGACTATTCCGGCGGTGGCAAGTATGCGTGCAACAAGAAGATCATCACTTCCATGAAGGATATCAAGGGCACGAACTACGGCAATGTCGATCGCATGGTTGACGGCAAGCCAGTAGGCAACGAGCCTCTTTCAATGAATCCTTCTTCTTTCGCTACAATCCTCATCATGGATGCAACGTGCAACAATTCAAGCCTTCCAATCCCGGTGAACCTCATCCGTGTTGTTGGTCTCGGCGGTGCTTGTCCATACCTTGGACTTCAAGGCAAGACTGTTGATGAACTCAAGGATGCCGTTGAAAAGGAAATGAAGCTCGGTCCTGTTGTTTGCAATACCCAGTCATATCTCTCAATGTCAACAGATGCTCTCAACAACTACTTCATCGGTTACCCTGACCGTCAGGTGATGATGTATGTGAAAGTGCCAGCAGAGACTTCAATGTATGTAAGCTGCCACCTCGCAGAGTCAGAGGTTGTGTTCCCTCGTCTTGCCAAAGGTAAGGTCACTTCCGTAGGCACAATGACAGTGCCAAACAAGAGGAAGGCGGACAAAACCGTCAAGATGCTAACGCTCGGCATTGAGATGATGTAAATTGTAAATCCGTAAATCGAAAATCTCTGTGACTCTCGAAGAATTCAAGAAACGGTTGGCCCAGAAGAAAAAGGAATTTCAAGAAAGGCCAAACAACTACAGCATTGAGAAAGACGGCATTCATACTCGTAGGCTGTAGATTCTATTTGTTTAAACAGACATGACAATCTATTATTGACAAAGAAAAGTGCGTTGAATGGTATATGCAACTACCTTTCAACGCACTTTGTTTTCTTAAGCTATCGTATATATGTATTATTTACGAGCTTTACCGTAGCGGCTCATGAACTTATCAACGCGGCCGGCTGTGTCAACAAGCTTGCTCTTACCTGTATAGAATGGGTGAGATGTGCTTGAGATTTCAACTTTTACTACTGGGTAAGTCTCGCCTTCAAACTCTACTGTTTCTGTTGTCTTGCAAGTAGACTTTGTAAGGAACATATCGCCGTTAGACATATCCTTGAATACGACGGGACGATAGTTTTCTGGATGAATTCCTTGTTTCATTTTGAATATTATGATTAAATTAATAAAGAGTTTCTACGTTAATAACGGAGCATAATACCCCATAATCGGCTGCAAAGTTAACATTTATTGATGTATTAAGCAAATGTTTGGGCAAAAAACGACGTTGCATCACGACAAAAGTCAAGTCATTAGCTGCTAATATTAACTACAACCCGGTTTATGATACGTTTGAATGTATCGAAATCCATTTCGTAACCTTTCGGAAGTTCACACCATTCCGGGTTATATTTCGCCTCTTTTGCATACAGTCCGAACTTATGCAGCCATTCGTTTTCCAGATTGAAAGCTACGGCGTATGGCAGCAAACGTTCCAATTCCTTTACATCATGGAGAGCGGTAGCAAGGTAAAGTCTGTAGCCTTCAACTAACGCTTTGCTTTCAACACTCTGCTGACTCTCTTTTCCGAGGAAATAAAAGAATACAAACATCGCCAAGAGTCCCATGGCAGAAACAACAAAGAATGTTTCCATACGAATGTCCTCCAGGAACATACATGACATAGCCAAACCAAGGTTAATGATCACAAAGATTGCAGCCGTGTTCTCGTTTACTATGAAAGGAAAAGCTTTTTTTGCTTTATCTATTATCATATTGTCGGTAGCCCTAAAGGCTTTACGCATCGCTTCCCTATGATGGAATTCATTGCTTTTTAGGGTGTCGAAGTCCTGAAAGTACTGCTCCAAGGCGAACCTTTCTATCTCATCCAGCATACTTGTAAACTTATTGGTGCGGATGTATTCCCTTTCATGTTCATTTATGACATTAAGTTTAACGGCTCCTTTCATGATAAGCGATATCATTACAGAGGGAGTTCTGCGATAATAGCGTCCCACAAGATGTCCTGCAAGCGAAGGATTTATTGATTTCAGCGGATTTTCATATTGCGGAATGACGGTAGGCTTCTTTGGATCGCGTCCTTTCACGTACCAAACTATAATATAAACGACACAGAGAACTCCGAGAAGAATGAAAGGAATCAAATTATCTCCGTAAAAACAATCCATGTTAAGAAGGGTGTTTCCATAGAAAAGCAACACACCTGCAAGCACAGCTGCCCACAGAAATATCACGTAGACATGAGCGTCTATATCCTTCAGTTTGGCGTGTATGTTTGAGAGAATCATATCAATACAAAGGGGTTAAATTATAGGAAAATATGAATACTTGAAGCGGATTGGTATATAATCTTGGGACAAAATTAACGAAAAATAATGTCTTTTGCAAAATTCCAATGTAAAATGTTCATTGAATTGCTATATTTTTCATACTTTTGCAGAGATTAAGAAACCTTTTTTTCGTAACTTCAATCTAATAATTATAATATTAAGATGTTGAAATACACAATTTGTAACGCAACTACCAAGCTGCTTTCATTTGACGCCATCAGCCAGATTGCTGATTACGCTACAGCAGATTATCTGCTTTTGCAACTGAAAGAAACACCTATTGTAATGAACAAGGGTGCGATAGAGAGAATGATTCGTGTGGCAGACGACACACAATGCCTCATGCTTTACTCAGACTATTACGAAAAGAAGCAGGACGGAACCATTGTGAAGCACCCTACAATAGAATATCAGAAGGGAAGTATTCGCGATGATTTTGACTTTGGTTCGTGCGTTCTTTTGCGTTCAGACTTCATAAAGCTATACATTCTACGTGACCCGGAGAAGTACAAGTTCGCAAGTTTCTACGACTTCCGACTTTTCCTTTCTCGTCGCGGAGAGATATTCCACCTCAACGAGTTCCTTTATACTGAGGACGAAACCGATACTCGCAAGAGTGGCGAGAAGCAGTTTGACTATGTCAATCCTGCTAATCGTGATGTGCAGATTGAGATGGAAAAGGTGGCTACTGAGCACTTGAAGAAGATTAACGGCACAGTAAACACTTACGTTTATCGTTCGCCAGACTTCCAGAAAGAGCAGTTCACAGTTGAAGCTTCTGTGATTATCCCTGTGTATAATCGCGAGAAGACTATAGCAGACGCTGTGAAAAGCGCTCTCAACCAGCAAACTTCTTTCCCTTATAATATAATTGTAGTGGATAACTACAGTACCGACAAAACAGGGATGATACTTGAAGACCTCGTGGCAAACAGTTCCGCTGCTGGTCTTCCTAATGCAGAAAAACAGCCAAAGCTCATCCATCTCATTCCTGAAGTGACAGGTTTGGGCATCGGTGGCTGTTGGAACGAGGCTATCAATTCAGAATATTGCGGTCGTTTCGCCGTACAACTTGATAGCGACGACCTCTATTCTTCGCCTAAGACACTCCAGAAGATTGTAGACGAATTCTATCGTCAGAAGTGTGCTATGATAGTAGGAAGCTATCGTATGTGTAACTTTGCACTTGAGACTTTACCTCCTGGACTTATCGATCATGCGGAATGGACAGAGGAGAATGGCCCTAACAACGCTCTCCGCATCAATGGTCTTGGTGCTCCTCGTGCTTTCTATACTCCTATTGTTCGCAAGCTTCAGTTCCCTAACACAAGCTATGGCGAAGACTATGCAATGGGATTGGCTATCTCTCGCAAGTACAAGATAGGTCGCATCTATGATGAACTTTATCTCTGTCGCCGTTGGGAAGGCAATTCGGACGCAGCACTTTCAATAGAGAAAGTCAACGCAAACAACCTTTACAAGGACAAGATTCGTACCATAGAGCTTATGGCAAGACAGAGCAGACAGTTCTAAGATCCACATTTACACCAAATAAGACTCAAACATAATCACAAAAAAACACCATGAAAGTAGTAAATCTTTGCTCAGAAAACAGCATCGTTCAAAAGATGATGTCAGAGCTTCGCGATGTGAATATTCAGAAAGACAGCCACCGTTTCCGTTGGAATATTCAGCGTCTCGGTCAGATCATGGCATACGAAGTCAGCAAAACCCTCAGCTACGAAGAGGTTGAAGTTCAAACTCCGCTTGCTGTTGCCAAGCACAATCTCCCTGCTGACAAGGTTGTTCTCGCCACGATTTTCCGTGCTGGACTTCCTTTCCACCAAGGTTTCCTTGAAGTGTTTGACGATGCAGAGAATGCTTTTGTCAGCGCATATAGATATTATAAGGACAAGGATTGTTCGGAAGTAGGCATAAAGGTTGAGTATATTGCTGCTCCAGACCTCAACGATAAGACTATCATCATCGCAGATCCTATGCTTGCCACCGGTGGCAGTTTCGAGCTTGCAATAGAAGCGTTCAAGAGCCATGGTACACCAAAGCACATCCATATCTGCGCTGTTGTTGCATGCAAATCAGGCATTGACTATTTGAAAAAGATATTCAAAGGCCAGAATGTCACTATCTGGACAGTTGTCATAGACCCTATTCTCAACGAGAAGAAGTATATCGTACCTGGTCTTGGCGACGCAGGTGACCTCTGCTATGGAGGGAAACTTTAAAAGGATCCATGTTTAAGGTGGTTCTGTAATTCAGCATTTGTATATGGCACCACCTTAAATTTTCACTTCTATAACCCTTGATAACACATTATATTAAAGATGAAGAACATACTAACCTCAGCAATTCTCGCAACATCATGTCTCTTTGTGCCTAGTCTTACTACGGATTCTTTTGCTCAAAACAAGGCAACAAAGACAACTTCTACCAGCGGTATCACGGACACAAAACACAGCAAGATGGCTGTCATTAACGCGACACCGATGGACGCTACCGTATGGACAGACGGTTTTTGGGCAGAGCGTTTCAAGGTTTACAGCACAGTTTCCGTACAGGACATGTGGAAGACATGGCAGTCGGACAAGGCAAATGGCTTCCAGAACTTCCTCGTTGCTTCTGGCAAAAAGGAAGGAAGACACCGCGGACCAGCCTTCCATGATGGCGATATGTACAAATGGTTTGAGTCGGTTGTGGCTGTTTATGCCATAACAAAAGACCCTGAACTGGAGAAGATAATGGACGAATTCGTTGACGCCGTTGTGAAATCGCAATGCGAAGACGGCTACATAAACACCACAGTCACCATCGTTGAGATGAACGAACGCAAGAAGATTGCTGACTCCGGCAAGGACAATACCGTCGTCGGAACAGCAACTGGCTCGGGTAAAGACGGTGCTTTCGGCAATCGTCTTAACTTCGAAACATACAACATGGGCCATCTTATAACGACTGCGATCCTCTATCATCGTGTTACAGGCAAGACGGATCTTCTCGATTGTGCTAAGAGAGCTGCTGACTTCATGTACAATTATTGGAAGAAAGATCCTACAACGATGGCTTACAACTCCATCTGTCCATCTCATTACATGGGTATGGCTGAACTTTATCGCGAGACAGGAGAGCAGAAATACAAGGACCTTGCAGAAGCATTCGTCAACATTCGCGACTCAATAAAGGATGGAACAGACGACAACCAAGACCGCATTCCATTCCGTGAGCAATACAACGCCATGGGACATTCCGTACGCGCAAACTATCTCTATGCAGGCGTTGCTGACCTTTATCTTGAGACTGGCGAAGAGCAACTCATGAAGAACCTCAAGTCCATTTGGGCAGATCTTACTTATAGGAAGATGTATGTGAATGGCGCTTGCGGAGCTTTGTATGACGGAACTTCTCCTGATGGTACTGACTATAAGCCTGTAAATGTGCAGAAGGTTCACCAAAGCTACGGCCGTCCATACCAACTCCCCCACTCTACCGCCCACAACGAGACTTGCGCAAACATTGGAAACATGCTCTTCAACTGGCGCATGTACCTCGCTTCTTGCAGTCCTATTTATATTGATATAATGGAGAACTGTTTCTACAACTCCATTCTTCCGGGCATTTCGCTCAGCGGCAAGGATTATTTCTACGTGAATCCTCTTCGCCTTGACCAGGACTTACCTTACACTCTCCGTTGGCCAAAGGAGCGCAAGAACTACATATCTTGTTTCTGTTGTCCTCCAAACACTCTCAGAACTCTCTGCGAAGTGCAGAACTATGCCTACGCAATGGACGAAAACGAGATATGCGTAAACCTCTATGGAGCAAATAAGACCAAGTTGAACCTTTCGGAAGTTGGTGAGGTTTCACTTTCACAAAAGACTGATTACCCTTGGGATGGTAAAATAACAATTACCATTGACGATGTAAAACCACTCAAAAAGGGAAAGAAAGGCATGAAGCAATTCACCATTTCTCCTCGTATTCCTGAGTGGTCTGAAGATGTTGAGATTTTCGTTAACGGCGAACCTTGGGAATTAAATCGCGGTAACGCTACATGGTGTTATGCTACAATCAAGCGAGCATGGAAGAAAGGCGATGTAATAAGTATAAACATGCCGATGAGAACAAAGCTAATTGAGAGTCATCCGCTTGTGGAAGAGAACCGCGGACAGGTTTGCGTGATGCGTGGTCCAATACTCTATTGCATTGAAAGTCCAGAGCTTAACGGCACAGATATGGATGACATCACAATCCCAACTGATGCTACTTTCACTCCTGTTGAGATGACCATGGAAGGCTCTCGCATGATTGCACTTGAGACGGAAGCCATAGTTCGCCAACAGGCTGACTGGAAAAACACTCTCTATCGTGAGGTTTCCCGAAGCGAAAAGAAGCAGAAGATTCGACTAATTCCTTACTATGCTTGGGGAAATCGCGGTAAAACAGACATGACTGTTTGGATGCCTGCAAAATAAAACAATATAAAACAGACAGGAAATTGTTATTCTGAGAAAAAGAAAAGCCCTATCAATAACTTCTATTGAAGAATTGATAGGGTTTATTTTGTTATAAAGTAATGTTTACAACTCCACAAAAAGTGAAGCTTTTAACAGTTGTCACATTCGTGAAAGTCTTGTATTATCTCATCACTCCGCGCTCTGAAGACTTGCAGAAGTTGATGATCATGTCAACTTCCTTTGGACGATTCTCCTGAGCTTCAAGGGCTGCGATACCTTCATTCAAAGTTGGAGCTCCGTAAAGAGTGCGATAAGCATCATGAATTGCCGTGATTGTCTCATTAGAGAAGCCGCGACGACGAAGGCCTATAAGGTTCACTCCGCAATAATGAGCAGGCTCTTTTCCAACGACAATGAACGGAGGTACATCTACAGAGAAGCGTGTTCCACCCTGGATTATACCATAACCACCAACCTTACAGAACTGATGGATAAGCACGCAAGCAGAGATTATTGCGCAGTCTTCTACGACAACCTCACCTGCAAACTTAGTGGTATTGCCGATAATACAGTTGTTACCGATAACGCAATCGTGACCAATGTGCATGTTCTCCATTAGAAGATTGCCATTGCCAACCTTGGTTGTTCCCTTTGAAGCAGTACCACGAGAGATGGTTACGTTCTCACGGATGGAATTGTTATTACCAATTTCGCAGAGAGTATCCTCGCCACGGAACTTCAAGTCTTGAGGTTTTGTGGAAATGCTTGCACCTGGAAAGAACTCGTTATTGTCACCGATGCGGGCGCCATAGTGAAGAGTAACGCTGTTGAGAAGCTTGTTATTGTTGCCAAGAACAACGTTCTCATCAATCACGCAGAACGGTCCGATGACATTATTGTCACCAAGTTTCGCATTTGGATGAACTACTGCTAATGGATGTATTTGATTCATATAATAAACTCTTTTACAAGGGTTTTACTTGTTCTTAACAATCTGTGCTGTGAATGTAGCCTCAGAAACCACATGATCTCCCACAAACATATAGCCGCGCATTGAAGTGATACCATGACGGAGAGGAGCCAACTGCTCTACTCGGAATAGAAGAGTGTCACCAGGAACCACCTTCTGACGGAACTTAACGCCATCAATCTTCATGAAATAAGTAGAGTAACGCTCTGGCTCATCAATGGAATTAAGGATGAGAAGACCACCACATTGTGCCATAGCTTCTATCTGGAGGACACCTGGCATGACAGGTTCTTGTGGGAAATGTCCCTGGAAGAATGGTTCGTTAGAAGTGATGTTCTTAACGCCTACGATATGAGTTGGGCCTACGGAAATCACCTTATCAACAAGCTGCATTGGGTAGCGGTGAGGAAGAAGTTCACGAATGCGGTTTACATCCATTACAGGAGCCTCGTTTGGATCATACATTGGAGCCTGAACATCGTGCTTCTTTATCTCCTTTCGCATCAAACGAGCGAACTTGTTATTAATGGAATGGCCAGGACGAGTAGCCACGATTCTACCCTTGATAGGCTTGCCAATGAGAGCCATATCGCCGATGATGTCAAGAAGCTTATGGCGAGTACACTCATTCTCCCACTGGAGAGGCTTATGCTGAATGTAGCCAAGGTTAGAAGCATCCATGCGAGGCACCTTGAGAAGGTCTGCAAGATGGTCAAGACACTCCTGAGTTGTCTGACGCTCATAAATGATGATAGCGTTGTCCATGTCGCCACCCTTGATGAGGTTAGCCTCAAGAAGTGGCTCTATATCGCGCAAGAATACAAATGTACGAGCAGCAGCTATTTCTGTAGAGTATTGGTCAACGTTCTCGAGAGTAGCAAACTGTGAGTTGATGAACTTGCTCTCAAACGAGCACATTGCAGTTACAGAGAACTCATCATCAGGAAGAATAGTGATGCAAGAACCAGTCTCTTCGTCACGCACTTCTATCTTCTTGCGAATGATATAGTAGTCTTTCGGTGCAGTCTGCTCCTCAATTCCGATCTCTTTGATCTTCTCAACATACGAGATTGCCGAGCCATCGAGGATTGGAAATTCAGGTCCATTGACCTGCATGAGGCAGTTGTCAATGCCGAGAGCATAGAGAGCAGAAAGAGCATGTTCTATAGTAGAAATGCGGATATCACCTTTGCCAACGACAGTACCACGGCGAGTATCAACCACATTCTCTGCGATAGCATCAATTATCGGCTGACCGTCGAGGTCTATACGCTGAATTTTATAACCAGTATTCTCAGGAGCAGGATTAAAGGTTACTGTGAGCATCAATCCGGTATGCAGACCTTTGCCGCACATCGAGAAGCTTCCTTTAAGGGTGTTCTGTTTTGTATTCATATTGTAAATATGTTATTTCTCAGTTGTATTGATTCGTTTCTTCAAGTCATTCAGGTCCTTATACATCTCAGGAAGACGACGCATAATGGCAGAACTCTTCATGAAAGTCTTTGAGTCCATTGCAGGATAGCCCATCACAACCTCACCATCCTTGAGGTCTCCGAGTATGCCTGATTGGGCTCCAATCATCACTCTGTCACCAATTTTGTGATGACCAGAGAAGCCCACCTGGCCTCCGACCATACACCAAGAGCCTATTTTCTGACTTCCTGCTACGCCAACCTGAGCAGACATAACGGTATTTTCACCTATCTCAACATTGTGAGCCACCTGGATTAGGTTGTCGAGCTTCACGCCCTTATGGATGAGAGTCTGTCCCATTGTCGAGCGGTCGATACAAGTGTTTGCGCCAATCTCCACGTTGTCCTCGATAACTACGATGCCAATCTGTGGGATTTTCTCGTAACCGTCTGTGTTTGGAGCAAATCCAAAGCCGTCAGCACCGATCACGCTTCCTGCGTGGATCGTGACGTTATTGCCGAGACGGCAACCGTGATAGATGGTCACCTTAGGATAAATCTGGCAACCTTCACCTACTACTACGCCGTCACCAATATAGGCATGAGGGTAAATCTGCGAACCTTTGCCTATCTTTGCGCCTTTTCCGATATAAGCAAATGCACCGACATAGCAGTCTTCGCCAACCTCTGCCTCAGCATCGATATATGCGAGCGAGTCAATGCCAGTCTTCTTTGGCTGCATAGTCTGATAGATTTGCAGAAGTTTGGCAACTGCTTCGTAAGCATTTGGCACACGGATAAGCGTTGGTTCCACTGGCTGTTCGAAGACGGTATCCTCGTTTACCAGCACAACACTCGACTTTGTTTCGTAGATGTAGTGATTGTATTTAGGGTTAGCAAGAAACGAAATTGCCCCTGGCTTGCCTTCTTCTATCTTGGCAAAGTCAGACACTTTTGCATCTTCGTTTCCTTCAACTCGGCCCTGTATGAGTTCTGATATTTGCTTGGCTGTAAATTCCATCATTACTTTATATTTGGCGCAAAGTTACAAAAAGTTTACAAAACTAACAAAGATTACCCTGGTTTTCTGCACTTTTTAAGCAAAAATAACCCATTTTAGAACAATTAACAGCCAATATCAAGCTCTCAAAGGCCTTTGAAGACCTTTAAAACAACATCATTTCTTATCATCAACATAAGCAAAACTGCATCTGTCTCAACGACAATACTTGCAGAACTTCCTTCGAACACAAGCAAAATTACGGATTGAAAGCAAATATAAGCCTTTTGCTTACAATCCGATTTTCCATTCGTCTTCTACAGCGCAACAAATTCATCCAAAAGATATTTGCCTGAAAAAAAACTCATTTCTGACGTTTTTGCAACCACCTAATAACCAGCAACATAACTTTTCTCTCCCTCTAACACGCTTCATAAATGCCGCATTTACGCCTCCTAAAGCCCACGAATACACTTGATAATTCCCACGATTACGACCCATAACTCCCACGAAAACGAGTCGAATTCCTTGAGTTTATAACTCACAAGTTCCAAAAGAGCGATTTTCAACCTCTTTCTTTACAATTTGCCTTCTCCGTTTTCTCTAGATGGAAGCAAATTCCGCACAACTCCTCTACTTACGGTTTATAACCAAAACAGTCTTTTTACTTACAATCGCATTCAGGAAATCAAATCATTAACCTGTCATCCCCACATTTCAAATATTGTGACAAATTAAGAAATATTCCGAAAGAACGCATTTTTTCAGCCCGAAAGCAGCCTAATGACCGCTAATTTTCGTAACTTTGCACGCGTTATTAATAAAAAGAAATACGCATAGACTAAATATATGACAGATAAGAAACCTACAGCAATACTACTTCTCCACTGCCCAGACAAGCAGGGTATCATCACAGAAGTAACAAAGTTCATTACGGACAACAAGGGTAACATCGTATATCTTGACCAGTATGTTGACCACCACGACGGCGTGTTCTTCATGCGAATCGAATGGGAACTTGAAGGCTTCCTCATTCCAAGAGACAAGATAAACGAATATATCAACACCCTCTACGCTCAGCGCTATGACATGAAGTACTATCTTTACTTCAGCGACATCAAGCCTCGCATGGCGCTTTTCGTTTCAAAGATGAGCCATTGTCTCTATGATCTTCTTGCTCGTTACAACGCCGGAGAACTCGACTGCGAGATTCCTTGCATCGTCAGCAACCACGAAGACCTCCGCTATGTCGCAGAGCAGTTCGGCATCCCATACTACGTTTGGTCAATAAAGAAAGACCATTCCAACAAGGATGAGGTGGAAGCTGCTGAGATGGAACTTCTCAAGAAGGAGAATATCGACTTCATCGTGCTGGCACGTTACATGCAAATCGTAACCGAAAACATGATCGAGGCTTATCCAAACCGCATCATAAACATCCACCATTCCTTCCTTCCAGCCTTCATCGGAGCAAAGCCTTACCATCAGGCATGGCAGAGAGGCGTGAAGATTATCGGTGCCACAAGTCACTATGTGACTACAGAACTTGACGCCGGACCTATCATAGAGCAGGACGTTGTTCGCATTTCTCATCGCGACACTCCTGAGACTCTCGTCCTCAAAGGCAAGGACTTGGAGAAGATCGTGCTTTCTCGCGCTGTCAAGAAGCATATTGCTCACAAGATTCTGAGCTACAACAACCGTACATTCATCTTCAACTAAGCTATCAGATTAGCGTCCTAAACATCTACAAAAGATGCAAATTGCAGTAGTAGAATATAACGCAGGCAACATTTTCAGCGTGATAAACGCCCTGAAACGCCTTGGCATAGAACCTGTGCTCACTCATGATGCAGAGATTCTCCAAAAGGCTGACCGCGTGCTCTTCCCTGGACAAGGAGAGGCAAGCACAACAATGGCTTCCCTAAAGAGTCATCGCCTTGATGAAATTATCCGCGACTTGAAGCAGCCTGTGCTCGGAATCTGCGTCGGCCAGCAGCTTATGTGCAAGCATTCTGAGGAAGGTGATGTTGACTGCATCGGAATCTTTGACCTGCCTGTAAAGCGTTTCCAGCCAGTAAACCACGAGGACAAGGTTCCTGCTATGGGATGGAATTCTCTCCGTGACCTGAAGACTCCTCTGTTCAAAGACCTAAAGGACGGTGAGGATTACGCTTATTTCGTGCATTCGTACTATGTGCCAATGAGCGAATATACAATAGCGACTGCTGATTATATCCTGCCTTACAGCGCAGCTCTCCACAAGGACAACTTCTACGCAACGCAGTTCCACCCGGAGAAGAGCGGTCGCGTAGGCGAAACAATCCTAAAGAACTTCCTTGAATTATGATAGAACTAATCCCTGCAATAGACATAATCGACGGCAAATGCGTGCGACTTACGAAGGGAGATTACGACCAGAAGAAGGTCTATAACGAGAATCCCGTTGAGGTGGCAAAGGAGTTTGAACGCCTAGGCTTCAAGCGTCTTCATGTCGTTGACCTTGATGGCGCGAAGGCAAAGCACATTGTGAATGTGGAAGTTCTCAAGGGAATCACTTCCGAAACAAGCCTAACGGTGGATTTCGGCGGTGGAATAAAGTCCGAGGAAGACCTTCAGAAGGCATTTGAATCCGGTGCAAAGATGGTAACTCTCGGCTCAATAGCCGTAACAGACAGAGACTTCACCTGCCATTGCATAGAGCGTTTCGGAGCAGAAAAGATAGTCCTCGGCGCAGATGTTCGCAACGGAAAGATCAGCATCAACGGCTGGAAGGAAGATTCTGCCGACGACTTGATGCCATTCCTTCAGTTCTATGTTGACCGTGGAATAAAGAATGTCCTCTGCACAGAGATATCGAAAGACGGCACTCTCGCAGGTCCTGCAATAGAACTCTATAAGGAAATCATGGCGCAGTTCCCTGACATCCATCTCATTGCTTCCGGTGGCGTTTCATCAAACGGAGACATCGAAGCTTTGGACAAAGCAGGTATCCCAGCCGTAGTCTTCGGAAAAGCGTTCTACGAAGGCAGAATAGACATTAAAAAGCTTAATCTGTAAAAACCTATGATATCAAAACTTGCAAAACGAATAGTTCCTTGTCTTGACGTGAAAAACGGAGAGACCGTCAAAGGCACAAACTTCGTAAACCTGCGAAGTGCCGGCGATCCTGTGGAACTAGGCAAGCTATACTCTGAGCAAGGCGCTGATGAATTGGTATTCCTTGACATCACAGCCAGCCACGAAGGTCGCAAGACTTTCACGGACATGGTGACTCGCGTTGCTGAGACAATAAACATTCCGTTCACCGTTGGCGGCGGAATAAACGCACTTGAAGACGTGGAAAGACTCCTCTATGCTGGTGCGGACAAAGTGAGTGTGAACTCAGCCGCAATACGCAGACCGGAACTTATCGACGAAATAACAAACAAGTTCGGCTCGCAAGTGTGCGTTTGTGCCATAGATGCCCGCCTTGAAGAAGACGGAGAATGGTGGTGCTACCTCAACGGAGGCCGCTTGAAAACAGAACGAAAGCTCTTTGAATGGGCAGAGGAAGTTGCCAAACGTGGTGCTGGAGAAATCCTTTTCACATCCATGAACCACGATGGCACCAAGCAAGGATTCGCCAACGAAGCTCTCGCTAAACTCTCGGATACACTCTCCATTCCTATCATTGCAAGCGGTGGTGCGGGAGCAAAAGAGCATTTCCGAGATGTCTTCACCGAAGGAAAAGCTGACGCAGCTCTCGCAGCAAGCGTGTTCCACTTCGGCGAAATCCCTGTTCCAGAACTCAAATCATACCTCAAATCAGAAGGAATAAACGTAAGAATAAAATAACAAAACTATGATAGACTTTGAAAAGATGAACGGTCTCATTCCTGCTATCGTGCAGGACGCAGAGACAAAGACAGTACTCATGCTCGGCTACATGAACGAGGAAGCTTACCAGAAGACTCTCGAAACAAAGAAGGTTACTTTCTGGAGTCGCTCTCGCAACACCCTTTGGACGAAGGGCGAAACAAGCGGAAACTTCCTTACTCTCGTAGACATGAAGGTAGATTGCGACAACGACACTCTACTTGTTAAGGCTATTCCCGCCGGCCCTACATGCCATAAAGGAACTGATACTTGCTGGGGCGAGAAGAACGAACGTGACGCTGAAGGCAATGTTGAGAAGAATCCACTCCTCTTCCTTTCTTTCCTTAACGACTTCATTGAGAAGCGCCATGAGGAAATGCCAGAAGGTTCTTATACAACAAGTCTTTTCAAGGACGGCATCAACCGCATGGCACAGAAAGTAGGCGAAGAGGCTCTTGAAGCCGTTATCGAGGCTTGCAATGGCACTAACGACCGCCTTATCTACGAAGCTTCCGACATGTTCTACCACCTGATCGTTCTCCTTACAAGCAAAGGCCTCCGCATTGAGGATGTAGCAAAGGAACTTGTAATGCGCCACGATCCTAACTGGCACAAACATTAAAATAAGGTTTACTACCAAATACATTTATTATGCTTATTACTTATAACGACGTTACACTCCAACATCTTGGTGAAGAACCTATCCTCGACCACGTTACATTCGAAATCAAGGAAGGTGAATTTGTGTACTTAATAGGTAAGGTTGGAACTGGAAAGACTAGTTTGCTAAAGTCAATCTACTGCGAACTTGACATAGAAACAGCTTCGGAAGCTACCGTTCTCGGAAATAATCTGCTTAAGCTTAAGCGCAAGCACATACCTGAACTCCGCAAGCAGATGGGTATTGTCTTCCAGGACTTCCAGCTACTCCACGACAGAACGCTCTACAACAACCTGTATTTCGTGCTTCGCGCAACAGGTTGGAAGAAGAAGGATTGTGCAGAGCGCATAGACGAAGTGCTTGAAGCTGTTGGTCTCTCTGACAAGAAATACCGTATGCCTCACGAGCTTTCTGGTGGTGAACAGCAACGTGCAGCAATTGCCCGCGCCATTCTCAACAAGCCTCAGCTCATCATCGCCGATGAGCCTACTGGTAACCTTGACCCCGAGACAGCAGCAGGTATCGCTACCCTCCTCCACGAAATCTCTCAGCAAGGCACATCTATCGTCATGTCAACCCACAATCTCAATCTGCTCAATTCTTTCCCTGGCACCGTTTATCTCTGCAAGGACAACCGTCTTGAGAACGTGACTGACTCTTACAAGGACATCATCGCAAGCCTTGAGAACTAATCATAGAAAATATATAAAGGCTTCTCATTCGTCGCAAAATTTGGCGGCGTCCTGAATAAATAAAACCAAAAACAAAACTATACAATCATGAAAGTAATGAAATTCGGCGGCACCAGCGTAGGCTCTGCACAGAGAATGCAAAGTGTGTCAAAACTCATAACTGCAAGCGGCGAACCAACTTTCGTAGTACTCTCAGCCATGTCTGGTACTACTAACTCGCTCATCGAAATCTCAAACTATCTCTACCATAACAACCCTGAAGGTGCTCATGAGGTAATCCGTCAGCTTGAAAACAAGTACAACAAGCACATCGACGAACTCTACGCAAAGGAAGAAACAAAGCAGAATGTTCGCGAAATCCTTGCAGACCGCTTCAACTATCTCCGCTCTTTCACTAAGGGCCACTTCACAAGTGCAGAGGAGAAGAAGGTTGTTGCTCAGGGTGAGATACTCTCTACAAACATGGTAGTGAACTATCTCAAGGAATGCGGCGTAAAGGCTATACTTCTTTCAGCTTTCGATTTCATGAAGACAGACAAGAACGCAGAGCCTGACATGCACTATATCACAGAGAATGTAAACCGCGTGCTTGAGGCAAACGAGGGCTATCAGATCTACATCACTCAGGGCTTCATCTGTATGAATGCTTATGATGAAATAGACAATCTCCTCCGTGGTGGTTCTGACTATACTGCGTCTCTTATCGGTGCGGCCATCAAGGCTGATGAGATTATCATCTGGACTGACATCGACGGAATGCACAATAATGACCCTCGCTTCGTTGATAACACAGAGGCTGTATCGCAACTCAACTTCGAGGAAGCTGCAGAACTGGCTTACTTCGGTGCGAAGATTCTGCACCCAACATGCGTTCAGCCTGCTAAGTTCGCTGGTGTTCCTGTTCGTCTTAAGAACACAATGGACCCAGAAGCTCCTGGCACTATCATCAACAACGAACTTCAACGTGGTAAGATTAAGGCAGTTGCAGCTAAGGACAACATCACAGCTATCAAGATTAAGAGTAGCCGTATGCTCCTCGCTTCTGGTTTCCTCCGCAAGGTATTTGAGACATTCGAGCGTTACAACACTCCTATTGACATGGTAACTACAAGCGAAGTTGGCGTATCAATGAGCATTGACAACGACACAAACCTCAACAAGGTTGTGGACGAACTCAAGAAGTACGGCACAGTAACCGTTGACAAGAACATGTGTATCATCTGCGTTGTAGGCGACCTTGAATGGAACAATATTGGCTTCGAAACACTCGCTACAGACGCTATGAAGGATATTCCTGTTCGCATGGTTTCGTACGGAGGCTCAAACTTCAACATCTCTTTCCTCATCAAGGAAGACGACAAGAAACGCGCTCTGCAGAACCTTAGTGCGACTCTCTTCGCAAAGTAGAAAGTTCTCCGAAAGCAGATGCTTCTACTTTTCGATAAGAGCAGCTACTCTCCAATGAAATCTGAAGCTACCGTGCCCTAGGTTTCTCCCTCGGGCTCAAAAACACCCAATACAAACCCAACACAAAACACCCTTAAACTATGACTTTTCCTATAGAAAAACTCCAACAGATAGAGACGCCATTCTACTTCTATGACGCTGATCTTCTGCGTAAGACTCTCAGCACTATCAATGAAGAGGCTGGCAAATACGATAATTTCTGCGTTCACTACGCTGTAAAAGCCAACGCAAATCCAAAGATTCTCAGCATAATCGCTCAAGCTAGTCTTGGAGTTGACTGCGTAAGCGGTGGCGAAATCATGGCTGCTGTTGCTGCAGGTTTCAATGAAAACAAGATCGTATACGCTGGTGTAGGCAAGAGTGACTGGGAGATTGAGCTTGGTCTCAACGTCGGAATATCATGCTTCAACGTAGAAAGTGTAGCGGAACTTGAAGTTATCAACGAGATAGCAGAACAGCTTGGCGAAGTTGCAACTGTTGCTTTCCGTATAAATCCTGAGGTAGGAGCTCATACTCACGCTAACATCACCACAGGTCTTGCCGAGAACAAGTTTGGCATTGCAATGCGCGACATGATTCCAACCATCAAGAAGGCTGCCGAGATGAAGAATGTCAAGTTCACAGGACTTCACTTCCACATAGGCTCCCAGATTCTTGAAATGGACGACTTCAAGGCTCTCTGTCAGCGCATCAACGAACTTCAGGACCAGCTTGAAGCTGAAGGAATCAAGGTTGAGAGCATCAATGTTGGTGGCGGTCTCGGTATCGACTATCAGAATCCAGATGCAAATCCGGTTCCAAACTTCAAGGATTTCTTCGCAACATACGCCGAAGGCTTGAAACTTCGTGAAGGCCAAACTCTCCACTTTGAGCTCGGTCGCGCTGTTGTTGCTCAGATGGGTTCTTTGATTACGCGTACATTATATATTAAAGAAGGCGTTGCAAAGAAGTTCCTCATCGTTGATGCTGGTATGACAGACCTCATCCGTCCAGCTCTCTACGATGCTTACCACAAGATTGAAAACATCTCAAGCACAGAGGCAGAAGAGGAAGCTTACGACGTTGTTGGTCCTATCTGTGAGTCGAGTGATGTGTTCGGAAAGGGCATAATGCTCAACAAGTCAAAGCGTCACGACCTCATCGCTCTTCGTTCAGCAGGCGCATACGGTGAGATTATGGCTTCACGCTACAACTGCCGTCAGTTGCCAAAGGGTTGGACATCAGACGAACTTTAGTTCAAAGTTTTAACTTAACACCTCAAACTTTACAAAAAAATGTTTGACTCAACAAGTATATATCTCACAATAGCAAGCATAGCGATAGTAATTCTTCTACCGCTATGCTCAGCCTATTTCAGGAAGATACGCAAGGCTAAGCCTTTCACTGGTCCAGACGGTATCAAACTGCCTGCTGTCAGTGTAATAGTTTCCGCTTTTGACGATCCTGACCTCGCACTTCTCAAGATAGCGTCTATCCTGAACCAGGAGTACGAAGGAGACTTTGAGGTTATATTCATTGTTGACAACGAAAAAGTTAAGGAGGATGCTTTCAAATACCAGATTGAGAATCTTCCAAACCGACACAGGCTTAGAGTGACTTTTGTACCTGACTCGTCACACTACATGGGTAAGCAAAAACTCGCCGTTACACTTGGAGTAAAAGCAGCAAGTTTTGAATGGGTAATGCTTACTGACGGCCATACAGAACCAATGAGTCGCTATTGGCTTGCCACCATGGCGCGCAACTGTTACGGAAAAGACATTGTTATGGGCTACACAACCATAGCAAAGGAGAAGTTTACTGTAGGTAGTGATGAGTCCCCTGTTACAACTTTCCGCAAACCTATCATGAACAAAAAGGAACAGAGACTTGATGATTTCCAACGCTTTGAGCGTCATCTTTGGCAGCTTTACAATATGCGTCATGCTGAAAATGGTATTGCTTACAGTACAGCTGGTGGAAATATCATGTTCAAAAAACCAATGTTCATGAAGAGCAAAGGATATTCAGGCAACCTTAAGTATACTTTCGGTGAGTATGAGTTCCTGATCAACACCTTTGCAGACAAGGATAATGTAGCCGTTGAGACTCACACCGATAGCTGGTGTGCTCGCGACAAATACACTGCTCATGAGTTTGACCTTTACCATCGTTGCTTCCAAGAGACACGCAAACATCTTTTGAGAAAATGGCAACACAGGATGATAGTCGCTCTTGATCAGACTGTTCTACATCTGTCATTTCTGATTGTACTTACCATGTTAGTCTATTCGCTCTGCACTTCTCACTGGATAGCTGCTGGCATAACACTGGTATCATTGCCACTTGGACTGTGCCTTCGTGAGTATCTTGCCAAGAAGAGTCTGAAGAGATTCCGCGTGGACATTAAGTCAAAAGTAGTAACGCCTATGGAACTTTACATCCTATGGCAACACATTATCTATAAGATAAAATACATGAAGGCTGATAAAACAGAATTCATTAGTCACAAATTCACCTACAAATAGATATCGGGAAGAAAGCATTTAACGCAAATCCCGTTATCAAACAACATAAAGAAGAATTGAAAATACTCCATTACATAGATTGTTTTCATCCTATCTGTCTGCCAAAAGAATACATAGAACTTCTCGCTCGTGATGGTGAAGAGGGAAACGAAGTACATCTCCTCATGCCAAAGCCTGATGAAGAAGTTAAAGTGGAAGGCGTACAGGTACATTATTTATCTTATTTCACCTGGATGAAATGGCGCAACAAACGTCGTTTTCTAAAGGTGATGGACGAGGTAAATCCGGATATCATAAACATACATGGCTGCTGGTCACAGGTAAGTTCGGGGATTGTAGACTGGAACGAGAAGTTCTATAAGCGTCCCATCATACTGTCCACACACAAGCAGCTCATGCCTTGGCATAACACAAGCAAAATAAAACGCTTCATACAGAGACATCTTTATCAGCAGAAAATCATAGAAAGCGCAGATGTTATCCTAACAGATTCTTCTCAAGAGACTAACATACAGGCTAATCCTCATGTATTCTGCATTCAAAATGCTCTGCTCACTAACGACATATCAGAAGAGAAGATGCAATCAGAGTTCACGAATCTCTGCATTTCTCTTTCCAATAGCAATCCTTACCTCTTCATGACTGCAGAAGAAAGATTAAAGGAAGCGTCGTTACTAAAAGAAGCCATCATGCATAAGCGCAATGAATCCGCTCCTGTCAATGAGGACGTGATGGATGAAAGCTATGAACGAATCATTCTTCATGCCCAGTACGAAGGAACATTGAAGATGCTCATGCCATTCCTTCCTGAAGGAGCAAGCGCTTTCGCAGAGAACACTCCTCACTATGTCTATAACACAAAGAAGAATGTTGACTCACTCTTCACGCAGAAGACTCTTTCAAGAAAGTCTGACATCACATCATTAGGCAAGGAGGAAGCCGCTACAGAGAACGAGCTTCTCATCACAAAATATCTACTGAATGTCAAATACGAGATAGTTCATAACACAATCTCGCAGCGCCATCTAATAGAGCTTTACAAAGCTTTGAAGGCCATTGATTATGACGAAGATACTCTTAATGCTCTGCTTCTCAGACTTGGCGCTTATCAGGATACTGCTCGAATGATGCAACTTCTGAAAGACTACTATAATCTTGAAGAGGGCTACATGCCAATGGAGCCTATCGACGACAAGATTACTCAAAAGATAAAGGATAAGCTTTTGCTATGGCAGATACAGGCTTAAGTCGAGATATTTAAGGAAAATTTCCTAACCCTCACCTTTGATAATAGAAACATAATGAAAGAAAAAATAGAAGCCGACATGCGATATATGCAGTTGCTCGCCCGTTCGTTTCCTACGGTTGCAGCTGCTAGCACTGAGATAATAAATCTTAGTGCCATTCTCAACTTGCCTAAAGGTACCGAGCATTTCCTTGCCGACCTTCACGGCGAGCATCAAGCTTTCATGCATGTTCTTAAAAACGCTTCTGGTAATATCAAGCGAAAGGTTAACGAAATTTTCGGTGATACACTTCGTGAAGTAGAGAAACGAGAACTATGTACTCTCATCTATTATCCTGCTGAAAAGCTTGAGATAATCCGTTCTGAGGAAAAAGACTTTGACGATTGGTGCCATGTAACGCTTCATCAATTGGTGAAAGTACTTGTGGAGGTTTCAAGCAAATATACTCGTTCCAAGGTTAGAAAGTCTCTTCCTGAAGACTTCTCTTACATCATACAGGAGCTCCTTCACGAGCGCACAAACGACGAAGACAAGACTGCTTATGTGAAGATGATTATCAACACAATCATTTCCACCGGCCGTGCGTCCGATTTCATCATCGCCATGTCGAATGTCATACAGCGACTTTCCATAGATTCCCTCCATATCCTTGGTGACATCTACGACCGTGGTTCTGGTGCTCATCTCATTCTTGACTATCTGAAGTACTACCACAATTGGGACATCCAATGGGGCAATCACGACATACTCTGGATGGGAGCATCTGCCGGAAATGACGCATGTATTTGCAATGTTATACGCCTTTCACTTCGTTATGCCAATCTTCTCACGCTTGAAGAAGGCTACGGAATAAACCTCGTACCACTTGCAACCTTCGCTCTCGACACTTACGGCGACGACCCTTGCAAAGAATTCATGCCTATTACAAACGACGAGAAGAAGGCGCAGTTTGACGATAAGACAGTCCGCCTTACAGGTTTGATGCATAAGGCTATAAGTATCATTCAGTTTAAGGTGGAGGCACAGATTGCAGCTCGCCATCCGGAATGGGAGATGGAGGACCGTAACCTTCTCTCGGCGCTAAACTTTGAGAACAAGACTTGTGTCATTAATGGTAAGGAATATGAGATGAACAGTTTCAATTTCCCTACAATTGACCCTGCCAACCCAACAGCTCTCACAAAGGAAGAGAAGGCTCTTATGAAGAGTCTCCATCATTCTTTCCGTGTCTGCGAGAAGCTTCAGAAGCACACGAGAATGATTCTCTCCCACGGTTGCATGTATAGCATCTTCAACAACAACCTACTCTTCCATGCGGCAATTCCTCTTAATGCTGACGGTTCACTAAAGGAAGTATTGCTTCCAGACGGCAAGAGATACACAGGCAAGGAACTTCTTCACCAAACAGGAATGACTATTCGTGCCGCGTTCACCCATGATACTCCAAAAGATATTCGCGAGAACAATATAGACTACTTCCTTTATCTATGGTGTGGCAAGGATTCCACTTTGTTCAACAAGAGCAAGATGGCAACATTCGAGCGCTATTTCATCAAGGACAAAGATACTTGGAAGGAAGACAAAGGCCATTACTTCACCCTTCGCAACGAGAAGGATGTCTGCATAAGTATTCTTGACTCATTCGGCGTTACTGGCCAAAATCGTCACATCATCAACGGCCATGTTCCTGTACATGTCAATAAGGGCGAGAATCCAGTCAAGGCAGACGGAATGCTTATGGTCATCGACGGGGGCTTCTCCGAACCTTATCACAAGGAAACGGGCATCGCAGGCTATACTCTAGTATATCACTCCCGCGGCTTCGAACTCGTCCAACATGAAGCATTCACATCAACGGAAGATGCCGTTGCTCGTGGAACAGACATCAAGTCCATGCGACAAATTGTAGAAATGACAGGCAAGCGACTCCTTGTTGCCGACACAGACCTCGGACAGGAGCTAAAGCAGCAGATAGAAGACCTCAAGACTCTGCTCTATGCTTACCGCCATGGTATGATAAAGGAAAGATAAAATATTAATTGTAAATCCGTAAATTAGTAAATCAAATATATGCTTACACTCAAACAAATCACAGAAGAGACCGAGCGCGTAATTGCTGGTCTTGAAAAGAAATGCTTCAAAGGTGCAAAGGAAGCAATTGAAAACGTACAGGCAATAGACCGCCAGCGTCGTGAAGCTCAGCAGCAGCTCGACGCAAACAAGCAGGAAGCTAATCAGCTCGCTAAGCAGATTGGTATGCTTATGAAGAATGGTCAGAAGGAAGAGGCCGAAGAAACAAAGGCAAAGGTAGCCGCTCTCAAGGAGGCAGCAAAGTCACTTCAGGAGAAGCAGGACAATGCTGAACAGGAACTCGTTAAGGCTCTCTGCCAGATTCCAAACATCCCTTACGACGAGGTGCCAGAAGGAACAAGCGCTGAAGACAACTGGGTAGTGAAGTCTAACCTCAAGGAATGTGTTGTTGGTAAGGACACGGTAGGCAATTGGGACTGCAATCCAGAGAACACAGAGGCTAAGCTTCCACACTGGGAACTCGCCAAGAAATACAACCTCATTGACTTCGACCTTGGCGTCAAGATCACAGGTGCAGGTTTCCCTGTATATGTAGGTAAGGGCGCACAGCTCCAGCGTGCACTCATCAATTTCTTCCTCGCAGAAGCAAACAAGTCTGGTTACACAGAGATCATGCCTCCAACAGTTGTTAATGCAGCTTCTGGTTACGGCACTGGCCAGCTCCCTGACAAGGAAGGTCAGATGTACCATTGCGACCTTGATGACCTCTATCTCATCCCAACAGCAGAGGTTCCTGTAACAAACATCTATCGCGATGTTATCCTTAACCAGAAGGATCTCCCAATAAAGAACTGCGCTTACACACAATGTTTCCGTCGTGAGGCTGGTTCTTACGGAAAGGATGTTCGTGGTTTGAACCGTCTCCACGAGTTCTCAAAGATTGAAATCGTACGCATCGATACTCCTGAACACTCAAAGGAGAGCCATCAGGAGATGCTCGACCACGTTGAAGGTCTCCTTCAGAAGCTTGAGTTGCCATACCGTATTCTCCGTCTCTGTGGTGGTGACGCTTCGTTCACTTCTGCTATCTGCTACGACTTTGAGGTATTCTCAGAGGCACAGCAGCGTTGGCTTGAAGTTTCTTCCGTATCTAACTTCGACACATATCAGGCAAACCGCCTCAAGTGCCGCTATCGCAACGCAGAAACTAAGAAGACTGAGCTCTGCCACACTCTCAACGGTTCGGCTCTCGCTCTCCCACGTATCGTAGCTTCCATCCTTGAGAACAACCAGACTCCAGAAGGCATTCGCGTGCCAAAGGCTCTCGTTCCATACCTCGGCTACGACATCATCGACTAATACAGAATTCTCTTTAAGGAGTTAAAGAAGTTACTCCCAAAAATAACCCCTAACCCTAAAAATGAAACATCAGTTAAGAAGTGCTGTTTGCACAGAAGGCCGTCGTATGGCAGGTGCCCGCGCCTTGTGGGTAGCCAACGGAATGAAACGTGAGCAGTTTGGCAAGCCTATAATTGCCATTGTGAATTCTTTCACACAGTTTGTTCCTGGTCACACTCATCTCCACGAAATCGGTCAGATAGTAAAGAAGGAAATCGAAGCTCTCGGTTGTTATGCAGCTGAGTTCAACACAATAGCCGTTGACGACGGTATCGCTATGGGACACGACGGAATGCTCTATTCCCTCCCATCTCGCGACATTATCGCTGACTCTGTTGAATATATGGTAAATGCCCACAAGGCAGATGCCATGATTTGTATCTCAAACTGCGACAAGGTTACTCCAGGTATGCTCATGGCTGCTATGCGTCTCAATATTCCTGCAGTCTTTGTGTCTGGTGGTCCTATGGAGTCACACAAGCTCAACGGTGAGAACGCAGACCTTATCACAGCCATGATCAAGGGTGGCGACAAGACTGTGTCTGACGAGGAACTCGCAAAGGTTGAGCAGATGGCTTGCCCTGGTTGTGGTGCATGCTCAGGTATGTTCACAGCAAACTCTATGAACTCGCTCACAGAGGCTCTCGGTCTTTCTCTTCCAGGCAACGGTTCTATCCTCGCTACTCACGTAAACCGCATTCTGCTCTTCAAGGACGCAGCAAAGCAGATCGTGAAGAACGCAATGGCATACTACGAGGATGGCGACGACTCTGTTCTCCCTCGTTCTATCGCTACTCGCTCAGCATTCCTCAACGCAATGACTCTTGACATTGCCATGGGTGCTTCTACAAATACAGTTCTCCACCTTCTTGCCGTAGCACAGGAAGCAGAGGTTGACTTCAAGATGACTGACATCGACCAGCTTTCTCGCAAGGTTCCTTTCCTCTGCAAGCTGGCTCCAAACTGGCAGAAGTATTCTATCCAGGAGGAAAACCGTGCCGGTGGTATTCTTGGTATTCTCGGTGAACTTGCAAAGGGCGATCTTCTTGACCTCACAGCAAAGCGCGTAAACGGCGCTACTCTCGGCGAGGACATCAAGAAATACTCTATCACTGGCGAGACAATCGACCCAGAAGCTGACCGCATCTATCACTCAGCTCCTGCTGGCGTATTCTCAAATATTATGGGCTCTCAGAACACTCAGTGGGAAAGCCTTGATACTGACCGCGAAAACGGTTGTATCCGTGACATTGAACACGCTTACACAAAGGACGGCGGTATGGCTGTTCTCTTCGGAAATATCGCAAAGGACGGCTGCGTAGTTAAGACTGCCGGCGTTGCTCCTGAGCTCTGCCACTTCGACGGACGTGCTGTTGTTTTCGACTCACAGGAAGACGCTTGCGAAGGCATTCTCGGTGGCAAGGTCAAGAAGGGCGACTGCGTTGTAATCACTCACGAAGGTCCTAAGGGTGGTCCTGGTATGCAGGAGATGCTCTACCCTACTTCTTACATCAAGTCTATGCACATGGGTAAGGAATGTGCACTCATCACTGACGGTCGTTTCTCTGGTGGTACATCAGGTCTTTCTATCGGCCACATCTCTCCAGAGGCAGCATCTGGTGGTGCTATTGGTAAGATTAAGGACGGCGATATCATTGTTATAGACATTCCAAGCCGATCAATCAACGTCAAGCTTTCAGACGAAGAACTCGAAGCTCGTCCACAGCAACCACTCAAGCGCAATCGCGTAGTCAGCAAGGCTCTCCGCGCATACGCCCAGAGCGTAGCGAGTGCAGACAAGGGCGGCGTCCGTCTCATTGATTAAAGCCCACCCCAAAATAGACAAAACATCTGGTCGCCAACTTTGGCGACCGCCTATTCCTCACAAAAACTAATAAATGAATACAACCAATAATCCAGTCACAGGCGAACTCTTCACCGGCGCGGAGATTCTCATGAAGTCTCTCGCTGCCCAAGGCGTAAAGACCATCTTCGGCTATCCAGGAGGTAGTATTATGCCTGTATTCGATGCCCTGTACGACTATGTTGATTATCCCGACTCTAAGCACCGTGGCACATTCGAGCATATTCTCGTTCGTCACGAACAAGGTGCCACACATGCTGCTCAGGGCTTTGCTCGCGTAAGCGGTCAGGTCGGTACTGTCATCGTTACCAGCGGTCCTGGCGTTACAAATACACTCACAGGTATCGCAGATGCGATGATAGACTCCACTCCTATCGTTGTCATTGCAGGACAGGTGGGCACACCAGTTCTCGGTACAGACGCTTTCCAGGAGGTTGACCTCATCACCGTTGCCCAGCCTATCTGTAAGTGGGTCTATCAGATTCGCCGTCCTGAGGACATTCCTTGGGCTATCAGCAAGGCTTACTATCTCGCGCAGTCTGGACGCCCTGGACCTGTTGTCCTTGACTTCCCAAAGAACGCTCAGACAGACAAGGCAGAATACATAGAAAGCGTAGTCAATTTCGTGCGCTCATACATCGCATATCCTGAGGCTAAGGAAGAAGACCTCAAGGCTGCAGCCGAGCTTATCAACAACGCCAAGAAGCCTCTCGCTCTTGTAGGTCAAGGCGTTGAACTCGGTAACGCTCAGGAAGAACTCCAGGCATTCCTCGAGAAGGCAAACATCCCTGCCGGTCGCACCATGCTCGGACTCTCTGCCCTTGCAAGCAATCATCCGCTCAACGTCGGAATGCTCGGTATGCACGGAAATCTTGCGCCAAACCTCAAGCAGCAGGAAGCTGATGTCATCATAGCTATCGGTATGCGCTTCTCTGACCGTGTTACGGGCAATCTGAAGACTTACCTCAAGCAAGCCAAGGTCATCCATCTCGACATCGATAATGCTGAGATCGACAAGAACGTGAAGACAGATGTTGCCATCGTGGCAAACTGTAAGGAGTCTCTCCCTGCTTTGACTGCACTCGTCAACGAAGCAGACCACAAGGAATGGATAGAGTCCTTCAAGCCACTTGCTGAGCGTGAGCAGAACCGCGTCATCCAGAAGGCCATTCATCCTACAGAAGGTCCTCTTCTCATGGGAGAGGTCGTTAATGCCGTAGCGGAAGCCACTGAAGGTAAGGGCGTTACCGTAACGGATGTCGGTCAGAACCAGCTCTTTGCCACTCGCTATTCGAAGTACAACACAAACCGTTCTATCATCACTAGCGGTGGTCTTGGCACTATGGGCTACGGACTTCCAGCAGCTATCGGTGCCACTTTCGCTGAGAAAGAACGTCCTGTATGCGTATTCATGGGCGACGGCGGCTTGCAGATGGTCATCCAGGAGCTTGGCACTATCATGGAGAACCAATGCCCAGTGAAGATGATTCTCATGAACAACAACTTCCTTGGCAACGTTCGCCAGTGGCAGAACATGTTCTTCAACAAGCGCTACGCCTTCACTCACATGATGAACCCTGACTATGAGAAGGTCTGCTCAGCCTACGGAATCCCATACCTCCGCGTCTCAGACCGCAAGGATCTCGCAGATGCTGTCCAGAAGATGCTCTCTACGAAGGGCCCATTCTTCCTCGAGACAGTCATCAAGGAGGAAGACGACGTAATGCCAATGACAGCCCCAGGCGCTTCGGTAAGTGATATGAAGTTGGAAAGATAAAAGCCCCATAATATGAAAAAGCTCTATACAATACTCATATACTCAGAGAACGTTGTCGGTATTCTGAATCAGATTACCTCCGTGTTCACACGTCTTCAGGTGAACATCGAAAGTCTCAACGTATCGCCTTCAGGCATTCCTAATGTCCATAAGTACACTATCACCGTCTACAGCGACGAGGTGCAGGCAGGCAAGATTGTCAAGCAGATTGAGAAGAAGGTGGATGTCATCAAGGCAGACTATTATCACGATGAGGAGATCTTCAGCAGCGAAGTTGCTCTCTTCAAGCTTTCTACAGAGAAGGTTATGGAGAACCCTGAGATTTCACAGATCATCCGCCATTCTGACGCTCGTATGCTTGAAGTGAACGACACTTACATCACCGTTCACGTCTGCAACTCTTCAAAGGCAATCATCGAACTCTACAAAGGTCTTGCTCACTACAAATGTATTCTTCAATACACTCGAAGCGGTCGCGTAGCCATCACGCGAAGCAAGATTGAGAAGGTTTCCGAGTTCCTCAAGGAACAGAAGAACGCCCAGTTCCGCTTCATGGAGGAAGGCATCAATACAGACAAGTAAGATACACTCTTTTCATAAGCCTAAGCTTTACGGTGTATAACACATAGCAAAACGACTCGTAACCGATATGATTACGAGTCGTTTCTTTTATATTACTCCCAATGAAGCTTTCGTGGAAGGTCCTTTGCACGATGGTCTTTAGGGAAATCGTTTCCTTCCCAAGCCTTCTTCGAGGTCCAATCCTCGGCAGGAGAAGTCCAGAAGGAATCGTCAGCAGGAAGACCGAGAGGCATGAACACTTCCGATGTGATATAAAGGCTACCGTTGTTCGTGTACCAATCGGCCACGTTAGGATGTGCACCAACAAAACCTATTGTCAGATAACCGTCATCCGTGAAGTTCTTTCCAGCCTTCGAGCCCTTGTCAGGATTCTCGCCAAACATTCGCTTCATGACAGTTGTAAGAGCCGCACGAACCTGTCCTTCGGAGAGTTCCTGAGGAAGTTGTTTACGCCAAACTAGTTGCGCAAGAGGCTGGAATACGGCCATACGGTAAGGAATGGACCGACCGAAAACAGGATATGTTCCTTCAGGGGAAATCATTCTTTCAAGTATCATTCCAAAGCGTTGCATACGTTTCACGGCATCTTCAAGGCGATTGCCCACACCGTTCCTACTTCCCGCATTACGGCACATGTAAGTATCATTAGGGCGTTTAGCTTTTATCATCTCAAGACATTCCACGTACATCGGTTGGATAACGTATGAGTTGTAGTAATCGAAGGCAAAGGCTTGTCCGTCGCTATACCAGCCATCTCCTACATACCATTCTTCCGCCTTGTTCATGGCCTGATGGATACGATATTGGTCAAAGCCGTTATCACCAGCATAAAGACGGAAACATTCCTCCATGGAAACAAAGAGAATCCAGTTTGTATATGGAGGATCGTAGCGATGAAGGCCTTCCAGTTCTTTGAAATAACGCTTCTTTGTAACGTCGTCAAGCGGTTTCCAAAGCGCGTCATAAGCACGATATAGAGCCTGTACCACGTAAGCCGCGTCCACAAGAGTCTGGCCTCCGTTTGTCCATCCCAGATAGTCCGGGCTTTGAGGATCCACGGCATTGGCAAAAGCCTTTATGGCCCATTCACGAAGTTGCTTGCGCTTCTGACCTTCTGGAGTATCGTCATCCGGAAGGGCAAGCCAAGGGGCTATACCGGCTATCAGTCTGCCGAAGCATTCCATGTAGGCCACCTTCTTGTCGCGACCGTCCCAAGTAGGGCTGAGTTCCAGTTGCATATTCTCCTGGAGTTTGCCTTCAGCCATGTTCTTTAGCACGGGAGCAGCCATTTTGTAGGCAAGATTTGCCCAGTATTCACGGTCAGAGACAGGAGCATCTTTCTGTTTCTTTGGCGCAGCGAGAACACTCATGCTGCAAGCAATGAAAAGAATAAGTAAGAGAGAGAGTTTTTTCATGTTTATCCTAAGTTGTTTTTGCAAAATTAAGAAAATAGGACGATAAAAAGCGAATAATCCAGAGAAATGTTGGCAAATATGAACAAAAAATGTAATTTTGCAGAAAATTAACGTAACTAACCTCATGAGAAAGAACTTATTTTCACTTTTGTTATGCTTTCTGGCCATGGCATCTTATGCCCAATCCGTGGAAACTCTGCTCCTTGACGACTGGAAGTTCCAGCGCGGTAGCGTAAGTGGCGCAGAAGCAAAGGACTTCAACGACAAGAATTGGCAGAATGTCACAGTTCCTCACGATTGGGCCATAGCAGGTCCTTTCGACAAGGATATTGACAAGCAAGTTGTTCGCATCGAGCAGAACGGCGAGAAGGAAGCTACCGAAAAGACAGGTCGCTCTGGCTGTCTGCCATGGATTGGCGAAGGCTGGTATCGCACCAGCATCACGATTCCAGAAGGCTATTCCAACGCAGAGCTCGTCTTTGACGGCGCTATGGCAGAACCTCATGTCTGGGTAAACGGCGAGGATGTGGGCTATTGGGCTTACGGCTACAACGTCTTCAAGCTTGATATCACGAAAGCTACTGGAGGTTGCAAGGCAGGCTCCTACCCTATTGCCGTTCATCTTCAGAACATCGAGGAATCTTCACGATGGTACCCAGGAGCCGGACTTTTCCGTCCTGTTCGTCTCGTTCTCCATAAGGACAAGTATCTTACCACTTGGGGAACCTTCGCCCGTACAACATCTCTCAGCAGCATTTCCCCTGATGCCAACAAGGCTGGCGAAGCTCGCATAAGAGTTACCGCTGAGGTTACGGCTGAAACCAACAAGAATCTTCAGGTTAAAAGCATTCTGACTGACAACAAGGGAAATGTCGTGGCAGAGGCTATCGCTTGGCTTAACGAAACAAAGCTTGTTGACAACACCCTCGTGGCAAAGAACGTGGAACTCTGGAGTCCGGAGCAGCCTACGCTCTATTCCCTTGTAACTCAGCTCATTGAGAACGACAACATAATAGACGAAAGCACCATCAGCTATGGCATTCGCGACATCTCTTATTCGGCAGAAGGCTTCAAGCTCAACGGAAAGGTTCGCAAATTCAAGGGCGTCTGCTTGCATCACGACATGGGACCTCTCGGCACGGCTGTCAACAAGGCTGCTTTCCGTCGTCAGGTTCGCCTGTTGAAGGACATCGGTTGTAATGCAATCCGCACTTCCCACAACACTCCTTCTCCTTGGCAGATGGACATTTGCGACGAGATGGGAATGATGGTCATGGCAGAATCTTTCGACATGTGGATTTATCCCAAGTGCAAGAACGGCTATGCTCGCTTCTTCGACAAGGTTGACGAGACAAGCGTAAACAAGGACGGCAAGGCTTGGTGGGAGCGCGACATAACAAATCTCGTTCTCCTCAACCGCAACCACGCCAGCAACGTCATGTATTCCATCGGCAACGAGATTCCTGAGCAAGGCACGGAAGTGGGCTTGAAATACACAAAGCTCATGCAGGACCTTGTTCATAAACTTGACGGCACTCGCCCTTGCACTCAAGGCTGCGACCGCGGAGATGCTCCTATGTACAGCGGCGTTTGGCAAGAGATGGATGTTCCTGGATTCAACTATCGTCTGCACGTATATCAGAAGGGCTACGAGAACTCCCCTAAGGGCTTTGTTCTTGGTTCGGAAACGGCTTCTACCATTTCTTCCCGTGGCGTGTACAAGTTCCCTGTAAAGGAGGAACATGGCACTTCATACGAGGACGGTCAGATTTCAAGTTACGACCTTGAGTCCTGCATATGGAGCAATCTTCCTGACGACGACTGGATGTTCCAGGACAAGTTCCCATGGGTTATCGGAGAATTCGTGTGGACTGGCTTCGACTACCTTGGTGAGCCTACTCCTTACGACGAATATTGGCCTTCACGCTCGTCTTACTTCGGCATCTACGACCTTGCAGGACTGCCAAAGGACCGCGCTTTCCTCTATCGTACCCACTGGAATACGGAGGCAAAGACTCTCCATGTTCTGCCACATTGGACTTGGAACGGTCGTGAGGGCGAGACCACTCCTGTTTTCGTCTATACAAGCTATCCTGAGGCGGAACTCTTCGTCAACGGAAAGAGTCAGGGCAGACTCAAGAAGTACGATCGCGACTTCGACGACTATATGAACAGCCGCGTTCAGAAGCAAATGCCTTGGGGTGGTTATTCCATGTTTGCAAATCCTAATGCTCCACAAGGAAAGAACCGTCTTGACCGCTACCGTATGCGCTGGATGGGCGTGAAGTACGAACCGGGAGAGATTAAGGTCGTGGCATACGACGAGAAGGGAAATCCAGCCGAGACAAAGGTCGTGAAGACAGCTGGCAATCCGCATCACATAGAACTCGTTGCCGACCGTTCTGAGATTAGTGTTACTCCTTCCAACGAAAACGGCAAGGCTACGGATACTCCTGACCTCTCGTTCGTAACCGTTCGTGTTGTGGACAAGGATGGCAACCTCTGTCCGGACGCAGACAACCAACTCTCGTTCAAGGTTACAGGTGCCGCTCGCTTCAACTCTTGCTGCAATGGCGACGCAACATCTACGGAAGTCTTCGTGAATCCTACGATGAAAGCTTTCCATGGCGAACTAGTCGTTGTGGTAGAAGGCGGCAAGACAGCCGGCAACGCCACCCTTACCGTTAGCGGAAAGGGACTCAAGAGCGGAAAGACGCAGATCAGCGTGAAATAAAAAGTAACTTCACCATTCCAAATACGATACAATTATAGCGGAATGGTGGAGATTTTTTGTTAAAAATGGAAATATAGCATAGCTTTACGTGTAATAAGCCTTTCATTTACGAAGCATAACTCATAGCTTTACGACCTCTAAAGCATAGGAATACGACACGTAATGCATAGTTTTATGGCCTTTTAGAGAGGGGAAATGGGGTGTTTGGGGGCAGAAAAGATTGAAGTACAGCTTCTTAGAAAAAGATATCATGCTGATATTCAGAACTTTACAAGATTATACACAAACAATAATAACAGATAACAGTTTAACAGTTATTTTTTTTAGACATGACATCTTCAAAACCAACATATTATATTATATAACATATTAATTATTAAGTAGTTATAATATATAATAAATAAAATACAGGCATGCTATACCTTCAAAAAAATAACTGTTATCTGTTATTACTGTTATCTGTTATTACAGCCATGTGTCACACCCCAGCTATTCGTCTTGGGTTATTGTCTGACAGCACTTGGTTTACTATCTGCGTAATCTGCTCTTTGAGTTCGTTTATGAATTGTCCTGCGTCGTACTTCTGATGCTCTATGTCGCGGAGTTTCTTCTCCCAGATGCCGGTCAGTTCGCACGACTTGAGGAGTTCTTCCTTTATGAGGCCTATGAGCTCTATGCCGGTTTCCGTAGCCTCTATGCGTTTCTTCTTGCGCACGATATAGTTTCGCTTGAAGAGAGTCTCTATGATGTTGGCACGCGACGACGGACGACCAATGCCATTCTCCTTCATGGCGGCACGGAGATCCTCGTCGTCAACAAACTTACCAGCCGTTTCCATGGCACGCAGGAGAGTGGCTTCCGTGTAATATGGAGGAGCCTTGGTTTCCTTCTGCGTAAGCGTTGGCACATGCTCTCCGCTTTCGCCTTCCACGAAATTCGGCAACACCTTCTCCTCGTCGTCCTTCTCCTTGCCTTCCTCATCCTGAGCCTTCGGAGCCTTGGCATAAACAACTCTCCAACCCGGTTCGAGAATCATCTTGCCGGTGGCCTTGAATTCTATTGCCTTGCCGTCTGGAGCGCCATCCTCAGAAAGGGGCTGTACTTCGCCCAGAACGGTCGTTGTAGCGTACTTGCAAGGTGGATAGAAGATGGATATGAAACGGCGCGCTACGAGGTCATATACGCGCTTTTCCTGAGGTTGCAGATTAGCCGTAGCAGGATTAATGCCGGTAGGAATTATGGCATGGTGGTCGGTAACCTTTGAATTGTCAAACACCTTCTTGCTCTTCGGAAGCTTCTGCAGATTGAGAGGTGCCACGAGAGGCGCATATGGGGTTATGCCCGTAAGGATTTGCGGACATTTAGGGTACATATCGTCAGTAAGATATGTGGTATCCACACGCGGATATGTGGTTAGCTTCTTCTCGTAAAGGCTCTGGATGGTGTTGAGAGTCTGCTCTGCGCTCATGCCGAACTTCTTGTTGCAATCCACCTGAAGCGACGTCAGGTCGTAGAGTTTCGGAGGCGCTTCGTTGCCGTTCTTCTTCTCAACCTTGGTTATCGTAAACGGCTTGTCCTTAATGAGTTCAAAGGCTGCCTCGCCTTCCTCCTTGGAATTGAACTTGCCCTTCGTAGCCGTAAAGAGAGCGTCACGATAGAGCGTGGAAAGTACCCAGTACGGCTCTGGCTTGAAGTCCTGTATCTCCTTCTGTCGGTTTACGATAAGCGCAAGCGTAGGCGTCTGCACACGACCGATGGAAAGCACCTGACGGTTCTGACCATACTTTATGGTATAAAGGCGCGTAGCGTTCATTCCGAGAAGCCAATCGCCCACGGCACGAGACAATCCGGCATAATATAGCGGCTGATAATCCGCCTGATCCTTCAGGTTTGCAAAGCCTTCGCGAATGGCCTCATCAGTCATGGACGAAATCCAAAGGCGCTTGACCGGACATTTCGCCCCAGCCTTCTGCATAACCCATCGCTGGATGAGCTCTCCCTCCTGTCCGGCGTCACCACAGTTTATGATGCTATCTGCCTGCTGCATAAGCTTTTCCACGATGGCAAACTGCTTCTCTATGTGCTGCATATTGATGACCTTTATGCCGAAACGCTGGGGTATCATAGGCAGTTGACCGAGCGACCAATGCTTCCACGCAGGAAGATAGTCGTGCGGTTCCTTCAGGGTACAAAGATGTCCGTATGTCCAAGTCACCTGATAGCCGTTGCCCTCGATGTAGCCATCCCTTGAAGAGGTGGCTCCGAGTATGCGGGCGATGTCCCTGGCTACGCTTGGTTTCTCTGCTATTGCTACTATCATGAAGGAATTTACAATTTACGGATTTACAATTTACATTTTTCGGTTTTGTGCGACAAAATTACACATTTATAATAATATATCGGGCAAAAAACGGAAAAAATCAACCAATAAATTTGAAGAGCGAAAAATATTGACTAATTTTGCACAGGAATTTGTAAATCGTAAATCTGTAAATTGTAAATCAACAATATGTTTGCTCGCGAAAACGAAGGCCTTCAAAGCTTAGGCAAAAAGACAGAATACCGCATGGACTATGCTCCGGAAGTATTGGAAACATTCTCTAACAAGCACCCTGAGAACGACTACTGGGTGAAGTTCAATTGCCCTGAATTTACATCCCTCTGCCCTATCACAGGACAGCCGGACTTCGCAGAAATCGTAATCCGATACATCCCTGCCGAGAAGATGGTTGAGAGCAAATCGCTCAAGCTATACCTCTTCTCCTTCCGCAACCACGGCGACTTCCATGAGGATTGCGTGAACATCATCATGAAGGACCTCAAGAAACTCATGGAGCCGAAGTATATCGAGGTGATAGGCCTCTTTACTCCACGCGGCGGCATCTCAATCCATCCATTCGCAAACTACGGCATCCCTGGCACGAAATACGAGCGCTTGGCGGAAGAGCGCATGCTGCGGTTTAAATAAGTTTTGCTGCACAAGAAATTAACCCCTTCGTTCGCCGATCTCGGTGAACGACCAAATCCCCCACACGGAAGGAAAATTGTAAATCCGTCAAATCATAAATGAAATCCTCCCTCATAGTCCTCTCCGGCGGCATGGATAGCGTTACGCTTCTCCACGAATACGCCTCTCAGATAGCTCTTGCCGTAACCTTCGATTACGGTTCAAACCATAATGCCCGCGAGATAGAAATGGCTCGCATAAATTGCGAAGAACTTGGCATAGAGCATATCGTAATTCCTCTTAAGTTCATGGCGGAATACTTCAAGTCTTCCCTTCTCTCTGGCGCCGACGACATCCCAGAAGGCAACTACGACGACGAGAACATGAAATCTACCGTCGTTCCTTTCCGCAACGGCATCATGCTTTCCGTGGCTTGCGGCTTGGCTGAAAGTCGAGAGCTTGATACGGTCATGATAGCAAACCATTTCGGCGACCACGCCATCTATCCTGACTGCCGTAGCGGCTTCGTTGATGCTATGGCAAAAGCGATGCAAGAAGGCACATACAATAATATGCGACTCCTTGCACCATATACAAACATTTCAAAAAGTGAGATTGCCAAGATAGGCAACCGCCTTGGACTTGACTATTCAAAGACCTATTCCTGCTATAAGGGTGGCGAAAAGCATTGTGGCAAATGCGGCACTTGCATGGAAAGAAAAGAGGCATTCGAACTTGCAGGAATGGAAGATCCAACAGTTTACGAGGGATAATATAGTTGCAAAAATGTAGGGCGTGGATTTCCGAGCCGCAACCATTGGAAAGAATCCTTTGGAAACGGCTAGGAAATCCTCGCCCTACATTTTGGAGGAATATCCTAAAATACTAATCCTCGTAATCCTCTGGTTCGATACAATCAGGCGAAAGCTGACGAGAGAACTCTGTATTGAAAGAGATGATAGTCTCTGAGCTTGCGAGCTTCAAAGGCTGGAGCTTATCATGGATAACCTTCAGCAAAGCGTTGTTGTTGATAGCGTGAATCTTGATGAAAAGGTCATAATTGCCAGTTGTGTAATGGCACTCAACTACTTCCGGGATATTCTTCAAAGCAAGAACGGCATCATCAAAATATTCCGGATTCTTAAGATTCAAACCGATAAAGGCTGTAGTTTGGAAGCCCATATTCTCAGGATTGAGGATAAACTGCGAGCCTCTAATTACGCCCATCTGAGTAAGCTTCTGTACGCGCTGGTGAATAGCGGCACCACTTACATTACAAGCTCTTGCCACCTCAAGGAAAGGCACACGAGCATCGGCAGAGATGAGTTGAAGAATCTTCTTGTCTAAAGCGTCTAAATGTTGTTTCATATCTTATGGTTGTTTTATTTTCTAATCATTATTTTTAGTTTCAAGGGCACTATAGTTAACCTTAAGCGAGCCGCATTTCCTAAGTTGCGTCTTCACTTCCGTTATAACGCCCATCTTGGTATTCTTGTCAGCCTTGAACGAAACCTGAAGAGCAGATTGCCCCGACTCGTCCTGTCCCATCTTGTTCCTATAGCCGTTTACTACAGCAGGAATATGCGACATCTCTACGAGAGAGTTTTCTATCTGAATATTCCCGTCCTTATCCACATAGACATGGATTATCGTGCTGCGTTCTTGCATCTTCGTAAGTTCTTGACCTTCAGGCAACTGATACTTCAACTTCACATCCACGCTACGCAGATGCGTAACGAGTATGAAGAAGAACAGTATTGTGAATATCAAATCGGGAAGCGCAGCCGTGTTCAATTCCGGCATTTCCCTTTTCTTACGTTGGAACATTCTTTGACCTTGACTTTAACTTTGACCTTGACTTTAACTTTGACCTTAACTTTAACTTTGACCTAGACTAGTATTTCTCGGCAATTCTCTGCGGATATTTACTTCTGATTTCCCGTTTCTGGTTATCGTTAAGGTTCTGGAAACTTGTATGATATTTCTTCTGAGCGTAATTCTCACGCACCTGTCGGTATGCAAGAATCATCTTGTTCTGAAGAGTGAAATAGTCGGCATAGTCTGCTTCGTTTGAGATTTCAAGACTCAGGATATGCTTCTTCGGTTGCGGACAACTTACTATGAACTCTGAGATTCTCTTTTGTGGATTGGCATCCGGTTCATCGGAGTCGTTGAAATAAGCCTTGCCATCTGCCCCGAGTTTTATGCTAAGCACATTAGATTTGTCAATCTCCGTAATCTTCTCAACCTTCTCTTCGTCAAGCTTAGGCAATTGTCTTGGCAAACCCTTGTCTGGATCCATGGAGGTTACCATGAGGAAGAACACGAGAAGAATGAACGAAATGTCTGCTGTCGAGGTAGTACTAAGCCCCGGCACCTTTCTCCTGTGTTTTCTATGAAAGTTAAAATCCAAAAGTTTGAACTAATTAAAAGCGGTAAATTGGTTACGAATTGTTATTATTTCGGCTGCAAATTTACAAAATTAAAATCAACGAAAAGAAGAATGCTTATAGTTTTTTTCGTCTGAATTGAGATAAAAAACATTTTATCCGTCGTTTCGTTATAAAAAGGACAATAATTGTTGTATAAATGAAGGATATTTTATAACTTTGCGCCAAATATTGGCGACTTTTTGTTGCCGCTTTATGAAATATATCATATAATATGCCAGTAAGAATCCCTGAAAAACTCCCTGCAGTAGAAATACTAAAGGAGGAAAACATATTCGTTATGGACTCAGCAAGAGCTCATAACCAAGATATCCGTCCGTTGAAGATTGTCGTGCTCAACCTCATGCCGATAAAAGTAACAACGGAGACAGACCTAATCCGCCTGCTGTCAAATACCCCGCTTCAGGTGGAACTCACTCTTATGAAATTGGAAAGCCACACGTCCAAGAATACTCCTGTTGAGCACATGATGGCATTCTACCGTCCTTTCTCGGAACTTGAGCACGAGAAGTTTGACGGAATGATCATCACGGGCGCTCCTGTGGAGAACTTTAAATTTGAAGATGTCAACTATTGGGAAGAGGTAACGCGAATATTCTCATGGGCTCGCAAGAATGTCTATAGTACATTATATATATGTTGGGCTGCCCAGGCTGGTCTCTATTACCATTACGGCATAGACAAACACCCTCTGAAAAAGAAGATGTTCGGAGTCTTTGAGCATACCTGCACACCTATTCCGGAGCCAATATTCCGCGGTTTTGACGACACATTCTTCATGCCGCACTCACGCCATACGGAGATTTGGAAGAAGGATGTGGCGAACAATTCCAAGCTTACCATACTTGCTGAATCGCATGATAGTGGCGTTGGCGTTGTCATGGCACGAGAAGGACGAGAATTCTTCGTGACAGGGCACATGGAATACTCTCCACTAACGCTTCACAACGAGTATATGCGTGACCTCGGAAAACGTGATGACGTGGACCTTCCACGCAACTATTATCCTGACGACGACTACACAAGAGAACCCGTTGTACGATGGAGAGCACACGCAAACCTCTTCTATCACAACTGGTTGAACTATTATATCTATCAGCAGACTCCTTTCAATATTGAGGAGATTGGCGAAGATTAACTTTAACTCTTACTTTAACCATATACTAACTAAAACCATAGTTCCCGACGCTTTTCCGTCAGGAGCACCCAAACCTTACTACTATGCAATACAACGAAATCGGAAAGACTGGCATGAAAGTGGCAAACCTTGCATTCGGAGCCTCTTCGCTCGGCGGCGTTTTCCACGACATAAAAGAACAGGAAGCTATAGAGGCTGTTTATACAGCTGTTGACGGAGGCTTGAACTTCATAGATGTTTCCCCATATTATGGCCACTATAAGGCAGAAACGGTTCTTGGCAAGGCCCTCAAGAATATTGATCGCTCACGCTATTATCTTTCAACAAAGGTTGGCCGCTATGGCGAAAATGGCATAAACACTTGGGATTATTCTGCTAAGCGTGCAAAGGAAAGCGTATATGAAAGCCTTGAACGTCTGAACATCGACTATATAGACCTCATTAATGTTCACGATGTAGAGTTTTGTTCAGATCTAAGCATTATTGCAAATGAGACTCTTCCTGCCCTTCACGAGCTCAAAGCCGAGGGAGTTGTAAAGCATGTAGGTATAACAGACCTTCAGCCAGAAAATCTCAAATGGATTATCGAGCATACTCCAAAAGGAACTGTGGAAAGCGTGCTTTGCTTCTGCCATTATTGCCTTAACGACGAGATGCTCCTTGATTATCTTGACTTCTTTGAGAAGAACGAGATAGGCGTCATAAACGCATCTCCACTCTCGATGGGACTTCTCTCCCAACGTGGTGCTCCTGCATGGCATCCAGCTCCAAAGGCTCTCAAGCAACGTTGCGCTGAGGTTGCTAAGCTTTGTGCAGAACGTGGCGTGGAAATAGAGAAACTTGCCATGCAATATAGCGTTAGCAATCCTCGTATTGCCACTACCCTATTCTCTTCTGCAAATCCAAAGAATGTGCTGAAGAACATAGACTTCGTAAACTCAGAATACGACGAAGCTCTTGCCAAGGAAGTTCAGGCATTCATAGGCGACCAGATGCGAGTTCGTTGGGCTAACTCATAATCCGTAAAAAAAAGAGTGAAGAATGAATACCAAGGAATCTAAATATCTAATTATAGATGCTCATTCGCATTTGTGGATGAAGCAAGATACCGTATGGAACGGAAAGACTATATCTCCACTTCCTAATGGACGAAGCATGTTTCTAGGAGAAGAGGTACAAATGTGTCCTCCGTTCATGATAGACGGAACAAATACCGCCGAGGTATTCCTCTCAAATATGGACTACGCTCAAGTGGCTGCTTCTGTAGTTACCCAGGAGTTTATCGACGGCATTCAGAATGACTATTATCAGAGCGTAAACTCAAAATATGGTAATCGTCTGAAGTGTCTTTACATGCTTGACTATATGAACGGCGAGTTTACACTCCCTACCAGTCAAAGTCAGGGTCAAGGTCAAGACTGGGAAGGCGTAGTTATTCCTGGGCATCGCATCTACAAGGATGGCGTTCGCATGCCTATCAACAGCGAAAACTTCATGAAGATGTTCAAGGAAATGGAGAAACGCAACCTCATTCTCTCTCTTTGCCTTGAAGATAGCGAACAGACTGCTGAGTTCCGCGAAGTAATCCAGGAATGCCCTAATCTGAAAGTTGCTATCGGACATTTTGGAATGCCAACAGAAAAAACGTGGTACGACCAGGTTCGTCTTGCTGAGAACAAGAATGTAATGGTGGAATCTGGCGGAATCACATGGCTCTACAATTCGGAGTTCTATCCATTCCCAACAGCCGTACGCAAGATAAAGGAAGCTGCGGATATGGTCGGAATAGAGAAACTCATGTGGGGTTCCGACTATCCTCGTACCATAACAGCCATCACATACAAGATGTCATACGATTTTATCCTGAAGGCAAACATTCTAACCGATGGAGAAAAGAGACTCTTCCTTGGGGAAAACGCAAAGGAATTCTTCGGTTTCAACGACCTGCAAGTGCCAAAGCATGTGAAGAACATGTCGGAATAATGCCAATAAATATAATTTAGGATTATTCTACTCGCATTCTCACATAAGTCCTATCATCGAAGGAAGTCTGCCCTGGTCTAAGACCTTTCGTCGCTTTATGAAGATTTATCAGAAGAGGATCGTTCTTGACGATCTCACCAAGCGCATTTTCAGTCTTTTCCAGACTAGTCTCCACAACCGGATAACCATCAGACGCTAGTATAATCTCCTTTGCGTCTGTCACGTCTACCACCTTCACAAGTTCCAAGGGTATCGGGAAACCATCTAAAACGGAGAAAGTCTTGTTTTGGCTTTTCGTCGATTCTATAATACCAGCCAAAATTGCCTTTCTCCCCAAATCATTCTCCATAAGTTCCCCTATACTGTAGCCTTCTTCAAGCAAGCGATGGATTTCCTTTGAACGCTTTTCGGCGAACGCAGCTTCATGCGGTTTCTCGTTGGTATAAAGCTTGCCGTCAACCATACAAAGGCAATCGCCAATCATCCAAATCTCCTTCCTGAAACCAGAATAGATTACAGCAGAAGCCGTAATTCTATTTTCAGGGTGGTCAATCAAATTGCGTACATCAGCATCATACTTCTCATATAGCTTCGAAATAGCCTTCTGAAGCAACGAGCACGTCATTCTAATATCAGCATCAACAGGCAACTTCCCAATAACCTTCCTAACAGTACGACTAGCCAATCTACCATTTGACATGGACTCGTGATAAGTACGGGAAGCTTTGCTCGTACTACCATCAATAACGGCTGCAAAATATTCGCCGGCAAAGAACGCATCTTCGCAAAGATCCGCAGACTTCTTGCCTATGCAACTTGTTTCCAAATACTCTATCATCTATCAAACCTTCTTTATGAACTTCGCAGATAAGTTATCTTTTCGTATGCACTATTATCGCTCCATTAGCACCACGTGAGCCATAAATGGAGGCATCCTTCATGATTTCAACATAATCCACATCATACGGACTTATGTCGCTAAGCGTGTTTCTCTCTATGCCATCTACTATGTACAAAGGTGTACTTGGCAGATTTATGCTACTAATGCCGCGAATGTTTACCGAGGCCTCACCACCAGGACGAGAGTTAGTAAAAATATTGAGTCCAGGGACTTTTCCAGCAAGAGCGTTAAGAAGATTAGACTGCCCCGTTCTCTGCAGTTCTTCTCCCGAAACCATATTGCCCGGAAGGGTGTGCTCACGACGCTTAACATAGCCGTAACCTACATCCACAAGCTCCTGACTCTCTGCTGTTTCCTTTATCAAATAGTCATCAGCAAGAATAATAACTAGACTCTTTCTGCCTGAAACAGCCACTTCATAAAGATTTCTCTTAATCTTCACATGAAGCACATCGTTTGGCTTCACATTGGTAAGTCCGAAGCGTCCAAGCTTATCTGTTCGCGAATAAAGACGAGGATTGTTCACATAAACCTCAACATTCTTCACGGGATTGCCAAAGACATCCTTGACAACTCCATTGAACGGAACCTTCTCCTGAGCGTTGCATAACAAAGTATTTACCAGCAAGGTTATTATTAAGAACAGTCTTTTCATAGCGTTTCCTTATAAAATATTATACTAAAATCGTATAGGATTATCATTTATGACTGATGGGGTAATCTAACCGAAAAGCTCACATATTTTCTCAAGCCAGATTTTGTCAGTCTCATCAAAAGTATTAAGAAACTTGCTGTCTATATCAAGTACAGCAATTATCTCCTTATTCTGCCATATAGGTACCACAATTTCGCTTCTTGAAGCAGAACTGCAAGCAATATGACCAGGGAATTCTTCAACATCAGGAACGACGATTGTCTCTTCCTTCTCCCAAGTTGTTCCGCAAACACCCCTACCCTTCTTTATTCTTGTACAGGCTATAGGACCTTGAAAAGGGCCAAGTAAAAGTTCGTCGCCTGACACTCGGTAGAATCCAACCCACCAAAAGCAGAATGTTTCCTTCAATAAGGCAGACACATTAGCCATGTTAGAGATGATATCTGACTCGGCTTCCATTAACGACTTTATCGACAAATATGCTTCACTATATTTTTCTTCTTTTGTCATTTTATTCAGGTTTTCTTGGTGCGAAATTAGCAATAAGCATTTAAATATCCAAATAATATTTGAGTTTTCCGATAAAAAACGTAATTTTGCACTCTACAAAACGAAATACAAAGCAATATGATACACTTTGATAGCGACTATATGGCAGGTGCTTTGCCAGAGATTATCAACCATCTGACAGAAACAAACCTTGAGGAAACTGTTGGATACGGCTTTGATGACTATACTGCTCGTGCCAAGAATCTAATCTGCGAGGCATGTGGAGACGAGAATCTTCAGGTTCATCTGCTTGTTGGCGGCACTCAAACAAACAAGACTGTCATAGACACTCTCCTTGACCGCTTCGAAGGCGTAATGGCAGCTGATACGGGCCATATTAATGTTCACGAAAGCGGAGCAATCGAGAACTCAGGCCATAAGGTTCTTGCTTTGCCATCATACGAGGGAAAAGTCAAGGCATCTGATGTAGAAGAGTATCTCAAAGACTTCTATGCTGACGAAACTTACGAGCATATGGTGGCTCCTGGAGCTTTATACATTTCTTTTCCAACGGAATACGGCACAATATATTCACTCTCGGAACTCGAACAGTTGAGTGCGGTATGCCATAAATGGAAGAAAGCTCTTTATATAGACGGAGCAAGGCTTGGCTATGGACTTGCAGCAGAAGGAAATGACGTAACACTTGCTGATATTGCAAAACTTGCAGACGTATTCTATATCGGAGGAACGAAGCAAGGATCCTTATTTGGCGAGGCTGTGGTCATTTCGAAAAAGTCACGCTTCAAGAGTTTTACAACTATCGTGAAGATGCATGGCGCTTTGCTTGCAAAAGGCAGACTTCTCGGTTTGCAGTTTGAGACCTTATTTACCAATAATCTATATATGAAAGCAGCAGAACATGCTGTTCGTCTTGCTATCAAACTGCGTGATGGTTTCGCAGAAAAAGGCTTCAAGCCATACATCAATTCCCCTACAAACCAGCAGTTCTTCAAACTTCCAAACGAAACAATTGATAACCTTGCCAAGATTGCCACATTCGAATATTGGGGGCCACGAGGCGAAACACACAGCATAGTACGCTTCGTATGCTCGTGGGCTACCAAAGAAGAATCCGTAGATATGCTATTGAAACATTTACAATAGCACCTATTATTCTACCAATTAAGTTCCTCTATATCGAACACAGGTCCTTCCTTGCATACGCAAACATTTCCCTTAACCGTCTTTTCCACGCAACATAGACATGCGCCAAGACCGCAAGCCATCATGTTTTCAAGCGACACTTCACAAGGAACGCCTTTCTCCTTTGCCATTCTTGCTACGGCAACCATCATAGGCTTAGGACCACAACATGAAATCTTGCCTACTTTCTCTGAAAGATTACTAGCCACAAATGAAGAGTTTGTCACAAAGCCCTTGTCTCCAAGGGAAGCGTCTTCTGTAGTTACGTATGTTTCGCCAATAGCTTTGAAGCTGTCTAAAAGAAGAAGGTCCTTTGCCGAACGTGCTCCGAGAAGAAAGATTGGAGAAATGCCATTTTCCTTAAGAACCTTTCCATAGTTGAGTAGAGGAGCTACACCTACGCCGCCACCAATAAGAAGAACAGCTTTTGACTTATCCAACTCACTTGGCTTTGTAAAACCGTTGCCAAGAGGAAGAAGCATATTAACCTTATCGCCAGCAGAACGAGAAGCTAGCCATTTTGTGCCTTCTCCTATAGCAGCCACGAGTAAATGAAGTTCATTCTTCTCTACATCTACGAAGTTAATAGAAATAGGACGACGAAGGAAAGTCTCAGCATTATCTATACGAATATTAACAAACTGTCCAGGAAGCATCTCTGGAAGAGGTATTTCGTCAGTAAGCTTGATGAGCACATACTTATCGTTAACATGCTCAATAGACTTTATAGTAAGGTCAAGTTGGTATTTTTTCATATTTTTTGGTCGTTTGGAAGATTAGTCGTTTGGTTCATAGAAAATTAATTTGGAAGATTTGTTGATTACACCACGTATTGCGCTCCATAGACAAGAATGACATATCTGAGAATCTTGCCAATGGATATTGATGTTATTGAAATCGGTATGTTTGCACGCATAAGCCCTAAAGCTATCGTTATTGCGCTTCCTAAAACTGGTATGAAAGCAAAGAAACCCATCCAAGCTCCATGTCCTGCCATGAATTTCTTAGCCTTCTCAAGGTCTTTTTCCTTCACATGAAGGTGCTTCTCAATCCATTCCAGATTACCCATTCTTCCGACTGTATAATTGAACATTCCGCCTGCCACATTTCCTATACTTGCGTATATGATAAGTTGCACAGGATCCAAGTCCATGGCCAGCAAAGCCACCATTACGGCTTCACTACTGAAAGGAAAGAAACTTCCCGCGAGGAAACCGCAGAGCAGCATGCCCCAATAGCCGAGAGATATAAGGTATTCCATACTGCCAAGTTACAATAGATTATAGATTGTAAGAAGATAAGTCAGAGAGATAATCGCAATAAATATATAGTTCGTTGTCTTTGTATCTGTCATAGCAAAGAAATGTCCTACCATAGCACTTGCGGGAATAAGCATCAATCCGATATAGAATGTTAAATGTTGCGGTTGAAGGAAGCACATCAATATTGCGAAGGCACCTATCGACATGAATATCTGGTACATCATTCTTGTGCGAACCTTGTCCTTGTGTCCCTCTATTAGAAGATGAATAAAGCCTACTATCGTGAGCAAGGAGGAACATGCAAATGAGACCTTCAAACAAGATGGAACAGCCCTGAAGTCAAAGACTCGGCAGAAGTCCCAATTATGAATAAGCGACTGTTCAGTTGATGGCACGCCTTGTAAGATATAATATGTATAGACAAAGAGATATGGAAGTCCTATTCCAAAAAGGGAAGACAGCCATATTTTTTCACTAAAAGACGCCATACAATAGGCAGAAAGAACCCATAGCAAAGGTACTATCAGAAGCAATTGCTTAAAAAACAGACTCGCTACGCCCAGCATTAGGAATGCATAAAGTATCACGCCTTGAGCCTTCCTGTACTGATAGCAAGAGAAGAAAAGTATCAGAAAGGAAACAAGACAGAACTGCACAAAGATCACCTTTGTCTGCATTCCCCTTATATCGGGAACAAGGAGCAAAGCCGTTGTAAAGGCAAGATATGAACTTGCTATCATTCGGCTGAACACCTTTATGAGAGCAAAGAGATGGTTTATCCACATCATCAGCAGACCTGTGGCAATAACCAACACAAAAGGGAAAAATGTCACATTATCTTCCAGCCACGCTATGAACCAGAAGATAAGTGTCAGCACAGCCGCTATTGGCCATGACATTCTACTTGTAGATATTTCCTTTTGAAGTCTGCGCAAAGTGACAGTATTAACCCAGCGGAAAAACCGTTGGGAATAATAGTTTATTAAAGATCAAAACCGATATCAGAACGGAAGTACTTGTCTGTGAAGTTGAGTTTCTGAGCTTCCTGGAACGACTTTGCAAGAGCTTCTGCCTTGTCCTTACCGTAAGAAGAAACTGCAATTACACGACCACCGGCAGTAACAACCTTGCCCTCGTTGAGAGCTGTTCCAGCATGGAATACAATAGAACCTTCAACATTTTCGATACCTGTAATCTCATAGCCCTTCTTGTATACCTGAGGATAACCGCCAGAAACAAGCATCACGCAAACGGCAGCACGCTCGTCAAATACGATTTCACGCTCCTTGAGATTGCCCTCTGCCACGCCTTCGAGAAGTTCCACGAGGTCGCTCTTGATACGAAGCATAACGCTTTCTGTCTCTGGGTCGCCCATACGGCAGTTGTATTCGATAACCATAGGTTCGCCAGCAACATTAATAAGACCGAAGAAGATGAAGCCTTTGTAGCAAATGTTCTCAGCCTTAAGACCTTCCACTGTAGGACGAATTATGCGGTCTTCAACCTTCTGCATCCACTCCTTAGTCGCAAATGGAACTGGAGTTACGGAACCCATACCGCCAGTGTTCAATCCCTTGTCGCCTTCGCCGATACGCTTGTAGTCCTTTGCTTCTGGGAGAATCTTATAGTCGTTTCCGTCTGTAAGCACGAATACAGAGCACTCTATACCGCTCAAGAACTCTTCAATTACAACGCTTGCAGAAGCAGTACCGAACATACCGCCAAGCATTTCCTTGAGTTCCTTCTTTGCTTCTTCGAGAGTGTCAAGGATAAGCACGCCCTTTCCAGCGCAAAGACCGTCAGCCTTAAGCACATAAGGAGCCTTGAGAGTTTCGAGGAACTTCAAGCCTTCCTCAAGAGTTTCGCCTGTGAAAGTCTGGTACTTTGCTGTTGGAATGTCATGACGCATCATGAAAGCCTTGGCAAAATCCTTCGAACCTTCGAGCTGAGCACCTTCCTTAGAAGGACCGATAACAGGAATGTTTGCTGTCTTTGGGTCATTCTTGAACTCATCGTAGATACCTTTTACAAGTGGATCTTCTGGACCTACGACAACCATGTTCACATTGTTGTCAAGTACGAACTGCTTAACAGCCTCAAAATCTGTAGGCTTGAGAGCAATGTTTTCACCACAATTACCAGTACCAGCGTTACCTGGTGCAATGTAAAGCTTATCTACTTTTGGGCTTTGTGCTATCTTCCAAGCCAAAGCATGTTCGCGGCCGCCAGAGCCAAGGAGAAGAATGTTCATAATGAGTCCCACCCCAACCCTCCCCCTAATGGGAGGGAGATTTTAAATGCCCTGGGTGGAAAGGGATATAAATTAATATTTTACTTTAAGAAATCCTCAAAATACTGAGTTATGCGCTTGTGGAGAGTGACTTGCTTATGTCCACGCATGTTGTGACCTTCGTCTGCATAGTTGTAGAAGTCCACTTGCTTGCCAGCCTGTTCTGCTGCGTCAAGGAAGTTCAAGCAGTTCTGAGGAACAACAGTTGGGTCGCTACCGCCAGTGATAACGAGAAGACGACCTTTCAGCTTACCAGCCTTGTTGAGAAGAGACGAGTTCTTGTAGCCTTCAGGATTGTTCTGCGGAGTTCCCATATAGCGTTCGCCATACATTATCTCATACCATTTCCAGTCGATAACAGGACCTCCGGCAACGCCGACCTTGAATATCTCAGGATAGTCGCACATGAGAGAGCATGTCATGAATCCGCCGAAGCTCCAGCCGTGAACGCCAAGACGGTCGCCATCTACATAAGGAAGCGACTTCAGGAACTCAGCTCCCTTCACTTGATCTTCCATCTCAACCTTACCGAGCTGATGCCAAGTGGCCTGCTCAAACTCCAATCCGCGACCTTCACTTCCGCGGTTGTCAAGGATGAAGCAAATGTAGCCCTTCTGCGACATGATCGTTTCCCAAGGGCGTGACATGTAATGCCAACTGTCGTCAACATTTCTAGCGTGAGGACCGCCATAGACATAAACCACGGCAGGATATTTCTTTGTCTCGTCAAAGTTGTAAGGTTTCACCAAACGATAGCAGAGGTCAGTCTTTCCGTCGGCAGCCTTAATCGTGCCAGTCTCAAATGTTGGCTGGAGCTTTTCTGCCCAAGCGTCGTCGGCATTAAGTATTGTAACGCCATAGCTTACATCAGAGAGTTTCTTCTTCTGCGCAACCTTGTCTATCGTGATTACATCTATGAGACGAGGCACAGCGTGAGAAGACCAAGTGTCGAAAAGGAACTTTCCAGAAGCAGAAAGAATCTTGTTGTAGCCGCCACCATGCTTTCCATAACCGTTGTCAAGCTTTGTGACCTTGCCTTTGTCTATATTCACGCTGTAAAGATTCTCAAATATAGGTCCTGCCTCACGACTCTTATAGACGATGGAATGAGTGCTTGGAGTGAAACCTATCATCTCAGTAACCTCAAAGTTGCCCTTCGTGATTTGCTTCACGAGCTTGCCTGTCACATCGTAAAGGTAAAGATGGTTATAGCCGTCAGCACGAGTCTGAAGCACAAACTGCTTATCGTTCCAAGGAAGGAACTGGATAGGAGTCATTGGCTCAACATACTTTGCGCTTTCCTCTCTGTATAAAGTAGCCACAAACTTGCCATCCTCAGCCGAATAAGAGTCGAGCTTTGTCTTGTTCTGTTCGCGGTTTACCTCAAAGAGATAAACGGTCTTTGAGTCCGGGCTCCATGAAATGTTTGTGAAGAAACGGTCTGTAGGATCACCACATTCAAGATACTTAAGCGTCTCAGCCTCAGTATCGTAGATGCCTATTGTCACCTTGTGGCTTACATCTCCTGCCATAGGATAGCGAGTGTGGATGTCCTGAACGCGCTCGCCCTGAAGATAAGAAGGCAGAGGGAAGTTCTGAACCATAGACTGGTCCATGCGATAGAAAGCAAGTTTCTTGCCGTCTTGGCTCCAGAAGAGTCCTTCCTCTATGCCCCACTCATTACGGTGAACAGCCTGACCATAAACAATCTCGTCGTCGTTGCCGTCAGAAGTAATCTGCTTTGAAACTCCTGAAACATCAGAAGCCTTTGAAGTCTTCACAAACAAATTTCCGTCCTTCACAAAGGCGTAGTTCAGACTCTCGTTTGAAAGTTTGCCTGCAACATAGCCGTTTTCAACAAGTTTCCAATTAAGTTCCTTCTTCTTGAAATCAACAAGTGCCATGCCTTGTTCGCTTTCCACGAGAACAAGGCTCTTGTCTGCGTAAGGGAATTCAAGGTTGCGAAGACTGCTCTGCTTGAATGTTTCGTCAGGAGCAAGCCATGAGTTGAAGTCATCCAGAGTGAACAAGAGCTTTTCCTTGCCAGTCTTCTTGTCAACCACAAAACATTCCTTGCGGTCAAGATGAATGAGTTCGTCGCCCCACCAAGCAAGAATCTTGTTCTTGACGGTATAGTTGTAAGCTTCCTTTCCCGACCAGAATATCTGCTCCTCGGTGAAAAGATTCTCGTCTTGAGCGCCCTTAGGCTCGTTGTTTGGTGATGTCTGTGCCATGGAATTGAGCGCGAAGAACATTAGAACTGCTGATATAATCTGTTTCATCAAAAAAGTATTATTTGTTGATTTTTGCACAAAGGGGTCAGACCCTTTTGTGAAAATTCCAAAAGATTAGTCCTTCTTGTTACGCTTGAAACCACGATCATTTCCCTTGTAACCTCCAGATTTTCCGCCGAAATCACGCTTGCCGCCACGATCCTTGTTGAACTTGCGTGGCTTGCCGTCGCGGTCTTCATTATCGCGGAATTTGCGTGGCTTGCCGCCTCTTTCGTCATGTCCATGAGACATATGTCCACCCTTACCTTCTGCATCGAAGAAGAGAGGGCGTGAAGGCTTGCGGAAAGTGAATGAAAGGATGTCTGCTTCTTCCATTTCCTCAATGTGCTGGAGGCGCTCCTTGAACTCACGCGATTTCTTGAAGCGATGAGTCTGAGCCATTTCCTTGCGCTCGCGGTCGGTCTTCATCTCGTTGCCTTCCTTGAGGAAGCTCTTTGTCTTTCCGTCGAAGCAAACATACTTGCGGAGTTCACATTCGAGTGCGCCGTTGTAGAGAGGATATTTTATTGAAGGCTTCAAGCCGATAGCGTCGAAACACTCCTTGCGATAGCTGAGCACCCAAGCCTCGTTTCCGCCGAAAGCATGCTTCAATCTTTCGCCAATCATCTTGTAGGTCTCGAGAAGGTTTGGAGTAGAGATACGCTCGCCGTAAGGAGGATTTGTAATCATGATGGCCTTCTCCTTAGGCTGCTCAAAATCGGCAAAGTTCTGGAGTTTGAGTTCGATGTCATTCGAAAGACCAGCAGCCTTCACATTGGCACGAGCTATGCCAATAGCCTTAGGGTCAACATCATAGCCATAAATCTTATGGTCGAAGTCACGCTCCTGGGAGTCGTCGTTGTAGATCTTGTCAAAGAGCTCTTCGTCGAAGTCGTTCCATTTCTCGAAGGCAAACTGCTTGCGGAAAACGCCAGGAGCAATATTCTTAGCTATCAAGGCAGCTTCGATGAGGAATGTTCCCGAACCACACATAGGGTCTATGAAATCACAATCAGCCTTCCAACCCGACTGAAGGATGATGCCTGCTGCGAGCACTTCGTTCAAAGGAGCTTCCACAGCCTCCTGACGATAGCCGCGTCTGTGCAAGCTTTCGCCACTAGAATCCAAGGCGAGGGTACAATCAGTTCCCGCTATGTGGAGGTGGATGCGAATGTCAGGATTGGAGATGCTCACGTTTGGACGCTCGTTGTCTTCTTCCATGAACTTGTCCACGATGGCATCCTTCACCTTGTAAGCTACGAATTTTGAGTGAGTGAATTCCTCGGAATATACCACGGTATCAACGGCAAACGAATTCTTTACCGTCATGAGCTGCTTCCAGTCGTAAGCCTTTATCACATCATAGACCTCATCAGGAGTCTTTGCCTTGAAGGTCTTTATAGGCTTGAGAATGCGAAGAGCCGTGCGAAGGGAGAAGTTTGCGCGATACATCATCTCCTTGTCGCCAGAGAATTTCACCATACGGCGACCAATCTCGATATCGTTTGCACCAAGGTTTATAAGTTCTTCGGCGAGTATGTTTTCCAAGCCGACAAATGTTTTTGCTATATATTCTGCCATATAAAATAATTTGCGCGCAAAATTACAATTAATTTCACGAAATAAAGAATATTCCGCATAAAAACGCCTTTCTCTTACAATTTATTAACCCATTTGTTTCGCGAGAACTAGAAAATTGCTATATTTGCACACAAATGGACATCTTATTCAAGACGACATACGCCATTTGGCGACTCTTCTCCCGAATACCGTTCAGGATGCATTACTTCCTGAGCGACTACCTCCTCTACCCCATCATCTACAAGCTCGTGGGCTACCGTCTGAAGGTGGTGCGCACGAATCTGCGCAAGTCATTCCCTGAGAAGACCGACGCGGAACTGCGGCAGGTGGAACGCGATTTCTACCACCTCTTCTGCGATTATTTCGTGGAGACGATAAAGATGGCAGACATGAAGCCGGAGGTTATGAAGCGCCACATGTCGTTCAAAGGCATGAACCGCGTGGAGGAATATGCCCGTCAGGGACGCTCCGTGGTGGTCTATATCGCACATTCTCCAAACTGGGAATGGATCACATCCCTGCCTATTTTCCTTCAAGACAAGTCCATCATCTTCGGACAAATCTACCACCCTCTGTACAACAAGACCTTCGACCGTCTCTTCCTCACCCTTCGTGAGCAATACGGAAGCATCAGCATACCGATGAAGAAGACGCTCCGCCAGATTGTGGACATGAAGAGGCAGGGCAAGAAGTTCTGCATCGGATTCGTTGCCGACCAGACGCCGAAGTGGGAAGCCATACATCATTGGGTGGACTTCCTCCATCAAGACACGCCTGTCTTCACCGGTACAGAGAAGATTGCACGCCGTACGGACAGCGCCGTCTTCTTCATGTCTCTTCGAAAGGTAGAGAGAGGTATTTACGAGGCAGAGTTCCACGAAATCACGGACGATTGCTCGAAACTCCCAGAAAACGCCATAACGGAGCAATACTTCAAGCTCGTCGAGGAGCATCTGCAGAAATATCCGGCACAATGGCTATGGACCCACAACCGGTGGAAACGAACTCGTGAGGAGTGGGAAAAGAGAATAGGAAAGCATAACGGCATTCATGTTTTGTCTGTTTGGCTGTCTGCTTGTCTGTTTTTTTCGTAGGAGTATTGCATAAAAAGTCTAAGGGAAACGATATGAAAGTCTAAGGGAAACAATATGAAAGTCTAATGGAAACGATATGAAAGCCTAAAGAAACGATTCGAAAGCCTAAAGAAACGATTTGAAAGTCTTTGGGAGAAATCCAGATAGACAAACAGACAAAATATTATAGTTAATCCCCAAACAGCACCTATGATACTTGCCTATGGTATGAGCAATGAACTGTCACCGTAGGAAAGGAAACGGAAGTCATGGGCTAAGGCATAGTCGTAGACTTCGTGCCAACTGTCGCCAATGAGGGCAGATACAAGAAGTAACAGCGTACTCTTTGGCTGATGGAAATTGGTGACGAGCATCTGAACTATCTTGTAATCGTAGCCAGCAGGAGTGATGATGATCTGGGTGGAAGCGTGGAGAGTGTCAAACTTGTTGTCAAGAAGATACTTCTCTATGGCCTTCAACGCGTCGAGGGAAGTGACATCGTTTGCTCCTTCCTGATAAGGTTCCCACTGGGAAACTTTAAAGACCTCCCCCAAGACCTCCCCCGCCTCCTCCACCGGGAGGGGAGATTGACTTTGACTCTGACGATGCAACAGCTGCGCTCCGATATAGTAAAGGCTTTCCAAAGTACGAACGGAGGTTGTTCCAACCGCAACAGCCTTTGCATCGTGGCGAATAAGATTCTGAATGGTAGAAAGCTTAACCGCAAAATGCTCTGCGTGCATCTCGTGGTCAGCAACATCCTCAGACTTCACTGGCTTGAAGGTTCCTGCGCCAACATGAAGGGTAACTTCATCACGCTCAATGCCACGGCTATCAATGTCCGAAAGTACATTCGGTGTGAAATGAAGTCCTGCCGTTGGTGCTGCAACAGAGCCTTTGATCTTCGAATAGACAGTCTGATAGGTTGTGAGGTCACTGCTTTCCGTATCACGATTCAAGTAAGGAGGAATAGGCAGCTCACCGGCAAGGTCAACGATCTCTGCGAAACTGACCTCCCCCACCCCCTCCACAGGGAGGGGAGATGATTGCCACGCGAATTCGACTATATGAGCCGTGGCATGAGGGGCGATGTAGCGGGCTGAGAGGGTGATGGCTGAGCCAGAAGCGAGGCCCGAATATGACTCTTCGGGAACAGTGGCTGGAGTTAGAGTTTGAACCAATTCTCCTTCCTTCCATTTCTTCTTATTGCCGATGAGGCACAGCCATTGGCACTTTCCATGCGTCTGGAACATCTGCTCATAGTCGGCAGGAGCGTATGGCTCAAGGAGGAATATCTCTATCAAAGCACCAGTTTCCTTGCGGAAGTGCATACGAGCACGAATAACACGAGTGTTGTTGAACACCATGAGTGCTCCCTCCGGCAGGTAATTGCCAATATTGAAGAAAGTGTCTTCCGAGATGTTGCCCTTGTTATATATGAGCAGTTTGCTATGATCACGCTCAGCGACTGGGAATTTTGCGATTCGATCGTCAGGAAGATTATAGTTGAAATCTGATATATGAAGCACGGTTCATTTATGATTTTTGATGTATGATGTATGATTTATGGGATTATTCTCGTGAATGTTCCAACAGGTATCCAACCAGTCTTTCCATCCGGCAACTCGATTTCCTTCCAATCCTTCATTCCATCGTCAATGATGTCAATGTGGGTTCCTTCATGGATTGTGGTACCGATGGAAGCGCTCCCATGCTCTGGCGACTTCTTCAAGGCAACTTCCTTCGCTGTTACGATAGCCGATGTGTTGTGGTTGTAATAGTAAGTCTGATGAAGCGCAAAGAGCAAGCTCATAATGAAGAGGAGGAAAGAAAGCAATGTAAGCCAGAAGCTGCTTTTGCGCACAAGGTCATTACCCGTAAACAGGTAGAGGAGCAAAGCTGCCAAGCTGACCACTAGCATCACGATTGAGAATATTGCCCAGCCGTAGATAGTCATGCCATATACAATGCTTTTAAACCAAGACACGAGGAATATATCAGTAGCAGGGATAAGTTTATCCACCGTCTTTGTACGAACATAGTCAAGGTTATGACGCACATCGGCATCAGACGGATTGAGCATATAAGCCTTCTCATAATTGATGAGGGCTTTCGTTATATTGTTTGAACGATAGTAAGCATTGCCTAGGTTGTAATACAATTCTGGACTATCGCCAACCTTCAACGCTTGCTCATAGAGAGTAATTGCCGTCTGATAGTTGCCTGATTGATAGGCGAGATTTGCCGTCTCTACCGTAGTCGCTGCTGAGGCTGAGTTAATGCAGAATGCAGATTGGAGAATGCAGAATAGCAATAACATTAACCTTGACTTTGACGAAGACTCCGACTTTGCCTTTAGGGAATCTTCTATCTCGGTAATTGCCGTAACAGCCATTTCATATGTATTGTTCATGCTTGATTTTTCGTCTTGTGAAGGAGCATAGCGGGCGTACTCACACTCAGAGATAGCGTCCGTGAACTTCTCAACGGAGTAAGTATTGCATCCTCTATCATTAAGTTTCTCCTGGATATTGTCCTTCGAAAGATTTTCCACAGGAATGCTTATCTTATCGGCAGCATAGCCCCAAAGTGCTCGGAGCACTTCATCATAGAAATCGTCCTTCTTGTTTGCCAACATCAGCAGCGAAGCCTTGCGGAGTCTCTTTGTGGCAACCTTGTTGGCACTCTTGGCCTTCATGCGAACGATGTCTGCTCTTTCCATGGCACGCTTGCGGAAGACATAGAGAAGGACAAAGAAGGTAACGAGAAGAAGGAGAAGTATAATGATATACCAAGTAGAGAGGAAGAAGCTATCGTTATTGTTGTAACTAATCTCAGAGAACTGCTTGATGGAATAGATGTCCGACTTGCGCAGCTGCTCCTGATAGTCTTCTGTTGATGAGGAAGAAGCATCAGCCTCTGCTACATCCACAGTAAACGAATTGCTCTTGATGGTCTTGTAGCCATTAGACTGAGAGTCGTAATAGGTGAACTCAATAGGCGGAATCGTGAACTTTCCCTTATTCTGCGGAACAGAAATATACTCGTAGGTCATGCTGCCTTCAAGTCCGTTGTTGGTATTGCTGGTATTGTCGTTTACCTTCGGATCGTAGACATCAAAGTCTTTAGGGAAATCTATGGTAGGTTGCTTTATCAGCTTGATATTGCCATTGCCTGAGATGCGGACAGTAATATTGAGAGGTTCGCCAGCCTTGATGTTGTTCTTTGCAAGGGAAGCCGTCATATTGAAGTTTCCCACGCCACCGGAGAAATTGGCAGGACGAGGTTCTGGCAACGACTGGATGTTGAGCGTGAGGGAAGGAACAGGAATCTCCATTTCCTCCTCGTGGTATGTGGCGCCAGGATTGAACATCTGCTCAATAGGGTCCACATTATGATGACGCACAACGCGATTAATCTGCACGCTGCTGCCAGGAACCGTAAGCTTACCTGTGCTTTGCGGATAGACGATATATTGCTTCCATGTGACGCACTTGTATGTCTTGCCATTAATATTCTCCGTGCTCCATTGCGGATTCTGCGGCATCTGTATCTCATAGATGGTAAAATCCTTTACATTTGGCATCTTGAGATCCTGAGGTACGGCTATCTGGGCTGCTGTGTAGAGTTTATAGGTGAGCTTTATCGGCTCTTGCTCAACGGCAGAGTTCTTGTTGGCAGTGACACGAATGAAGACATTGTTGCCATCAGCAGGAGCAGACGAAACAGCAGGATGGTCATCATGCTGCTGCTGAGGTTGTTGGTGCATGCGAGGAGCCTGATTCTGCTGGGAAGGGTTGACACTTCCCGTCACCTTAACTTGATGAGGGCGCGACTGGACTGTCTTATTGCCCAATCTGATTGCAATGGCTGGTATGATATAGTTGCCCGTCTTTGCAGCATAGAATACATATGTAATTCTTGAACTACTGCTACTTGAAGTATGTCCGTTGATGATCTGGAAACTTGACTGGGTTGAAACATACGGACCGGCAATCTCCTCAAGTCCATCAGGAATCGAGCCATTAAAACGAGTATCCGACACATCATCTGAAGACACATGATATTCCACACGGAAATTCTCACCCGCAGCAACCGTAGAAGGTGCTGTGACCTGAATGCCTTGAGCATAGACTACAAGGGAAAGGAGTAGAAATATGTATATCGAAAATAATTTCTTCATTTATTTTAAAAACTGTATATTGTAAATCCGTGAAATTGTTAAATCTACATTACCAATTCTTTTGACGACTACGATTCTGACGGCGTTGCATAGCAGCCTTGACCTTTTCTTGCGTTTGGCGTTCCTGATTCTTTGCAGCATTAAGGAGTTGCTCTGCATTCTCCTTATTCATCTTGTCTTGCTTGTTCTGCTCAGGATTCTGGTTGTTCTGCTTGTCTTTATTCTGGTTATCGTTCTTGTTTTGATCTTTGTTTTGATTCTTATTCTGGTCGTTCTTATTTTTATTGTCGTTTTTATTCTTGTCTTTATTCTTATCCTTAATCTGATCGTTCTTGTCCTGATTCTTCTGTTGTTTCTTCAGGAGCGCCTGGCAAAGGGCAAGATTGTAGCGGGTGTAATCATTTTCTGGATTATTGCGAAGACTCTCCTTATACATTTCTATAGCCTTCTCATAGTCCTGATTATTCTGCATTATGACGCCTGCATTATGGAAAATCTGCGCCTTCTTGCGCTTGTCTTTCTGCAATTCCGCAGCTTTTTGGAAATACTCCAAAGCCACTGAATCCTGCTCTTGCATCATCTTCGCACAGCCCATATTATACAAAGCCTCCGGATTGTTCTTGTTTCTTTCCAAAGCCTTCTTGTACTCTATGTCAGCTTTATCAAACTTCTGGGCACGATAATGCTTGTTTCCGCTCCTGATGAATTGACGATCATTCTGAGCACTTGCGTTCATAGCTGTGAGACACAAAGCAAAAAGCATGACAACCTTAGATGCTTTTGACGACGCAAAAGTTTTCCTTGATGCCATATGTGAAAGCTTAGTGAAGAAGCCGTCGGAAGACTCGGAGATGAAGAGTTCTACGACTATCAATAGCAATATTATCCAAACAATAACCTGGAATTGCTCTTCGTAGTCGCTGTATACAACGGCATTCATCTGACCTTTCTGCAACATAGAAAGCTGTTCGTTTAGCAACTCTTGGGCACGATTGTTGTTTTCTACATGAATAAATGCTCCGTGTCCGGCTTCTGCTATAGACTTACACATGTCTATATTGAGTTTTGACATAACCTGTTCGCCTGAGTTGTCGCGCATATAACCGCCATTTTCAGTATCAGGAACAGGTGCGCCTTTCTCTGTGCCTACTCCAAGAACAAACACATTATAGCCGTTCTTATATGCTTCTTCAGCCATTTCCTCTGCCCCACCCTCATGGTCTTCACCATCAGTTATGAGAATAATGGCTTTGCCAATATCCTTCTGATTGGTAAAGCTTTTCATGGAAAGGTCAAGGGCTTCTGCTATGCTTGTACCTTGAGAGGCGATGAGCTTTGGAGAGATGCTGTTCATGAACATCTTTGCCGAAACATAGTCATTCGTGATTGGTAATTGCACAAATGCTTCCCCAGCGAAAACAACAAGTCCCACGCGATCCTTATTGAAATGGCTGACGAGATTCTCTATGAGCAGTTTCGTCTTGTCCAACCTTGAAGGAACAACATCCTCAGCCATCATGGAATTACTGATATCCATGGCAATCATCACCTCAATACCATTACGCTCTTCCTTGCTAACCTTCACCCCCATCTGTGGACGGGCTAGAAGAACAACAAGAAGAGAGAAGATAAGAAGAATCAGGGAGAACTTTACATTCTCTCTCAACAACGAAAGTTGCGGCATCATGCGATATACCAGTTCCTTGTCGCCAAGGGCATGAAGAGCCTTCCTACGCTTATAATAGGTATATATGCGCAGTCCAACAAATACAGGAATGAGCAAAAGAAGGTAGAAATATTCTGGAGAAAAGAATTTCAAAGCTGTAAAATATTAGAGTTTAAGGAAGCTTGCGAAGCCAAGTCTGACGAAGAAGAATCTCAGCCAAGAGAATCAGAACTGCCATTAAAGCAAAGAGCTGGTAAGCTTCATTCTTGCGCGAGAATTTCTTGATGTCTATCTTTGATTTCTCAAGTGAATCAATTTCCTTGTATATGGAATAAAGCTGGCTGGAGTTCGTAGCATGATAGAATTTTCCGTCGGTCATACTTGCAATCTCCTGCAACGGCTTTTCGTCAACAAAGTCTTTAGTGTGAACATATTGTATCGTTCCTCCTACTTGCACAGGCACATCAAGCAACTTACCACTGTATGCCGCAATGGTGTAAACCCTTATGCCGTAGGTCTTTGCAATTTTTGCAGCCTGAAGCGGAGTTATCTCACCACTATTGTTGCTGCCGTCCGTAAGAAGTATTACGACCTTGCTTTTCGCCTGTGAGTCCTTAAGACGAGAAATGGCATTGGCAAGTCCCATACCGATAGCTGTTCCGTCTTCTATGACACCTGCTCTCGGCATCTCTGTTCCTACACTTCGGAGCATGTTGAGAAGCGAAGCATGGTCCGTGGTCATGGGACATTGCGTAAAAGCCTCAGCAGCAAAAACGGTCAGACCGATATTGTCGTCAGGACGATTGTTGATAAAGTCTGCTGCAACATCCTTAGCAGCAATTATACGAGAAGGCGAAAGGTCTGTAAGTTCCATACTTGTAGAGATATCCATAGCAAGCATAATATCAATGCCTTCTGTTGTTCTTGAGCCCCACGAACTGCTTGTCTGAGGTCTTGCAAGGATAATGATAAGCATGGAAATCAAGGCGACGCGCAAAGCACTCGGCAGCCACATCAGTCTTTGACGAAGCGACTTTGGAAGTTTTGCATAGCCCGAAGTATCGGCAACGAGCATTGTTGCCGATGACTTTGATCTGCGTAAAAGATACCAGATGTAAGGTATCAGGAGCAGAAAGAGGAGGAAATATTCTTTGTTTGCGAAAAACAAGATAATATTCAATTATTAATTATAAATTACAAATTATTATCACAGGAGATAGAGGAGTTGCCAACCGCAATAAAGGACAAGTAGGAATCCAATGATTAGCAAGGCAGAAATGATGGCCGTGTATATCCTTCGCCAGAGAATTTTCTGCTTTTCTGCCTCAGATTTCTTAGGCTTCTTTGTCTCTTCCGCCTTCTCTTCTGGCTTTGTATGCTGAACGAATTGAAGCGCATTCTCCAGGTTCTGGTCGTTTTCATTAAGCGTTACATTGAACTTAGCGAACTTAACGAGGTCGGCAGTTTCAAAGAGTTGCTGTAGTTCACGGAGCATCGTTGCCTTATCCTGCTTCTCAAGAGCTTCGATAATCTCGGAAGTAATCATCTCCTTTGCGTTGAAGCCAAAGCGCTTCTCAAGATATTCACGAAGGGAGTCCGTGAGAGCCGAGTAGTAATCTTTCTGGTTTTCCGAGTGGGAAACACCCTTATCCTTAAGAGTCGTGATATCCTTGAGAGCCTGTTCGTAAGGAGTAAGCTTCTTACGGAAGGAGAACTTAATGTTCAAAGGCTTGTTTTCCTTGCGAAGCTTATAGAAATATGCTGCAAGCACAAAAAGCAACAAGGCTACCATAGCAAGGATTATTATGGAAGTCCATTCGCTCAGGTCGAACGGTGGATTCTGTACATCTTCCGGTGGGAAAAACACTTCTGGATGAAGAGTATCAACATCACATGTCAGAACTTTCAGCGCAAGACTCTTGCCTTCGCAAGCCTTTCCATCTACCAGAACCTTTACAGGCGGTATATAATACAATGTATCGTCAAAAGAAGTGATGGTATATTGACGGGTCGTTTCAACAAAACCGTTGTCAACATCTTGTGTTATTTCCTCACCATTATCCAGAACCTCAACTCCAGCAGTTATTGTATCCCTCTCCTTAAAAATCGGCATGACAACCTTTTGCCCCTTCTTTGACTGCACAGTAACCTTAAGATGAGCCTGGCAACCAATGAAGATTTCCACGGAATCTATTTCCTGACTTACGCTTTGGCCAAAAGATAGAAACGGAATGAGTGTGAATAATATTATGGATAAAAGCTTTTTCATTTTGCTCTTTGCTTGAAGAGTTTGGTTAGAGCAACGACATAATCGTCAGTTGTCGATACAGAGATATTGTCTGTCTTGGTTTTGTTGAACATCTCTGTCAGCACGGCTTGCTTCTGTTTCCAAGCGAGTGAATGTGCTGTGCGAACATCCTTATTTGATGTATCAAGGTAAGTCTCGGCTCCGGTTTCCGCATCAGCCACCTTAATGAGTCCAACATTAGGAAGCTGCTCTTGGAACTTATCGTAAACTTGGATGGCTATTACATCGTGACGATTGCTACTTATGCTCAAAGCTTTCTCAAAGCTTTGCGGAGTATAAAAATCGCTCAAAAGGAATGTTGTAGAATGTCCTTTCACCAATCTATTCAATGATTCCAATGCAACAGAAACATCAGTCTTGCGGCTTTCTGGCTTGAAGTCAAGCATTTCACGGATTATGTGAAGGATATGCTTGCGACCTTTTCGTGCAGGAATAACCTTTTCTATCTTGTCAGAGAAGAAGATTACGCCAATCTTGTCGTTGTTCTCAATAGCCGAGAAAGCTATAGTAGCAGCAATCTCGGTGATGGTATCTTTCTGCAATTGATGGTGCAAACCGAAATTCTGACTGCCACTTACATCTACCAGAAGAAAAACGGTAAGTTCGCGTTCCTCCTCATACACCTTGACATAAGGGTGATGAAAACGGGCTGTCACATTCCAGTCAATATCTCTGACATCATCGCCATACTGATATTCACGGACTTCGCTGAAAGTCATACCCCTACCTTTAAAAGCAGAGTGGTATTGTCCAGCAAATATGTTCTTTGACAATCCGCGGGCTATAATGTCAAGTTTGCGTACTTTTGCAAGAAGATCCTGTGAGTTCATTATGGAACCTGTACCTTATTCAATATCTCAGAGATGATTTGTTCTGTACTTACGTTTGTTGCTTCTGCCTCGTAAGAAAGTCCGATACGATGACGAAGAACGTCATGAGCAATGGCTCTAACATCCTCTGGTACAACATAACCTCTACGCTTCATAAAGGCAAATGTACGAGCAGCCTTGGCAAGATTGATACTTGCACGAGGACTTGCGCCGAATGTAATCATAGGCTTGAGTTCTTCTAGCTGGTAACGCTCAGGATAACGAGTGGCAAAAACGATATCTGCTATATACTGCTCTATCTTCTCGTCAATATAGACCTGAGCTACAACCTCACGAGCATCAAGGATTTCCTTCGCTGTAGCCACAGGAAGAACCTTTGCTTTTTCGCCAGCAAGATTTTGGCGGATAATAAGTTTCTCCTCCTCAAGCGATGGATAATCCACGACAACCTTAAGCATGAAACGATCTACCTGAGCTTCTGGAAGCTGATAAGTTCCTTCTTGTTCGATTGGGTTCTGCGTAGCCATCACGAGGAAAGGCTTTGGAAGCGAGAATGTTTCGTTGCCAATCGTCACCTGACCTTCCTGCATAGCTTCAAGAAGAGCACTCTGAACCTTTGCCGGAGCACGGTTTATTTCATCTGCGAGGACGAAATTTGCAAATACAGGACCTTGCTTTACATGGAACTTCTCGTCCTTCTGCGAATATACCATAGTACCAATAACATCCGCAGGAAGAAGGTCTGGAGTAAACTGAATACGAGAGAAATCAGCATCAATCAGCTCCGAGAGAGTCTTGATAGCCAAAGTCTTTGCAAGACCAGGAAGACCTTCTAGAAGGATATGTCCATTGGAAAGGAGTCCGAGAACGAGACTTTCCACAAGATGCTTTTGACCTACTATGGTCTGATTCAAACCCATCACGAGGTTCTGAACGAAGGCGCTATGTTGCTCTATGTGAGCGTTAAGAGCGCGTATATCCAATGATTCTGCCATTATTTTGGTTTTCTGTTTCTATTTTATTATGGTAGTCATACTAGAACTTACCTTAAAAATCAACTGCAAAGTTATAACATTATTTTGAGACGAGCAAAGGAATGCGTATCTTTTGACCTTCTTTAACACTTTCCACGGCATTATGCACCTGAACATAGTCTTCTCCGAAAGGCAAGCCATTCTCTGAGGCAACATCCTTAAGTGTCTGTCCAGGACCTACTTCCACGACATTACTTGTTCCGCCTATTGTATAGGCACCAACAGGAAGAATATCCTTTGCCGCCTGAAGAGTCTTCGTACAAGGATATTCGGGAGCATCTGCCTTTCCAGTTCCGACAAGCATTTGCTTCTCTTCATCCGTAAGATCAATCGAGTCAATCTTCTTTTTCAACTCATTGATAGAATCTTGTCTCAACTTTGCCTGCTTTGCCTTTTCTGTGGCAATCAACTCTTGTTTAGCCGCTTCCTCCGCAGCTATTCTATGCTGATTGTAGAATATTCCGCCACCTATAGCAATAATAAGGAATGTTATTATCGAGGCGGTAGTCATCCATTTTCTTCTGTTCTTCTTTTTATTCTCAATCTCTTCTGTCAAAGCTTCAACCTTTTCTGTTAGGGCTTCAACCTTTTCTTCTACGGCAGGAGTTTCTTCTTGAGTCTCATCAGCAGTAGAATTTGCATCAGAAAGAATTTGCTCAACATCAGACGAGTCATTCCCCTTCATGTCTTCATCTTTAACACCAAGAGCTTGACTTTCTACACTCTCGTCTGGAATATCCACAGTAATCTCTACCGTCTTGAAATTCTCAAACGGAGCATTTATCTGACGAGCTATTTCTATGTCAGGAGTAAATATTACATTCTCTTTTTCTTTGACAACTTGCAGCTTGAAAGTTCCCAAACCGTTGGTTATTACCTGCTTGTCATGCTTCAATCCTTCATGAATGGTATTGAACATTTCTGTCACAAAGCGTTCCGCGTCACCTATTGACATGTGCTTTGTCTGAGCAAGCTGTCGCGATATTTCTCTTATCTGAAGTCTTTCCATGGCTTATTTTCCCGTAAAATTCAGTTCCAATCTTGGCGGAACAAGCATCTTTTTCTTTGTGCTTGGATCAACGATAATCTTGTCTTCCTTCAGGTTAACATCAAAAAGTCCGAAAGAAGAAATGTTTATCTGATTTCCCAACTTCAAGTTTTTAGTAAAGATTTCAAGCAATGTATCATAGTTTGCTTGTGTTTCTTCAGGCGTTGTACCCAATTTTTCAGATAATGTATCTATAAACAATTTATGGTTCATTCTGATAGGAACATGTTAATTAGCTATTATTCCATATAGGTCAAACTCGTCGGAACCGGTAATCTCCACATCATAGAAACAACCTACGACCAATTCTTCATCTGTCTTGACGAGTACTTCAGGGTCAACTTCAGGAGAAGAGTATTCAGAACGGCAAATGAAATATTCGCCTTCCTTGCGGTCAACAATCACTTTAAGAGTCTTTCCAATGAACAATGCCGCAAGCTCTTCGCTTATTGACTGCTGTAGAGCCATCAGCTGATCTAGTCTTTCTTGCTTGGCTTCTTCCGGTACATCATCTTCGTAGTTGTCGGCACTATATGTTCCATCTTCTTCCGAATAAGCAAAGGCTCCCATACGGTCGAATTTCACTTCACGGGTAAAATCCATAAGTTCTTGGAAATCCTGCTCCGTTTCACCAGGGAAACCTACCATGAGTGTCGTTCTCAAGCATATTCCTGGCACTTCTTTACGCATAGCAGCAATCAAGTTAAGAGTATCCTGCTTGCTGATGTTTCTGCGCATCTTCGTGAGCATATTATCGGAAATGTGCTGGAGAGCTATGTCCATGTATTTGCAGACATTATCCCTTTCTCGTATTACGCGAAGCAAGTCCATAGGGAAATGCGTAGGATAAGCATAATGGAGACGAATCCATTCTACACCTTCAACATCGGAAATGGCTTCCACAAGTTCTGCTATATGCTGTTTTCCATCTATGTCTATTCCATAGTATGTGAGTTCCTGTGCTATGACATTAAACTCCTTCACACCTTCTTTTACAAGTTCCTTAACCTCCGCAATTATATCTTCTTGCTTACGGCTCTGGTGCTTGCCAGTCATAATAGGTATTGCACAGTAAGCACAATGACGGTCACAACCTTCAGAAATCTTAAGGTAAGCATAGTGGGAAGGTGTTGTAATGTGACGGCCTACAACATCCTGATAGCAGCCGATGGAAGATCCCGTAGATTTGCCACCATGCTTTTCCGCAAGATCCTTTACCAACTGCTTGTAGTCAAACTTACCGTAGAACTTGTCCACCTCAGGAATTTCCTTCTGGAGGTCTTCCATATAACGGCCAGAAAGACATCCCATGACATAGATTTCCTCAACCCTACCATCAGTTTTTGCTTCTGCAAACTCAAGGATTTTCTCGATGCTTTCTTCCTTGGCATCCTGGATAAATCCACAAGTGTTGATAACAACAATCTCGCCCTTTGGGTTCTGGCTATCATGAGTGCAGTCAAAACCAACGGCTTCAAGTTGCTTTAAAACTGTTTCTGAATCAACAAGATTCTTTGAACAGCCGAGAGTTATAAGGTCGATTGTCATTTGTTATACGGTTATACTTTATTACCTCAATTTTATTATAGTGAGCTTAATTGAAGAGAGTATTCACAAAGTCCGTTCTGTTGAAGAGCTGGAGGTCTTCCATTCCTTCACCAAGTCCAATATACTTAACAGGAACCTGAAGTTGGTCGCTAATGCCTATAACAACACCACCCTTAGCGGTTCCGTCAAGTTTCGTGATGGCAAGCGAAGATATCTGAGTGACTGCAGAGAACTGCTTAGCCTGCTCAAAGGCATTCTGTCCTGTAGAGCCATCAAGTACGAGAAGAACCTCGTCTGGAGCCTCAGGCATAACCTTCTTCATCACATCCTTTATCTTCTTGAGCTCGTTCATCAAGCCGACCTTATTGTGGAGACGGCCAGCTGTATCTATAATGACAACATCAGCGCCATTAGCCTTGGCAGAAGAGATTGTGTCGAAAGCTACACTTGCAGGGTCAGAACCCATCTGTTGCTTGATTACAGGCACGCCAACGCGCTCGCCCCAAATGCAAATCTGTTCAACGGCAGCTGCACGGAATGTGTCGGCAGCACCAAGATAAACCTTCTTGCCAGCCTGTTTGAACTGCCAAGCAAGTTTACCGATGGTTGTGGTCTTTCCTACTCCATTCACACCAACAACAAGAATCACATAAGGCTTGTGATCTTCAGGAAGTTCCCACTCGTCTCCATCCTTGTTTCCCGTTTCGGCAAGGAGCTTGGCAATTTCTTCCTTGAGCATGCGATTGAGTTCAGAAGTAGAGACATACTTGTCGCGCGAAACGCGCTCTTCTATACGCTCAATTATTTTAAGAGTAGTGTCAACACCAACATCAGATGTGATGAGCACTTCTTCAAGATTGTCAAGTACCTCATCGTCAACCTTGTCTTTACCGGCTATGGCACGAGTAAGCTTGGAGAAGACACTTTGCTTAGTCTTTTCCAATCCTTGGTCGAGAGTTTCTTGCTTCTCTTCCTGATTCTTGTTCTTGTTGAATAGTTTACTGAAAAAACCCATTTTTACCTTTGTTTATTAAAACGAAATGAAGGTTACACAGCTTTTTATATGCCGCATAACCCTCAGTAAGTATCTGTCTCAGTGGCGTTATGCCAACCGAATGATGATCAATATTACTTCTTGAAGTAGTCCTTAACTGCCTCGTTAGGAACCATCTTCTCTTCGAAGATGTAAGCACCAGTCTTAGGGCTCTTCACCATCTTGATAACCTTTGAATAAGCGCGACCATCCATCGAACCTTCGTGGAGAGTAGCGACCGCTTTCTTTGCCATATCTTATTAATGTGTTTAGAGCTGTTATTACTTAATCTCCTTGTGTACAGTCATGCGCTTCAAGATAGGATTGTACTTCTTGAGCTCAAGACGCTCTGGAGTGTTCTTGCGGTTCTTAGTTGTTACATAGCGTGAAGTACCGCCGAGACCGCTTTCCTTCATTTCTGTGCATTCGAGCACTACCTGTACTCTATTGCCTTTTGCCTTCTTTGCCATTGCGATTATTCTCCTATTACTTTAATGTCTTTGTAATCGCAGTAACCCTTAGCAACTGCCTGCTTGAGGGCTGCATCAAGACCAAGTTTATTAATTACGCGAAGACCTGCTGCGCTAATCTTGAGTGAAATCCAGCACTGCTCCTCTACATAGTAGAACTTCTTGCTGAAGAGATTAACGTCGAAGCTACGCTTTGTGCGATGCTTTGAGTGGGAAACATTATTGCCGATCTGAGCCTTCTTTCCCGTAATCTGACATATCTTTGACATTGTCTTAGATTTGCTAATTGTTAATAACTACTTATTCCAAACGGCTGCAAAATTACAACTTTTCTAAAGACTGGCAAAGCATTTACTTCACTTTTTCTCACGCCACAAACCACTATGTGTCATTTTTTGACATATTTAAAGCATTTACACGCCTACACATTTGCCACATTATAATAAAAACATTAATTTTGCATGCGTTTAGTAAATCGTAAAAAGAAAATTTCTAACTACATGATAGCCACAATCGGATTCTTTGACGGCATGCACGAAGGCCACAGATATGTCATATCGCAGGTTAAGCAACTTGCAGAGAAGCGTGGTGACGGCGCCATTATATTCACTTTCGATCGCCATCCTGCTATGCTCTTCTGTCCAGAAAAAGCGCCTAAGCTTCTACTCACGCCAAAGGAGAAGATGCAGAAGATCGAGGAATGCAACGTGGAAGATATCGTCATGTTCGAGTTTGACGAGGAACTAGCTTCGATCACCACAAACGAGTTCCTACAGATTCTCAAGGAGGACTACGCTGTGGACACACTATTCCTAGGCTACGACAACCATTTTGGCAAGAAAGAGAAGGATGTTGATGGCAACGTCATCAATCCATCTTTTGAAGATTACGTCAAGAAAGGAAAGGAAGAAGGCGTAAGAATAAAACGACTAGAGGAGTTCAAGGACAAGGACGGCAAAACAACAACCTCTTCATCCCTAATCCGCACTCTCCTACTCAACGGCAACCTCAAGGAAGCAAATGCTCGCCTCGGCTACAACTACACACTTGGAGGCAAGGTTGTAAGTGGATTTCAAATCGGCAGAAAGATAGGATTCCCAACAGCCAACATAGAGGTTCTGGACAAGCTAATTCCGAAGAACGGAGTATATGCAGCATACGTCAAGATTGAGAATGACGAAGAAAAGTTAAAAGCAATTGTAAACATCGGCAGTCGACCCACCTTTGACGGTCATGAGACAACTGTAGAAGTACACATCATAGATTTCTCTAACAATATATACAATAAAAAGATTAGCATAGAACTCGTCTCACGCCTCCGCGACGAGAAGAAATTCAACTCCACTCAAGAACTCATATCGCAAATAAACAAAGACAAAGCAACCGCCATAAACAAGTATCTGTAACGATTAGTTTTTATAAAAATGTTACATATTTCACAAAAAGGAATGACAAGAATGATTTTTTGCCATTTCTTTTTGTTTTTCTCAACAAATAATTTTAATTTTGCAGTCAAATAAAAACCATAAACCATAAAATACACTATGCTATCACCAAAAGACTTAGAGCAGATTGCCCAAAAAGGCATCTCACAAGAGCAGATTGAGGTTCAACTCAACCAGTTCAAGACAGGTTTCCCATTCCTTAAGCTCGACGCTGCTTCAAGCATCGGCAACGGTATCGTAGCTCCTACAGACGAAGAGCAGAAGAAGTATATCGCTGCTTGGGAAGCTTACAAGGCAGAAGGCAAGAAGGTAGTTAAGTTCGTGCCTGCTTCAGGTGCTGCTTCACGTATGTTCAAGGACATATTCGCTTTCACTACTGCTGACTACGACGTTCCTACTACAGACTTTGAGAAGAAGTACTTTGCTGATCTTCATAAGTTTGCTTTCTTTGCAGAACTTGACGAGGTTTGCAAGAAGAACAACGGCAAGGGCGCTGACGAACTTGTAGCTGAAGGCAACTATAAGGCTGTTGCTCTCAACATGCTCTCTAAGGAAGGCTTGAACTACGGTCAGCTTCCAAAGGGTATGCTCCTCTTCCACTCATACGCAGAAGGCGCTCGCACTCCTATGGAAGAACATCTTGTAGAGGCAGCCCTCTATGCTTCTTCTGACAAGAAGGCTAACGTTCACTTCACAGTTTCTCACGAACACCTCCCATTCTTCAAGCAGCGTGTTGCAGACAAGCAGCAGATGTATGCCGACAAGTATGGCGTAACTTACGACATCTCATTCTCTGAGCAGAAGTCTTCTACAGATACTATCGCAGCCAACCCAGACGGCACTCCATTCCGCAACGAGGATGGCACTCTTCTTTTCCGTCCAGGTGGTCACGGCGCTTTGATTGAAAACCTCAACGACATCGACGCAGATGTTGTGTTCATCAAGAATATCGATAACGTTGTGCCTGACCGTTTGAAGCAGCCAACAGTAGATTACAAGCAGATCATAGCAGGTATCCTCGTTGACCTCCAGAAGAAGGCATTCGACTATCTTGAACTTCTCGATGGTGGCAAATACACTCACGAGCAGATTGAGGAAATCATCCGTTTCGTACAGCATGACCTCTGCTGCCGCAAGAACGACATCAAGGAACTTGAGGATGCAGAACTCGTAATCTATCTCCGCAGCAAGCTCAACCGCCCTATGCGCGTTTGTGGCGTTGTGAAGAATGTGGGTGAGCCTGGTGGTGGTCCTTTCAACACATACAACCAGGACGGCACAATCAGCCTTCAGATTCTTGAAAGCAGCCAGATTGACAAGTCTAACGCAGAATACATGGAGATGTTTACAAAGGGTACTCACTTCAACCCAGTTGACCTCGTATGCGCAGTCAAGGACTACAAGGGCGAGAAGTTCAATCTCCCTCAGTATGTTGACAAGACTACAGGCTTCATCTCGCAGAAGTCTAAGAACGGCAAGGACCTTCAGGCTCTCGAGCTCCCAGGACTTTGGAATGGTGCTATGAGCGATTGGAACACAATCTTTGTAGAAGTGCCTCTCGAGACATTCAACCCTGTTAAGACTGTGAACGATCTCCTTCGTGACGCACACCAGTAATTGGTTCTTACATTATATATATTAATAAATGAAAAGGGAAGCGCAAAACGTGCTTCTCTTTTTTTGCTATTCTCTCGCTTATTCGTAATTTTGCACCGTTTTAGCACATTCTAAACGACTAACACCTCCCAAACGACCAACTATGGCAAGAACAAAGAAACCGCTTCCTCTTCTTGAGGCAATAGAGATAACAGATTATGCTGCTGAGGGCAAGTCCTTGGCTCGCATAATGTATGGCAACAGCAATATCGACGAGAACGGCGTGCAACATCCGCTCGTGCTCTTCGTGCCTTGGACCGTGCCTGGCGACATCGTGGATGTTCAGGTGCGCAGAAAGAAGAACTCTTTCCTTGAAGGAGAGGCTGTTCGCTTCATCAAGTATAGCGAGCGTCGTCGTCAGCCAAAGTGTCAGCATTTCGGCATCTGTGGCGGTTGCAAGTGGCAGATGATTCCTTACGAGGAGCAGCTTCGCATGAAGCATAAGCAGGTTTCTGACCAGCTCCATCGCATCGGAAAGATTGAACTTCCTGAGATTCAGCCTGTTCTCGGTAGCGTGAAGGAGTTTGAATATCGCAACAAGGTAGAGTTCAGCTGTTCAAACAAGCGTTGGCTTACCCTTGATGAGGTTCGTTCGGGCGTGAAATACGACAATATGAATGCCGTAGGCTTCCATATTACGGGCGCTTTTGACAAGATTTATCCTATCGAGGAATGTCATCTCATGGACAATCTCCAGAATCGTCTTCGTAACTTCATTCGCGACTATGCCAACGAGCATGACTTCGCATTCTTTGATGTTCGCGGTCAGCAGGGTTTGCTTCGCGACATGATGATCCGTAACTCAAATTCGGGCGAATGGATGCTTCTCGTGCAGTTCAAGCTTGATCACGATAACAACTACGACGCAGATCACACAAAGGCTATGGGAATGCTTGAGGCTATCCATCAGCATTTCCCAGAGATCACATCACTCCTTTGGGTTGACAACCAGAAATGCAACGATACTTTTGGCGACCTTCCTGTGAATGTGTATTACGGAAACGACCATATCTTCGAGCTCATGGAAGACCTCCGCTTCAAGGTTGGTCCAAAGAGCTTCTATCAGACGAATACGGAGCAGGCTCTCGAGCTTTACAAGGTGGCTCGAAGCTTTGCGGAACTCACAGCGGAAGAGTTTGTCTATGACCTTTATACAGGTACCGGAACAATCGCTAACTTCGTGGCTGGCAAGGCAAAGCATGTTATTGGTATTGAGTATGTTCCGGAGGCTATCGAGGATGCGAAGATAAATTCCGAGATAAATAATGTGCAGAATACGGAGTTCTATGCTGGCGATATGAAGGATATCCTTACGGATGAGTTCGTGAAGAAGCATGGCGAACCGGATGTAATCATCACAGACCCTCCTCGTGCCGGCATGCATCAGGATGTGATAAACGTTATCCTTAATGCAAAGCCAAAACGTATTGTGTATGTAAGCTGTAACCCGGCCACTCAAGCGCGCGACCTCCAGTTTCTTGATGTTGACTACAAGGTCACAAAGGTTCAGCCGGTTGACATGTTCCCACATACTCCGCATGTGGAGAATGTTGTTCAGCTTGTAAGAAGAGGGTAGGTTTTTAAGGTAAAAAGATTAGGATAAAGATGAAAAAGTTTCTGAAGACTTTCACTCTGCCGGTATCCATAGCAGCCGGCACGATAATCTACTTGCTCTTCTACTATTTGCCCTTTCTCGACGAGGCAGGAGATATCCTTAACCCAATCGTAACGGACCTCCTGCCATGGGCGATGTCCGTCATACTCTTCGTAACCTTCCTCAAGCTCAACTATCATGAGGTGGGCGTAAGACGTTGGCATTTGGCGATAATAGTAGCGCAGCTTCTCATGTCCGTGGCTTGTGTTGGAGCAATCCTCGCTTTCGGCTTGGAAGGCGAGATGAAGATTCTTATAGAAGGTATGCTCATCTGCATAATCTGTCCTTCAGCCATAGCAGCTTCCGTTGTATCGAACAAGCTTGGAGGAAACCTCACGGAGATGACTACCTACACGCTTTTGAGTAATGTCGTAGCCGTATTCTCCATGCCTTTGCTTTTCCCACTTATAGAGAAACAGGCAGACCTTACTTTCGTTTCCGCGGCTCTTGTCATCCTTGATAAGACGGTAAAGATTCTCCTTCTTCCGCTCTTTCTTGCTGCCTTCGTAAAGCATTATGTGCCAAAGGTTTATCAGGCTATAGTAAACATAAAGGACCTTGGCTTCTATCTCTGGGCAATAATGCTTGCAGCCGTAACAGGCGTTACCGTTCGCAACATATTCCATACAGACATCCCACACATCTTCCTACTTTGGATAGCACTCTCAGCAGCTTTCGTGACAGCTGTGCAATTCTTCGTGGGAAAGAACCTTGGCGAACATTTCGGCAACCGTATAGACGGCGGACAAGGACTCGGCCAAAAGAATACCACGCTAGCCATCTGGTGCGCTTTCACCTATCTCAATCCAATATCTTCCATAGCCCCTGGCTGCTATATTCTCTGGCAGAACATATTCAACTCCTGGCAGCTTTGGAAGCATGAAAAAAACAATAAATTATGAACGCTCTCTACACAATCCTCCTCCTTATTGGCTCCAACATCTTCATGACTCTCGCTTGGTATGGTCATCTGAAACTTCAGGAAATGAACATCTCCAACAGTTGGCCTTTGATAGGCGTAATCCTCTTCTCTTGGGGCTTGGCATTTTTCGAGTATTGCCTTCAGGTTCCAAGCAATCGTATCGGCTTCGTTGGTAATGGTGGACCATTCTCTCTCTTCCAACTGAAGATCATCCAGGAAGTAATCTCCCTTACCGTTTTCACAATAATCGCCATGGTCATGTTCAAGGGCGAGTCGCTCCATTGGAACCACATAGCCTCTTTCATTTGCCTTATAGCCGCTGTTGCCTTCGCCTTCATGAAGACATAAGAAATGGCTAAAACACTCCAAGTGTTCCTATTTTATATTAAAGCAAAATAAAGTATAGGTTTACGAGTTATAAGCCATACATTTACGATGCATAACTCATAGCTTTACGCCCCTTAAAGCATAGGAATACGAACCGTAAAGCATAGGAATATGAATGAAAAAAATTGCACAAAGGGGTCTGACCCTTTTGTGCAAATTTACATTATATTAGATAGTATCTCTTTACTCGACAATTTCTCCTAGAAGAGTTGCGCTTGAAGAGCCTGTAATCTTTGCCATGAGGTATTCTCCGATGTGATGGTTTCCCTTGTCGAAGACTACTACCTTGTTCTGTTCCGTACGGCCGAAGAGTTGTTCACGAGAGCGCTTGCTATAGCCTTCCACGAGAATCTGGTATGTCTTGCCAATCTCAGACTGATTGCGCTCTGCGGAAATCTTTGTCTGAAGGGCGATAAGTTCGTCAAGGCGGCGAAGCTTCTCTTCCTCCGGTACATTATCAGGAAGATTCTTCGAAGCGTAAGTTCCAGGGCGCTCGCTATACTTGAACATGAAGGCTGAGTCGTAGCCTACCTCACGCATGAGTGAAAGTGTCTGCTGATGGTCTTCCTCAGTCTCGTTGTGATAGCCTACGAAGACATCCGTTGTGAGTCCGCAGTTTGGAATTATGCGACGAATGGCTGCCACACGCTCAAGATACCACTCGCGGGTGTACTTGCGATTCATGAGCTTAAGGATTGTGTTAGAACCGCTTTGCACAGGAAGATGTATCTGCTTGCAAACATTTGGTTCGTCTGCAATAACCTGAAGAGTCTCGTCGCTCATGTCTTTTGGATGGGATGTGGTAAAGCGGACGCGCATCTCAGGAACAGCATGTGCCACCTTACGGAGTAGCTCAGGGAAATTGACGCCCTCGAAATTGTAGGAATTCACATTCTGTCCAAGAAGAGTTACCTCCTTGAAGCCACGGTCACGAAGGTCAATACACTCGCGGATGATGCTTTCCACCTCACGTGAACGCTCACGACCACGAGTGTAAGGCACGATACAATAGTGGCAGAAGTTGTTGCAACCGCGCATGATGCTCACGAAACCGCCGAAGTTACGTCCATGGTTTATGCGCTGTGGAACGATGTCCTTGTAGGTCTCGGAAGTGGAAAGTTCGATGTTGATGGCCTTCTGTCCGAGTTCACATTGTGAGATAAGGTCTGGCAGGGAGAGATAAGAGTCAGGACCTGCCACGAGATCTGCGTGATGATTGTTGAGGAGGTCTTCCTTCACGCGCTCTGCCATACAACCAAGAACACCAAGAATGCGTTTCTTGCCTTTCTTGTTGAGATTGTTTAGGGCTTCAAGGCGATGGAGAATCTTCTGCTCTGCGTTGTCTCGTACAGAGCAAGTGTTGAGGAAAACGGCATCCGCTTCCTCAAGGGTGTCACAGAGTTCGTAGTCAGCCATCTTCATTACAGAGGCTACCACCTCGCTGTCAGCAACATTCATCTGACAGCCGTATGTTTCTATAAAAAGCTTTTTCATTAGACGATTTGACGATTTGATGATTGGTCGATTTGTTATTATCAATTTTCCATTATCAATTATCAATTAAATCTATTTCACCCCATTCATGGAAGTGAGATATGCTTTTGCGGAGCCGAACTTGAGTGTCAGGTCAAGACGGATAGGGATATGGCGGGAATCGTCTGTAACGAAGAACTTCACGATTTCCTTCCACTTGCCTTTCTGTAATTCCTGGAAGGAAAGTTCAAGGCATTCGTATGTCTGCTTATTGTCAGCCTTTACCTTTGTTTTCCCCTTATAGACAAGCTTTGTCTGGTTAACATCGTCGCCATCGGCCATTTTCATGCTTACGGTATGTCCTTTCTGCCAACCTGTTGTACTGAGGTTTCGTGTGCGAAGGAAAGCACTCATCATATCCACCACACATCCGCTAACGGAAGTGGACTTCTTTCTCAACTCGCCATTCTTGTTGCGATAATGCTGAGTGAGTGATGTGCTACCACCATTGTAGTTATACCACACCTCATCCACCGTATAACGCTTGCCTTCCTTTGCTCCCTTGCGGAAATAGAGTGGCGCAAGGTCCTGTCCCGTATAGCAGAGAAGAGTGTCGCGCATAACGAAGAACTTGTCAGCCTTGCTATTTCCGCGAGTGATGAGACTGCCTTTGAAAGCCGATTTTCCCTTATAGTTGGCATTTGAAACAGACATGGTAGCCGTACCGGCATTTACCCATACAAACTGCCAGTTGTAATAGAGATTGTAAGTTAGATGTTCGCCGCCCTGGAAAGCGGTATTCTTCATCGTACATTGAGCTTTGGTTGCCACTATTGCGAAGAGTACAACCATAAGAGTTGACAAGATTCTTTTCATTGTTTTAAGATTTGAATTGTTGTGTATTATTTTTTTGAACTTGTTACAGGTGTGCCATCAGGAAGGAACTTCAGACCAAGATCGCGAGCACGTTGCATATTGCGGTCTTTCTTGAGGACTTTCTTCTTATCAGCCTTCTGCTTTGTGATAGCTGCCGGCTTCTGCTTGTTGAGGGCAACGGATTTCGGATTCCATGAGATTCTGTTGTCCCATTTCTCCTTCACCTCTATAATTCCATTATAGTAGAACACCTGCTCCGGCTGGATATTCTCGTCATAAAGTCCTGTGGTAAACTTGCCGTCGGCATCATCGTCAACGATGAGCTTGAGGTAGTAATTTCCTGCCTTGAGATAGCGGAACTCAGCATAAGGGTTGCCTGTTATGACTTCCTTGTAAACTTTGTCGCCACTTTGCATAAGCTGGAATATATATTGCGCGCCCTTGACTCCTGTGAGGTTGACGATAATCTTTCCAAAGGAATCTTCCTCGCCTATCTTTATATTCGTCTTATGAGCAATTGAGAGGCGGTCGTAAATGTCGCGAACGGCAAAGGAATCGACCTCAAACTTGTATTCTTCCTTCTCCTGGAAGTCGGAAAGGATATGATAGAATCGCGGCCTGATGGAATCTTCCTCTATTCGGAAAGGCTTGTCTTCAAAGAGTGTATCAACCTTCTGTTGAAGGTGAATCATGGATGTATCTATCAAAGCAACAGGCGCAGGAACCTCAAAGGTTATATGGTCTTCAGGAGTCATGGCAGACTTTGCATTCCATTTCACCTCAAGAGGTTTCTTCGGGAACTCTGTCTCATAAGGCTTTTCCTTCTTCATCAGCCTATCCTGTTCCTTCTTCCATTTCTTATATTCCTCTTCCTTCAACTTCTCGCGTCTCTCAAAGTTGAGCTTAGGAATAAACTCAAGGGTGTCAAGCTTCAGTTTCAACTCGCCAGTAGAATCCGTATCAAGATATGAGAGTTCTACGGTAAGGGAGTCATTATTAATAAGCGTACTATCTGAAAGCCAATATGTTATGGTATCATTCTCAAGGGAATGTTCCACAAGATAGTTTACATCCTCTTTCGCTTCAAAGTTGAGAGGGCGGAATGTAGGAAGCTGCTTATCGCCATAAGTGAAGAACACCTTCAACTGCTCCGCCTCGTTTCTATCCTTCTTTAGCAAATGTCTCTCCTGCTGCTTAGCCTTGAACATACGGAGGACGATATTGTCGGGAATAAAGTGAGTATAAGGCACTTGCACAAGATCGCGAATTCGGAGTTCGTCAGCCCAGATAGTATCAAGGCGAGTGTCAGGATAACAATCAGGCTTGATGGTCTGACTATCGAAGGCAAGTCCTTCCGAAGCCTGCGAATACTTCAAGTCGCCATCCATGTCCTCAAGGGCAAAGATGCGATATTTCTTGTCACGAGCAACACCCTTTATACAGAAATGTCCTTCGCCATCGGAACGCGAAACACGAATCATGGACTTCGTACGGAAAATGGTATCACCCTTCTCCTGCGTGAACAAAGAGTCGTAGTACAAGCCTACAAGAGCTCCTTTTACAGGCTCAAGAGTCTCCGCATCTATCACATTACCAGAGACTTCCATCGTGTCTATATGGTCGCCTGTAGAGAACGTGAAGGTGTAGTTGCCCATCGGATTGCCTTCGTTGTTGTCGGAAATGCAATCTGAGAAGTCTATGGTGTAAGTTTGATTAGCCATAAGAGAGTCCTTCAGGTCAATTCGGATGCGATTTCCCTGAAGCTTAATCTCCGGCTGCTCAAGCTGTGGTGGCGAAACGACGACCTTCTCCTGCGCATTCTCGAGCTTTATGTATTCGTTAAAGAGCAGATAGACGCGGTTGCCATTGAAGTTCACGGCATTCTCCATAGGCGAGGTTGCCAGAACGTATGGTGGCTCCTCGTCATACCATCCGCCGTCGGGACTTCCCATTCGGGCGCAAGAGACAAGAAGGAGTATGAAAGAGAATATGTAAAGGAGATGTTTCATTAGAAGTGTTCTTAATTCATTTGAAGCAGAGCCTCGAGATATTCACGTGAGTTTGAAAGGCGAGGCACCTTGTTCTGACCGCCAAGCTTTCCACGAGACTTCATCCATTCCGTGAAAAGTCCTTCGCGAGCCTTCACAATTTCAAGATGCTGAAGAGTGATATCTTTGTATCGCTTAGCCTCGTAGTCGCTGTTTATCTCTTGGAGACGCTTGTCGAGAAGGTCTGAGAACTGCTGGAGATCGCTTGGTTCCTTCGAGAATTCTATAAGCCATTGGTGGCGACACTTGGCATTTGCATCCATGAAGACAGGAGCAGCCGTATATTCAAGTACCTGAGCACCAGTCTTTTCGCAAGCATATTTGAGGCCTTGCTCCGCGTTATCCACTACGAGTTCCTCGCCGAAAGCGTTTATGAAATGCTTTGTTCTACCGGTGATGATGAACTTGTAAGGATTAGTCTTCGTGAACTTTACGGTATCTCCAATCATGTAACGCCACAAGCCGCAAGAGGTAGAGATGAGCATGGCGTAGTTTACTCCTGGCTCTACACCCCAAAGAGGAACGATTGTTGGGTTCTCCTTGCCGAATTCGCTCATAGGCATGAACTCATAGAATACGCCATAATCGAGCATTAGAAGCATGGCAGGATCAGTCAAATCGCTCTGCAAACCGAAGAAACCTTCCGACGCATTATACGTCTCCATATAGTGCATATCAGGCTTTGTTATGAGCTGCTTGTATTGCTCACGATAAGGCGTGAAGGCAACTCCACCATGGAAGAAAACCTCAAGGTTTGGCCATACTTCCTCAAGATGAGTCTTGCCCGTCTTCTCCATGATTACCGTGAGAACGGAAAGCATCCAAGAAGGAACGCCAGAGAGGTTCGTAACATTCTTAGTCATGGTCTCGGCGGCTATCACCTGTCGCTTAACCTCAAAGTCGGATATGAGCGCAGTCTTCTTCTTTGGCACGCGAACCATATTCGCCAAGGGATTGATATTCTCGATGAGAATGGCAGAAAGGTCGCCTACGAGAGAGTTCGGAAGATTATAGTTTGGCGCATGAGAACCACCAAGAATCATCGCTCTTCCGTCGAATATCTTGCTCTTCGGATTAGACATCAGGTAAAGGGCAACAGCGTCAAAACCACCAGCGTAGTGGATTTTCTGCAGACCTTCGTTTGAAACCGGAATGAACTTGCTCTTGTCGTTCGTCGTGCCCGAAGACTTTGCGTACCACTTCACCTGTCCAGGCCAAAGGATATCACGCTCTCCGTGGCGCATTCTATCGATGTAACCCTTCACTTCCTCGTAGGTATTCACAGGGACATTCTTCACAAAGTCCTCGTATGTATGGATGTTTGCAAAGTTATGTTCCACGCCATAGAATGTATCCTTCGCACGATCTACGAGATAAAGCAAGGCCTTCTGCTGAAGTTCCGCTCCGTGGTTGTTATGTCGTTCAAGATCACGCTGACGAGGTAAGAACGCCAGCTTAGCTATTTCTGTTATCATTATTTATATTTGAAGTTTCCCTTGTTTTTGTAGGGCGAACATTTGTGAGCCGCTTGTGTATGAAACGGCTGGGAAATCCTCGCCCTACAAATCATAGGTCCAACTTTATGAATTCAAGTAGTTTCTCTACGGCTTCTTCCTCAGGAATATTCTTCATGATACATTCCTTCTGCTTGTAGAGAGATATTTTTCCGCGTCCGGCTCCTACATAACCGTAGTCGGCATCCGCCATTTCGCCAGGACCATTCACGATACAACCCATGATTCCAATCTTCAAAGTCGAGAAACGAGGGTCTTTCTTTGCCTCCGTGAAGATTGCTTCCTTGATTCTTGCAATGGTAGATTGAAGGTCATAGAGCGTTCTTCCGCAACCAGGGCAAGAGATGAACTCTGGTTTTGTAAAGCGCACGCGAGCTGCCTGAAGGATTGAGTCGGAAAGGCTTTTGAGTTCTTCCTTCGTGAAATGAGGATTCTCTATGACGAGTTCGTGAGCACAACCGTCGATAAGCAAAGCGCCAACAGTCATGGCTGCCTTCAGCTGAAGGTCTTCCATATTCTGCTCAACAAGGGCTATGGTGATGGTATCATCCTTGATATTTGCCTTTGCCTCATGACGAAGCTTTGCGCAATCCTCAATCATCTCCACGAGTTTCTTCGCAACAGGAATCTCACATTCAGGCTCTTCCGAGAGAGAGACGCGGATTGTGTCGCCAATACCTTCTGCCAACAAGGCTCCGATACCTACGGCACTCTTTATTCTTCCGTCCTCGCCTTCGCCTGCTTCCGTCACGCCGAGATGCAGAGGGAAGTGCATATCCTCCTTGTCCATCTGCTCAACGAGAAGTCTAACGGAGCGAACCATCACGACTGTGTTGCTCGCCTTAATGGAGATAACCACATTCATGAAACTCTCCTTCACGCAGATGCGAAGGAATTCCATACACCTTGCAACAATTCCCTCAGGAGTATCGCCATAGTGCGACATTATCCTGTCGGAAAGGGAACCATGGTTGACGCCGATACGGATGGCTGTGTTATGCTCCTTGCAAGAGCGGAGGAAAGGCACGAAGCGTTTTTCAAGGCGCTGGAGTTCTGCCGCATATTCCTCAGGAGTATATTCCAGCTGCTTGAAAGTTCTGGCTGGGTCGATATAGTTTCCCGGATTCACACGAACCTTCTCCGTATGAAGGGCAGCAACATCAGCCACAGCAGGATTGAAATGAACATCAGCCACGAGAGGGACATTCACGCCAAGCTCCTTCAGACGCTCATGTATTGGCGCAAGATTCTCCGCCTCGCGAGTGCCTTGTGTTGTGAGTCTTACATATTCGCCGCCAGCATCCACGATACGCTTAGCCTGCTGCGCAGAGCCTTCGGTATCCATCGTAGAAGTGGTAGTCATCGACTGTACGCGGATAGGATTATCCCCACCAAGCGGAGTATTGCCAATCTGCACTTCAACGGTCTTGCGACGAGAATAAGTATTGGAATTCGTCATTTTGATTTTATAAATAAACTACTTCACCAAACACTTGTAATCCAACGCCTTCAAATCTTCGTTTGCCTTGGCAATCTTCTGCGCGAGGTTCTTCTTGTAAACGGCGAACTTCTCGGCAAGCTTCTCGTCTGAAAGCGAGAGCATCTGAACGGCGAGGATAGCTGCGTTCATGGCGCCGTTGATGGCAACAGTAGCCACAGGAATGCCTGGAGGCATCTGAAGGATGGAATAGAGTGCATCCTGACCATCGAGAACGCTACCCTTGATAGGCACGCCGATTACAGGAAGAGTTGTCTCAGCTGCGATAACGCCTGGAAGAGCTGCTGCCATTCCTGCGCCGGCGATGATAACCTTCACGCCACGAGCCTTGGCATTCTTCGCAAAGTCGGAAACCTGCTCTGGTGTGCGATGTGCAGAGAGAGCGTTCACTTCGAATGGAACTTCCATTTCGTCGAGCAATTTCATAGCCTTTTCCATTACAGGAAGGTCGCTAGTGGAACCCATGATTATTGAGATCATACAGGCCTCTCCCCCCAGCCCCCTCCCCGTTTAATGGGAGGGGGAGTGATATGATTTTGTGGGAGGAGTTATATCACTATTTATTATCAATTATATTTAAGCCTAAGCCTTCCTCTATACTCATCTTGTAAGAGTAATTACTCCCCCTCCCATTAAACGGAGAGGGGGCTGGGGGGGGGGAGAGGCCTACACAAACAGTATCGTCATCAGCGCCCCGAAGAATCCTATCCAATATCCGCCTACCACTTCTCCAAGCGTATGCTGGCGGAGTATCATTCGGCTGGTTCCCACGAGTCCTCCGACGAGGTTTATCACGCAGAACCACCATATCGGGTTGAACTGGTATATCATGGAGGATGCTATCAGTCCGCCGAGGAAACTGCCTATGGCAGCCGTGTGGGTTGATATCTTCCACTTTATGTTAATCAGGGCGCAAACCATCTGTATGACGAGAGCAGCTATGAGAATAGCCTTCACCATGTGTGGCGCGTTGAAGAGAATGGTCAGGAGCCAATAGCATAGGAAGTAGCAAACGATGGAAATCATGTATGGCACCACGCGATGCTCTTTCCTCACGAACGGAAGGAAGTTCAGCCCGTGTGTCTTGTGATAGATGGAGATAAGCCATTGTGGAGCGAATACCGTGCCTATCCATATCAGGAAGAGAATCTCCAAGCGTATCAAGGCAGGGATGAAGTTCAGTATGGAAAATAGGAATAGCGCAGCCACTCCGATGAGGGGCAGATAGAATGGGCGAAAGAGTATTGATATCGCCTGTGCTATGCGTAATACTATTTTCACAATTAGTCAAAGTTAAAGTCAAGGTCAAGGTTAACGTTAACGTTAACGTCAAACCTTCCTAAGTCTCTTGACCGGTATTCCCATGTTCTCACGATGTTTTGCCACCGTTCTGCGTGCGAGGTCGAAGCCCTTTGCCTTCATGAGTTCCGAGATTTTCTCGTCCGAGAGAGGTCTTGACTTGTCCTCGTTGTCTATTATTTCCTGAAGGGCGCTATAGATTTGCTTCTGCGTATATTGGTCGTCGCCCTCGCCGTATGAAATCAGGAAGAAGTGCTTCATCGGGTATATCCCCCACTCCGTCTGTACATACTTGCTTTGGCAGGCACGTGAGATTGTGGATATGTCGTATTTCATCTCGGCTGCCAAGTCCTTCAGGAGGAGCGGCTTCAGGTTGTTGTCGTCGCCCGTGAGGAAGAATTGCTTCTGTCGCCTGACTATGATTTGCATAGCCACATATAGCGTGCGGAAGCGAAGTTGGAGGAGTTGGATGAAAGCCTTTGCTCGTTTCACGCGGTTGCGCTTCCACATGAATTCCTCATACTGGCTCTTGCGCATCTTCTCGCGGTCAACACCCTCGTATTTCTTCACGAGGTCGTCCCAGTCGGCGTCAACGGCCAGGCGTGGAATCTTACCGTAGTTAAGGCTGAAGGTCACGTCGTCGCCATTCGTCTCGACGATGAAGTCGGGAACTATCTGCTGTGCCGTCTCATGGATGTTATCGCCAAGGCCTGCTCCCGGACGCGGGTTAAGCCTACGGATTTTCATCAAGGCCTCCGTGATGAGTTCCTCGTCCTCATGGATCTTCACGTAGAGATTTCTCCATTTCTGGTTGATAAAGTCCTGGAAATGGTCTCTCAGGATACGCTTCATGACAGTCGCCACGGCCGATTTCTGGCGTCTTTCCACCTGTATGAGCAGACATTCCTGAAGCGAAGCGGCTCCTATGCCGGCTGGGTCAAGGGTCTTGAGCAGGTCAACAAGCTTCTGAAGCTCTTCCACCTCCACCTCCTGACCTTGGAAAATAAGAAGGTCTTCGGCCATGAGAAGAGGCGATTTCGCGAGCCATCCGTTGTTGTCAAGTTGTCCGATTATGTACTCCATCAGCTTCGTTTCCTCTTCCGTGATGTCGAGCATCTGCACCTGGTCGAGGAGCTGCTGGTAGAGAGTGGTACCGTCGTCAGGAGATTTCTCCACGATAGGCTTGCGGTCGTCGTCAGGATCGTCGAGAAGACCACTCGAGAAGTCAAGGCTTGAGCCATCGTCATCAGCCCCCTCGTTAGACTCTACGTCAGAATCAGAGTCTTCCCCTACTCTACTATCCTCGTCTTCCCTTGAAGCAGGACGGCCATCAGAGTTGGAGTTTGAGTCAAAGTTTGAGTCAAAGTTAGAGTCAAAGTTAGAGTCAGCCTCCGACCCGTCCTTCACAAGGGCAATATTGTCGTTGAGCTCGTTCTCCACGCACTCTTCAATCTGCGCAAGAGGCTTCTCAAGCAGGAGCATGAACTGCACCTGATTGGTAGTCATTTTCTGCGTCTGACCTTGCTTTTGTTCCTGTATGAAAGACTGATTCAAAGCCATATTACCCGACAAAATTACGGCTTTTTGCAGTCACAGCAAAATTTTCCCCCTTATTTTTACATTATTTAATGTTTTTCCCTTTTTTCGCTTGATATTTGTTATACAAGACTATTTACGGGAACACGAATTTCCACGAATTAACCACGAATTTTTCATGAATTATTTTAATGTATAGTGTTTAAAAAAAGGGTGGCGGTTTAGCCGCCTACCCTTTACCTGTTGTACTCATCCATCTCCTTGAACTTGCACTTCTGGCGGAGCTGAGCAGAAGAGAACTTACCCGTTCCGCGAGCGTTGATGTGGATGTTGCGGATGTTCTGTACGGTAGCGTTGTCAGGGTTGTCTGCGCCGATGCATCTCA
>JAZLHI010000154.1:0-4461 GCA_045616725.1 Prevotella sp. | reverse complement strand
CTCATCCCTTCTCTCTCATACAACTACAAGCGTGACTACAGCTCTCGCACATTCGACTACTGGGACACTGCCCTCGGTGCTGATCCATCTGAATCCATCACTCGTTCATACTCATGGGTAAAACCTTCCATCCAGTTCAACTGGCGCAAGATGACTTCATTCATTCGCGCAAGCTACTCTATGGATCAGAGCACTCCTAACCTCAGCGATCTCTATACAAAGCTCGTCACTTCAAATCCTTACAGCTTCTTCGTAGGAAATCCAAACTTGGAGAGCAGCCAGAGCCACCGTTTTAACGTGAACTTCTCTACTTCAAATCCAATGAAGGGTACAAACATCTATGCAATGATCAACTACTCTCACACAGCCAACGGTATCGGAACATCAAGCATCAACAACCTTTCAAAGGAATCTGTTCTCCTTTCTGACCTCCCAGGCTATGGCAGCGACCCTCGCTTCGACGGTTTCTCAGTACCTGTTTCTGGTAGTGTAAGCACAAGAATCAACAACGGTAGCACAAACAACTTCATGACATACATGATGTACAGCGCTCCTATCAAGGCTATCTCATGCAACTACAACATCGGTCTCAACGCAACCTACATGACTTCTCCACAGGAGATGACTTACTACCTTGGCAAGAACTCTGACGGCTCAGCAAATCTCCGCAAGCTCGATGGCACTCACCAGGTGTTCTCTATCACTCCTAATATAGCTCTCACAAGCACAATGGAGAAGATTGACTTCGCTATTTGGTACACTATGCCTTACTTCAAGACATGGTCTGACATCGAGTCTTCACGCAATGCTTCGCAGATACAGCACGAAATTGACGCTTCCCTCAAGTGGGAATTCCTTCCAGGCTTGGTCGCTCAGGTAGAAGACGAATGGCAGAACCTTGCTGATGCTCGTAATGATTCTCGCATCAACCAGAACATCACAAACATCTCTCTCGCAAAGAAGTTCGGTAAGAAGAACAGCTGCGAAATAAAGCTTGAGGTTCACGACCTCTTCAACCAGAACAAGGGCTATAATTCTACTGTAGGTTCCGGCATGGAATACTCTTCATGGAGCAAGCAGATGCCACGCTACGCAATGGCAACTTTCACATACCAGCTGAAGAAGTAAGGCATCAGAAACCTCAATCATTTGAATTTAGACATAAAAAAAGCTAGCAGACAAGATGTGTCTGCTAGCTTTCTTTTTTATTCCTTTGAAAAACAAAGATATATTTCTAAGCTTTTTGAGCAGGTTTTGTATACAAACACACTTCCGTTTCGTATACAAACTGACCTCTGGTTTGTATACAAACTCAAAGTGAATTCGTATACAAAACGAATGCTATTCCTTACTAATCTCCTCCGTTATCGTCACCGAAACCGCCGCCGAAGCCACCGTTACCGAAGCCTCCGCCGAAGTTACCGCCACCGAAGCCGCCTTGTCCTTGTCCCCAATTGCCGCGAGGACGCTGACCATTTCCGCGCTGTCCGTTACCACGCTGACCGCCTTGACCTTGGCCCCAGTTGCCGCGAGGACCTTGACCTTGGCCGAAACCGCCACGAGGACCACCAAAACCACCGCGCATACCGCCCTTCATATAGCGATAGAGCTCAGGCATTTCCTTGCACATACCGTCAACAAGCAGACGAGCAATAGCCTTTGCTCCTACGATATTGTAGTGAGTGTTATCTTGTCTGCCCTGAGGAATTTCAGGAATCTCACCCTCAGCATACCACATATGGATTTTCTTTGAACGCTCACGACCGAGAGCCTGCTCAAGTTGGTGTGTGAGTTTGTTTGCATCCACGAATGTAGCACCCGTCTCAAGGGCAACCTCGCGTGGTGAATAGCGGTAGTAGCCGTGAGTGTCATAAAGAATATCGCCTTCTTCCTGACCTCCAGTTTGTGCAGCTTTCGTTGGATCTCCGGCTGCAGTAGTGTTGCGAAGAGCCTCGTCATCGTCGTTCTTTGGCACCTTTTTATAGAAGTTACGACGCACGCAAGCATTCATAAGGATAGGCTTGCCACCCTTTGCACGAGTCTCATTGACAAACTTGCGAAGGTTATCGTCAAAGGTAGAGCCTGGATCTGTGTGACGATCGCCAGGTTTCTCGTCGTTATGACCAAACTGAATGACAACATAGTCGCCCGGCTTTATCTTGTCAAGCACTACTTGCCAGCGACCTTCGTCAATAAAACTCTTTGAAGAGCGGCCGTTCACAGCGTGATTGTCAACGATGAGCTGCGTCTCGTCAAACAATTCCTGAACCATCATGCCCCAGCCACGCTCAGGACCTTTAGTAGTGTCTTTGTTTGCCATGGTTGAATCACCAATCATGAACATTGTGTGAGTGTCGTCTTGTGTCATTGAGCATAACGCTGCAATAACTACAAAAAGGAAGGTTAGTTTTTTCATAATATCAATATTTAGAGGGTCTTAAATACTCGTTTGACATTTTCCGTTGTAATGCGGTCAACCTCATCTGCGGTCGTGCCATAGATTTCAGCAAGCTTCTCCTTTATATACATAATGTAGGCGCTTTCGTTTCGTTTGCCTCTCATTGGCACAGGCGCCATATAAGGAGCATCGGTTTCAAGAACAATCCTTGATAGCGGGACAACTTCCTTTAGAGTCTCTGGAAGATTGCTCTTCTTAAAGGTAAGAACACCTCCGATGCCGAGCACAAAGTTCTCAAATTCAAGGAGTTCCTCTGCCTCATGAGCATTGCCTGTGAAGCAATGGAACACGCCTCCAGGAAGTTTATCCTTATACTGACGAAGCAGCTTCACCATCTCATTCTGTGCCTTGCGACAATGAATCATCAGTGGCAACTGCATTTCAATGCTCCATTTTACTTGCTCTTCAAAGGCAAGAAGCTGTTCCTTCTCGAACTCACGACTCCAGTAATAATCCAAGCCGACCTCGCCAATGGCTATGAAGCCCCCTTGTGGTGAGGTCAGGAGAGGTTTCATCTTCGCCAGCACTTCCTGCCAATCTTCCTTCACATCCTCTGGATGCAAGCCCATCATCGGATACATGAAGCCCGGATATTGCGAACAAACCTCTGGGACAGTCGTCAGCGATTCAAGGTTTATTGCAGGCACAAGCATCATCTCGCAATCAGCATCTTTTGCTCGCTGCACCACTTCCTCAAGGTCTTCCTTGAACTCTTCGCCATCAATATGTATGTGAGTGTCTATCATTTCATAGCCTCCTTCAACCTATCGAGAGCTTCTGTCAAAATAGCGCGAGGAGTAGCAACATTCATTCGCATGTGACCATCACCACCTTCGCCGAAGATTGTTCCAATGTTGAATGCCAGCTTTGCCTTATTGACAAAGAGATCTACAAGTGCTTCTTGCGAAATGTTCAAGCCGCGGCAGTCGAGCCAAACAAGGAAACTTGCCTCTGGACGCACAACCTTTATGCCAGGAAGATTCTCCTTGCAGTAGTCTTCTGCAAAGCGGATGTTGTCTTCCACGTATGCAAGCATCTGCTGACGCCATTCTTCGCCTTCACGATAAGCGGCAATGGCAGCAGGCATAGCGAAGATGTTTGAGTCGAGAAGTTCAAGTCCTTCAAGCCATCCAACATACTTCTTGCGCAACTCCTCATTAGGAATCACTGCCCATGAAGAGATGAGCGACGGCATGTTGAACACCTTAGTCGGAGCACCAAACGTAATGCTTATCTGTGCAGCAGTCTCGCTAACAGTAGCAAATGGCACGTGCTTGTTGCCGAAGATTGTCATGTCCGCATGAATCTCATCCGAGATAACGATGATGTTATGCTTTGCACAGATGTCGGCAAGCTTAGCCAATGTTTCCTTACTCCAGCAAACACCGCCCGGATTATGCGGATTTGCAAGGAGAAGCATACGGCAATCGTCATCGATAACCTGCTCAAGATTCTCGAAGTCCATATCGTAAAGACCATCTTCACGTTCCTTAAGCGGATTGCAAACAACAGGTCGCTCTGCACCATCTGCCACATATTTGAACATGTGATACACAGGAGGTTGGATGATAACCTTCTTGCCTTCTGGCACAAGGCGAGTGATAGCCAGGCCGATGCCTTTCATGATGCCATTGATGAAGCAAAGGCTTTCTGGCGAAATATCCCAACTGTGATGCGATTTCTCCCATTCAATGACTGAAGGTTTCCAGTCAACAGGGTCTTTCACGTAACCTAGAACTGGATGTTCCAAGCGCTTCTTTATCGCGTCAAGGATGAAAGGAGGAGTAGCGAAGTCCATGTCAGCCACCCAAAGTGGCAACAAATCCTCGCGTCCGAAGTAGTCTTTCAGGTAGCCATACTTGTAGGAAGAGGTGTTGCGACGATCGATTATTTCATCAAAATTGTATTTCATAGTAATCTGAATTTTATGTTATTGGTTTAAGGGTAAACAAAGTTTATGCGCACAAAATTACAAATTAATTTTACAAAGAAAGTACAATTAG
>JAZLHI010000153.1:0-2702 GCA_045616725.1 Prevotella sp. | reverse complement strand
CTGCCTCCGGAGTCGGACTTTCCGACCTGCTTGCCTTCGAGATAGTAGAATGAAGGGCGATGGCCCCAGATCTTCGAGACGTTGCCGCCGAGTGTGAACTCCGAGAATTGAGGAGTACATATAGACAATCAGGTATTCAAGGAACTTCCTCGAACCCGTTCGTCCTCCTCGACTGTACTCCTATTTGAGCGATTTCTTCATCTTTTTCAAATTCCAGATAGAGATGAAGAATTTGGGAATGCCAATGAGGACGGAGATTACTATCTTGACCAGGAATTTAGCAAGGTCGCAAAAAAATATTAACCAGCTTTCTATAGGGCCGGCAGTTCTGAGAGTAATTGTATCAGATATTATTTCAGCGTCCGATTTTTGCGATGGTATCCATCCGAACGGCGAGAAGAAACACAGCAACGGGACAAGAAACACACAAGTCATAGCAAATGGCTCTTTTACTTTACCGCATAGTATAACTATGAAGGTGATTACGAAGAACGAGACGAAGATAATCAGTATTCCATGAAAGATCTTGCGCCAGAAACTTCTCCGCGTCTGTTTGAATAAATCGAGAGTGTAAAATGAACTGTGTCAAGCAAGAATAAAGACTTATTTTTGTAACACACAGTAACAATGAAAGAAGAAGTAGATTTCAACATCTTCAAGGCACAGATCCTTGAGGACATCAAAGCGGGCAAGCCGCTTTTCGGCAAAGATGGAGCCCTTGCTCCTATGATTGAGAACATTGTCAATGCAGCCCTGGAAGGAGAGATGGATGCTCACCTTACCCAGGAGTCTCGCGAGTCTGGTAACCGCCGGAATGGCAAGATGCAGAAGCAGGTACAGACCCCAGTGGGTGATATTACCGTCACGACACCGAGGGATCGTGATGCCTCATTCGAGCCCCAGTTCATCAAGAAGAGAGAGACTATGTTGTCCGAGGGCATGGCTGACCGTATTATCGGCCTGTATGCACTTGGTACAAGCACTCGAGACATCAGCAATTGGCTCGAAGAGACGGTCGGGACATCCGTATCTGCTGAGACTATCAGTTCCATAACGGACAGGGTGCTGCCTGAACTTGAAGCCTGGCGTAACCGCGGTCTGGACGAGGTTTATCCGATTGTCTGGCTTGATGCCGTACACTACAAAGTGATGGATGAGAAGAACCGAGTGGTTACCAGAGCTATCTACAATGTGCTCGGCATAGACAAAGAAGGCCATAAGGATCTGCTGGGCATGTATGTCTCAAAGAGCGAGGGAGCTAACTTCTGGTTGAGTGTCTTGACTGATCTGCAGAACAGGGGCGTAAAGGATATAATGATTGCTTGTATAGATGGCCTCAAGGGTTTCCCTGAAGCAATCAAGAGCGTGTTTCCGGATACTGCGGTGCAACTCTGCATCATCCATCAGATACGCAACTCAATGAAGTATGTCGGCAGCAAATATCAGAAGGAGTTCATGAAGGATCTGAAGCCTGTCTATGGTGCTGCAACGAAGGAAGCTGGCGAGTTGGCCCTCGACAAACTTGAGGAGAAATGGGGCGAGCAATATCCTATAGTCATCAAGTCCTGGCGTGACAACTGGGACCGTCTGAGTGAGTTCTTCCAGTACACTGAGCCCATCAGGAGGCTCATTTACACTACCAATACCGTCGAAGGCTACCACCGCCAGATCCGCAAGGTCACTAAGAACAAAGGCGTCTTTCCGAATGATACGGCCTTGACCAAGCTCGTCTATCTTGCATACCGCAACGTCCGTAAAAAATGGACGATGCCTATCCCAAACTGGGGTATTATCTCACAGCAATTGGCGATAAAGTTCGGAGATAGGTATAGTTTGCTGTAGATTCATTATATTTGTATAGATTATTATATTTCAGTGATATGAAACGAATATTTATTTTTTGCGCGTTTTGTTTGGCATTGATTTCCTGCAGTAAAGATAGTTTTACCGCAAGGTATCATTTCAATGTAGAGAATTCTCTGAAACAGAGTAAAGCTACACTCCTCCCTGATCATACCTTATCTTGGGAAGAAGGAGATGAAATACAATTTGTTGTAAGATTGTACGAAGGAGATTCGGATGAAACCATTGTGATGGAAGGAGGAAGCGTTAAAGCGTGGTCTAAAGAAATCCAAGGAAAGCTATCTTATTTAAACTCAACATGGATTCTTTATGAAAGCTTGAACGGTGACTGCCAGAAAGTAGAAAGCATCGCATTATCAGCAAGGTCGCTTAATAGTTATGTCACTTTCAGATATTCGTATGAAGACCCCTTGAATTTGAGCGCTGGGTGGTTTGAAACAATAAAATTTGTAGATGGAGATCAGATTATCTCCGTCCATGTTCCGTCCAACAATTAAGCTAAAGAAAAAATGAAGAGGATTATATTCATTTTGTTAATTGTTGCCTCTGCTATTTGCTCATGTAACAAGCATCACGAGGAAGGAGAAGGAGGATTTACAGATATAATTCTGTCTCAATCACTTGTCTCTTTCGGTCAGGAAGGTGGCACCGTATCTATTGAATCAAGCAATGTTACAAATATTTTGATTAGCGACATCCTTTGCGTTGATACAGAGAAGCATTATAATCCAGATGGAAACTGGACAACATCGTTGGAAGCTGATGGTATAAAGGCGGAGGTTGATAGATCTGAATCAAACAAAATCAACATTACTGTCACACCATCAGCGAATATAAAC
>JAZLHI010000152.1:0-11742 GCA_045616725.1 Prevotella sp. | reverse complement strand
AATGACCTAATGACCAAATGACCTTAATGACCGCATGACCCTAAGAAAAAAAATCTCAATAATCTATGATTATTTGAGAAATTATTCTTAACTTTGTGCCCTGAATAGCGCGCATTGCGCACATATACCGACAAGAGAATGCAAGAAATGAACAAACTCACATCATTCCTCATCGATGAGCAGCAGGCACATCGCAAGGGAGGACTCTACCATAAAACCCAGGTGCAGCTCGCCTACAACTCCAACCGCATCGAGGGTAGCAAACTGACCGAGGAGCAGACACGCTACATCTTTGAAACCCGCACCATCGGGTTCAAGGATCAGGAGGCAGTGCCTGTAGATGACATCATCGAGACAACCAACCATTTCGTTGCCTTCGACTACCTCCTGCGCACCATCGACCAACCGCTCACAGAGGAAATAATCAAGGAGTTCCATCGCATACTCAAAGCCAGTACGACAGATGCCCAAAAGTCCTATTTCAACGTTGGTGACTATAAGCAACTAGCGAACGAAGTGGGTGGACGTGAGACCTGCAAGCCTGCCGATGTTGCAAAGGAAATGAACTCGCTGCAAGAGTGGTACAATGCCCAAACGGACGTGACCATCCATACACTTGCCGAATACCATTGGCGCTTCGAGAGCATCCACCCATTCCAGGACGGCAATGGACGTGTCGGTCGTCTCATCCTCTTCCGCGAATGTCTTCGCCACAGCATCATGCCTTTTGTCATCGACAACGAGCACAAGATGTATTACTACCGAGGCCTCGCCGAATTCAGGCACACCCCAGGATTCCTCATCGGCACCATGCAGTCGGCACAAGACGTGTACGAAGCATGGATCAAGTATTTCAACGAGGAATTGCTGGAGGGGTTGAAGGTAGAATGATAAACGAGAACCGCTCTACAAAGCGAACCGATAAGTCATTTTGACAATACGAATCAAATATCAAACAAATAGTGTTAAAATATCAATAATCTTGATTATTTGAGAAAGAATTCTTATCTTTGCACTTTAAAAAGCACATTATGCGCGCCAACGTTGCGTGCATAAGCCACAAAATCAATATCACTATGTCAGAAACTCAGTTACGATCATACCGCCTCACCTCCATGGAGGAGCCCACTGACGAGATGCTACACGCCATTATGGAGAAGGTGGCAGAATCGGCACGTCGCAGTACCGCATCTGCTAAAACGATAGTTAGACAACGTCTAGCTGCAATCCGAACAAACAATTGATGTCATGAACGAACGTCGTCCTACACTTTGCGTCATCGCAGGTCCTAATGGTTCGGGTAAAACAACCACGACCGAGCAACTTCTCTCCAATGAGTGGGGAGCAGACAGTTTATACATCAATCCCGACAACATAGCACAAGAGGAGTTTGGAGATTGGAATGACAAGGAAGCAGTATTGAAGGCAGCCAAACGAGCAACCGAGATTCGTTACGAATGTATGGATCAACGAAAGGATTTCGTGTTCGAAACGGTGTTCTCTGCGCCCGAAAAGTTGGAATTTCTCCAGAAGGCGCACGATGCAGGATTCTTTATCCGTCTGTTTTTTGTCTGTACGGAGAATCCCTCTATCAATGCAGCTAGAATTGCGCAACGTTATCTCAATGGTGGTCACGAAGTACCCATCTCCAAAATCGTGAGCCGTTACTTCAAGTCGTTGGAAAATATGAAGCGAGCAATCCCCTTCGTTGACCGCGCCTACATCTACGACAACTCCGTAGAGAATGCCCTCCCGCAACTCCTCTTCCGCACCGTCGATGGCGAAGTCTTCAAGCAATACACCGAAGACGTGCCTGAGTGGGCAGAGATGTTGGTGAAATGATCCAACTGAACAACAAGAAACAAACACCAAGATATGAATTGTAACAATATAGATTTCGTAACATACTGCATCGGCAATCTCTCGCGCCGATTGAACCTGAGTGCCGTTGAGGTGTATCGCCGCCTCAAGCAGTCAGGCATACTGACCGGCTACATCGTGCCGAGTTACGATGTGCTCCACACCTTTGGCAAAGAGTATCTGATGGAAGACCTCACCGAATACATGAGGGAGAAAGGAGTGTTGGCATAATGGAAGTTTATCACGCATCAACCGTTGTGGTGGAACATCCCGACACCGAGCATAGCCGTGCCTTCCTTGATTTCGGACCTGGTTTCTATGTCACTACCTTGCAGGAACAGGCGGTGAAATATGGAGCACGCTTCACCAACCGAGGCAAAGAAGCCTTCCTCAATACCTACGAACTTGCCGACGATCTCAGTCAATGGAAGGTCATAGAGTTCAAGCGCTACGATGAAACATGGCTCGATTTCGTTACCGAATGCCGTCAAGGCAGAGTTGTCGGCGACTATGATGTAATCATCGGTGGCATTGCCAACGACAAAGTGTTCCGTACCGTTGACATCTATTTTGCTGGCGACATCTCAAAGGAAGAATGCCTTCGTCGCCTTATCTTCGAGGAACCCAACAACCAGATTTGCATCCGCTCGCAACAAGTGCTCAACGAATGTCTAACCTTCAAAAGTACCAAACGCCTATGAATACCCAGCACGATGAAGCCTTCCATGCTATTCTGGAGGCAAAGTACGCTCGTATCATCACGGAGATTAGCCAGATGCACAGCGTGAGCCTTGAAGAAGCCATGGATATTTTCTACAACTCTCCCTTGTTGCCTCTCCTCGAAGAAGGCATTGCCGACCTCCATTGCCGAAGCGACAAGTATCTGGCAGAAGAGATTTGGCGAGAGCGGGAGGTATGTACTACCGACGCTGTGGGTTGAAAACACAGCGTGAAACAATAGAGTAAATGAACAAGAACAAAACATACTACAACGACTGGAGGCTAAAGAATGTCTGCGCATACTGCGGAGGCTTTGCCGACACGGAGGACCATGTGCCTTCGCGATGCTTCTTGGATGCTCCTTTACCCAGTGACCCGCCAGTCGTACCTTGCTGCGAGGAATGCAACAAAGCATTCTCGTTGGACGAGGAGTATGTTTCTTGTGTCATAGATTGCATGAAGGAGGGCACTACTGATGTTTCTTCTATTAAGCGACTCAAAACACGTAAGACGCTTAATCACTCTATCGCTTTAGCAGAAGAGATAAAAAGTCAATGCAGAGATTTCGGAGGCTTTCTATTGTGGGATTACGATAAAGACAGATTCCTCAGAGTGATACATAAACTCGCTTTCGGTCATCTAGCTTACTACAACGAGACATTGGCTTTTGAAAGTGATTTCCATGTTTCGATGAAGTTGCTTAGCCAAATGAGCGAATCTGAACGCAAAGACTTCGAGCAACCGTACTTCAACGATTTCCTTCCAGAGGTAGGCAGCAGAGCCTTGCAGAACTCCATGTTTCTCGTCATAGAGGATGGAAAGAACAAAAGCATGAAACACCTCTCACAATGGGAGGTTGTTCAAGAAGGACGATACAGATGCTGCACCTCAAACGAAGGCAACAAAGTGAAATTCGTTATTGCCGAGTATCTAACAGTTGAGGTGGAATTGGCAAATTAACAAGAAAACGAAAATAACAAAATAATGAATAAGGAATCATACAATGTCATCGACCTTTTTTGTGGATGCGGAGGTTTGTCACTTGGTTTTGAGCATGCTGGCTACAACCTTCTGCTTGGCATCGACATCTGGAAAGATGCGTTGATTACATACGAACATAATCATAAGAATGGCAATACTTATTGTGCCGACCTTGCTAATCTTAAGGCTGAAGACGTTGAAGAAAAGATAGCTCATCAGCAGGTTGATGTCATCATAGGTGGCCCTCCATGTCAGGGATTCTCGATAGCTGGCAAACGCATTGTGGATGATCCTCGCAACCGACTCTTCTACGAGTTTGTTGATGTAGTTCGTCGCGTTCGTCCTAAGGTTGTCATCGGCGAGAATGTAAATGGCATCCTCACCATGCAGAAGGGCGAGGTAGTGAATACCATCATTAAGGAGTTTGAGGCACTGGGTTACACAATGGACGTAAAGGTGCTGAAAGCTGCCGACTACGGCGTACCTCAGCTTCGCGAGCGTGTGATATTTATTGGTAATAGGATTGGCACATTCAACAGTTATCCAGCACCACGCTTCTCTGTTAACCAATACATCAGTGTGCGTGAAGCCATTGCTGACCTTGTTGGCAAACCAGAAAGCATAGAACTGAGCCATGTGTTTGCTAAGCATGGTGCTAAGATAAAGGCTCGCATGGCAGCACAGAAGGAGGGCGAAGGGCTTTATGAGAATCGCAAGGACTCTTGTCGCAAACTCTTCTGGTATAAGCCTTCGCCTACGGTAAAGGACAACCACGGCAATTGCTTCGTTCACCCTATAGAGAACCGTTCGCTGACGGCACGAGAGATGGCTCGTCTGCAATCATTTCCCGATTGGTTTGACTTCTCGGAAGTGGCAAACAAGTACCAGTTGCGCCAGATCGGCAATGCCGTACCACCATTGATGGCAAAGGCAATTGGTGAGGAAATTAAACGCATGATTGAAGCTTTTTTGAGCCAAGAGCGACATTCTGCATAGTATATTTGCCTAAATTATCATAAATGAATCTCCTGCTCTTGCATATTTGGTGGAAAAATATTAATTTTGCAAGCAAAATTTCCAACACCAGTATGACAGAGCAGGAGAATATCATAAAAGAGTTCAATCTTTACCTAGAGAAGATAAAGGGTATCAACAAGCAATCTCGTGGCAACTATTTGTCATGGGTTCGCTTCTTGATAAAGACTCATAACCTTCTTGCTATACGTACCGAAGAGGATGTAAAGCGCATACTCGATGAGGAGAAACGACTGATGGCATTGCCGGAGCGTAAAGTCTATAAGACTGTACGTGATTATGGAAACTTCCGTTCAACGCTCAACCGTTTCCTACCTTTCATGCAATGCTACATCTGCAAGAAATTGAAGTTGCAGAAGATTGTGTCAATGGACGAAATGATTGACCTTATTGCTCAGCAAGATTGTGCTGCACGTGCTCAGGTTATGAGCGAAGCTATCCGCATAGTTTTGTTTGAGCGTAATTATACACTCAATGACACACAGAAGGAGCGCTTAAAAAACAACCTCATTAGTTTTGGTGTTACCAACAATTATTTCATCCAGAACTTCAACGCAGATAGTCAGGCAACCGTGTTAAACTATTAGATTTACTATGGCAGAAACTTACCAGAATAAATATCAACAGAACTTTGAGAAAGGTTCAAATTGCATCGTGATGAACGATCCCCATTTTCATCAACCAATTACTTTCCATGCAGGTCAAGTAAAAGGTTTGCCACCGACATCCCAGAAGGTGAAGGAGTCGATAGAGATTCTGGACAAAGAGGGTTTGCTGACAGACGATACTTTGTGGTATGCCATCTATCGCGTGCTAACCATGCCAGAATTTGGCTATCCAACAAGCAAGCCAGAGTTTTGCAAGACCATTGAGAATCTTGGTGTAGAAGTTTCTCATAAGTGCGTTTATAACAATTGGCGCAACCAGTCACCACACAAGCTCATGTCATTTCCTGACAATTGGGAGTCAATAGAGAACCTCGGTGATGCAGAGGTTCGTCAACGTAAAGTAGGTTTACGTCTGCTGGAGTTGCTAAGAGAATAATCGCAATACCATAGCAATAATTGCTATCATCATCGCAATCGGACACAACGTTCGGTTGCGATTTTTTTTGTTCCTACCTTTGCACTCGAAATCAGAAGACGACTAAGGTCGCTGGTTTCGGGTGCTTCTTGTTTGTCTCGGCACAAAAGCAAACCATTAGGAACCATGCAGTAAGGCGCATGAAGAGACGACACATTATTAAACAACTAAAACATTATGAAAGCAATCTTTAAAGTGGTGCAGCAGGGCGAGGCTTTCGCTGTACAGAGCCAGAAGGCGGAGGGCGGTCAGACGATGAAGTGCAACATCGTGCTTCAGGAGATTGGCGGCAAGTATGAGAACCAGTATGTGGGCGCTATGCTCGGCAACGCTGCTCAGTGCAAGTTCTACCCAGGGGATGTGGTGGCGGCTTCGCTACGATTCTCAACACGTGATTACAACGGTGCTACGTATCAGGATATTCTGGTTACGGACATCGTGAAGTTTAACTGACCTTCCCCTAACCCCTTCCTTTCAGGACGGGGAACGGAATGTCAAAACATCAAAAATTAGCAGTATGGAAAATTCAACAGCAAAAGTGATTACTCCCCGTCCTGAAAGGTTTCTGTCTCCCGAGAGCGGGGGAACCGAAAGGGGATGGCAAGGGGGAAGGTCTCGAGGCCTTCGCAACGACAACCCGCTCAACATCCGTCATGGCAAGAGCCAGTGGGTGGGTATGCGTGAGAAGCAGACGGATAAGGGGTTCGTACAGTTCACGAGCCGCAAGTATGGCTATCGTGCAGCGTTCGTATTGCTCCACAACTACATCCGCAAGGGTGTCGATACGATAGGCAAGATCATCGCCCGATGGGCACCCAGCAGTGACGGCAACAATACTCGCGCTTACATTGATTTCGTGAGCAAGAGCACTGGCATCAACGCGAGCCACAGCATCCGATGGGAGGACAAGAACGACCTCGTGGACATCGTGCGCAGCATGGCGCAGATGGAGAGCGGAATCATCGAGGACAGAAAGCTCATCGAGGAGGCGTATGAAATGGCAAAGTAATTAACGAACACGAATCTCTCGAATCTACCGAATTTTAGCATGCATCATTCATTCGTGCAATTCGTGTAATTCGTGTTCAAAGTAAAACAAACCGAGTTGAAGTGAGGAACTTCATGCATGAACAAAGCTGGCCAGCGGTTCTGAAACTTCTCCTCACAAAATTTCAATTCGGAATGAAAAATCCAAACGTTTTTGTTGAGAACATCAACATGGAGACACAGACAGTGTTTCACACCAGTGGCGACATTAACATCTATCCTTGCGACTTTGAACTTGGTCAGCAGATTGTGCTCGGTGGCACTCGCGCTTCGCAGAAGGGGCGCATGATAACAAAGGACGATGGCACGAGCTACTTCAAGCATTACCGCCACAACAGCGGTAGCCGCTACCACCGACTCTTCACAACCGCGCATGGCGATATCAAGGAGAGTGAATCAACAGTTATTTTCACGCTTCGCTTTCCAAAGAGCATGGGCAAGGCGCTCATCGAAGCTCTCTACAACGAGGAGACGGAGGAAATGAAGGCGTATATCAAGACACGCAGAACAATGACGGAGTGGTAATATGAGTTGCTATACAATATATTATAATGAGGGTGCTAAGATGATGCACCCGGTCACGAGTCGTGACGAATATTTGCAGTTGCGTAATTCGCAAAAACAAATAGCCATTGTTTCTGACATTCGCAACGGAAACGACAAGATGAAACATCGCTTGTTACAATGCAATTACAGTTGTATGCCTAATGAGGATGGTTCGCTGAAGGGTAGCACACGGATGACAACAACCGTTGGCATGGATGTTGACCACATAGCCAAGGAGCAGATGCAGGAGGTGAAGGAGCGCATACTTGCGAAGAAGGATGAACTCGGATTGCTGTTGCTGGAGCTATCGGCTCGCGGAGAAGGCTACCACCTCGTGTTCAAGCGTAGGGCAGAACTCTCGCAGGAGGATAACCTGCGCTGGGCAAGTGACCTGCTGGGCGTGGAGTTCGACAAGGGTGCGAAGGACATCACCCGCGTGTTCTTCACGACAACGGCAAGCGATGAGGATTTGCTGTACCTTGATGATGAGTTGTTCATCACAGAAGCCATTGAAATAGACTCGAACACGAATCTCACTAATGACACGAATGTAGTAGTTGAGGAAAAGAAAGATTCGGTAGATTCGTGCAATTCGTGTTCGTATGAAGAAAACTACCTCGACATCCCTTACGAGAAGATCATCCGGAAGTGGTGGAAGATGTATAACGATGGGCAGGAACCGGTTCGCTCAAATCGTAACGTGCTGACCTTTGAACTTGCTGTAAACCTTCGCCATATCTGTGGATTCGACCGCGAGGTGCTTGACAAGGTGATTCCTTGCTATGACGGATTTTCGGAGACGGAAAAGATGGCATGCATCGACTCTGCTCTTGCAACAAAGATGACGCAGATGCCAAGGCGACTTCGTGATGTACTGACCGAACTGAAGAAGGAACTACTTCGGAATCCTTTGACTGGCTCAGGACAGGCTCTCGATAACGAAGACATCCTGATGGCTCTGGAAGAGGCAGAGCAGGAGGACGAACTCTTCTACTACAACCGCATTTCGAAGTCGGCTTTGCCGCAGGGTATCAGCGATAGCATCAAGGCGACTGGAGCGAGGATGACGATGCCTGTATTGGCTGTGGCGTGTCCTGCCATCGGAGCGTTGGCAACAAGCGTAAAAGTGCTCGTCCACGGCAAGGAAACGAAACTCAATATGCACTCGTTTGTTGTTGGTGACGCTGCTTCGTGCAAGGGTGATCTGGACGCTGTTGTGGATGCCTGGATGGAGGAGGAAACGATGAAGAACACCATCTACTATCAGCAGGAGGAGGAGTATCGTGCCAAGAAGAAGGCGGCAAAGAATGCCAAGTCGCAACCGGAGGAACCACATCTGCCTGTGCGCTTCCTGACGATGAACAATACGGTGGCGAACCTCGCCGAACGACTGGCAAATACCGATGGCAAGCACGCCTTTTCATATACGCCAGAGGCAGACACCGTAGCGCAGAAGTGGCGTTCGTCGATGAGCGATTTCTCTACGATGCTCCGTCAATCGTACGATGGCAGCCGCTATGACCGTGAGGCGAAGTCGGCAGACGCTACGACGGTACACATCGACCACCTGTTATGGAACGTGTGCATGTGTGGTACGCCTGATGCGCTCTATCGTGTGATCAACAACTACACGGACGGCCTTCTCTCGCGCTTCATCATTACACACACGCCAGACAACACCTTCGCTCCTCTGGAAGACAAACCAAACATAATGACCGACAAGCTTCGCGACCGCATTGGGCAGATAGCACACCTCTTGCCACTGATGCAAGGCACGCTGAACCTGCCGAAACTCGAAGAGCGTTCGCGTCAGTGGGTGGAGAAGGTTCGTCGTGAGGCATTGAAGGATGATGACCGTGTGATGGCTCGTGCACGACTTCGTGACCACGGTACGGCTGTGCGCATGACTGCGTGTCTCATCCTTTGTGCGGTAGCAGAGAAGCTCATCAAGCAGCACGGATTGAGCGGTGCAGAGAAGCAACTGAAGATGCATCCACAGCTCACGGCAGAGATGGCATCGAAGATGCAGACACCGGCAATGCTCAATGCCTACGAGGTGATGGCTGAGTCGCTGATAGACAACGACATGCTGTACTTCCGCGAGAAGCTGGAGAATGCAAACCAGAGCATCGGCACTGCCTCCGACCGCAAGCGTGGCGGCAAGAACGACCGCATCTACGACCGTCTTTCTGACACCTTCACCTTTGAGCAAGCCATGGGAGCGAAAGGCAGCGGTTGCACACGCAACAGTGTTCGCCAGATGCTGAAGAATTGGCGCAAGCAAGGCTTGATAAAGCAAGTGGACGAGGGGCATTATCAGAAAATCCCCCTCTAACACCCATGAACGGGGAGTACTATGTGGTCATTAAGGTCATTGGTCATTAAGGTCAAAAAGGAATTTCACTTCATGGAACTTATATTACATAGAACAAACATTCATCGTGACACCACAGACGGTTATATCACGATCGAGGGCAGAAGGGTTTGCGACACCGCAGAGCACACTCCTAAAATGCTAAAACCGGGGCGTTATACCTTGACACGCAAGCGACTATATATCGCGGCAGGGAATGGCGTTTACGCACTTCGCGCTCCCACCATCATCGTAGGCGAATGTCGTTGCCGAGGGTTGGTGATACACTCTCGCAGCACCTATCTCCGCATATACGAACGCCTCAAGAAAGCCTTCGCACGCAAAGAGGATGTAGTGCTGAGGGTTGAATCTTAACCCAAATGGGTTAAACACAAAAATCTCCTGCAATCACAACGATTACAGGAGACTTTATTATTTACAATTTAGCTATTTACAATTTACTATTTAGCTAAATATCGACGTTTACTTTTTGTTGAGAGCGAGGTCAACGTTTACTGCGCAAGCTACAGAGCAACCTACCATTGGGTTGTTACCGATACCGAGGAAGCCCATCATCTCAACGTGTGCAGGAACTGATGAAGAACCAGCGAACTGAGCGTCTGAGTGCATACGGCCGAGAGTATCAGTCATACCGTAAGAAGCAGGACCAGCAGCCATGTTATCTGGGTGAAGTGTACGACCTGTACCACCACCAGAAGCTACTGAGAAGTATGGCTTACCAGCGCGAGTACGCTCCTTCTTGTATGTACCAGCTGTTGGGTGCTGGAAACGTGTTGGGTTAGTAGAGTTACCAGTGATAGATACATCTACGTCTTCCTTCCACATGATAGCAACACCTTCGCGAACGTCGTCAGCACCGTAGCAGTTTACTGCTGCACGAGGACCGTTAGAGTAAGCGATGCGCTGTACTTCCTTGAGTTCGCCAGTGAAGTAGTCGAACTGTGTCTGTACGTATGTGAAGCCGTTGATACGAGAGATGATCATAGCAGCGTCCTTACCAAGACCGTTGAGGATGCAGCGGAGTGGCTTGTCAGCAGGTCTTGACTTGTTAGCCATCTGAGCGATCTTGATAGCACCTTCAGCAGCTGCGAATGACTCGTGACCAGCGAGGAATGCGAAACACTTAGTGTCCTCCTCGAGAAGACGAGCAGCGAGCTCACCGTGGCCGATACCTACCTTACGGTCGTCAGCTACAGAACCTGGGATGCAGAATGACTGGAGACCTTCACCGATGTAGTTAGCAGCCTCAACAGCGTTCTTAGCACCTTCCTTGAGAGCGATAGCAGTACCTACTACGTAAGCCCACTTTGCGTTCTCAAAGCAAATCATCTGAGTTTCCTCACATGTCATGTATGGATCGAGACCTGCCTTCTCGCAGATTTCGTTAGCCTCTTCTACAGAAGCAATACCGTGAGCATTAAGACATGCCAACACCTGTGGCATTCTTCTATCTTGACTTTCAAATTTTACTTCGCGTATCATTGTATTACTCCTTTCAATTAGTCTTTACGTGGATCAATAAACTTAACAGCACCGTCTTCTTCCTTTGTACGGCCGTAAGTACCTGTAACACTCTTGAGAGCCTCGTCTGCTGGAACACCCTTCTTGATAGCGTCCATGAACTTGCCCATGTGAACGAACTCATAGCCACATGCCTGGTCGTCCTTGTCGAGATACATCTTAGTGATGTAACCCTCAGTGAGCTGGAGGTAACGAGTACCCTTAACCTTAGTACCGTAGAGAGTACCTGTCTGAGAGATAAGACCCTTACCGAGATCCTCAAGACCAGCACCGATCATAAGACCGCCCTCTGAGAAAGCTGACTGTGTACGACCGTAAACGATCTGGAGGAAGAGCTCGCGCATAGCTGTGTTGATAGCGTCGCAAACGAGGTCAGTGTTGAGAGCCTCAAGGATTGTCTTGCCAGGGAGGATTTCAGAAGCCATAGCTGCTGAGTGTGTCATACCTGAACAACCGATTGTTTCAACGAGACATTCTTCGATAACGCCTTCCTTCACGTTGAGAGTGAGCTTACATGCACCCTGCTGAGGAGCACACCAGCCGATACCGTGAGTAAGACCTGAGATGTCTTTGAT
>JAZLHI010000151.1:0-5100 GCA_045616725.1 Prevotella sp. | reverse complement strand
GATTTAGAGTATGTAGATAACATCTTCCCGAACGAATTTGAATCATTTACAGGAAACTTAAAATAACAGTAGAAACAATGAAAACAATCAATCCAATGTCAACTCTCAACAGAATAGAGTCATCTGCACATAAGGCCAGATTGCAGGAACACAGTACTGGCTTTTGTGCGTTCATGAAGTCTGCTGTTCGTGAAAGTGCGAGCCATAGTCGCAAAGCAAATAGCGCAGCAGCAAAGATGGTTCTGAACAGATAGTAATATAACCCTTAGATGAGTAGAAAGCTACTGTAAGCGTCCAAAATTGCCGTCTTGCGTACCATAAAAATAATACCGACCTTTGCGGCCGTAAACCAAAAATACAAGTTTATGGCAAACGACAAAGACAAATTATTTGAAAAGATCTACTTTCTCTGGAAGGGGGAAGGCGAGAAGAGAAACCAGAGCATCGACTGGTTCTGCGAGCGCTATCATGCAGATGTTGATGAATTCCGCAAGTGGTATCAGGGCATCAATCATTCGGTAAAGGAGGTGCAGGTGGTCGGCAGACCTGCGCAACTAGAGGTCACCAATCCTGCGTCTGAAACGGCAGCAACAGCCATGCAACATCTTCGGGAGCAACAGGAAACAGAAGCAAGGATCGTGGTTACGACCAGTGAAGCTGGAAAGAAGCAGAAACCAGCCATTGCATCTCTGACTATCAATTTAGGCAACGGCCTTCACATGACCCGCAAGGGTATGAGCTTTGATGAGTTCTTCACCTTCGCACAAAACCTGAAAGCCCTATGTTAGCACTTACCGGACAGGAGCACTTCTACTTCATCCCGGGGTGCACAGATATGCGGTACGGCTACCGGAAACTGGCCGAGATCGTACGGCACCGCTTCCTACGTGACCCGCTCAATGGTGATGTCTATATTTTCATGAATTCGTCAAGGACAACAGTGCGGATGTTTCAGTTCGAGAACCATGCATTCTATCTTCATGAGAAGCATTATGTGGAAGGATACAAGTTTCTGGACATCCAGACGGATGATGACGGGAAGACGTATTATATCAGTTGGGCAGATCTGTGTGCCGTATTGGAGACACCAGTGATCAAGAAGTTGGTACTCGAAAAAAGTGCTACGGGGGTCAGGAAAAAGAAAAGATGATCCTGTTGCAAAAGGCGATGAATTTAAAGAGAAATATGTAACAAAAAAGCTTGCAGGAGAAGATCGGAAATCCTAACTTTGCAGCACCAAATCTGTAGAGCAATGGATCTGAACGAAATTCTTCAACGCAAACTGAACCTAGAACGACTCGGGGGGCTGGCAGACGCGCCAGTCCCCGAGGATCCACATGCAGAGATGGACCCGATACAGAAAAGCTACCTGATAGACTTCCTGACAGAGATGGTCAGAGAGAAGGATCAGCAGATGAACGAAATGCTGTTGCGTCTTGATTCACTCCAGCAGAAGCTGGATGAGTCCATCCAGCTGCAGAAGAGCAGCCAGAAGGTGGAGGCAGAACTCAGGAAGACGATAGCGCAGCTACAGTATGAGAAAGCGACACTGGCATCTCGTCTGGGCATTCGTAACAAGGAGCAGTTCGACACCTCCAAGAGCCGGAAAGGCAAAGGCGGAAAGCGCACGACAAAGGGCAAGAATGATGGACGGGATGACTTTGACGGGACCAAGGAGTCACTGACGACTGACGGGAGCGAAACTGCTCAGTCAGCGGAGGAATCGTCATCGGAGACACAGGACATAGCCACACAGACCGATTCACAGAGTGTCTATCATGGCCCCAGCCGCGAAGGCTGGAAATATGATATCCAGCACAGCAAGGCACCTATTACGCATAATAGTGACCGTACCCAGCTTGAACCAGGCTGCGTGATACTGAAGAGCCGCATGCGGAGAGTGCGTCAGGTACGCACCATAGCAGAGGAACATCTGTTTGAGGAGATTACCTACATGACACCGGAAGGAGAGATCAAGACAGGCTATTTCCCTATGGCAGAAGAAAAAGGCACAGAGCTTTATAAGGAGATAGTGCCAGGCACAGGCATAACGATAGACACGCTTGCCTTTCTGTTGAGTAACCGCTATCAGATGAGCTCACCGGCCTACCGTGAGGCCAAGCAGCTCTTGCCAGATCTGGACTGGAAAACCTGCCGTCAAAGCCTCCTGAACTGGGAGGACAAGGGTGTGGTGGCGTTAAAGAAACTGCTTCCAGCACTCAAGAACAAGGCACTTCAGAAGGACGCAGTCGTCAATGTGGACGAGACCTGGTATCGCTACCAGACCCATTTTGGGCACGAGAAGGTGTATATCTGGTGTCTGGTTAACAAGAAGCAGAAGACGGTGATCTTCTTTTATGATGACCTGAAGGACGCGGACGGGAAGACGCTGAAGGAAGGCAGCCGGAGCAGAAGCGTGCTGAAGAATTTCCTGGGCGATGCGAAGCTGAAATCCCTTCAGTCGGATGGCTATGATGCGTACTTCTATTTGGATGATGAACTGATGGACATAGAGCATCTGTGCTGTATGGCGCACGTCATGGTCAAGGCCAAGGATGCCGCCTCAGATGGCAGCAAAGAAGCTGTAAAGATTGTACAACTGATCGGATCGCTTTATCACAAGGAGGATGGATATGTGGGACTTTCTCCAGCAGAGATATACAAGAGACGCAATGATGCCAGTACCGAGGCAATTGTAAAAAAACTGCGAAGTATCGTACTGGATGTGAAAGCCCGGATGGCCTGTGCACCGGAACAGGTATCCGACCTTTTGAAACGTGCCGTCAATTATCTGGATAAATTCTGGAACCAGGTATTTGCCTACCGGAAGGATGGTGACTATACGATAGACAATATGCTGGCGGAGCGAGCCATCCGCCCGATAACAGGCCAGCGGAAGAACAGTTTGTTTTTCTGTAGCAGAGGCGGCGCGGAGAAGTCGTGCCTGATCAACACATTTGTAGAGACCTGTAAGCAACATGGGGTCTCATTCAGGAACTTTATCAGAGAACTTATGCTGGCCGACATGGCTGGCGAAAAAGACTATGACGCGCTGTTAAGTCGGCTGCTGATGGTCAAAAAGTAGTTAAAAATCGAAAAAATACTGTCCGAAAATTTTTGGCGACCGTGGCTACACGGCCGTCAGAATGGGTTTTCACACCTTTTGGACGCTTACAATTATCAAATTAAAAACTAGCTTTCATTTGAAAACTTAGGAGGATATTGCGTATGCTTAAAGCTTGTCATCGCTACAGCCTGCTTGCTCCGAATTACTCATTTAACGAAGAAAATAATATGGCATACACTCATTCAAAAGATTACTTAATAGCATTAGCTAGGAATTCACAAACTAATGGATGGTTGAGGGATTTGGCTGTTAAGATTGTTAACAGCAATGGTAATTTGTCAGATGTGGACTTGGATGAATCCATTCGGCAATTGAAGCAACACTCGGCGGCAATCCTTCCTATACCTACGGCATCATCTGCCTCGTTAAATGCTGATATTTGTTTAGTTTCTCTTGTCCATCATAGTGGGGTGTGCGCCTTAGCGCAGGAACAAACAATTAATTTTTCGGATCAAGTAACATTATTTTATGGCAACAATGGTTCGGGTAAAAGTAGTTATTTCCGCATACTCAATGAACTTGCAGGAGGTAACCTTCCAACACCAATTAGGTCCAATATATACGCAGAAAATCCAGCCCCTATAAATATTGATATAACATATAAAGAAGGACCCAATACTCGCTCTTTTACATGGGATGGTACAACAAGAGCCGTTAGCCCTTTAAATTTATCCAGTGTATTTGATTCTACATACACTAATACGTTCTTGCAAAAGAGAAGTGCCGATTCTGCTATAGTCTTACCTTATGGACTTCATCTTTTTACATCGCTTACAGATGCAATGGATAGAATGAAGAGTAAATTGCAGAGCGAAATTGATTCCCTATCACGAACATTGCCGATAATTGACACAGAAGGATTTTCGGAGGATGTTAAGAGTGTGATAAAACAATATTCGTATTCGGACGTTCAGAAGAGCTATATACAGGAACGTTTTACTCTTACTGATGATCAACAAGCAGAATTGGATACCCTTAAATTAAAACTCAAAAGCCTGCAAGAGACTAACTATGATGATAAAATTAGACTCGCAACAAATGAATTATCGATTATAAAAACTATTCTGATTACTATTCGTTCTATAGTTAAGGAAATAGGAGAGTGCCAAATCGCTTGGAATACGTTAGTGTTAGAATTATCAGAAGCAAAAAAACAGGCAGAGGAGACTAGAACCAGAATTTCAATCCTTGAACAGATAGGTAACACAGGTAGTGAGGAATGGAAAAATTTTATTGTGGCAGGCGAAAAATTTACAGAAAGCAATTCTTTAGACGGCACAGTATGTCCATATTGCCGTCAGCCAATAATTGATAAAGCCGTTGATGTTATCAATGCGTACGCGACTTTTCTTGCAGACAAAAGCATCACAAGAATGAACGACCTTTTAGAACAAAAAGACAAATTAGAAAAAGGTCTTTCTTCGGTTATAGTTCCACGGGATTTTACGGAACAAGAACGTAAGAGCCTTAATAGTCACAATGATTCCTTATGTGATAATGTCAGACAGGTATATGCTCAGTTTGAACAACATAAATCATCTCTCCTTCAATCGATTCAGACAGAGCATTTATTTTCTGTATCCATAGCAGACTGTTCAACAGCTATTGTTACCGTTTTGAATGATATCGTCAGTCAATATAACGTGGAAATTGAACGATTGAAAGAGGAGAAAATAAAGAAAACGCAATTATTGGCTGAGGTACAGAATTCAATCAAACCTCTGATAGAGAGAAAGAATATCTCATCGCAGAAGGATTTGTTTGCCGATTGGTTCTCGAAAATGAATGCTATACAAGAATTAGAAAAATGCCAATCGGAATTGTCAACGAGGCATATTTCAACATTGGCGAAAACTGCAAGCCAGACTTTAGTGACTGAAAATTTGAAAACAAAGTTCCAGGAGGAGCTAGATGCTTTGGGATTGAAATCTTTGCAAGGTGGCTTATCCGATGCCGGGACTACTCGCGGACAG
>JAZLHI010000150.1:0-39235 GCA_045616725.1 Prevotella sp. | reverse complement strand
TCTGACTGAAGCACTACAGGAGTGTTTGCAGGGATAGTAGTTGAAAGAGCGTCAAGAACGAGAGTACCATTATTGCTGCTCAGAACCTTGCTTGCTGTTACGCCTGCTGGGATTTCCACGTCGAATGGTGCAATGAATGTACCGTACTTGGCAGCAGAAACAGACATAGGAACCTCAAGTTCAACTACTGGGCTTTCGACGTTGAATGTCATAGTGTAAGCAGGAGTCTCTGCGTAACCGGCGTTAACCTTCTCTGCCATGGTCATTTCGCCTGGCTCCATGTTTGCAGCCATGCCAGCAGGAACAGTTACTTCATACATACCTGTGCGGAGAGCAGGAGCGAAGCTTACGATGAGCTTGCCGTCCTCAACCTTAGCAGAAGGTGTAGTAGTTACGTCGTAGTAATTGCGAGTTACCTTTGCACCCTCGCCTTCACCTGTGTGAGTCTCAGTGAAACCCTTTACAATGATATCGTTGGCATTGCCTACGAGAGCCTTTGCATCGCCGAACTCACCCTTGTAAGAGATAGTGATTTCCTGAAGCTTTTCGAGCTTCTGTAGCAAGTCAGACTTTGGAGTGACCTGATCAGTAATCATCTCGTATGGCTTGAGAGTGTTCTTGAAGCCCAAAACAGTGAAGTTGATAATGATTTCCTCGTTTACCTTACCATTGCCTACGAAGAGACCTTCTGGGATAGTGAGAGTATAAGGACCGTTTACGAGTTCTGGGTATGCGATAGAAACCTCACCCGAAACCTTGCCGAACATTGCAGCATTGCGGATAATGTTTGTAGGCTTGTAGTTCACGCCCACGGTAGTATTTTGGAGCATGATGCCATCCTTCTTCGATTCGTCGATGCTCTCGACAACCTCGTTGAATGTAACCGAAGCAGTGATGTTACTCTTTTCGAACTCGCCTTTTTCTGCGTCTGGAGTAGAATTCTGAGTGGCAGCCTTGTACTTGATAGTCATGCCTTCTGTTGGGAATACAGACTTCACTGTGAGGCTTGTGCTTGTAGCTTCAGTAACAGTGATAGTGAACTCGTAAGTAGGAGTCTTGTTGCCGTTTACTGTAGTGTAGAGACCGTATGGGAGGTGAACAGTGTAAGTGTCTGCCTTGATGTTGTAAGGGAAAGAGAGACGGAATGTATGGCTTGTGTAAGCAGTACCGATAGAGAGACCTTCGCTGTCCTCACCAAGGTCTTGTGACTCGTAAACGAGGGAGTAGTTTGTTACAGACGAATTGTTGCCGTTGGCGCCCGTTACTGTTACGAACTGCTTGAGAATCTCGCTTGGCTTAGCGTTCTTGTCTGAACCTGGCTTGTCATAAGGGAGATTCTCGTTGAGCACGAGATCAACAGTGAAGTCCTTTGTAACGGAACCTTCAACGAGTGAAGTTGTACCCTTAACCTCTGTTACCTGTACAGTAGTTTCACCAGTTGGCTCTGGCATATCAACGAGCTTCTGGAAGATAGCATAAACAATCTTCTGCTTTGGAGCGTCTTCAAGACCCATGGCACCAGGAGTATTCACTGTGCCGGGGAATGATTGGCGTGTATTGCTAGTACTATAATAGCCTGTCTCGCCTTGAGCAATGGTTGTTGCTGTAGGATCACCAGTTCTAGAGCTTGTGAATCCCTTGAATTCGTAGCCTAAACCTGCCTTTGCGAATGCTGTAAAGTGTATGTATGTATATGTTGAAGCACTTGCAGGTGTGTCACCTTCTTGTGTTGCTCCCTGAATGATATCTTCTGCCCATGCTGAACAAGTTGTAGCACTTGCTTCATCTGTAATACCAACCATACAGCCGCTATTCTCTGCATCAACACGTGTAGTTCCATCTTCCTCGATGACAATAGCCTTTACAACGCCAGCTGCATATACCTTAGCAGGCTTTTCAATGTAATTAAAGCGAGCGTACATGGCCTTTGCTGTAGGATTCTCAGAGTCTGTGCTTGTAGCAGTCACCTTATATAAATAAGGATTGTCAGTGCTGTTGTATGAGGTTGAGATAGATGTCTGAGAAGTCTGCCAACCAGCGAATGTGAATCCTTCTTCTGGCTGAGCATAGAGGTAGTATTCATGTACAGCATCATCAACTGAGTATGTCATGATTGAAGCCTCAGAAGTGTATTCGTAAAGACCAGAAGCAGCTTCTTCGGCAGTCTTTCCAACATAGAGCTTACCGCCAAGCTTCTTTGTACCAAGGTCGTTGGCAGCATTAAGTCCAACAGTCACCTTCGAGTAGTGAGGAACGGCGCTGACAAACTTTGCATAATACGTCTCTGATACAGGAGCCTCGCTATCGGTGCTTGAGGTAGTCACTTTAACATTGTAAGGAATAGTCTTGCTGTTGCTGATAACTTCGCCATCGGCAGTCTTTGTCCAGCCTGCAAACTCGTAACCTTCCTCTGCCTGAGCGTAGAGATAGTAACTGTGCTGAGCTGAACCAGCACCCTCTGCGTTCTGGCTTGCGGTAGCTGTTGCAGCATACTCGGGACTGTCTGTTGCAGCAGTTGCAACAAAGACCTTTCCGCCCTCAGTTGCGTTCACCGTAATGGTTGAGTAGAATGATGCAGCATCCTGGAAGATCGCATAGCGTGTCTGAGTTGTAGGATTACTTTGGGTTGTAGAACTTGCACTTATGCTGAGTGTGAGAGGGTTGTCGGTACTTTGTATAGTACCATTTTCTGATGTAGCCCAACCAGCAAAGCCCTTGCCTTCAGCAGGAATTGCATGCAGATAATACGTGTGAGTTGGGGCACTTGATGCAGAAGAGTTGTTTGTGGCTTCTGAACTTTCGGCATGCGTTCCGCTTTCGGCATCGGATTTACTTGTTTTGCTTACATAAACAGTTCCTGCGCCGGTTGGAGAAGCATTTGCTACAGCCTTGGAGTAGTAGGTCCTACTGGTGGAGCCCCCCGCAAAACTCTGTAAGCAAGCGAATAGTGCCAGCATTGTTGCCAGCATGATTCGTCTTGTGAACATTTGTTTTTTCATTTTGTTTTTAAGAGTTAATAATTGATTTATGAATAATTTATTTGATTTATTTTAGTTGGTTTAGCAGCCAGGCTTCTGCTATCTTGGCTGGGGTGCGATGTGCATAAACCTCTGATACAGAGAGTCCTTCGATATGACATTCCGCAATGAGGCGAATTGTTCGCAGGGAGTCGCCGCCAAGGAGATAGAAGTCGTCGTTGATGCCGATGCGCTCCACGCCGAGAACATACCTCATGACATTGCAGAGCAGTTCCTCCAGTTCGTTTGTCGGCGCAACATACTCCGCCGTATAGTCCCTGATGTCTGGTGCAAGCAACGCCTGGCGGTTTACCTTTCCATTCGGCAAGCGTGGTATGTCGTCAAGATGGATGAAGTATGACGGAATCATGTAGCTTGGCAGAATCAGCATCAGTTCCTTGCGCACCTTTGCAAGATCTATTTCTATCTCTGCGGTGTAATATACGCAGATGAACGAGCGCTCCGTCTGTACGAATCCCTTGGCAAAAGCCCAGTCTATGCCGAGCACGCGCTTTACGGCAGCCTCAATCTCCGCCGGTTCAATGCGATTGCCGTTTATCTTTATCATGTCCGTCTTACGACCAAGAATAACGTAGTTGCCGTTTTCATCAAGCTTCGCGATGTCGCCAGAACGGAAATAGCCGTCCACGAATGACTCTTGCGCTGTAGCTTCGTCATTGATATAACCTCGGAAATAAGGATTCCTATAGCATAGCTCGCCTATGTGTCCTGCACTGACAGGTTTATCGTCCTCGTATAGTCGAACCATATCCGCTTCTGCCGGTTTCCCGATTGGCGCAATCCTATATGGTTTGTCGATGTTAAATGCCGTTATGCAATAACCTTCTGACTGCATGTATAGATTCACAAGCGTGACATCGTCATTGAAAACCCCATGAACAGGCTCTGAGCTGAGATGAACGCAGGTGAGGTGTGGACTTTTTAATTGAGAGTACTTATAGAAGGATGGGGTCAGGCTTGCCATTGTAACCTTTCGTTCTATCAGGTAGTCATTAAGTCTCTGGGGATGCTTCATCAAATCCAGGGAACCAATGTCCAACGTGAAGGGATTAATCATAGCAAGGTTTGCAGTGTTGATTGTCGCAACAGTGGACAGTGGGGCATATACGAACAGGGTCATATCTGTTGGGCAATGAATCTTTGAAGCTTCCAACAAAGACATTGGCGTAAATGCCAGCTTCCCATATTCTTGAATGACGCCCTTTGGCTTGCCTTCTGACCCGCTTGTGAATACCGCAAATGCAGCATCGTGTTGACTTGTTTCTTGATGGCCTTTTAATGGCTCGTTCTCTTTTATTTCTTGGAGACGATTAGTGTCGATAGTCAACTTGCAAGAGCATGTTTGGTAAATGTAGCTTTTCCTTTCTTTTGGAAAGTAATCGTCACAAAATACCAATGCAGCTCCCGCCTTCCAGACACCGACCATGCAAGCCAGTGCGACAATGTCGTGTGGCAAGTCTATCATAACGAAGTCCTCACGTCCGATGCCTTTCTGCTTGAGGTAGGCATAGACGCGACCGGAAAGTTCGTCCAGCTGCTTGAAAGTAAGGCTGGCTTCCTGGTCTTGGAGAATCACCTTGTCTGGATAAAGGCGAACGTTCTCCTCAAACTTCTCTATGAATCGGATGTCGGTCAAGATATTTACGGATTTATGATTTACGGATTTACGATAGATTCTATCGTTTTGTGAATCATTGAAGCGAAGCGCTGCATGGACTGTTCTGCGTAATGGGCGGCGGAATACCTGAACGCTACGAGCAGAGGATTTTCCGTTACCTCTATGTCGAGCATGCAGTATGCTGGCTGCGGTTCCAGGTTTTCTTCTTCCACATACTCAAACGGCAGGCGGCATTGCTCCAATATTTCTGCGAGGTCAGGCTGTACCAACACATTGACTGCGTTCTTCCATCTCTGGCGGTTTGCTGCAAGGAATGTGTAGGGGTAATCACTGAGCATGATGCCCTTCTCCATACTGCGGCGCGTCGTGTCAAGTGCCTTTGCTGTCGTCATGCTTTCCGAACGACGTACAAGCAACGGCACATCGCGATGAAGCGAACCGAAGATATGCTGTTCCTCAGCAGTCTCGCGCCCGATGTATGCCCAGGTGAGCGCAGCCTCGTCGCAGTTGTTGTAGTCCATCAATGCCAGGGCTGTAGCATGGGAGAACAGGATGTTGAGGCTGATGTTGCGCTTTTCGCAGAACTGGGTTATCGCTTTCTGCTCAGCCGAATAGTCATCATAGAGGACTGCCATTGTGGAGTCTACCATCGTAGCGTTGTTGTCCGGCTGCGGATAGGTCATGCACTCTATGCTGTCAAACGTTTCGTGCAGTTCCTTTTTGTGTCTAAGGTACTCCGAAGACGCTGAGCGTTCCTGCATCTTGGCGAGGTAATCGATATAGCCGTCATGCAGCAGAGCCTCATTGTGGTACGCTTTGTCTATATCCGACAGCAACAGCATAAGACTGGTAGCATCACCGAGTATGCGATTGAATGTCATCTTCAGATAGACATATTGCTCGTCTGCGGTTATCTCGTATGTCAGATACGGCGTGCGATAGTCCTTGTCGTAGTGCTGCATTCCGTTGTCGTCAATGCGCATGGCAAAGACAGGGTGATTATGCAGGGCTGTCTCTACGGCATCGTGCAGTCGGGATTCTTCTACGGTAGAGGCTTCAAGGCGCAATGTGATGGGGAATGTCCAGGCATCTGCTTTGCCTGATTTTATGTTTTCAAAGATCACTTGCGAGAAGGGTAGGAGAGCGTAACTGCCCGAACCCACCAACTCATTATGCTGACTTCTCTGCGGATGCAGCATGTCGTGCAACCATAGTCTGGCAATGCCTTGGGGATCACAGCCTCTGCGTATATGCTCGTCCGTGAGTCCCTTGATGCCATGAGGAGCGCCTGTAGTCAGATGTTCCTCAATCCTACGTACTATGTTGTCCATGCCATGTTCCATTTACCGTTTATGGCTCTTCGCTATCTTTGCTGCCAGAAAGTCTTGCGCGAGGAAGACCATCATGGCAAGTGCGAAAAAGTAATGTGCCGGTTCTATGTAGATGTCGGTCGCGAGCAATCCGTAGATTATCCATGCGCCGAGGATGGCTGCGTAAGGCAGTGACCAATAGCGGCGCCATTTGCACAGTAGTAACGGCAGCGGATTGTATAGTGGCAGCAGGTGGATGCCGCGAGTGCCAGGGAGACTTGAAACTATTGCCAGCCAGCAGAGGAGCAATCCTACGAGGAACTGTGCCACCAGCATCACCCAACCGAAATGTGGCTTGCGGATCAGGGCGAAGACTATTGCGACGAGGAGCACTACGATGGCAAGGATCATAGGCGTTATGAGCGGTTTAGTTACCTCTGGCTTAACTCCCTTTGTGAGCTCGCCAGCGTATGTTATGGCTGGCTGTCCGTCAATCTTTGCTTTTGACCAAACCGCTTCCAGCTGCACTGGAATCATTATCTTATCCTCGTTAGGCACGTCCTCGTTGGCAGCGTCGTTTATGATAAGTTCCATAAGCAGGAATCTCATCCATGGATAAGGCTCCATGTAGTGGTTCTGTATCTGTCGGCGAGTCATGCAGAACTCTTCTGGCCACTCTGCGTATTCGATATTGCTTTCAATAGCCTCTTCCACGAACTGCACGAGTGTCTGTGTGCATCCGCGACGCAAAAGGTCAAACTGCAAATCGCCGCCCTCAGCCACTTTCTCGTCCATGATGCGCCATAGGTCTTGCTTTGCTCTGGGCGGCATGTTGATGACGTATTCCTTGATGGTGCGGTTCCAGCGTTGGTATGCCTTTATGTATTCTTGCGTAGGTTCAGCAAACATGCCCATGCGCAGTTCGCCGCGTAGGAATCTGTCCATCTCTCCCTCTGCGCTCTCTGCCTCATACGAGAAGCAGTAGTCAAGATTATGGGTAGGGCATTGCAGACGAATGAACGCATGGCCGAGAACTCCCATGAAGTCTTGGCGCCAGTCGGTAGGATCGGCTATGCATACGCTAACGGTAATGAAGTCTGGATCTTGCGCAAGTGAGTCGATTTGCTGTGCTCTCTCATCTGATAGAACCTCCTGTGCACACAACACATCATAACCCATTGCTATGGAATAGACCGTAAGCAAAAGACAAACGGCAAAACGGTGAAGATGGTTATATCGTATCATAGTTATTTTGCGCAGTATTCCTGAAGAAGAGTTATATTATCATCGGGGTTCTATGTTGATAGAATTTACAATTGGTACAAAATTAGTACTTTTTTGTGACAATATATACATATATATTGTAAGATGTCAGATTGTAAGTATTTTTGTGATATTGGTCAAAAGGAGAAGGAAATTGGAAAAGGTTGAAAATTTCCGTGGGAGTTTTGAAAATTTCCGTGGGAGCTTTGGGGCGAGTTCGTGGGAGTTTTGAAAATTTTCGTGGCAGTTATGGATCGTGTTCGTGGCAGTTATGGGAGGCGTATGTAGGAGATATGAGAATCCACACGAATTTTAGTGCTAACTCCTCACTCCTCACCGGAAGGATTTAACGTATTGATATTTAATGGGTTAGAAAGGTGAGGAGTGCTTTTTGACTCCTCACCAACTCCTCACTCTGTAAATAGCTGTCATTCAATGTATTACAGCGTTTGGTGAGGAGTGAGGAGTGTTTTTTATTTCTGCTTCACTTCCTGGAGCCCCTCAATGGCTTTGAGTTCCTTCATAATTGCCTTGAGGTCGTCGCGGTCGTGTACGCGGAACTCGATGGTTCCTTCGAAGAGGTTGTCGTCGTTGACGGTGATGAGCAGTTTTGTGATGTTGATGTTCATCTTGTCGGAGACGATGTCTGCAATGTCATGGAGCATGCCTACGCGGTCGATGCCGGTGAGCGTGATGGCAGCAGTGAAGGTGTGCTGCTGGTGCATGTCCCACTTGATGTCGAGAATGCGGTTTCCGTAACTTGCCTTCAACTTGTTGGCGATGGAACAATTGCGCTTATGTACGACGATATGGTTGTCGCGATCAATGAAACCGAGAGCATCGTCGCCAGGAATAACCTGACAGCACTTGGCAAATATGAACTGTGAGATGTTCTGGTCGGTGATATAGACAGGCTTCTTGCGGTTGAAGTCTTCGCCTACAATGATGTAGTCGGCTTTTGACTTTGACTTTGACTTTAACTTTGACTTGCCGAAGAATGGCACGTAGTCTTTCCATGACTTTGACTCAGACTTTGACAGTGGCTTGTCACTGCTGGCAGCCTTTGCGTCGGCTTCTCCGAGCACGATAGTACCGTTGCCAATCTCCATAAGTAGGTCTTCGTGCTTCTCCTTTTCGTGGAGTGTGCAGAGCTTCTCTACGGTGATTGTAGATATGTCATAACCGTGTTGTCGCAAGAATTCCGTAAGCATCTGCTCGCCACGTTTCTGACATTCGCGTGCTTCACGGCGGAGTATGCCCTGAATCTTATTTCGAGCCTTGGCAGTGGAAACGAAGGATATCCAGGATTCCTTGACATGCTGGGAGTTTGAAGTGAGAATCTCCACCTGGTCGCCGCTTTGGAGAACATGGCTCAGAGGTACGAGCTTGTGGTTGACCTTTGCGCCGATGCAGTGGCTGCCGAGGAAGGTGTGGATGGAGAAGGCGAAGTCAAGTGCCGTGCAGTTTGCTGGCATGGTCTTGATTTCACCTTTCGGAGTGAACACGAATATCTCGGACGCGAAGAGATTGAGCTTGATGGCGTCAAGGAAGTCCATTGCGTCCGGCTGTGGGTCGTCGAGAATCTCCTTGATGGTGAGAAGCCATTTGTTGAGCTCGGTGTCTTCCTCAATGTCTTCCGTGTGAGACCTCTTCTGGTCGTCAATGCGTTCGCCGCTTTCGTCCTTGTAGCGCCAATGTGCAGCAAAGCCCTGTTCCGCCATTTCATTCATGTGGTCAGAGCGTATCTGCACTTCTATCCACTGTCCGAAATGCGACATGAGCGTTACGTGGAGAGCCTGGTAGCCATTAGCCTTCGGATGCGACAGCCAGTCGCGAAGACGGTCAGGGTGACTCTTGTATAACTTGCTGATAGCTACGTAGATATTGAAGCATTCATTGACTTCCTCTTCTCTCTTCTTTGGCTTGAAAATGATGCGAACTGCGAGGATGTCGTAGATTTGTTCGAAGGTGACATGCTTAGTCTGCATCTTGTGCCAGATGGAGTAGGGGCTCTTGATGCGCGCCTTGAGCTTATAGCTTACTCCCATGGCGTCGAGAGTCTCCTTGATAGGAGCCGTGAACTCCTCGAAGATGCTCTCGTGCTTCTCCTGTGATTCGGCGAGGAGATTCTTTATACGGTCGTATTCCTCTGGGTGCTCGTACTTGAAGGAAAGGTCTTCAAGTTCCGACTTTATCTTATTGAGTCCGAGGCGGTTGGCGAGTGGCGCGTAGATGTATAGCGTTTCACCCGCAATCTTATACTGCTTGTTGGCAGGCTGCGAGGCGAGGGTGCGCATGTTGTGGAGACGGTCGCAGATCTTAATGAGGATGACGCGTATGTCGTCGCTCATGGTAAGAAGGAGCTTCTTGAAGTTTTCTGCCTGTGCAGATGCCCTTTCGCCAAAGATACCACCGGAGATTTTTGTCAGTCCATCGACAATAGTGGCAATCTTCTTACCAAAGAGGTTTTCGAGGTCCTCGACGGTATAGTCGGTGTCCTCCACAACGTCATGCAGCAGGGCTGCACAGATGCTGGTAGAGCCGAGTCCCATCTCCTTGCATGCTATCATGGCTACCGTGATTGGGTGCATGATATAAGGCTCGCCAGAAAGTCGCTTCACACCTGCGTGAGCCTGTCTGGCGAAGTTGAAAGCCTTGGTGATGATATCTACCTTCTTGCGGTGGTTGGAAGCAAGGTAGCAGTCAAGGAGTTCCTGAAAAGCTTTGTCAACCATCTCGTCCATAATCTCATGTGCCATTTACAATTTACAGTTTTATTTGCCTTTAGCCATTATCCTTTAGCTTTTAGCCTCACGACATCTTCGCGAACAACCTAATTACCTCCCACTTCCACTCGCTCGCGGCGTTTGAAGTAGGTTTGGCGGTTGTGGGCAGCGATTTCGTCGAAGTTGTCGATGAACTTACCGATGAACTGCTCTGGCAGACGGAGAATGCCTGGCTTTTGGCGTGTGCCGACAACGATATCCTTGCGGTATTGCGGGTTCAGGTTACGGAGTTCCTCTATGGAAATTCCGCACTTGGAAGCAATCTGGGAGAAGTGGATCTGCTTGTTTACCATCACAGTGTCAGATGCCACAGGAAGTTTTGTGCGCATAGGACAAATACCATGGTCGCAATAGAAGTTCATTACGTAGTTTGCAGCGATGAAAGCAGGCACATATCCGCGTGTCTCCTTAGGGAGATAAGGGTAGATCTGCCAATAGTCGGAAGTGCCTCCTGCACGGCGCATGGCCTTTTGGACATTACCAGGACCGCAGTTGTAGGAAGCAATCACCGTACTCCAGTCACCGAAGATGTTGTAAAGGTCGCGAAGAAGCTTTGCTGCTGCGTATGAAGACTTGATAGGGTCGCGGCGTTCGTCAACGAGAGAACTTACCTCAAGTCCATACTGCTTGCCTGTTCCCGGCATGAACTGCCAAAGGCCGGCAGCACCAACAGGAGACGTAGCCTTAGGATTGAATGCGGATTCGATCATTGGCAAGTACTTGAGTTCCAAAGGGATACCGTATGCCTCCAAAGCTTCCTCGAAGATTGGTGTGTAGAAGTTTGCAGCACCGAGAAGACCGGAAACGGAACGAGGGTTTCTCATGTAGCGGTCGATGAGGCGGCGCACCATATCGTTGTATGGCATTTCCATGATATATGGGAGGCGCGAAAGACGATCAATATAATCCTGTTCGGTGAAAGAGCCTGCAATATTCATACTATTGCACTCTTGTTCCTGAAGGTAAGTCTCTGAGTAGTATTGACTTAGAAGATCTTCTATTTCGCTTTGCTTCATGCCTTCTGGCACGCCCATCACGTTTTCAGAGCCATCGTCTTCAAAGAAGGATATGAAATCCTGCTCCGTGAGGTCGGCAATGTTTCTTCTGTTGCTTTGTGCGTTAGCCGATAATGCAACCACTGCAAGGGATAACGCAATAATTAGTTTCTTCATATTTGAATGTTTAGTTGTTTAGTTTAGAACGTCAGTCCGATGTTCACACCAAGACTGCTGCCTGAGATTGGATTGTTGGAACTGTTGTTCCTGATGACCGTTGGCTCTACGCGTAGCGAGAGGTCACGTGAGATGTCAAACTGCGAGAGCGAGGCATCTACGTATGCGTCGATGATGGAGATTGCATATACGCCAATCATGCAGAATAGGGACAAATCGCGGTAGCGGCGATAATAGTCCTTACGGCGCTTGAAGATGTTTTCGTAGCGTGCCTTGTTGCTATCGTTTATCTGGGCGCCGAGGTGCATGAAGGAGTTGTAGCTTTGTGTATTCGGGTCGTCGTCCATGAGGTCTAGATATGCACGTGAATAGTCTGTGTACATGATGTTGTTCCATCTCATGGCATATACGCAACCCACCAACCCTCCGTAGATGATAGGCAGTTTCCAGAACTTCCTGTTGTATATCTGTCCCGCACCAGGCAGCACAATGCCGAGCCACATAGCCTTCTTTGGTGAAGGAATGAATGTGGCTTTCTTGAAGTCATCCGCTGTTTTCTGTGCAGCCTTGCCGTCAATGAGTTCACCGATGGTCTTATCCGTCTCCATGGAGTCGAGGAAGATTATGTCGTCAGCATTGACTTCTGTGGCTCCATTGAGGTCGTAGTTTATCAGAGAATCGACGGCAACAGCCATGGCAGACTCGGCATTCTGCTTTACTGTCAGCGTGTCTGCTGCCGATGCGCTTAGTGTGCTTGCGACTATATATATTAATATGTATAGAAATCTTTTCAACTTATAGTATTCTCAAATCAGTCTTCAGTCTTTTCAAATCAGTCTTCAGTGTGGAATAGTTTCATGATGCTTTCAAGTTCCTCTGCAGACTTGAATGGAAGTATGATCTTGCCAGAATTCTCTGTAGTGCATGAGACCTTAATCTTGATGTCTTTGAGCATATCAGATACTTTCTTTTGGATCTCATCCTGCCGTGCAGCGAGAATCTTCTTGTTAGCTGCGGTAGCCTTTGCTGTAGTGGCACCGTTCTTGATGGCGTTTACATATTCTTCCACCTGGCGTGTGGTGTACTTGTTGTCCTGAATCTGACGGAACAACTTAACCTGCTCCGAAGGACTTTCCAACCCAAGCAGTGCCCTGGCAGCGCCAACCTCTATCTGCTTGCTCTGGAGAGCCATCTGCACTTCAGCAGGAAGACGGAGAAGTCGCATGAAGTTTGCCACCTGTGCGCGGCTTTTGCCCACTCTTTCTGCAACACGCTCCTGAGTCATGCCGGTGCTGTTGATGAGGTGCTGGTAAGCGAGGGCTATTTCTATAGCGTTGAGATCTTGGCGCTGGATATTCTCCACGAGAGCCATTTCCATCATCGTCTCATCGGAAACGGTGCGGACGTAAGCCGGGATGGAAGTCAAACCAGCACGCTGCGATGCACGCCAACGGCGCTCACCGGCGATAATCTCATATTTCCCCTCCTCGCGTTCGCGGAGAGTGATTGGCTGGATGATGCCTATCTCGCGGATAGACGCAGCAAGTTCCTCAAGAGCCTTCTCGTCGAAGTCACGGCGAGGCTGCTCTGGATTTGGCTGTATCTGCGAAATTGGAATCTCATTGATTGTTGAAGATCCCTGAGCTTGTGGCGCTTCTGTGGATATGAGGGCGTCAAGACCGCGGCCGAGAGTGCGGCCTAAAGCATCGTTTCCGCCAAGGTTGCTATATCGTTTCTTTATTGCCATGTTAGTGGTCGGTCGTTTAGCGTTTGTATATTGATTTAGTGTTAAGTGTTAGGTGTTAAGTGTTAAGTGTTAAGTGTTCACCTTTATCCTCTAGCTTCTATCTCTCGTGCGAGTGCCATATAGTTCTTTGCTCCTACGCAGTTTGCGTCGTAAAGCAACACAGGTAAGCCGTGTGAAGGCGCCTCTGAAAGTTTTACGTTTCGTTGTATGATAGTCTTGAACACCAGTTCCTGGAAGTGGCGTGTTACTTCTTCGTATATCTGGTTTGCAAGGCGCAAGCGCTGATCGTACATTGTCAGTAGGAAACCTTCAATCTCAAGTCCCGGGTTTAGCTTGGACTTTATGATGCGGATTGTGTTGAGCAGTTTGCTGATACCCTCAAGGGCAAAGTATTCGCACTGCACAGGGATTATGACGCGGTCGGCAGCCACGAGTGCATTTACCGTGATAAGTCCGAGTGAAGGCGAGCAGTCGATGAGGATGTAGTCGTAGTCGTCAACAATCTTTGCCAGCATATCCTTCATGATATACTCGCGGCGGTTGAAGTTTATCATTTCAATCTCAGCACCTACAAGGTCAATGTGACTGCAGATGATGTCAAGTCCTTCCATGTCCGTTGTGAACACGGCTTCGCGCACATCCTTTGCACTGATGAGACATTCGTAGAGGGAGCAGTCAACAGTGGAAATATCCACGCCGAGACCACTTGAAGCGTTAGCCTGAGGGTCAGCATCTATTACGAGCACATTCTTCTTAAGAGCTGCAAGCGATGCTGCAAGATTTATGGTTGTGGTGGTCTTACCGACGCCACCTTTCTGGTTTGCTAAAGCAATGATTTTTCCCATATCAAGGAGTTAATGAGTGAATAGGTACAATTCCTAATTGTATATTTGGGCGCAAAGATACGCAAAAAAAGGCTGAAAAGTCGTCTTATTTTAGTTTTTTTAAGTAAATGGACACTTTTTTGATATTCGTTTCGCATTCTATGCAACAAAAGTTGTGAGAAAAGAGTATTTTTGCAACGGTTAGTTGTATCTAAACGACCAAACACCCAATCTACCAAACGACTAAATGAAACGAATACTAATATCCAACGATGATGGTTATCAGGCAAAGGGTCTGCGATGCCTGCTTGAAATGCTTAAGCCATTGGGGTGTGAGATTATTGTCTGTGCGCCAGATGGAGGCCGTTCAGGTCAAAGTTGTGCCTTTTCCGTAATGAATTATCTCACTCTTCGCAAGCAGAGCGAGGATGAGAATGTCACTATATATTCTTGTTCCGGAACTCCTGTTGACTGCATAAAGATAGCCCTCAACCAACTTTACGATAAGAAACCAGACCTCGTGATTGCAGGCATTAACCACGGTGACAATGGCTCCGTAAATACCAGATACTCAGGCACTATGGGCGCTTGTATGGAAGGCTGCATGAAGCGTATTCCAAGCGTTGCTTTCTCACTTTGTGACCATGATGCGAATGCTGATTTCTCACTTATGACTCCATACGTTCAGAATATTGTGAAGACAATTCTTGAGAATGGACTTCCTGAATATGTCTGCCTGAATGTTAACTGCCCAGCAACGAATCCAAACAGTCCGAATCCCGATCCTAACGGAAAGGCTTTCTCGGAGTACAAGGGCATAAAGGTGTGTCGAATGGCAAAGAGTTCTTGGGAAAACGAGATTGTGAAGTGTGAGCATCCCCGTCATTTCCCATATTACTGGATGGTAGGTTCTTACTGCAACGATGAGCCGGAGGCAACAGATACTGATAACTGGGCAGTGAACAATGGTTACGTTTCAATAACACCAACTCAGGTTGATGTCACAGCATACGAGCAGATGGCTCTGATTGCAGACATGTTCAAATAGAAATACATCAAGACCAAATACGGAAAACCGTAAACCGTAAACCGTAAACCATAAACTTTTACTACCTTTGCAGCCGCAAACTGATTTTGCAGCATTATTGCTTGCGCCTGTGGCGGAATTGGCAGACGCGCTAGACTTAGGATCTAGTATCTAACGATGTGCAGGTTCGACCCCTGTCAGGCGCACAGTTTAAAATTCCAATCATTTGGTTTTCAAATGGTTGGGATTTTTTTTTGATGCTCATTTAGGCTTGATTTTGGCTTGCTTATAAGTAAGTGATTATATTTATCTAGAACAGTTACTTTGTATTCGGCTTTCGTGTTTGGACAGAATGTTCACTTGTTTAATGTCCAACCATGTTCTGCATGGTAGATCATCTGCTTTGTCATGCCTCCGTCGATGCAGATGTTCTCGCCGGTTATGAATCCGGCTTTGTCGGAACATAGGAACAGTACCATGTTGGCAATGTCAAGAGGATTGCCCACACGTCCTACTGGTTGCTGTGTGGCATCAGGACCTTCGTACATGGTGTAGTCGGTGTCTATCCATCCGGGAGATATGGAGTTGACGCGAGCTTGGCCGGCAAGACTTACAGCGAGAGAGTGGGTGAGTGCTGCTATTCCTCCCTTAGCTGCCGAGTAACTTTCCGTTTGAGGCATACTCATACGGTCACGAGAGGAGGAGATGTTCACGATCGAAGCATCTTCTGCGAGATTGTCCTTCAGGCATTTGACCAGATAGAAAGGCGCTGTTACACCTACACTAAGGGCATAATGAAACTCCTCGTAAGTGCATTCATCGATACCTTTCATCAATGGCAGCGCGTTGTTGATGATGTAATCTACGTGACCATACTTATCAATGACCCACTTGCAAAACTCTTCTATTGTGTCTTTGTTTGACAAATCGCCCACAAAGTGTTCGCCCTCTTGTTTGTCAATAACGCAAACATGAGCGCCCTCCTTCCTGAACTCATCTGCAATGCACTTTCCGATGCCTTGCGCACCGCCAGTAACTATTACTATTTTATCCTTTAACTGCATGGTTGTGAACTTTATCTGATGAAGTGCATAGGTGTCCATGGCTCACGTTCAGGTGCTTCTGTCGTCTCAATGCCGTGCATCTTCTTGAGTGTCCATGCCATATTGTTGGCAAGGGTGCGCATTGTCTGCATACCCTCTACGTCCTGAGCCGACTGCCCTTCTTCGCGACCGTATGCTATGTTCCAATACTGCGAACCGATGAGTGGCATGTTGCACATCTGGAAAGGCATCTGTAGTGTCTGGAATGCTGCAGATGCACCACCTCTGCGGCAAACAGCAACGGCAGCAGCTGGCTTGCCCTGGAAGTTGGCACCGCCGGCGTAAAGCATTCTCTGTTGCAGACAAAGTAGTTGTCCTGATGGCTGACCCCAATATACAGGAGAACCAAGGATGATTGCATCCGATTCTGCCATCTTTGCTATTACCTCATTGGTTATGTCCTGGTCGCCAAAGACACAACGACTGTCACCATTATTCTTACAAGCACCGCAAGCGATGCAACCGCGGACGGCTTTGTTGCCTATCCACATTATTTCACTCGCTACACCCTGTTTCTCAAGTTGCTGTGCAATCTCGTTGAGAGCGGTGTAAGTATTGCCCTTTTGACGTGGGCTGCCGTTGATAAGTAATACTTTCATAAGTAACTTTAATTTTATAATTGCATGTGAGCACAAAATTGTGCTCACTTACTTAGTGTGATGTATTTTGCTCGTTCATTGATTTCTTGAATTCAAAGGCTGTACGGTTTGCAACATTACCTTCATCCAGAGGTCTGCCATTTTCTTGTGGGCAGCTGGCGTTGGGTGAATGCCGTCCCAGCACCAGTAATCAAGAGACGGCTTGGTGAGTGTGGCAAAGAGTTCGTTGAACGGGACAACAGCCGCTCCGGATTTCTTTGCTACTCTTTTCACAGCTTTCGCACACTGGTTCACGAGCTTGCTGCGAAGGGCAAAGTTTTCCTCCTCGCCACACTTGCCAACCTTTGCCACGAAAGGCGTACAAAGGATGAAGCGAGTATCAGGAAGCTGCTTGCGAGTGTCGTCAATGAGTGTGGCAAGCATATTCTCCCATGCCTTGACACCGAACGGATGCTCTGTGTTATATAGGTAGCGGTCAACATCGTTCGTGCCTATGAGAATGGAGATGTAGTCAGGTTTCAAACTTATGGCATCTTCCTGCCAACGGTTCCTCAAATCTTCAAGTGTGTTTCCGCTAATGCCGCGATTGAAACACTCATATTCGCCAGGATAGTCAGCCATCAGTGTTGCAGCAGAAATCATCATATAACCATGCCCGAAGATATGGTTATAGTCTGTTTGGTTGCGTTCCTGTGAGGAGGAATTCCATTTCTTGGGCTGCCCCCAAGCTCCGTCAGTTATCGAATCGCCGATATAAAGCACTCGCTTCTGTGCGAATGAAACTGTTGAAGTAAGGAAAAGAGCGAGCAGGAGACTCGTTACGGCAATGATCTTCCCTTGTGTCATAATGTTGAATAAATTCATTTCAAACTTGTCCTTTTTATCAATAATCTGTTAATACAAAAACGGGCGGACCATTACGAATGGCTCGCCAACATCAAAGAAATAAGATTTTCAGCCTGATGCAAAGCAACATTAGGGGCGTCATCGGATCAATGAATAGGGTAGAGTTTGTTCATCTCATTTGAACTCAACCTTATCTGTACGTTTAATCCTGATGCGCTGACGTTTTCTCTTTGGTTGTTCAGGTGCTGAATCTGATGTTATAGCAGGTTTAGTAGCTGCCACAGGTTCCGCTATCGTAGGCTTTTGTTTTTGGGGAGCTGGCTTTTGCTCTGCCTGAGACTTAGTCTCAACCTTTTGGGTCATTGGCTGATTCTTTGCCTTTGCAGCCTTTCTGGCCAGTGCTTCTTGGTGTATGCGTTCCTGCTCCTGAAGGTTTCTTTGTTTGCGTTCTGCTTTTGCTTGGAGATACGCCAATCTCTCAGCTTCGCGCTTAGCAGCTGCCTCTTCCTGATGTTTGCGCTTCTTTTCCAGATAAATCTCTTCTGGTTCCTCGTAGTCGGATGTACGACAAACAACAATGTTATGATCTGCCACAAAGCATTTTTCAAACTCCTCTGAATAGAGCAAAAGCCAACGGCCCTGTCCTTTTGTCCCCTTGACAAGGTATTCTTTGCCATTATTCAACTTGGCAACATTTCCGCGATGCCAGTTTATTTCATGAAATTCCTGTAGTGTCATTTTAGGTTCCTGGTTTTGGTGTTCTTTTTAGGCAATCACACAAAGAGAATGCCTTTTGTGGTACAAAGATACGTAATTCCTACTTATGAACAAAATATTGCTTGATATAAGTGTTGATTTTTTTGATATGGGACATGAGACAGGTGTTTTTGCCCCCAAATCTTAGAAATATAATGAATAATAATTATCCGGAAAATTTACAAAAGCGGTTTTTGTCGTTCATATAATTATTTATTAATGTATAAATACCTAAATAACACCATGTTTGGATTAAGACTACCAGAACTACTCATAATAGCACTTGTCATCCTTCTTCTTTTCGGTGGCAAGAAACTTCCAGAACTAATGAAAGGACTCGGCAAGGGAATAAAAGGCTTCAAGGACGGAATGAAAGACATTGAAGCACCTCAGGAAGAGGAAGATCCTAAATCGTCAAATCAATAGTAAATTGTAAATCTGTAAATTCGTAAAATAAACAGATGCCTTTGACATTTTGGGATCATCTCGACGAACTGCGCTCTACGCTGATAAGGATTTTGGTGGCGGTGGCGGTGGCTGCATCGGTGGCCTTCTCGTTCAAGGAAACACTCTTTGACATCGTCCTCGCTCCTCATCGCAGCGATTTCATCACATATAGACTGCTGCAGGCAGAGGATTTCAATATTAGTTTGATGAATGTAGGATTGACGGAGCAGTTTGTTGTCCACGTGAAAGCAGCATTCAGTTTTGGCCTGCTAGTGGCTTCACCTTACATTCTCTTCCTACTTTTTCGCTTCATTTCACCAGCGCTCTATGCCAACGAGAAGAAATATGGTAGGCTTGTTGTGGCAGGTGGATATGTGATGTTTCTCCTTGGAACGCTTATAAATTACTTCCTCATCTTTCCCCTTACAGTAAGATTTCTCGGCACTTATCAGGTAAGCACTGATGTGACGAACATGCTTACTCTCGATTCCTACATTGATAATCTGATGATGCTCACGCTGATGATGGGACTCGTGTTTGAACTTCCTGTCGTCTGCTGGCTTCTTGGCAAGATGGGGCTGATAAACAGAGGGATGATGGCAAAGTATCGCCGTCATTCTTTCGTGGTAATCCTTATCATTGCTGCAATAATAACACCTACAGGCGATCCTTTCACGCTCTTTGCCGTCAGTCTGCCTATCTGGCTGCTGTATGAACTGAGCATAAAGGTGCTGCCGAAAAATATAAATTGTAAATCAACATAACCCTATGCTAAAAATCATTCGCCGAACGCTTGCCGCCCTTGTTGGCTTGGCAATGCTGCTGATGTTTCTTGACTTCACAGGCTCCATTCATGCTTGGTTTGCCTGGTTAGCCAAGATTCAGCTTCTTCCAGCTATTCTTGCTGTGAACATTTGTGTGCTCGTTGCACTTGTTTTGCTTACCTTTATCTTTGGCAGGATATACTGCTCTGTGATTTGTCCGCTTGGTATCATGCAGGACTTCATAGCCCGTATAGGTCGCATTCGCCGAAAGAATCCTTATTCTTATTCGAAACCAAAGAACTGGTTGCGCTATGCCGTGCTTGCGCTGATGGTTGTCGGCTTGGTATTGTCCGTGTCAATAGTCGTTGAGGTTCTTGCTCCTTACAGCACTTTCGGCCGTATCGTGACAACACTCTTCCAGCCACTTTACATCTTGGCTAACAATGCGTTGGCTTCCATTGCGGAAAGTGCCGACAGCTATGCTTTCTACAACAAGGAACTCTGGATAGAGTCAGGAATACTCATTGGTGTCACAGCAGTTCATTTCCTTATCATAGCTGTTCTTGCTTGGCGTAATGGCAGAACTTACTGCAACACTATCTGTCCTGTCGGAACCTTGCTCGGCTTCATTTCTCGTTTCTCTCTCTTGAAGATAAACATCGATGAAACGAAGTGTAGGAAATGTGGCAAGTGTTCACGTAACTGCAAGGCTGCCTGCATTGATTTCAAGTCTATGACTGTTGACCACAGCCGTTGCGTAGCTTGTGGTAACTGTCTGGAACACTGCTCTTTCGGAGCTCTTTCATACGGCTTGAAAAAAGCTGCCCCTGTCTCTTCTGCCCCTGCCCCTGTTTCTGAAGCGTCCGCTTCTGATGAAACCATTGACAAGAGCAAGCGCGCATTCCTCCTTTCTGCTGCCATGGCTACAACTGCCGCAGCACTTGCTGAGGATAAGATAAAGCTTGATGGCGGTCTTGCGAAGATTGACGGCAAGGAGTCGCCAAAGCGTAAGACTCCTATCACGCCTCCGGGTTCTCTCTCCGCACAGAATCTTGCTAAGCATTGCACAGCTTGTCAGCTCTGTATCAGCGAATGCCCTAACAATGTGCTTCGCCCTTCTACGAGTCTTGACAACTTCATGCAGCCAGTGATGTCTTACGACCGTGGTTTCTGTCGTATCGGTTGTACCCGTTGTTCTGATGTGTGTCCTACATCTGCTATCCGTTCTATAGAGAAGGAAGAGCGTACAGCCATTCAGGTCGGTCATGCAGTGCTCCTGAAGAAGAACTGTCTTGCTGCCAATGGTGAGGCCTCGTGTGGAAACTGTGCTCGCCATTGTCCAGTGCAGGCTATTGAGATGGTGCCAGTAAACCCAGACGACAAGGAATCTCCAAAGGTTCCTGCCATTGATGAAATTAAGTGCATCGGCTGCGGTGCGTGCGAAAACCTTTGTCCGGTACGCCCATTCTCAGCAATTTATGTTGAAGGACACGAAAAGCATAAGGAGGTATAATCATGGATAGAAGAAATTTTCTCAAGACAATAGGTGCTGCTGTAGGTACTGCAGCAGTAGGAAGTCAGTTGGCAAGTTGTGGCAAGAGCGACAATTCCGACCTCGACAAATTCAACAACGACGATTACAAGGAGCAGCAGGAGCCTGCGACAGGTAAGATGACTTATCGCACAACTCCTTCCACTGGCGACAAGGTTTCCATTCTTGGCTATGGCATGATGCGTCTGCCAATGATGGAAAAAGACGAGAATGATCCTGAAGCTAAGGATGTCATAGACCAGGAACAAGTGAATAAACTTGTGGACTATGCTATGGAACATGGCGTAAACTATTATGATACTTCGCCTGTTTATTGCCAGGGAATGTCGGAGCGTGCTACAGGTATTGCCCTTAAGCGTCATCCACGAGACAAGTTCTATGTTGCCACAAAGCTTTCGAACTTCTCTGAACCGGCATGGAGCAAGGAAGGCGCGATAGCCATGTACCGCAACTCTATGAAGGAACTTCAGGTGGACTATATTGACTATTATCTCCTGCATTCCGTTGGTGGCGGTGGTATGGAAACTCTCCATAACCGTTATCTTGATAGCGGAATCATGGATTTCCTCATGGAAGAACGCAAGGCAGGCCGGATTCGCAATCTCGGATTCTCTTTCCATGGTGAGGTGGAAGTCTTTGACTGGCTTCTTGCCCATCACGATGAATACCATTGGGATTTCGTGCAGATCCAGATGAACTATGTCGATTGGCGACCAAACTATACCGAGGAAGAAAAGAATATCAGTGCCCTTTATCTCTACACGGAACTTGAGAAGCGAGGCATTCCAGCCGTTATCATGGAACCTCTTCTCGGCGGACGATTGGCTAAACTTCCTAAATTCGTCATCAAGAAACTCAAGGAACGCGCACCGGAGCAGAGCCTTGCATCATGGGCTTTCCGCTATTGTGGTACACCAAAGAACATCCTTACCGTGCTTAGTGGTATGACTTACATGGAGCATCTCAAGGATAATCTGCTTGCTTACTGTCCGCTGAAGCCTCTCACTGATGAAGAGATTAAGTTCCTCTATGATGTGGCAGATGATATCCGCAGTGTGCAGACCATTCCTTGTACCGGTTGTGCCTACTGTATGCCATGTCCTTACGGCATAGACATCCCTACTATCTTCCAGCATTACAACAAGTGTCTGAATGAAGGTAGCCTGCCTTCCAACCCGAAGGATTCAGAATATTCTCGTCTGCGTCACAACTATCTCGTCGGACTTGCCCGAAAAGTGGCTTCAGAGCGTCAGCCAGACCATTGCATCGGCTGTAATCAGTGTGTGTCACATTGTCCGCAAGAGATAAAGATTCCTCGTGAAATGCAGAAGATAGATGAGTTCATCAGCAATCTAAAAGCCGATATATAATCATAGGATTTACCGATTTCGGTAAATCCTTCTTCCAATAATACCTTAAATTCCTATGAATAAAACCCTTAAAACTCTTTCCGCAGCCCTCTTTTCCGCTGCAATGCTTATTCCTACTTCGGCCTTTGCGCAGGACCTGAAGATCAACGACAAAGAGTATTTTGAGCGCCAAGGCGTGAATGTCCTCGTCTATAGCAACCTATTCTCTGGCGGTTTCAACGACGAGAAGAACTCTGGTATCGAACTCATCCACCACGGCGTGCGTACGGCTCAAGGCGGTGCTATCCGTCTCAGCAACACTCCTGAGCAATGGGACCTCGTTCCTGAAACCACCAATCGCAAGGTTGATACCAGCAACAACAGCATAGAGGTGGCTCTTCGCTACAAGCAGTACGACTTCGATTCTCGCGTAGTCGTAACTGGCAAGGGCAAGGCTATTGAGATTGCAGTCTATCTCGACAAGCCAGTTCCAAAGGAACTTGAAGGCGACGCAGGTTTCAACCTCGAGTTCCTTCCTTCGCAATACTGGAACAAGTCTTACTTCGTTGATGGCGAGGCTGACCGTTTCCCACGCTACGCAGTAAGCACTACCATCACTCGTCCGAACAGCGAGAAGGTGCGCCAATATAAGGGCTATAAGACATACGACGACCGTGGCACAGACCGCTTCGTCGATCCGCTGCCGCTTTCTACTGGTCGCAACTTCCTCTTCGCTCCTGAAGAGCCTGAACGCATGGTTCGCGTTTCTTCTACCGATGCCGACATCAACCTCTACGACGGTCGTATGCTTGCGCAGAACGGTTGGTATGTTCTCCGTTCCGTTCTTCCTGCTGGTAAGACTGGCAAGGTCGTTTCTTGGACTATCGAGCCAAATGCCGTTGAAGGTTGGGTTCGCAAGCCAAACATCGGTTTCTCACAGGTAGGCTATATGCCATCGCAGCCAAAGGTTGCCGTTATCGAACTTGACAAGATGGACAAGGTCCTTGCCGACGCTTCTGTCTATAAGGTATCGGAAGGCAAGAACGAGAAGGTCTTCACTGGTGCTGTGGCAGAGTGGGGTAGATACTACAAGTACAACTACGTTCGCTTTGATTTCTCAAGTCTTTCAGAACCAGGTGTTTACTACATTCAATATGGCGACACAAAGACAGAGAACTTCATCATCGGTGATAAGGTTTACGACAAGATTGGCGACGCCACGAGCGATGTTTGGATTCCTATCCACATGAACCATATGACTGTGAACGAAGCTTATCGCATCTGGCACGGCGAACCTTTCAAGGAAGGCTATCTCCAGGCGCCTGCCCATACTGACCATTTCGACCTCCACAGCCAGGGCGTTATCGATACAAAGTATAAGCCTCTTGAGCTTATTCCGGGTCTTAACGTTGGCGGTTATTTCGATGCTGGCGACTACGACATCGAGACAGGCTCAAACATCAGCGTTGTCCAGAACATGGTGAATATCTGGGAGAAGTTCCACCCTCAGCGTGATGAGACTTTCGTAAGCCAGGAGCAGCGTTATGTTGACCTCCACCGTCCGGACGGAAAGCCTGATATGCTCCAGTACATCGAGCATGGCGTACTGAACCTCATCGCCCAGTCGGAGAACATCGGCCACATGGCACAGTGCCTCTCTAACTCTGTCCTCGACAACTACCACCACCTTGGCGACATCTCGGCTATCACTGACGGTCTCCATTACGACCCTTCTCTGAAGCCTTACGAAGTTTCTGCCGACGGCAAGTCGAGCGGTACTCCTGACGACATGTGGGCTTTCACCACTCGCAATCCAGACCTCGACTTCCGCGCAGCTACGATGTTTGCCGCTGCAAGCCGTGTGCTTCGTGGCTATAACGACGACCTCGCAGAGCGTGCGCTATCAGAGTCAAAGCGCCTTCAGTCGGAAGCTCGCGAACTCATGAGGGGAGCTACTAAAGAGCAGGAGGATTTGGACAACCTTGCGATGGTTCTCTCTGCTCACCCTCACCTCGCTCGTGGCATTATCTCTGAGATGGCTACAAATCTCCAGCTCTATATCGCTACTGGCGAAAAGCAGTACATCAAGACATTCGAAAAGCAGATTTGGCCAGCTCTCGACCATCAGCTCACGAATGTAATCGCAAACGCTCTCGATGCTATTCCATACATGGACGCAAAGTATCAGAAGAAGCTTCGTCCTTACATTATTAAATATAAGGATTATCTCGACGGACTTGAGAAGAACAACCCTTACGGCGTGCCTGTAGGCCTCTCTAACTGGGCAGGCAACGGCGGTGTTATCCAGTTCGGTCAGAATGTTTGCCAGGCATCTTACTATTTCCCTGATGTCATCGACAAGAGCTACGCATTCAAGGTTGCAGCATGGCTCTATGGCTGCCACCCTTACCACAACTACTCATTCGTGGCAACCGTTGGCGCTACCCGTCCTAAGAACGTCTTCTACGGCAACAACCGTGCTGACCTCTCGTTCATTCCTGGCAACGTTGCTCCTGGCGTTCTCTTCCGCAAGCCAGACCATTTCGAGAACTACGACGATTGGCCATTCCTTTGGGGTGAGAATGAAGGTACCATTGCCAACAACACAAGCTACCTCAACTTCTGCCACGCTCTCCAGAACCTTATTAAGAAATAAAGCCCCTGTGCCCAAGCCCTCGCCCCCGTTCGGGGTGGGGGCTTAGGGCTTAATATCAATATTTAAAAGCCACTGTGCCCGACATGTCAATGTCGGGTAAATCTCTCTTCACATGAAAAAACTCTTATTAACCACTTCCATTCTCTTCGCAGCCCTTTGGGCCTCTCCCCTTGTGGGGGAGTCGGAGGGGGTATATGCCCAATCCTTCCGCCTCACTAACCGCGGCTATTTCCAGTCGGGTGGTGTGGATGTCATGGCTTTCGACGACATCTATCCTGAAGGCCATCAGGGCGGTGTTTCCGTCATCATGCATGGCAATCGCGTAGCTACCAATGGCGACCTCCGTCTTGAGGAAACTCCTGGACAATGGCAGGCTGTGCCTAAGCAGCTCAAGCGCACTGCCAAGGACAACACCATATCCACAACTCTCTGCTATCCGGATTCGTCACGCCACATGACAGGCTTCAATCCGATGGTTTATCCTGACCTTCACTTCTCTTACAATGTTAGCGTGAAGGCTATCGGCAATGCCGTGGAAGTCACAGTTGACCTCGACAAACCGCTTCCAAAGGAGTATGTCGGCAAGGTTGGCTTCAACATGGAGTTCTTCCCTGGCAACCTTTTCGGCAAGCCTTGGATCATGGACAATCAGCAGGGCATCTTCCCTCAGCAGCCTAACTCTCCTGTCGTTACAAAGCAGGAATCCATCATTGACAATGATTGGAAATACCGCAACGAAGGCAAACCGGAGGCTTCCATCCCTCGTCTCAAGGGCGAAGGCTACAGCCCTATCAATGCCGACCTCATCACGGCAGAACCTTACGCTGTGGGCAGAATATTCACTTCCCGTCCTGACGACGATTACAACCGCCTCACCATCGAGAGCAAGACTGCCGACATGGCACTCATCGACGGTCGCATGAACCACAACAACGGCTGGTTTGTTCTCCGTTCTCTCGTGCCAGAAGGTGCTACCAAGGGCGCTATCCGTTGGATTATCCGTCCTAATGTTGTCAAGGATTGGCACTACGCTCCTGTAGTCCAAACTTCTCAGGTAGGCTATCAAATAAACCAGGACAAGGTGGCGGTCATCGAGACAGAGGCTGGCAGCCAACCTTCTGCGGCAAAGCTTCTCCGCTACACAGCCGATGGCGAGCAGTTGGTTCGGGAGATTGCACCAAAGCAGTGGGGTGATTTCCTTCGTTACAAGTATTACCACATCGATTTCTCTGACATCAAGGAGAGTGGACTCTATCAGGTGGAATACGCAGGCTCTCGCTCTTCCGTGTTCAAGATTTCCGACGACGCTTACGACCGTGGCGTATGGCAACCAGTCCTTGAATACTTCCTCCCTGTTCAGATGTGCCACATGCGCGTTGCAGAGAAGTATCGCGTATGGCATGACGCTTGCCACCTCGACGATGCTCTCATGGCAACTCCGGGCAACCATATCGACGGCTATGCACAGGACGCAAAGAACCTTCCGTTTGCTCCTGACACTCAGGTGCCTAACCAGAACTTCGGCGGTTGGCATGACGCTGGCGACTTCGACCTTCGCGTAGAGTCACAGGCTGGTGAGATGTATAACCTCACGCTCATCAAGGAGGCTTTCAATCCTGAGATTGATGTTACTGCCATCGACCATCAGAAGCATGTTACGGAAATCCATCAGCCAGACGGCAAGGATGACGTTCTCCAGCAGATAGAGAACGGTGCACTGACAGTCGTTAACGGCTATCTCGCACTCGGCAGACTCTATCGCGGCATCATCTGCGAAGACCTCCGTCAGTATGTTCTGCTCGGCGACGCTTCTGCTATGACAAACAATAAGAAGGGCGACCACGACGACCGCCGCGTCTATACCGAGGACAATCCTGGTCGTGAACTCTCTACAGCAGCCAATCTCGCCGCTGCCTATCGCGTTCTTCAGGGCTACAACGACACCCTCGCTGTCCACTGCCTCAATATCGCGAAGGAAATTTATGATAATGCAGAATTCAGAATGCAGAATTCAGAATTAGGAAGTGCGGATAAAAATTCTGCATTCCGCATTCTGCATTCTGCATTACTACACCCTGCCGCAGAGCTCTACCTCTCTACAAAGGATAAAAAGTATCTCGACCTCATCCTTGACAATCAGGACGCAGTCATCCGTGGCATCGACCGCACAGGCTGGTACATGACTCGTATCGAGCAGCTCTGTGCCGTTAGCAAGGATAAGAAGATGAAGCGTTTCAGCAAAGCGTTCCGCGAGGCTCTTCCTGCCTATAAGGAGCAACTACAGAAACTGATGGCAGAGACTCCTTACGGCGTGCCTTACCGTCCACATATCTGGGGAGCAGGTTGGGACATCCAGAGCTTCGGTGCCAAGTACTACTATTTCGCCAAGGCTTATCCTGAACTCTTCGGCAGCAAGCCTGTCTGCAACGCCCTCAACTTCATCCTCGGCTGTCATCCAGGCACTAACACAGCATCCTTTGCCGGTGGAGTAGGAGCGAAGTCTGCTACCGTAGGCTACGGCCTCAACCGTGCTGACTGGAGTTATATCCCAGGCGGTGTGATCTCAGGTACAGCCCTCATCCGTCCTGACTATCCTGAGCTCCTCACATTCCCTTTCCTTTGGCAACAGACGGAATACGTCCTCGGCGGCGGCTCGTCAAACTATCTGTTCCTCGTCCTTGCAGCAAAGCAGTTGCTGTCAGAGTAGATGGAGCAGAGCAGTAGAAAGAAAAAGGGAATGTGCCAGTCAGCACATTCCCTTCTTGTTTTTATATAAGATGTTTATCTCAGTGTCTTCGTTTTCGTTTTCGTCTTCGTTTTCGTTATCCTTCTATCGCCTCCTTTATACACTGCACGATGTATCTTACATCTTCCTCCTTTACGCAAGGGCCTGCAGGGAGACACATGCCTACCTTGAAGATAGCTTCCGACACACCATTCACGTAAGCCGGAGCCTTTGCAAATACAGGCTGCTTGTGCATAGGCTTCCATACAGGACGCGCCTCTATCTGTGCCTGGTCGAGATAAACGCGCAGAGCTTCCACATTCTCGTTTGGCTGACAGTCGGTAGTTGCCGAATCCACGGTATGTACTACGCCCGCAGCACCGCCCACAGCACCAGTTATCACCTTCTTGTAGGCATTCTCCTGACCCTTTATGCGCACATTCTCGTCGATGGTTATTGCGCAGAGCCAGTAGTTCGAGTCGTAAACCTTGCAGCTCTCGGTATCGTCCTTGTGGGCAGGAGCCTCGTGGAGATGTATTCCTGGAATGTCAGCAAGGAGCTCCTTGTATAGCGCCTGCACCTTCTTGTGGTGGGCGATATGGTCGTCAACAACAGTCATCTGGCCGCGACCGATACCTGCACATACATTCGACATACGGTAGTTGTAGCCGATAGCCTCATGCTGGTAATAAGGATAAGCCTCACGAGCCTGGGTGGCAAACCACATCACATTGCTGCGGTCCTGTTCATCGTTACATATAAGAGCACCGCCACCGGAAGTAGTGATCATCTTGTTTCCGTTGAAAGAGAGCACTCCGAACTTGCCGAAAGAGCCCAGCTTGCGACCTTTCCAGCACGAGCCGAAGCCCTCTGCAGCATCTTCCACCACAGGAATGTTGTATTTCTCTGCTACTGCCATTATGCCGTCCACATCGTATGGCATGCCGTAGAGCGAAACAGGGATTATCGCCTTTGGATAGTTGCCAGTCTGCGCCTTGCGGTCAACAATGGCTTCCTCAAGCAATACAGGGTCCATGTTCCAACTGTTTGGCTCTGAGTCCACGAATACCGGTATTGCTCCAAGGTAAGATACAGGATTGGCAGAAGCACAGAAAGTGAAGCTTTGCACGATGACCTCATCCCCAGGCAGCACGCCTATTGAGTGAAGGGCGAGGTGGATGGCAGCTGTGCCGGCACTCAAGGCAACGACTTTCTTCTCCTGAGCTTCCTTGCCGTCTGTTGTGTTGTTCACGAAAGACTCAAGATCCTTCTCGAACGCGTTCACATTAGGGCCCAGTGGCACTACCCAGTTGGTATCGAAAGCCTCCTTCACATATTTCTGTTCCATGCCGTTCTCGCTCATGTGGGCGAGGCAGAGGTTTATCTTCTTGTTGACGCGGATGGTGCTGTCAGCATAGTTGCCCTTGAAAACCTTGTTGAAGAGGATCTCGGAAGCACTGTGTCCCTTGACATCATTGAAAACGTTTCGAGCTATCATTCGCACGCACCATTGCAACACCAGCGTCATTGCCAATGTCACGACTATTGTCTTTGGAGTCATGGTCTTAGGCAGCATGTTGTCTGGCATTGCCAAAGTCATAATTCCGAAGATGGTGCCACCGATAGTCAATGCTGCTGCCAGTCTCAGGAAGAGGTGCAGAGGCGTCGAAACAAGGGTACCCATATAGGTGCGGAACATGTGCATTATCAGAAGGAATAGCGGAAGTGTCAGAATCACGGTTCTTGCATTGGCCCATGCGTTCAGCACAACCATACCGCTACCGTGCATAACATATACCGCTACCTGAAGACAAGTAGCAAGGATAAGGCAGTCTATGCCCACCAATATCCAGTAAGGAAGTGCTCTTTTCGAGAAATACTTCTGTGGAAGTATCTTTGATAAGTTATGACTATTGTTCATGATTGTTTGTTAGCCGTTAATCGTGTGCAAATTTATAAAAAAATCGCATAATCGAGCAATATATGCCACACATTTTCATTTAAATTATACAAAAATCAAAAAAGGACCAAGAAAATTGCCGAATTGTGTCTGACTTAATAGCGTCTTCGTCATTCGTTTTCGCCCACTACCCCCTGAACGCCTCGTTCATTTTATGGCAAATCTCCAGGAATCTTGAGTACAAGTTCTCCGACCATCGCTCCTTTCTCTCCGCCATATAGCTATCCTTATTCCATAAAGGGAAGAGTGTGTTCGTGAAATACCCGGAGTATTCATTTATATTGTCAACATTGAAACTCAAGTGTTCGGATGCTCCAAACCAGTCCTCGTGCATCATCTGTTGGGCAAAGGCGCTAAGGCTCTTGTTTTTAAGCATATTATTGTAGTTCAGTACGCACCACACGCAGATCCATTGGCTCTTCTTGTTCACATATTGCAACATACGTTCTATCCTCTCGCGTAGTTCCAGCATGTTTATTCTGCGCTCATGCAGCATTGTGTTGAACACCGTATTGCATAGTTCCGGCTCTATCAACTCTGGGTGCTGCAAAGCTGCAATCTCCTTCGTTAGCAGTTGCCACTTTGCAAGGGCCTCCACAAGCATGAGATGATCTTCCTTAGTGGCATCAATGTCACTCCATGCCCTTCCCAGGTCTTCTATACTATTAATGTGGTGCATGAAGATGCGCTGGAAAACATCGGGCACTATCTTGCGCAACTCTTTCCTTGCCGCTTTCAGTTCTGCCATGGTCAGCGGCCCACCATTGTCAAACTCCAACGCCTCTTTGTAGCGTTGTAGCTCCTCACTACCTTGCTCAGATTTTTCATACCAAAGAATATAACGCTGCATGTTCACGCCAGCCTCTTCTTCTGGCATTTCTTTTTCGCAAAGCAGCTTTGCTCGGTTGAAATGAAGACTCAGATAAATCAGATATGTAGCCAACTTCATCATTAGCCATAAGCGTTGCATTGGTAGCAAGTCAGGATATTGCACTCCCGTAGAACTGTTCTTTGCTGCCTGTTCTATTGCGACCAAATACATGGAAAACTTCTCTGCCACCTCTGCGCCCTGTTCTTCTTCTGCGAATTCTTTCGAAAGTGTCTGAAAGAGCTGCAATGTTGAGGGCAGCCGTTCTCGCCACTGATTGTTGTCTATCGCATTCTGCGCATTAAGATTCTTTATTTCCTCTAACAAAAACTGCAAAAAGCGGTCTTTTAGGAAAGCCACAATCCCATACATGTACTCCTCGTTGCTCTGTCTGCGAGAGAATGTTATGTCGCATTGCTGCTGAGCCCAGTCGGCGTCGGCCATGGCGCAAAGCTTTTCGCCTTTCAGCGTGAGCGACTTCAGGTCCAGAGAATGTTCCAATGAGCTATTGCTTTGCCATGTGTCAACAAGAATCTCACACATGCTAAGGAAAGCTCCAAACTGCACATCGAATATTTCGTATGATATCTCTTTTGTCATGCTGCGAAATTACGAAAAAAACTAAAAAACGGCAAATCTTTCACATTTTTTCGGGTAACTTTTCCCGAAACACCACTAATTTTTCCCGAAAATCAGCCAAATCCCACTCTCTCATACCCGATTTCCTGTTTTCCTCATTATTATATTCTACTTTTGTAACACCAAACGGCAGACGATGCTCAACGCAGTAGTTTCCATAAGAAACAAATTTCCGTTTTGCCCGTCACCCGTCACTCTCAAAACATAAAATATTAATAATCAGTAATTTACACTCATAAATATGCATTTCACCCATCACTCACCCATCACTTTTCCACCACTTGTCCATCACTCACGAGCGCCATGACACTCATATCATAGCTATATAATTTCAAGAATTAGTGGATTTGAGAATCATTATCTATCGGGTTCTCTAATTCACGAATTCTTGATTAAAAGAATACATATAATCACCTATTAATAAATCCCTTAAAATCATGAAACAATCTCAACAAGAAATAGTCCTCCAGATAGAGGCTTATCTCGCGGATCACTACATGTTCCGCAACAACTGCCTTAGTGGCAAAACAGAAGTGCTATACATCAGCAGCACAAGTGACAAACCAAGCAAGTGGACAACACTCACACAGATGGAGTTCAACACTATTGTCCGCAATGCAAAACTCAATGATATCGGCGGCGACACATCTCCTCGCCAGAACATTGAGGAGTACATCAACTCTTCGGCAACGCCAAAGTACAACCCGATCGTTGACTACCTTGCCAACCTCCCTGCATGGGACGGCCAGAACCACATGGCAGCCCTCTTCAGTCGCATTCCTGGCATCAATACCGAGCAACTCGCTTGGTGTTGCACGTGGTTTCGCTCTGCCGTTGCCCATTGGATGCAGAAGGATACTATCCACGGCAACGAGACTGTTCCTCTGCTCATAGGCTCGCAAGGTTGCGGTAAGAGTACATTCGCAAACCGTCTGCTCCCAGAGCATCTACGCTGCTATTTCATTAGCCGCATGAACTTCGGCAACAAGTTCGACCGCGACATGGCACTCTCAAGCAATCTCATTGTCAACCTCGACGAGTTCGACCGCTTCGGACCTACCCAACAGGCACATCTAAAGCAGGCACTCTCTGAAGCGAAAGTCAACGGCAGACCAATCTTCGGAAAAAGCCAGGAAGACCGTCCTCGCTATGCATCGTTCATAGCAACAACAAACTGCGAGAGACCTCTGACAGATCCAACAGGTAGCCGTCGCTTCATCTGCCTTCGTATTCCTAACGGACAGTTCATTGACAACCTCACCGACATCAACTACGAACAACTCTTCGCACAAGCCGTCAATGAGGTGAACTCCAACATTCCGTATTGGTTCAGCAATGCCGATGTGGAGCGAATACAGCTCTCAAACATCCAGTTCTTCCATTCGGACGACCTTGAGGAAATGCTTAAAGGCTGCTACCGCTTTCCCGAAGAAAACGAAACCGTGAAATGGATTGCCGGTTCCGTAATCTACGAAACCCTCAAGTCAAGATTCCCATCACTCGGCACCCAGAAGCCAGAGACGGTGAAGAGCAAGATCGGCAAGATCCTCCGCGAACTCGACTGCCAGAAGAAGAAATCCAACCACGGCGTGTACTATCAGCTCATCCCCCTCGTAGCATAACTATAAGAAAGTGACGCAAAGTGACAGGAGAGTGACGGGCTAGCACCACCCATCACTCTCCTATATCATTAACTCTCAACCACTTACGTCCTAAAAGTGACGGGTGACGGGCAAATCGCAAATTCCTTATTTCCCACCAACTCTCACCATAACCCTGCCACTTTCAACTCAAACCCCTATCACTTTTAACCCATAACTCTATCCCTTTTAACTCAAAACTCCCACGAATTTAACCCAAATAGTTCATTAGGCCATGGATGGGATATGGACATTTTTGTTACCCCCTTATTCGTGTAATTCGTGCAATTCGTGTTCTAAATAAAACATCCGTCTTCGTTTTCGTCCGAACATCGGTTTAATTCATTGTTTACATTCGCTTTTTCGGTGTAAATCCACCATTTTTACGGCTGCAAAATTAACATTTTCCCTTTAAACTACTAAGAAAACCTCTATCTGTTATACTTTTTTATTCATTTAATGTTAATTTGCGACGTCTCTACACACATATTTGCTTTTTTTAGTTAGCAAAATCTGTTGATTTTTGATATTTGTCAGTTCAAAATGCTTTATTGTACCTTTTTCTTTGGAAAATGGTGAAGATGTTGTATATTTGCACTTGAGAATAGAAATTTCTATTCCAGAATATATAACAATTCTAATAACACTACTCTAATGACAGTCACTTTTTATTTAAATAATGACCGCAAACAAAATTTGTATTGCAGAATAAGCGATGGACAAGAGCGTGCCATCTTTAGCCTTGGCTGCAAAGTGGATAATGGATGTTGGGATGAAAAGGAAGAAGAACCGGTTTGGGGCACCCCTCATCACTATTCCATCGTAAATCTCAAGAAGTACCTTCTGACTTTGTCGGAGAAAATGCGCGACAAAGGCGAAACAGAGATACCAAAGAAGATCAAAGATACAATAACCCCAATCGTTAAGTCCGAAGGAATCTCTGGTATTGACAGATTTTTATTTAATAAAATGAAGTCCACAGATGTTCCTGGATATGATGTGTTCACGAAAGCCTTCGAACGATTCTGTAAAGTAAAAAAGGGACAATATTCCGTTGAAGTGCATGATGACCAAATGTGGTTCTACACAGAAAAAGGCAACTATATAGGCCATACCTATGAAGGGTTACAAGCAGAGTTGAACGATTTTATTGCAAGAAGGTCATATGTCGAATTATACATGACGAATCTTTCTGCATGGAATTTTGTATTGATGGATGATGGAGAGATATTGGGTACTCCAGGTATCGGAAAAGCCCAAATGTATCGTCAGCTTTTCATCGAATGGAGAATCTATTGGGATGAAAAATACCATAGCATTAAAGACAACGGCATAAAAACAAGCCATCTTAATCATCTAAAAGAAGATTCATGGAAAGCGTTACAGGTCTTCATGGAAGGGTATGCAGAATCAACAACCCCAATACATGACGCAGAAGAACTCGATATGGACCTGTGTGTTTGCCTAATTTTGGCGATGCTAAAGATCTACGACAAAGACACATGCCTTGAGGAATACTGTGAATATCACTTTGCTGATTGGCATTGCGAAGAAATCGACGACCAATTCATCTATTTCACCGAAAACGAAAATCTCTAATCAAAAGGCGACTGGCTCATACAAGACCAGTCGCCTTTTTCTCTTCTAATTAGAGTATTTCCCAATATCCCGTTTTTCTTCCACCTATACGCTTCAGCAGCATCTTTTGTTGCAATTCTTTCAAATCATTATTTAGGACACGTTCCGCAACTTCAAGTTGCAGTGACAGCTCGCGCGGGGTGATTGAAGGATTCTCCCTGATTTTGGAGATTATCTTTCTCTGATATTCCGAGATAGACACAGCATCACCATCCACATCCTTGGAGTTTTCTTCTATTGTCCTTGCATCTCTTTGCAAACCTTCAGACATGACGGTTGTGTTAGTTTGCGAAACAGTGAGGTGTTCATTGGAATACTCCTCCAATGAGTTTATGTTCAAGAGAAATTCGCGAAGGCTCATTGTCACAATACCTTTGTCGTTACGATGTGTCAGCTGATCTTCACCAACAATGACCACTTTTTTGAAGGAATCATCCACCTTGGTCAAGGACAGTTGCTCTTGCGCCACTTTCTCTTCTGTTGGCATGCGATAAGCGGACTGAATATAGATACGCTTGGGGCCTTGGTTGCACACAAAATCAATCTCCAGCTGCACCTTATGGCGTTTGCCTTCTTCATCCTTCACTTCCGTTACCACAACACCCACATCCACATTATATCCACGGTAGACAAGTTCATTGTAAATCAAATTCTCCATCAGGTACGTTTTCTCATTCTGACGAAAATTCAATCGTGCATTACGCAGTCCCAAATCTGAGAAGTAAAATTTCGAGGGGGTATCAATGTACTTTCTTCCTTTCACATCAAACCTGACAGCCTTAGCCACCAAGAACGAATCACAAAGATACTCCAACCACCTTGATACAGTCTCGTTGGTAATTTTCACGTTCTTAATAGAAGCGAATGTGTTTGCAATCTTAGTGGGATTCGTTAGGCTGCCAATGCACGATGCTACAATGTCCAAAAGCTCGCCCAACTCAGCATCATTCTTCACACCATAACGGTCTACGATATCAGTGATGTACGTTTTGCTGAACAGCCCCTTTAGATACTCTGCCTTTTCTTTCTCTGTCCGAAAGGAAAGCACCTGAGGAAGCCCACCGTAGGTCATGTACTCATCCAGCCCCAGTTCATAGCTCCCTTCGTATGCCGACATGAATTCGCTAAATGACAGCGGTTTCATAGATATTTCCTCACCACGACCGCGGAATTCCGTTATTACATCTTTTGAGAGAAATTTTGCATTTGAGCCTGTCACATACACATCCACATTCTTTTTTTTCAAAAACGAGTTAAGTACATCTTCAAACTCGGGCACCATTTGCACCTCGTCAAGTAGAACATAATGATTACCATCATCAAGGATATGACTGTAGATATGCTCTAGTAGCACATCCGGATTCCTCAGTTTCATATTTAAACGGTCCTCTAGATCCACTTGGATGATATGGGCATCATCAACGCCATGCGACTTCAGCCACTCGACAAACAAAGTGAACAACAGAAAAGACTTGCCCGAACGTCTCACGCCAGTCACTATCTTAATCATGCCATTTCCCATGCTGTCAATCAGCCTGTTGAGATAAATATTTCTTTCTATCCTCTTGTCCATATTCGCTTTTTCGGTGTAAATCCACCATTTTTACGGTTGCAAAATTAACATTTTCCCTTCACACTACCAAGAAAACATCTCACTTTAACATACTTTTGGCAGTATCACGGGCACATTGTGATATTTCTGCATGCAGATAATCCGTTTTATACACAAAGAGGCATGAGCACTACGCCCACACCCCATTGTGTTTTTCATTTTGTAAGGTCTTTGGATTGGGGGGCGATGCCTATCGCCTGTTTTGCCAAAGACAACGTCGGGGCAGCTCGTGATGAGCCGCCCCGATTATCGTTTATATCTGTTACCTTTTACTACCATACGCGATCTTGCTCCTCTGTTTAGTCCTAATCGGCACGGAACTTGTGAAGCTGCCGACAACCTGACTATTGTCAAGGTAGGTATTAGGCTCCCAAGTTTCCTTCTCTACCGTCATTTCAAGCGCAAGCGCATCGTCGAAGACTGTTCTTGAGACTTTTATAAGGGGTAACTTCGCGTGCAAGCACGATTTTTATAAAGTCCAACCTTGAGTTTATTTTTTATTCTTTACCAGCTATCCATTTAATACACCAGTTCGCCAACCAGAACAAAAATGCATAAATAATCGAAGCGACCAATGATGTTATAATAGCAATAACGATACTAGAAAGGCTTTCTTCTATGAGTATTTGCTTAATAAGATCCACATTCTGCAATGCAAAATAAACTAAAACTGCTATTGCGGCTGCGATAATAAAAAATCTAAGAATAGGTAATCCTATTTTATCTGTTAATCGTGTTGGAGAATACGCTCTAACCCATAGAATCTTCTTTCTGGAGATTTTATAGTAAATAATAGTGTTCCCAATAGGTTCGTGAAAATCGTCTGTAAAGAATGAAGAGCTAACCTCTCTATTCATCTTTTCGATAAATGTCTGAATTGCTAACAATCCATCATAAAGAGTCCATATCGGAATGATTTTCTTGTTTTCTATAAAGGGATGCGGCCAACTACCGCCTATATTTCTATCCACCAATAATTGAATACACCTGAATACAATATTGTTGCCTCTATTAGCATTAAGAAAAACTAATGCTACATATGGTAAAGTAAAATGGAAATATGGTACTCGAATATTTTCATCATTAACTCGTTCCTCCATCAATTCCAAATCACATTCATAACAGGGTGCAGAAAAATCTTGCTCCAGGAATTTTGACTCTATCCAATCTAATCCCTTATTGATCAGATTAGAATCTGTCATAATATTGGCTTTCTGCAAACACAATATTGTTAGAGCAGTATGGAAGAGTGACTGGTACGGTTTTTCTGGGGAATCAGCCCAAGAACCATCTTGAAGTCTCGTGTTTCTCAACCAAGACAGCGCAGATGAAACAATCTCTTCATTTGGAGGCAATCCAAGTTCCAATAACGTCATTACGCAAAAGCAAGTCGGGAATGTTTGTGACTTTGTTCCAAACAAACTCCAGCCAAAATCGCCTTCTTGTTTTTTTGATTTTAGCCAATTTACGCCTCTTTCAATAATAGCAGAATCTGCATCATATTTATATAATGCTCTTATAGACCAGCATGTAGCGAGTACATTTGATATCCCCTTGCTGTTAGTTATGAACGACCAACCACCATCCGCTTGTTGTGTGTTCTTTAGGAAATCTAAACATTCTTGTTCTTTAGGGCATGGAGATTTGGCGATGTCTTTATAATATATCAGAGCCATAGCCGTAGCAACAATACCTATCTTATCAGATCCTAAATGCTGGTGCCAACCGACATCACCAGATATTTCTCGTTGAGTGTCAGCAAAAACATGTATTCCATTTGTAAATACAGAATCTAAAGATTCTCTGAGAATTCGTTTCATACGAAATATGGTTTTAATCTTTTAACCGTTTCATCTATCATCTCCCAATTTTGGTTGTTAACCCAATCCCAACGATCAGGATGACCAACATGGCAAGCTAATTTGTACCGCAAGTACTGACTTCTTGGTTTATCCGAAGGCAGGTAAACATAGACCTTATCATCTTCAACCAACAAATACTTATCTATACCTTTATTACTTGAGTATGCCTCCTCCAAAGAGTCAAATATCTGAGGTGTATACTCTAGAGAGATGTCGTAATGCAGGTTGTCACTCAGAGGAAAACAATGCATGTGCGCATGGTAACAATGAATATGACCATCTATCAGTAGGCTAGAGCCAGCTTTCCCATGTTCATAAAACATACATTCTCCATACACGCTTGCCAAGATTGCTTTTACCTTCTCTTTGACCATAAGAAACTCTGGCAGCAAATCTTCAGGTATGTTCAGACAGGCTCCAATGTGGCTCTTCGTAACTATTAACAAATAGCCATCTACGATTGGGCCTAAAGAAACCATCACATAGAAATTCTCTGTTTCCCACAAAATCCGCTCTCGTTCTGGTGGATTACAAAATCTACATTTTTGGAGTATTTGTTCTGAAAGATCGTCTATTCTATTCATACAAATTATTATAATACATTAACACATATCAGCCTGGCATAACCTTCTACTTCTCATTCGACTTTACATTGAGCTGGCTGGTCATTATTTCGTCAACATCCTTCATCTGAAGATTGAGTTCTTCCATACCATCATATCAAGCACAAGCGCATCGTCGAAGACAGTCATTCTGACTTCTATAAGAGGTTACTTCGCGTACAAGCACGTATGTTCACTTGTTGTTAATTCCCGTTTGTTTCATTGACATCATCTATTTCTTGTTGTGTTCAAATGTCCTGTCACCTTATTATTCTCATCCAGTTCATAGCAACCGCTAATATAGAGCCATGATGGGACATTTTGTAACTATGTAGTCCTATAATATTTTTTTCTCCAATTATATTCCATAATATGCGTTTGTGATTAGTTTGCAAATAATCCAGCAGTGCCTTCTTTTTCACCAACAAACATGCCGGACATGATTCTATTGACGCTCCGTCAAAGATAGTAGTCTTGTCGTTAATATCTAGGAAAACACCATCGGTGTCAGCAAAATGAAGGTTCATACCATCCACTAACTGCTGAGATGGCATCAGCCATCTTACAGCAGAAGACTTGGAATGGTCGTTCTCTGCTTCCCACATATAACATATTGCTGTAGTATCAATATGCACGGTCTTTCCATTCGACTCTATTATATGATGATTAATTGATTCTGTATCATAATCATTATCTATATATTTGTAAGCTGGCGACCAATAGTATTCTCTGTAGAATATCTGGTATATATCCCTACTCTCTGGCAAAGAATCACGATAAGTGTTCTTTCGTGACAAGTCCAAATACAATTGTTCAAAATTGTCTTCATCAA
>JAZLHI010000149.1:0-2170 GCA_045616725.1 Prevotella sp. | reverse complement strand
AGATACACATTTTTTATAAAATATACAAAAGTTTTGGTCAATATTTACTCCCTCTTGGGTCTATTAACCACTCGAATTATATTTTCTGTTTGTGAAGAGAGCAAAAAGAAACCTTCTTTTTTCAAGTTTTTCCTATTATTTGGAGCAATGAAGTTATCCCTCTCGCCTGATCTTCCAGCTGGTGATGGTGTGCTTCTGCGTAGTGAAGCGGATGCCAATCTTTACCTTCGGACGTGGGTCGCTCATATAGGGAGCAGCGTAGTGATTCTTATCTATCTGATTGAGCGCAGCGGTGGCCGTGCCGCGCATCTTAAACTCCATGATGTAGATGGCATCGGGCAGCCAGACCACCATATCTACGCGCCCCTTGGCCTGCGTCACCTGCGTCTGAAGATTGAGCCCCATACCATTGAACAGTATGTATAGGTCGCGCTCGTGCAATGCTTCGAGCTTCTGTTCGTCCTCGAGTATGGCCTTCTGCCCTTCGTAGAGATAGGGCACACCAGCGAGGAACGATTGCAGCGCCTTGAGGGCGGCATCTGGATCGTTGCGACGGAATGCTTGATGCATCTGCAGCACGGTCGATAGCCGCTGAGTGGTATCAAACGGAGTGAGCGACCGCATGAAGTTCTTGAAGAGACCAACACGCACCTCATCATTAGGAATACCCAAGATGTAAGCCTGCATGCCCAATGATTCCTTGATGGTGAGATAGCCCGACTGATAGAGCAATGGCAGCGGGGTCGTCATGTCCTGAAGGGCGAGGTCGAAAGCCGAAGACTCTACGGGATCGCCCAGATTGAGTTTCATCAAGTCCAACTGGAACCCTTGCATCTTCTTGAACAGGAACGACGGCGTGGCTGTGCCGAACCAGAAGTCGCCCAGCTGCTGATTAAAGAAAGTCTGCATCAGACTGAATGGGTTATACACGCCTTCCGGACTTGATGAGAAATGGAAGCCATTGTATTTCCACCTGAGTGTGTCGTACATTGCTTCTTTACTCATGCCGTTGCTCTGAGCCAGATGCTCCACATCATCATCGAGTTGGGTATGCAGTTCCTCCTCGGTGATGCCGCAGAGGGTTGCAAAGGTCGGGTTCATTGAGATATTGGCTAAGTTGTTCAGCTCTGAGAAGATGCTGACATGGCTGAACTTTGTGATGCCCGTGATGAAGACGAAACGAAGTTGCTCAATGCAAGCCTTACAAGTGATAAAGAATTCCTGATGAAAAGCCTGAACTTTAGCAAACAATTCATCATGGGAATTAAGATGCAGTAAGGCAGAATCATATTCGTCGATAATGATGACAGACTGGAGTCCTGACTGTCGATTGGCCAAATCGATGAGAGCTTGAAGACTACCACCTGGCGTGAGTCCGACGGGCATCTCCAGCTGATTTTTCAGAGCCTGTTGCTCAATCATGCGCATCAGAGCCGTGTGCATCTCATCCAACGTTTTGTTCTTCATAAGGCTCATGTCGAAACGGAATACAGGATACTTTGTCCATTCCTGCTCCAGCTCTGCCATCTTCAACCCCTCAAACAGTTCTCTTTTGCCAAGGAAGTAGGCTTGCAGCGTAGAACACAACAAAGACTTGCCGAACCGTCGTGGGCGGCTTAGGAAGACACATTTGTTACGTGTCATCTGGTAGATAAGGTCTGTCTTATCTACATAAACCTGCTGCTTCTTTCTGATGTCAGAGAAGTCCGAGTTATCACATGGATACTCCCAGCTCTCGCGAAATTTCTTTTCCATTGGGCTTGCGTTTTGGTGCGGCTCGCCGCAAAGATAAGCCAATAAATCGGAATAACCAAATTTTTGGAGCAAAATCGTGTTACATTTGACGATTTATGAAAGTGTGGACCAGAAATTGCCCAGATGTTGTTTTTTTAGTAAGTATTCGGCCATCTACAAGTAGCCTCGGAATACTATAATATCATTAAGATAATCCCGAGGGGAAGCCTTCCATCCAACCCGATCTTTTGTTGTCGGTACGGGTGGCATACCTTTAGAAACTTTCCTCTCTTGCGTAAGCATTCGCTGAAGTACACATTGTAGTGTTAGTAAAAACGTAGTACCTTTGCACCGCGTAACAACTAACACTACAACTGTATTATGACGAAAGAAGAATTTAAGCAGCTGCAACTACAGCAGAAAGAGAGTGGACTCG
>JAZLHI010000148.1:0-14508 GCA_045616725.1 Prevotella sp. | reverse complement strand
GTCACCGCAATCTACATGAGGAGTGAAGCTTGGCTTGTACTTACCACGAAGAATCTTAGCCACCTTAGAGCAGAGACGACCTACAACCTGATCAGTAGCGTCGATAACCACCCATTCCTTCTGTGCAGTTTCCTTGTTTACAGAAACTGTCTTGTAACTTAAAGTGTTCATCTTTTAGTTAAAAAATTAAATAAATTATTACTACTTTCGTGCTCGGCGTATTGCGCACCTTTGCACTTATTGAGCTTCACCCAGATAGCTCGTAAGTGGGTTTTGCTCATGAGAAGCAGCCTCTTCAGCATCAGTCGCGACGCTTCAAAAGCATACTTTCTCAGGAGGATTCTTCGGCAGAAACAACATTCTGACGGGTGCTATCCCCGCAATAATCGCCGCAAAATTACTAATTCTCAACAGAATACGCACAACAACACAACAAAAATCTTCATCCACTTTGACTTATCTCATGCCAACACTTATTACGAACCTCACGAGATTAGCATATTTAACAAAAAAGTATTACCTTCGCACCCATGAAAACTTACAAACCCTTCCGTTTGCCAGACCTTGGCATAACAGTAGAGACATGCACCTTCTACCCAAAAGAAGGAATGGCAGAGATGCACGCCATGCTGCATGTGGAGCCGCGAGGAGAGCAATTTCCCAAGCAGCTGGAGCGCATATACAAAGGACTAGAATCACAGGAAGCCAAAGAGGCGGCACGCAACATGAGCCCCGTCTTCATGCGATATTTTCTCACAGACGCCACTAACCAGGCAATGTTCATCCGTAAGGAAGAGCGTTGCGCTGTATCCATCATACAGCAGCCACCACTCGATGGCAGCAAGATAGCATTATGGATTTACTTCATTGAAGGCACAGAAGTCAGAAACGACATTTGCCCTTCTGACGACATTGCCAGCATTATAGGTAGCACAACCATTGCTGAATTCGGCGGTCACAAGCACCTATGGAACATGGGGCTGTGCATTGGCGAGGGTGATTCGGCATACCAGACAGAGAAACTCCTTACCGCATACGAGGAAAACCTCGCACATTACGGCGCGAACATTGCCGATGACTGCCAACGCACATGGTTCTTCGTGCGTGATGTTGACACGAACTACAAAGGACTCGTCGTTGCCCGTCGTGACAATTTCACTGAGCAAGGGCTGACTTCCGACACCCATTACATAGCAAGCACAGGCATCGGAGGTTCTCCAGCAGAGACAAAAGCCTTGGTGCAACTGGGATGTTACGCTGTGTTGGGGCTGAAGAAGGAACAGATAAAGTACCTATACGCTCCAACGCACCTCAACCCAACCTACGAATATGGCGTGACTTTCGAACGCGGAACTCGCCTTGATTTCAACGACCGTTCACACATATACATAAGTGGAACAGCCAGCATCAACAACAAGGGTGAAGTCGTCCATGTCGGAGACATCGAGAAACAGGCAGAGCGCATGTGCGAGAACGTGAAAACCTTGCTCAACGAAGCCGAAACCGAGGAGCAGGACGTAATGCAAATCATCGTTTATCTGCGCGACATAGCCGACTACGATGTGGCCCGAAAGGTGGTGGAAAACCATTATCCAGACTGTCCTATCGTCTATACCCTCGCACCTGTGTGTCGCCCGCAATGGCTCATAGAAATGGAATGCATTGCAGCAAAAAACATATAAATTGACGGCAAGGACCAACACCAAAAGGTCTCTTTTGGCATTCGGAGTCAACATGAACACATTAAAAGAAGTTAAAATTTTGTCGTTTTATTATATTTTATTATATTTGCACGCGAAAATGTAACATAAAGACATCTTTTGCGTGCAAATTATTTTTTATTGCATCCAAGCAGATGTGTAAATAACAAGAAACAAAAACAAAGAAACAAAACGATTATGAAAAAGATTTTAGCTATACTCGCAGTAATGATGCTCAGCGTCACTGCTGCCTTCGCACAGGTGCCATCAGTAACCCTCAAGACTCTTGACGGCAAGACTATCAACACAGCTGAACTCAGCAATGACGGCAAGCCATTCATCATTGACTTCTTCGCCACATGGTGCAAGCCTTGCAACCGTGAGCTCTCTGCCATCGCCGAGGTTTACGACGAATGGCAAGAGGAGACAGGCGTGAAGATCATCGCCGTTTCTACCGACAAGGCTCAGAATGCCGACAAGGTTGCTACACTCGTAGAGGAGAACGCATGGCCATACGAGACTTATCTCCTCGATGCAAACGAGGAGTTCAAGAAGGCTCTCGGCGGTCAGATGATTCCTTTCACTGTCATCGTTGACGGAGAGGGCAACATCGTTGACCGTCACAGTGGATACATTGATGGCGCTGAAGAAAAGTTGATTGAGACTGTTCGCAAATTAGTGAAGTAAGAAAGATGCGTAAGACATTAACAGGATTATTGCTTGTCGGCGCGCTTGGCGTACAGGCGCAGTCTGACAATGGTGTCACTCTGAGCGGTTCCATTCAGAGCGATATGATGATAGCCCCTCAGGAAGACAAGGCTATCGGCACCGGTGAATACGACAACGAGAATCTCCTCACCAACACTTATCTGGACGTGCTTTTGCAGAGCAAGAGGATAGACGCCGGTATTCGCGCAGAGTTCACGGAATGCCCTATGCCTGGATTCCAGGACGCTTACAACAAATTCAAGGGTTTGGGCGTGCCAAACATCTGGGTAAAGTACAAAGGCAACAAGTTTGACGTCACTGCCGGTTCGTTCTACGAGCAGTTCGGTTCGGGATTCATTCTCCGTACATACGAGGAACGCTCACTCGGAATAGACAATTCCCTTCTTGGTGGAAAGGTTACCGTGCAACCTGTCAAGGGCATGCAGCTCAAGGCTATCTCCGGACTTCAGCGTACATACTGGAAATGGGATCAGAACACACTCGTCAGCGGTGCAGACTTGGAGATTGGCATCGACGAATGGATTAAACCTCTCCAGCAGAGCAACACCCGCCTGAGCATCGGTGCTTCATGGGTCAACAAACGCGAGAAGAACGACGACCTCGTTATGGCTGACGCTACTCACCGTCTGAACCTCCCAGACTACGTAAATGCCTTTGACGTTCGTGCAAAACTCCAGAAGGGTGGCTTCTCCGTACTTGGAGAATACGCACAGAAGACCGGTGATCCGAACGAACTCAATAACTACACTTACGGCAAGGGAAACATTGCCATGCTGTCAATGAGTTACGCAAAGAGCGGTCTTTCGCTGCTTGCCCAGGCTAAGCGTTCGGAGAACATGGGCTTCCGTAGCAGCCGTACACTCTCCCCTCTCAACAAGGCTGGCTATATCAATCACCTCCCTGCATTCACTCTCGATCAGACATATTCGCTCGCTGCACTATACCCTTACGCTACACAGACTGAAGGTGAATGGGCTTTCCAAGGCGGAGTTGGCTATAACTTCAAGCGCAAGACTACTCTTGGTGGTAAGTATGGTACAAAGGTTAAGGTCAACTACTCTCTCGTGAAAGGTCTTGAGAACAACAACCTCAAAGGCTCTCGCGGTACTGATGGTGTTAAGAACCCTTTCTTCAAGATGGGCGATGTTTACTATCAGGATTTTGACGTAAACCTCGAAAAGCGTCTCACGAAGGCTTTTGACATCCACCTTATGTACATGTATCAGCAGTACAACAAGGGAATCATTCAGCAGGAAGGTGGCAACATCTACAGCAACATATTCATCGGCGAAGGCAAGTACAAGATAAACAAGAAGCTCACTCTCCGTGGCGAAGCGCAATATCTGCTCACAGAGCATGAGAGCGGTGATTGGGGCTTCGGACTTCTTGAACTTTCCGTTGCACCACACCTGATGTTCACCGTAAGCGACCAGATTGGCAAGACAGAACCTTCTCCAGGTGTATATGGCGACGTTGCCCACTACTACAACTTCGCTGTCACAACAAACTTCCAGTCGCACCGCATCATGGTTAGCTACGGTCGCACTCGTGCCGGCTACAACTGTACTGGTGGTGTCTGCCGCTATGTGCCAGCAAGCAAGGGACTGGTCATCAACTACAACTATAACTTCTAGCCCCACCCAAAAGCCCACCCAAGCCCTCCCCAAGGGAGGGATGTTCAATAGATTTTGGGTAGTTGGGTGCAATAGGGACAAATAGTAAATTGTGAATCTGTAAATTGTAAATTAAAATGATGAACACAAAACATATAAACATCTGCATTTTGAAACAAGTCAAAAGCCCCTTTGGGAAGGCTTGGTTAGGCTCTCTTTTGCTCCTGCTCCTTGCTTCTTGTTCAGACATTGCAGAGGATGAGCGTCTCATTTATGTTGAGCCTGCAAAGGCTGCACGCAATGTGCTGATAGAGGACTTTACAGGTCAGCGCTGCGTAAACTGCCCTAAAGCCGCTGAGGCAATACACGAAATACAAGACCTCTATGGAGAGAATATCATTGCCGTGGCTATTCACTGCGGTCCTTTCGGCGGTCTTTCGGCAAAGAACAATGGCTTGATGACTGAATCAGGCAAGGATTATTGGAAAGCTTGGTTTGAAGATACGCAAGGTCAGCCTGTAGCAAAGATCAATCGTGGCGCAGCAACCGACGACTACAAGAACTGGAGTTCTCTCGTTGCTGAAAGTCTTAAGCAGACAACAGATGTCACTATTGGCGCAACAGTAAACTACACCCCGGGAGTACCTTTCCTAACCATTAATGCTACATCACGCGCAAACTCTGGCCGTAAGGCAAAAATACAGGCTTGGCTTACAGAAGATGATATCGTAGCCCTACAGAAAATGCCTGACGGAAGCTTCAATAGCAACTATGTTCACCAGCATGTTTTCCGCGCAACAGTAAACGGACCTTGGGGTGAAGAAGTCGTTTACGGCGAAGAGGAACAAACCTTCTCATGGATGACCAACCTGGATTCCACATGGAAACTGGAGAATATGCACGTTGTAATCTTCGTTTATGACGACAAAGGCGTAGAGCAGGTTATACAGATTCCTGTAAGTGATAATTGATAATTGACAATAACAAAAACAAAACAATATTATATGAAGAAAATCTTTACTCTTATCGCAGCAATCGTGATTGCTGCTTCCACTTTCGCTCAGGTGAACATCACTGACCCCGAGGGAAATGTTTACGAGAATGGTTCTACAATGAACATCTATCCTTCGATAGTTATTCCGGACATTCCAGACTTCCTCGAGTTCCACTCTCCTAAACTTGTCAACACCTCTGCTTCTGCAGTAAGCGTGAAGCTTGAAATCAATCTAAAGCAGTTGCCAGCAGGCACGCAGTTTGCAGAGTGCCTCAGTGGCGCTTGTACAAACTACAAAAAAGAACAGGTCATCACTTCGAAGGCTGTAACCTTAGCTGCTAACGAAACTAAGGAGACTGCTTGTGAATGGTTCTATGACGAAGAATTTGCAGGCCAGACTTGCATCGCAGACTTCACTCTCTATGTAAACGGCGTAAAGGACAAGACCATTACCGTAAAATACATCAACGACGAGCCGGGCGCAGTGAACGCCATCACTGTTGACAACGCAAAGCGTCAGGGCACATTCACTCTCGACGGCAAGCGTGCTGACAATGCAAAGGGCTTGGTAATCAAGAACGGTAAGAAAGTGATTATTAAGTAACATCAAAAAAAATGAAAAAACTATTTCTTTTTCTCTCTCTTGCAATCCTTTCCATCGGCGTTCAGGCGCAGAAGGTTGCAACTATGAAGACAGCGCCTATTGGTACTGTCAAGCATTCTACACAGAATGTTTTCAAAGCCCCTAATCGTTTCAGTAGCATCTCTGCCGCTTCAAAGAACAAGGCTCCAAGAATGAAGGCAGAACTCGCTGACAACGAACGTCTTATGGGTGTATATACCACTGACGAATGGAGCGACAACGGCGGTGCACTGACACAAGACGGTTCTGTCTTCAAGGCTTTCGGCATCGTTCCTGCCGAAAACACAAAGCGACTCATCGGCGGCAATCTCCACGCGATCCGTTTCGCATTGTCAGACGTTGTTACTATTAATAATGTGTTCGTGATGGGCGTTACCAATGACGACTACATTGTTATGCTTTCAGAGACTTCCACTGCCGGAAAGACTTTCACCACTGGTTGGAACAAGGTAGAGCTCAACACTCCTGTCACTATCTCAAATCAATACAACCGCTACGCTATCGGTTTCGAGTATGTTGAGACAAAATCAAAATACCCTCTCTCACTTATTGACCAGGATTCTGAGGAAGGCTTCTGTGTAATTGCAGACCTTGGCCAGGGCGAAAACATATATAACCTCTCAAACAACGGAGCACTCAGCGTACAGGGTTTTGTTACTATGGCAGCAATCCCTGACATTGACGTTATCCTTGATAATATGATGTTGGAATCAAATACCGTTGCCGCAGGCTCACAGCTTTCATTTGCTTTCCAGGCTTCAAACTTCGGTAGTAAGGACGTAAACAGTTTTGAGATTGAGGTTAAGCTTGACGGAAAGCTCGAAGGCACACTTACAGAAAAGAACTTCCAGATCACATCCGACCCTAAGTATTTCATGGGTACAATGGATATTCCTGCTGACATCGCTCGTGGCAACCACACTATCTCTGCTGAGCTCGTGAAGGTGAACGGCGCTGCTCCTACAGAAGGACTTTCTGACGACAAGCTTTCCGCTGAATTCTCTGTTTACTATCCATCTGATGTAGTAGCACGCCAGAAGCACCTCGTTGAGGAAATGACTTCCCACTCTTGTACTTACTGTCCTTACGGAGCACAACTTATCGAGGCTCTCCTTGAGCAAAGCGATAAGGTTGCAGTAGCTTGCATCCACGGCAACCAGTCTTCAAAAGACCCATTCAACACTGCAGAATGTGAAAGTTTGCTGGAATATCTCGGCTGCCAATCATTCCCTTCTGGCACATTCAACCGTCTCTATTTCAGTGACGAAGAAGGCATTGCGCCAGGTCTCGGCTATAGCAACAATCACGATAAATACGCTAAGCAGCTCCTCGACATCATGGAGCAGTACAGCCTTCCTTCATTCGCTTCAGTGAATATCGAGAAGTCTCTCTCTGAGGATGGCAAGACTCTTACCATCAAGGTCAGCGGCGAAGGTGGCGAAATGGCAAGCACATTGCTCAAGGACTTCGGTCTTACTGTTTATGTCGTAGAAGATGGCATCAAGTATCGCCAGCTCAACCTCGGCACTTGGGTTTCAAACTATATCCACAATCATGTTCTCCGCAAGGTGGCTACAGCTGTCAATGGCGACAACATCAACTGGACTTCATCTTCTGCTTACGAGAATACATTCGAGGTTACTCTCGACGATTCATGGGTTCGCGACAACATTTCAATCATTGCATTCATCAGCAAGCGTCAGCCACTCAAAGGCGGTGACCTCCAGTCAATGGAAGTCTGCAACGCCAACAGCGTGAAGCTCACTGCGAGCGCAGAGGATAATCCGGGCGATGAACCGGGCGATGACACTCGCGTTGATGCCGGTCTCCGCATAACTCCTTTCACTACAAGCACTCAGCTTATGGGTGAAGGTATGTCTCTCAATGCAAAGTATGTTGCTGGTCTAAACTACAGCACATCAGCTCCTGCTATCTGGGTCACTGAGGCAAACACTTTCACTAACTTCACACAATACGAGGATGGTTCTCTCCATGCTATTAACAATGATGGCGTTGCCGTAGGTTCTACTCTCGGCTACGGTGGCAAGGCTCTCATTGCTTACGCTAACGGAAAGTCAGAGATTCTCCAGGACAATGGCGGCTCTAACACTCAGGGTGCTGACGCTTGGTGCATTTCAAACGACGGCAAGACAATCGGTGGTTTCTACTACTATTTCGAGTGGACAAATGCTGAACAGACAGAAGGTTACTACGCAACATTCCCTTGCGTATGGCAGGACAAGAAGTGTACTACCCTCTCCTACCCTAAGCAGAGCGAGATGGGCTTCAATGTTGACGGTGCAGGACTCCGCTGGATGTCTGCCGATGCTTCAGTTCTTCTCGGTTATCTCGTTGACGACAAGGCAACATGGCCTGCAGTAATCTGGCGCAAGAACGCTTCTGGTGGCTACGATTGCGACCCAATCTGCAAGGACTTCTTTGAGGATGGCTACAAGAAGGGTAAGCCATACATGATGTTCAGCCCAGCTGCTCTCAGTGCAAACGGCGAATGGATTGCACTTACTATCCAGGAGGAATTCGACGATAGCAACTTCAACAATCCTATCCCTGCGGAAAAGGTAGCACGCTACAACCTCAAGACTGGCAAGCTTGAGATCCTTGAAGGTCAGACTATTGCATTGTCTGCAAGCGCTATCTCCAACGACGGTTCTGTGCTCATGTACACCAAGGTTGACGGCATCTTCGGACGTGTAGGTTACGAATGGAAAGCTGGCGAGACATCAATCGTCTGCGTTGACGACAAGCTCAACAAGGTTAAGGGCATGCCAGACTTGGGTGCAAACGTTCCTGCTGCATACGCATTGGACGGCAAGACCATCATGGGCTTCGGCATCGACCAGGACGCAAACATTTTCTCTTACGTCGTAAGCCTCGAGGCTATCGATGAAGCTATCAACGGCATCCAGAAGCCAATGGTTGAGACAAACGCAAGCTTCGGCAAGACAGGTATCTACACTATCACAGGCCGTAAGGTTCTCAACATGAACCAGCCAGGTCTTTATATTAAGGATGGCAAGAAAGTTCTTGTGAAGTAACACATTATATATTATGGGGCTCGTACGCATCTCACTGCGAGTCCCATAATATCGTCTATCGAAACAATTAACTTAAAAACATAATAAAATGATAAAAACTTTACGCTCACTAATGCTTGTTCTCACTGCTCTCATTTGCAGTGCAGCAAGTGCTCAGGACGTTGTTCTCGACTTCACCAACGCTGCCAGTGATTGGGGAATAAAGGCAATTTCCTCTGCAAAGGAAAAGGGTACAAAGACGTACTCAAACGGCACTTACGAGGTCACAATCGCAGGTGACGGAAAGAATGGTTTTGCAGCCTATGCGGCAACTGACAAATCTGTAGGCTATGTGCTCTTTGGCAAGCAAGGTGCTTCAATCACATTGCCAACATTTGATTTCCCTGTAGGCGTTGTTCAGTTCATCGGTAGAAATGGTGCCTCTACTGCAGCCAAGCTGAACGTCTTTGTTGGCGACCAGGCTATCTGCAAGGAAACTGTTGGTAGCGTAGGAACCAACAACTACTTCATCCCAGAAGCTTACCAGAGCGGCAAGCAGTTCACTATCAAGTTGACAAGTGACTACAACGCTCAAGTCACAAAGATTAACATCTTCAAGGTAGGCAACCCGGATGCTCCACAGCCAGAAGAGGAGAAGCCTCTCGTGCTCGTAGGCAATGGTTCTGAGGAGAATCCTTACACTGTAGCTGACATCAAGGCTATCCATGCAGCAAACAAGGCTACTTCAGACGCAGTTTGGGTAAAGGGCGTCATCGCAGGTAACATCGACACAGGCAACGATAACAAACTCAAGGTGCCTGTATCAGGAACAGATGCTGTAGCAAGCAACCTCGCTATTACTGAAGGCGAGCTGTTTGCTTCTGTTCAGCTTGTAAATGAAACCCCAGTGCGTAAAGCTCTCAATATTCAGGAGCACTTCAACTACATTGGTACGGAAGTAGCTGTTCATGGTACAATTGAAGCTTACTGCGGTATGGCAGGTGTGAAGAACCTTGATGACTATAGAATCAATGCTCCAGAAACACAGAAGCTCCCAGAGAACTATGTTCCAGCTCCTGTAGATAACTTCACTGCTACATGGGTTGTAACAGAAGAAGGCAAGAACAATGTAGAGATTTCGTTCAATGCTCCTACAGAGATGATCAACGAGGTAGATTGGTCAAAATCAGAACTCTCTGCTCCTATCACTAAGATTGAATTGAAGAGTTTAAATGAAGAGGTCTACGAATGGGAGACAATCCGCACATTCTACTACCCAACAGCTGGCGAAGAGCTCAAGTGGACAGTAAAGGACCTTCAATACGGTTCATACTCTTTCATGGCACAGGTTTATGTTGACGAGGCTATGGACTGGGCAAATCCTGAAGAAGTTATCGTTGGTCAGCTCCCTGCAGATATTGAATATGGCGAATTCACTGCTACCGTTGACGAAGCAGACCCATACAAGGTAATCCTTGAGGTTACTCTCCCTTCGACAAACAGCCTTGGCGAGCCACTCACTATGCCTATTACAAAGGTAGAGTTCGGCGAAATGGGTTCTATGAGCTTCGAGCCAGAAGTGTTCTACACAGAAGACGCTGAGGAAGTTCTCGTTCCTGGCACAAAGCTTCAGTACATCGTAGAGAAGGCTACTGACGGTTTGCACAACTATTCTGCAACAGTTTATACTGCTGCCGGCTGCAACTTCCCTGCAATGGCAGAAGTTTTCGTAGGTAAGGATCAGCCAGGTAGAGCAGAAAATATCCAGGCTCAGGTTACTGAGGAAGGTATTCTCGTAACATGGGAAGCTCCTACAGAAGGTCTCAACGGCGGCGATATGGGCAATGTTGCAGACATCACCTACACTGTGGCACGCGGTGCTGACCAGTATGACGAAAGCGCAGTCGTTATTGCACAAGACATCAAGGAACTCCAGATTCTCGACAAGACTGAGTTCACAGAGGAAAGCAAGTTCGTTTACATCATCACAGCAAAGAGCCCTTACGGCGAAGGCTACCCTACTTGCTCTAACGAAATCGTCGTTGGTCCTGCTTCCCAGCTTCCATTCTCAGAAAACTTCGATGCTTCTACAGCATGGGGCGGTACAACTACCGAGCACTCTACTTGGGGCAAGGACTTCAGCGGCTACTTCTGTTCATGGCAGATAGGTCAGAGCACATATATCAACGACAAGGAAATTGCCCCACACAACGGCAACGGCTTGCTCTATGCTTACTATAGCCCATGGGGAACTCTCGACCAGTGGGATTCTTACACTACAGGTAACATCGACTTCACTGAGGCAGATGCACCAGTTCTCACATTCTGGCTCTACGATCTCGCACAAGGCGGCTCTCCTGTTACCCTCAAGATCCAGACTACTACTGACGACACTAAGTTCACTACAGCAGAGACTATCAATATCGGCAATGCAACAGAAGAAGGATGGCGTGAGGTAACAGTACCTCTCACAACTCTCAAGAACGTAGCTAAGGGTAAGGTTCGCTTCCTCTCTGAGGCTAACGGCGAAAACTGTGTTCCTGTAGTTATTGACGAAATTCTCATCAAGAATGACAACACTACAGGCATCTCAACAATGCAGAATGCTGAACGCGGAACACGTAATTACTACAACCTTGCTGGTCAGCGTGTTGACAATAATGCCAAGGGTATCATTATCAAGAACGGTGTGAAAGTCATTAAGAAGTAAAGATCATCTAACGCAAATTATCATTATCACGGAGGTGCGGTGCCCTCACCGCACCTATTTACACAAAAAGCGACGCTCAAACGAATGAGCGTCGTTTTTTTATACTCCCACGAACACGGTTCAGAACTCCCACGAATATGAACCAAGACTCCCACGAATACAACCTCAAACTCCTACGAATACAATCCCAAACACCTACGAATCAGAACCAAAGAAAATCGTATTTTACCCGTCACCCGCCTAACTCATTAATACTCATAACGTTAGAGCAAAGAAGTGACGGGTGACGGGTAAAATTGAAATTGTGAGGCTATTAATTAATGTACGCTGAGAGGCTTGTGACCTGAAGTGATGGTCTTCTGCTTCTTCTGTGCGTCGATGAACATGCCGCCTACAGATGGCTTGTTGATGCGACGACCAGCTATGTCGTAGTAGCGTGAAGTGTGCTTCTTTGTACCTGCAGCAACACTTTCAATGCCTGTGGTGCCCATCTCAAAGGCATTGGTTGAACCTGTTGCTTTCTTTGTAGTACCGTCAAAGACAACATCAACCTTAACTCGGTGTATGCCAGTCTCGCCTGTCATATCGTATTCGTATGTTGTATCTGTGACAGGGGTGGAATTCTTAATCTTGCCATCAACATATACATTGTAGCCAGCGATAGGGAGCGGAGTTGCCTCTGTTGCTTCTGTAACAAGACCCATCATGAGGTTACCATAGATACCCCAATATGAGAGTGTGTTGAAGCCTTCGCCATCAGTGGCAACGAGGTCAGCGACATTTGTGAATGGCGACTCGTTGTCGATACCGATAGGCGACATCTCCGGAGTAGTGTCGTAGCAGTCAAGAAGAAGATTGTAAGTGAGTCCCGGAAGGATTGTGATAGGCTCTTCAAGTTCCACCTCGTTCCACTGGTTGAGCGTGTAGTCCATAACCTCTTCGTAAGCGATGACGTTGTCGTTTAGGATGAGGGCGAATGTGAACTCAGCGTCGCAAGTAGGGAAGAAGCGGAATGACTTGATTTGGTTGCCAACGAAAGGACGAAGCTTGCTTGGCTCGTAGCTAACGAGACCTTGGAGAGCATAGTTCTCTTCCTTGTTACCCTGGATACCCTGACCACTTCTTGTGTTTCCACAGTAAGCCACGAAGTTGCGGTCGTTGTCAGTAGGAGCTTTCCAAGAGAATTTCACCTTTGAAGGATCTGTAGCGTCAGCAGCTACTTTATCAACAGAGAATTTCGAAGCATTGATATTGATGTCAACATCCTTTGTCTGTACGTTAGCCTTTGAGCCGTCTGCATAGACAGCCTCAACGCCGAGAGTGTGCTTGCCTTCAGAGAGGTTCTGAACCTTAGCGTATTCGTCGGCAACATTACTTACGAGAGTACCGTCAGCATAGATGTTATAGCCAGTAACCTTGTCGGCATCAGCAGCAACTGCGTCGTTGTCGATGACGAGGTTGATAGCCCAAGTACATTCGTTTGTAGTGGCATCTTCCTGACGAAGCTCGTAGAATGAATAGAGCTTAGGCTCGATAGTTAGACGGAGAAGGTCTGTCTTGCCTGGGATACACTTTCCGTAAGTCATACCGATGACGCTGTTTGAAGCTGTGAGATCGCTGACAGTAGCAGTGATACCAACGACGATATCCTTCTTTGCATCGATAGTGATAGGCTCCTTGAAGTTGACTGTGTTGAGTTCGCCGAGAACAAGGTCCTGAGTGATCTTCTCCTCCTTGATTACAGTATATTTGTCTGTTGCCTCATCATATTCATAAACTGTAGCCTTCCAACCCATCTGTGTTGACATTGGGTAGAAAGAAACACCCTCGATCTTCTTGCCTTCGTAGTACTTGAAGTCGTTCTTGTCGTAGCGAACGGCAAGCTCAAAAGACATGTTGTAAGCACCGAAGCCGTAGATATCGTCTATCTCATCATCATAGTAAGTCTTTGTGACCTTGTTTGTGCGTGGAGCATTCCATACGAAAGTGGCGTTGTTGAAGCCGTTCTGACGAGCAACGAGAGCGTAAGGAGTCTGGATTTCCTTGTCCTTGAGTGTAGCAGTTGCAGGATCGCACTTGTCAGATTCAGCAGCGTCCTTATAGATTGCAGAGACAGTGTAGTCGTAAGTATTGCCAGCAGAAACTGTGTTGTCGAAGAACACGAGGTTGTCGGCAGTGCTTTCGCCTATCTTTGTGCCATTGCGATAGATGATGTACTTCTCTACGTTCTCTGCGTTTACGAGAGGCTTGAGCCATGAAACGCGTACCATGCTCATGCCGTCAAACTGCTTAGCCTCTGCACCACAAGGAGCACGGTGAGTGATTTCCTGGTCAGTAAGGAGCACACAAGACTGGTAGTAGCCATTTGGTTCATGGCAGAAGAAGCCCATTACCTTAGCGTCTGCAGAAATTCCAAATCCACGGAGGACTTGTGGGAATGGTGGAATGTCTTGGTTGTCGAGGACGTAGAGAATATTTGGATCATTGTAGAAGTCCCATATGCCGTTTTCCTTGAGATAGTCGATAGCCCAATAGCCTTTACCATTCTTGTAGATTGTAGCGCGCTGACCGTCTGTCTGCTCGAAGCCGAGGATAGTACCGTCGTTGGCGATAGCGTTGAAGTCCTCCTGGAAAGGTTCCTTTGTAATGGTTTCAAGCGTAGATGTAGTATGAGTAGCCATGTCGTAGATGGCAGTCACCTCTGGGTTCTTTGTAGCAGAACCTGCTGTGATGCCACCCCAAAGAAGGAGTTTTTTGCCGTCTGGAGAGAACATCTGTCCTGTACACCAAGGAGCACCGTACTCGCTAAGAATTTCTGCATCCTTTGAAAGGTCACGCCATACAGCAGCGTAGCGAGTCTCCAGATTTCCCGTGCCAGTGTATTTCCAACCAGCAACGCTCTGACCATCAGGAGAAATGCAGTAAGGCATGCCATAGAAACCGTCCCAAAGATCCTTGTGGAACTCGCCATTCTTCCAAACTACAGGATGGAGATTGCCGTTGTTGTTAAGCGAACCTGCTATCCACTGACCGTCCGGAGAGATACCGCCAGACACACCACCACCCATGCGTTGTCCCATCTCA
>JAZLHI010000147.1:0-6873 GCA_045616725.1 Prevotella sp. | reverse complement strand
ACGGTGAGTACGAACCCATCCCATTACGGTGATGTCCTGTCCGCATCCTTCTGAAGCAAGAGCTTCAACAATCTTTGTTCTTTTCATGTGTTGGTTTTATTTTTATTCAAACGCACCCATGCGGAGCATGTCAACTTCCTTTTCTGTGAGGAAACGCCAATCGCCGCGGCGGAGATTCTTCTTTGTAAGACCTGCGAAGAGTACGCGGTCGAGCTTGATAACGCGATAACCGAGGTGCTCGAAGATACGACGAACGATACGGTTACGACCAGAGTGAATCTCAATGCCTACCTGCTTCTTGTCTGTTGGATGAGCATATTCGATAGCATCTGCATGGATTTCACCGTCTTCAAGCTGAATGCCGTCTGCAATCTGCTGCATATCTGCGGCTGTTACGTTCTTGTCAAGCTGTACGTGGTAAACCTTCTTCTTGAGGAACTTAGGGTGAGTGAGCTTTGAAGCGAGATCACCATCGTTAGTAAGGAGAAGAACGCCAGTTGTGTTGCGGTCGAGACGGCCTACAGGATAGATACGCTCTGGGCAAGCACCTTCAACGAGCTGCATAACAGTCTTGCGGTTCTGTGGGTCGTCAGAAGTCGTAACTGTATCCTTTGGCTTGTTGAGGAGTACATAGACCTTCTTCTCGAGAGATATGTTCTGGTCGTGGAAGAGGATTGTATCTGTGCGGAGAACCTTTGTTCCGAGTTCTGTTACAACCTCACCGTTTACCTTAACAACACCAGCCTGGATGAAATCATCTGCCTCACGACGAGAGCAAACGCCTGCGTTAGCAAGGAACTTGTTCAAGCGGATTGGTGCATTTGGATCGATGTTAGCCTCCTTATATTCAATGCGCTTCTTGAAAGAATACTTTGCATTTGGATCATAGCCACCACGACCACCGCCGAAACCGCCACGCTGTGGACGACCGCCACCATTGTTGTAGCCACCACGCTGTGGACGACCATAGCCGCCACCATTGTTATAACCGCCACGCTGAGGACGACCGTAGCCACCATCCTGGTTGTAACCACCGCCATTGTTGTAACCTCCACGCTGTGGACGACCGTAACCGCCACCATTATTATAGCCACCACGCTGCTGACCATAACCACCACCGTTGTTGTAGCCACCACGCTGCTGATAGTTACCACCATTGTTGTAGCCACCACGCTGCTGGTAACCACCCTCCTGGTTGAAACCTTCTTCGTTATTGCTCTGATTATAGCCGCCACCGTTATTATAACGTGGACGCTGCTGATAGCCACCTTCCTGATTATAACCACCGTTGTTGTAACGAGGACGCTGTTGGTAGCCGCCTTCCTGATTATAACCGCCGTTGTTGTAACGAGGACGCTGCTGGTAGCCGCCTTCCTGATTATAACCACCACGATTACCGCCGTTGTAGCCACCTCCATAGCTGCTGCCAGCAGGGCGCGCTGTGCGAATACGCTGACGCTGAGGTCTGTATCCTGAGTTGTTTTCGTCACGGGCCTCACGGCTTTCATTGTTACGCTGTTCGTCACCACCTGCCAGGTGATGATCAAACTCAAAGTTCATTTCGTCTGACATTGTTCTGTTCAGTTTGTTTTAGGAACTACTTTTGTAATTCGTTTGGTTTTAAATTAAAATTATTAGTCTCTTTCCTAAGATTCTTAATTTCTACTAAACTTTTAGATAGTTAAGGTTCTTAAGGTATGAAATTGAATTATATGCCTGTATAGTTATGTGGAGTGATGACACGAAGTTCTTCCTTCACGCTTTCTGAAACATCGAGAGTCTCAATGAATTCATGAATGATCTCAGGAGTCATCTTAGTATTGGTACGTGTAAGAGCCTTGAGAGCCTCGTATGGGTTTGGATAAGCTTCACGACGGAGAATAGTCTGAATAGCTTCTGCCACAACAGCCCATGTGTTGTCAAGGTCATCAAAGAGAGCCTGCTCGTTGAGGATAAGCTTGCGAAGTCCCTTAAGTGTACTTTCCATAGCTATGAGCATGTGCCCCATAGGAGTGCCGATGTTACGGAGTACAGTTGAGTCAGTCAAGTCGCGCTGGAGACGGCTGATAGGGAGCTTGCGTGAAAGGAATTCAAGGATGCTGCCTGCAATGCCGAGATTACCCTCAGAGTTCTCGAAGTCGATAGGATTAACCTTGTGTGGCATAGCGCTTGAGCCAACTTCACCCTTCATGATCTTCTGCTTGAAGTATTCCATAGAGATGTACATCCAGAAATCGCGGTCAAGGTCAATAATGATTGTTCCGATGCGACGGAGAGCATCAAAGACAGATGCGAGATGGTCGTAGTTTGAAATCTGCGTAGTATATTGCTCACGCTGGAGTCCAAGCTTCTCGCTAACGAACTTGTTGCCGAAAGCCTTCCAATCATACTGTGGATAAGCAACGTGGTGAGCATTGTAGTTTCCAGTAGCGCCACCGAACTTAGCTGTATATTTGCAAGCCTTGAGAGTTTCGAGCTGCTCAGTAAGACGGTAAACATAAACCATGATTTCCTTGCCGAGACGTGTTGGAGAAGCAGGCTGACCGTGAGTCTTTGCAAGCATAGAAACCTCTTTCCAATCGTCAGCGTATGTCTGAAGTTGGGCGATGAGTTCCTCAAGAAGCGGAGTAAACACTTCTTCTACAGCCTCCTTTACAGAGAGAGGAACGCTAGTGTTGTTGATGTCCTGCGAAGTAAGTCCAAAGTGGATAAACTCCTTATACTGGTCAAGACCACCGATAGCATCGAATTTCTCCTTGATGAAGTATTCTACGGCCTTTACGTCGTGGTTCGTAATCTTTTCAATATCCTTGATGCGCTGAGCGTCGTCAGTAGTGAACTCACGATATATGTTGCGGAGAGTTTCATAGCCTCCGGCGATAGCATTCTCTACACCTTCAAGCTGAGGAAGAGGAAGCTCTGCAAGAGTTATGAAGTACTCAATCTCTACTCTGACGCGATAGCGGATAAGTGCATACTCAGAAAAGTAGTTTGATAGTTTCTCGGTTTTTCCTCTATATCTGCCATCTATCGGCGATATAGCTGTCAGTAAGTTTAATTCCATAAGAATGTTTAGTGTCGTTGAATTATCCTAAGTGTTGTTAATTTTGGGCAAAGATACTGCTTTTTATACATATATATAAATAAAAGCAAGGATAACTTCCCTAAAGTTGATTATTGTTGTGTTATATGGCATAAGAACATGCCTTTTGCCATGTTATCAAAGCAAAATTCCACAAGGATGAGCCTCAACAAAGAGGTTCATCCTTGCGGAAATGTATGTATAACGTTTCTAGTCAATGAGTGTGACAGCACGAACACGAGAGAGAGTCTCTGGTGTCATCTGAAGATAGCTCGCGATATAAACCAACGGAGCACGAAGAGAAACCTGTGGGTGCATCTTGAAGAATCTCTTGTAACGATCCTGTGCAGTCTCGAAGCGCACAAGGTCAGCATGAACCTGAGAGTTGATCAAAGACTTCTCAAGAATCTTGCGGTAGAGAATCTGGATGTTCTGGTTGTGCATAGCAACGATTTCAAGCTGCTTCTTAGGGATAGCGAACAAGATGCTCTGCTCAAGAGATTCAATCTGAAGACGAGTAGGTTCTTCCTTGAAGAGACTCTCAATACAGTAGATCATTCCGCCTTCAACACCAAGGTGCTCAGTAACTTCCTTGCCGTTCTTTACATAGAACTGGCGGATAAGACCTTTGTGAATGTAATAGAAGTTTTCGCAGATTTCGCCCTCACCGAGGATGAGCTGATTCTTCTTGAACTTCATAGGAATGAGCAAGCTTTCGAGCTCGTCAAGATCCTCATGAGACATAGTAGAGTACAGGCGTGCCAATTCACGAGCTACGTCGCGACTGAGCTTCTGCAAATCTCTCATTGTCTTAGTCTTTTTGTTTGGTTCGCTGTTTGGTGTTAACATAATAGTATGGATTTAATATTTATATTTTCAGTTAATAGTTTCTATCTTTAATCCAGTTTTAGCACTGCAAGGAAGGCCTTCTGAGGAACTTCTACATTGCCAATCTGCTTCATGCGCTTCTTTCCCTTCTTCTGTTTTTCAAGAAGTTTGCGCTTTCGGCTGACGTCACCACCGTAGCACTTGGCTGTCACATCCTTGCGGACGCACTTGATGGTCTCACGAGCTATAATCTTAGCTCCAACAGCTGCCTGAATTGCAATATCAAACTGCTGACGTGGTATGAGTTCCTTCAGTTTCTCACACATGCGTCGACCGAATGTTTCCGCATTATCACGGTGAGTAAGAGTGCTGAGTGCATCCACCTGTTCTCCATTGAGAAGAATATCAAGTTTAGCCAGATTTGAAGGACGGTAACAGTCAATGTGGTAATCGAACGAAGCATAGCCCTTGGAAATGCTCTTCAGCTTGTCGTAGAAGTCAATCACGATTTCGCCGAGCGGTATCATGAAATGCAGCTCAACACGGTTTCCACTGATGTATTCCTGCTTGAGGAGTTCGCCTCGCTTGTCAAGGCAGAGCTTCATGATAGGACCGATAAATGTGGTCAGCGTGATAATGGAAGCCTTGATGTAAGGTTCTTCAATATGGTCTATCATCGTAAGGTCAGGAAGACCTGAAGGGTTGTGAACCTCCTTGCTTCCGCCTTGCTTGTCGTAAACCATGTAAGATACGTTAGGCACGGTCGTGATGACATCCATATTGAACTCTCTGTCCAAGCGCTCCTGGACAATTTCCATGTGAAGAAGACCTAGGAATCCGCAACGGAAACCGAAGCCGAGAGCAACCGATGATTCTGGCATGAATGTCAGAGAAGCATCGTTGAGTTGCAATTTCTCCAATGATGCACGAAGGTTTTCGTAGTCTGTAGGATCAATCGGATAGACACCGGCAAAGACCATCGACTTCACTTCCTGGAAGCCTTCTATGGCAGTCTCGCAAGGTCGCGCTATATGAGTGATTGTATCGCCCACTTTCACTTCCTTGGAATCCTTTATACCACTGATGATATAGCCAACATCTCCTGTAGAGAGTTCCTGCTTAGGAACCATATCCATCTTGAGAATACCGATTTCGTCTGCAGTATATTCCATTCCTGTGGCGAAGAGTTTCACCTTGTCACTCTTACAGATTTTACCGCTTTCTATCTTGAAGTAGGCAATGATGCCACGGAAAGAGTTGAATACAGAATCGAAAATCAATGCCTGAAGCGGCGCTTCCTCATCACCTGTAGGTGCTGGCACACGTTCTACTATAGCTTCAAGAATTTCCTCAACGCCTTCTCCCGTACGACCAGAGGCGCGAATAATCTCAGAACGGTCGCAGCCGAGGAGTTCTACTATCTCATCTTCCACCTCATCCGGCATTGCCGATGGCATATCAATCTTGTTTATTACAGGTATAATCTCAAGATCATGATCAATAGCCATATAGAGATTTGAAATGGTCTGAGCCTGAACGCCTTGCGATGCATCCACGATGAGCAGAGCGCCTTCACAAGCTGCTATAGAGCGGGAAACTTCATAAGAGAAGTCCACATGCCCTGGGGTATCTATCAGATTCAGCACATAGTCCTCACCGCCGTGATTGTACTGCATCTGTATTGCGTGACTTTTTATCGTAATGCCCCTCTCCTTCTCCAAATCCATATCATCGAGCATCTGACCTTCGGTAATCTGAATCGTGCCAGTCTTTTCAAGGAGACGGTCTGCAATAGTTGATTTTCCGTGATCGATGTGAGCAATGATACAGAAGTTTCTAATGTGGTCCATCTTGCTCATAAAGAGTACTTTTTCGCTTGATTTTTGTCGTTAAATATTGTCAATACTTGATTTTTGATATGCAAAATTACTACTATTTTTGATATTTGCAACAAAAATAGCAAAAAAAATAAACAAAAATCAAAAATTCAGGCTTTTTTACACTATTTCGGCATCCAAAATGCTTGATATGGGGCAAATTTGAAAGAATAGTATCAGCCGTTTCTTTGATTTTTGTTTATAAATCGCGCTAAAATACAAGCCACAACATCAAGAAAACTCCTCATAGAATAACGGATCAAAACTCAAGGCTTTCCGAAATTATTTGTGAGAGTTAAAAAAATATTTGTGAGAGTTTTGTACAAAAAGTATAGGTTCACATATTCCAATCACCCATCAAAGATTACAGTAATCTCACTGAGCATACAATTCCATGGCCATTATTTCATGGCTTTGATATTCTTCTCAAGCTGAGCAACGCTACTGGCACCGACAAGCACGCTAGTCACACCATGCTGATTGAGAATCCAACGAAGCGAATATTCTGCGAGAGTTATGCCCTGAGCTGTAGCCTCTGCCTGCCATCTGTTTAACTGAACGAGAAGTTCTGGCGTGAGAGCCGACTCCTTGAGGAAATAGTTCTTTGCCATACGGCTATCAGCAGGGATGCCATTAAGATAACGGTCGGTGAGCAAGCCTTGTGCCAATGGCGAGAAGGCGATGAAGCCGATACCGTTCTGGTGGCAATATTCCAGAATGCCCTGCTCCATCGGATCACGATTTATCATATTGAGCTTGCCCTGGTAGATAAGCAATGGACAGTCGTGAGCCTTGAGATATTCATTGCCGAACTTCAAAGCTTCCAAAGGCCAGTTTGAAACGCCAACATAAAGTGCTTTGCCCTGGCGAACGATGTCAACGAGTGCCTGACAAGTTTCCTCAAGAGGAGTATTAGGATCGTAGCGATGGCTGTAGAACAAATCCACATATTCGAGGTTCATTCGCTTCAGGCTCTGATTTAGACTTGCGAAGAGATACTTGCGAGAGCCCCAGTCGCCGTAAGGACCTTGCCACATGTCGTAGCCAGCCTTTGTAGCGATGAAAAGTTCGTCACGATAAGGAGCA
>JAZLHI010000146.1:0-9325 GCA_045616725.1 Prevotella sp. | reverse complement strand
GTGAAAGACTCGATGTCGTTAGGGTTTACAAGTGCGAGAGCATTAGGAGAACCCTTTACGCCCTGGTTGTCCATTGCAACACCGTCGATGACGATGAGTGGGTCGTTTGAAGCGTTGAGTGAAGAACCACCACGAATACGGATGGAAGCGCTACCACCAGGAGTACCACCACCAGTAGTGATGTTCACACCGGCAATCTTACCCTGCATCATTTCCTGAGCAGAAGTAACGAGAGCATGGTTCTTCTCGTCTGGCTTGATGGCTGTGACAGAACCTGTCAAGTCGCCTTTCTTTGCTACACCGTAACCGATTACGACAACTTCATTCAATGACGTGGCAGCATCTTCCTGAAGTGTTACCACCATGTTGCCAGAGGCCGTTGCCTTCTGTGTTGCCATGCCAATATAGCTGATTTCCAACTCTTGGCCTTGGTTACAATTAATCTGGAAGTTACCGTCGAAGTCAGTGATTGCACCGCCCTGTGCTCCAGGCACGCGAACAGTAGCACCAATGACAGGCTCGCCGGCAGCATCCTTCACCACGCCCTTTGCCACAAAACTCTGTGCAAAAGCGCCTAATGATAGGAGAAGCCCACATACGAGGGCGAGAGTTCTGCTTGGAACTCTACACTTAAGTTTGCTTATCATTTTGGTTAGTTTAAAAATTATTAATTATGTATATCTGACTGCAAAGTTAATAGTTTCTTCTAATATAATAATGTATGGAAGTAGAAAAAAAATGAAAACTGCCTGCAATCGGTTGCAGATATGCGTATATTTGCCAAAAAAGGTAATAAAAAGGACAGACGCCATCGTTATGATGACGCCTGTTCGTGTTATAAGTGATTTAGGAACTACCACTGTTTTAGCAGTTGAACTGCTTGGGAAAATCCTCTTTATTTCTCTTCTGCAACAGCCTCGTTGAGAGCAGCATCCTTGATCTTGCGACCAAGAGTGATGAATGCTACAGGTGCAGCGATGAAGATAGATGAGCATGTGCCGAAGAGAACACCAAGAATCATTGCGAATGAGAAACTGCGTACGCTGTCACCACCGAGGATGAAGATACAGAGCAACACGATGAGTGTAGAAACAGACGTGTTGATTGTACGAGCGAGAGTTTCGTTCAATGAGTTGTTGAAGTTCTGCTGGAGGTCACGCTTTGGATGGAGCTTGAGGTTCTCACGGATACGGTCGAATACAACCACCTTGTCGTTGATAGAGTAACCTACAACGGTAAGGATAGCACCGATGAATACCTGGTCAATCTCAAGTGAGAATGGTACGATGTCGTGGAGTGCAGAGTAAACACCGAGTACGAGGAATGTATCGAGTGCGAGGGCTGCAACAGCACCGAGAGAGAACGCGAAGTTCTTGAATCGAACCATGATGTAGATGAAGATTGCGATGAGGGCAACAATCACTGAGATGAATGCCTTGTGAGTGATGTCCTTAGCGATAGAAGGACCAACCTTTGTAGAGCTGATGATAGAACCACCTTCCTTAACGTTAGGGTCAGTGAACTTTTCGATGTTGCTCTGAGAGATGAAGTTACCCTTCTTGAGAGCGTCGAAGAGCATCTGCTCGCACTTACCATCTGTTGTTGGATCGTTAGAGTCAATCATGTAGTTGGTAGTCACACGGATAGTCTTGCCGTCAGTACCGATAGCGAGAACGTTTGTAGAAGCACCTGTGAATGTCTGCTCCATAACAGGGCGGAGGTGTTCTGGTTCTGCCTGCTTATCGAGAGCGATAACGTAGTTGCGACCACCAGTGAAGTCGATACCTGTAGAAAGGCCGCGGAGGAAGAACGAAGCAACGAATGCTACGAAGAGAACGGCTACGAAAACGAACGACTTCTTATAGATGCCCATGAAGCGGAACTTAGTGTTCTGCATGAAGTTCTTCGAGATGCCAGTCACGAATGTGAGGTCGAGCCACTTGTCCTTAGCGAGACGGCTTTCATAGATCATACGAGTGAGGAATACTGCTGTGAAGAATGAGCAGAAGATACCGATGATGTATGTCCAAGCGAAGCCCTTAACAGGTCCTGTACCGATGAAGAAGAGGATGAAACCTGTGAGAAGCGAAGTGACGTTAGAGTCGAAGATTGCAGAGAATGCATTGTTGTAACCGAGAGTAACGGCTTCCTTAACGTTCTTGCCGCCGCGAAGTTCTTCCTTGATACGCTCGTAGATGAGTACGTTGGCATCGACAGCCATACCGAGAGTAAGCACGATACCGGCAACACCAGGCATTGTGAGGGCAGCCTGGAACGAGCAGAGGATACCGATTGTGAAGAAGAGGTTGATGAGGAGGGCTGAGTTAGCGAGCATACCTGGCTTGAAGCCGTACATTGCTACCATGTAGAACATGAGGAGCACAAATGCTACGATGAATGAGAGGAGACCCTGCTCGATAGACTGCTGACCGAGTGAAGGACCGATGAACTCTGCTGACACGATACGTGCAGGTGCTGGCATACGACCAGACTTGAGTGTGTTTGCGAGGTCCTTTGTTTCCTGGATGTTGAAGCTACCAGAGATTTCTGAGCGTCCACCAGTGATTTCGTCGTTTACGTTAGGAGCTGTGTAAACAGCGTCGTCGAGAACAACTGCGATGCAGTGACCGATGTTAGCCTTTGTGAGGGCAGCCCAACGGCGAGCACCTTCTGTGTTCATCTGCATTGTTACGACAGGAATGCTTGTGTTCTGCTTGAAGTCGTCCTTAGCATCTTCGATAACGTCACCCTCGAGTGGAGCGCGACCGTTAGACTGAGTGATGCGGAGAGCGTAGAGAGCAAACATGTTCTTCTCCTTCATGCGGTCTTCTGCCTTTGCGCCCCAGAGGAGCTTCATGTCAGCTGGGAGAGTGCTCTTTGCAAGGGTAGAATATATTACCTTATTAATATAAGCTGTATCGCGAGCATTTGCGTAACCAGCAACGGCGCCACCAGGAACGAGTGCGAGAGCCTTGAGAGGACTCTTCTCAATTTCCTTCTCTGAGAGGGCTGTAGCTGCAGCGGCATCAGATGTCTTGAGCTTAGCTGCTACGTCTGTAGAATCCTTCTTCTCAGCAGTAGCCTCTGCTGTTTCCTCTGCCTTTGCTGTAGTGTCAGCTTCCTCTACGCCTTCGCTTTCCCAACGAGACTTGAGAGTCATGAGATGCTGGGCAGCCTCTGTACCTTCGTATGTCTCCCAGAACTCAAGGTTTGCGGAACCTGCGAGGAGCTTACGAACACGGTCAAGGTCTGTGATACCTGGCATTTCCACCATGATACGACCCTTATCACCTTCGAGCTTCTGGATGTTTGGCTGAACAACACCGAACTTGTCAACACGCTGACGTACAACGGTATAGGAGTTTTCTACAGCGTCGCCAACAGCTTCGCGGAGAGCAGCGATAACTTCGTCGTCAGAACTCTGGGTAGAAACCTTACCCTTGAGCTGCTGAGTAGCGAAGATCTCTGCGAGACGGCGACCTGGAGCGTTCTTCTTCCATGTTTCGTAGAAGATAGAGACGAAGTCGCTCTGGCTCTTTTCTTCTTCCTTCTTAGCTTCCTGCATAGACTTGACGAAAGCAGGGTCAGTCTTGCCATCAGCAAGGTTGTTTACGATGTCTGGTACTGAAATCTCGAGGATGACGTTTGCACCACCCTGGATGTCAAGACCAAATCCGAGCTTGAGTTCCTGGCACTCATGGTATGACTTACCGAGGAAACTAGCCGAATCCTTGTAGTTCTGCTGAGCAATTGGGTCCTTGATTGCCTCTGCCTGGCTGTCAAAATACTTTGCAGCACCAGTGAACGAAAGGTAGAGAACGCAAGCGCATGTGAGCAGAATAGCTACAGCTGTTACTAATCCTTTGTTTTGCATTGTTTTATTTAATTTTAGTTATTATTTTTAAGGTTGTTAGGTCGTGAGGTTATGAGGTTTTAATGCTCATTTCACAACATAAAGCGTGCAAAAATACAAATAATTGTTTAAATACGAAAAAAATCAAGGATATTTTATGCCCTTGATTAATGTAACTCTATAATTTTGATTGTTTATTTGCTTGAAAGGTTTGTTTTTCGGGTAGTTTGACGGAAATTTTAAGGGTCGGAAATAACCAGTTTTTACTTCTTCTTCAGATATGTTATAATAGGGTAGTGGTCGGAGTAATCTACGTCGTCGTCAACATAGCATTTGATGGTCTTGAAGTCCTCGGAACAGAAGGTGTGGTCTATGCGAACAGATATGCCGTGGTTGACATACGAAAAACCAGTGAAAAAACCACGTTCTGCATAGCAGTCAGTGAGCTTTTGGTCAATGATGTGATGCGTGTGGGAAAGGGGAGTGTCGTTGAAATCACCTAGCACGATGGTGTTTTTCGGATTGTTTCCAATGAACTTGGCCACAGCTTCTGCCTGTTTTTGGCGGATTACTGTAGCTTTGCGGATGTGGTCGGCAATGCGTTTTGAGCCTTCCATGCCGTCATCTTCGTCCTCAAGTGCTTTTTTTACGTACGATTTGAAGCCTTTCTTGTCATTATGGCTTATGTTTGTGGACTCAAAGTGGTTGTTGATGACACGGATAAGTTCTCCATTGTATCTTACATGAAAACAGGCACTTAGGTTGTGTTTGGATTCATATTCGATCCTTTCTGCCTTTTCTATAGGATACTTGCTCAGGCATGTCATACCAATGCTGATACTTGGATCTTCAACTCTTTCCACATATTTGTATTTTGTGATGAACTCTTCCATGCGCTTTGGCGGTAGAAAAGATTCCTGGAGACAGATAATGTCAGCTTCAGAATGGTCAATATAGCCCAGGATGTATCCCAAAGTGACAGTGTCCTTGTAAACGTCTGGTGCTGCAAAGCAGTGAACGTTGTATGAAATGACCTTCAAGGCGCCGTCGGTTTCTTCGTCAGGGCCAGTAACGGGAGCATATTTCTGCATTGGGACAGCTCCAATAAAAAGCGCCAGGATTGAAATGAAAGCATATTTCCATTTGAAGAATATCCAAAACACCATAAAAAAGAGCACTCCCATTGCAAAGAATGGGAATGTATAGCTGGCAAGGGCAAGTGTAGGATGCTCTGCTGGCGGTATGATGTAACTGTAGCCACTTATCAGGAAACCTAAAGAACAGAGGATGTTCAGGATGATGAAGGGCCAAGCTAGCAGCTTCTTTAGCATGTGTTGGTTGAGGGATATTATTTCTCAAACAAGATGCGCTTCTCTTCTGCAGATAGGCTTTCGTAGCCGTTGCGGCGCACCTTGTCAAGAATCTTGTCTATCATCTCCTCGCGAGTCATCTTGTCGCGATTGTAATTCCAGTCCTTGTTGCGTTCGTCGGTAGCCTGATTCTTGTCCTTGGGCTTTGTGAACTGTGGCATGTGGAAGTTCATTCCAAACTGTCCGCCGCCTTTCCAGTGGCGTATGAGCAGATAGCCGAAGAGCATACCTCCGAGGTGTGCTACGTGAGCAACACCGTCGCCAGATGTAGCCAATGCGGAGAAGAGCTCGATGGCTGCGTAGAGGCATACGAACCATTTTGCCTTTATTGGAATAGGAATAGGGAAGATTATAATCCTGTTCTCTGGCCATGTCATGCCGAAAGCAAGCAGAATGCCATAGATGGCACCGGAAGCACCTACGGTAAGACCGAGATCGGGGAAAGTGCCATAGACAAAGAACTGTGCTGCCTCCTGAACCAAACCGGCACCGATTCCACATACAATATAATAGATAAGGAAACGCTGGGTGCCCCAGGCTTTCTCAACGGCACAACCGAACATCCACAATGCAAACATGTTGAAGAACAGGTGTTCCCAACTGCCATGCATGAACATGTAGGTGAATATCTGGTAAATGTGGAAACCAGGGCTTGTGAAGTAGTGTAGGCCGAGGTCCCAGTTCAATTGGAGGAATGGCACTCCTTGCACAATGACTTCCCCGAAAACCATTTTTGCAATGAGGAAAGCAGCTATATTCAGTATGAGAAGGGCCTTTGTAACTGTAGGTATCGAGCGCATAAAATATTTACTTATTACTCATAATTATGCTGCAAAGGTATGTAAAATAGGGTGTTTTGCCCCTAAAATAGGGCGTTAAACGACTTTTTTTGCCCTTTTCCTTGATTTTTTCGCTGTTTTTGTTTGCTAAAACGCTGAAAATGTGTACTTTTGCAAACGGAAAGGTACGTCATTAAAGGTGCTTTCCGATTCTTAGCAGAAGATTCTATTTACTAACTAAAATACTACAAATTATTATGACAAAGCAAGAACTCATTGAAAAGGTAGCTGCTACTGGCATTACTAAGGCTCAGGCTAAGGCTGCTCTCGAGGCTGCTCTCGAAGGTATTAAGGAAGCTGTTGTTGCAGGCGACAAGATCCAGCTCCTCGGTTTCGGTACATTCTCTGTAAACGAGCGTCCAGCTCGCGAGGGTATCAACCCTGCTACTAAGGAGAAGATCCAGATTGCTGCAAAGAAGGTTGTTAAGTTCAAGGCTGCTTCTGCTGTAGAAGACGCTCTTAACAAGTAATAATAAGCGATTTCGACAAGAAATAAAAGGCCCGCAGAAGTAATGTTCTGTGGGCTTTTTTTAGATAATATGCTAACCAAATACCGAAGATACCTTAAACTGGAGCGCAACTTCACGGAGAATACCATTGAAGCTTATATGCGTGACGTGGAGAAGTATGTCAACTTTCTGCGTCAGGCTGGTATTTCTTCACCTGTTGAAGCAGAATTAAAGGATGTGGAAGCATTCTCTGCATCGTTGAGGGATGTCGGTATTGGCCCGCGTTCGCAGTGCCGTATCCTCTCCGGTGTTCGTTCGTTCCATAAGTTTTTGCTCCTTGACGAATATACTGACAAGGATCCGACAGAACTTCTTGAGTCTCCACGCCTTGGAGACCATCTGCCGGAAGTGCTCTCCGTGGAGGAAATAGATGCCCTTGAAGCTGCCATAGACCTTTCCAAATGGGAAGGACAGCGCAACAAGGCTATCATAGAAGTCTTGTTCTCCTGCGGTTTGCGTGTGTCGGAACTTGTAAATCTTGAACTGTCTAACCTGTATCTTGAGGAAGGCTTTGTCCGTGTGATGGGCAAAGGACGCAAGGAAAGACTCGTACCTATCTCGAAAGAAGCGATAAAGCAGTTGAACTTCTGGTTCATTGACCGCAATGCAATGCAGAACATAAAGAAGGGCGAGGAGCACATCGTTTTCCTGAACCGTCGTGGTGGTCGCCTTACGCGCACGATGATTCTTATAATGATAAAGGATCTCGGCATAAAGGCAGGCATACAGAAGACCATTTCGCCTCACACCCTGCGCCATTCCTTCGCCACCTGCCTCCTTGAAGGCGGTGCCGACCTGCGAGTGATACAGGCTATGCTCGGTCACGAAAGTATCGGAACAACGGAAATCTACACTCACATCGACACCCACACGCTCAGAGACGAAATTCTCAACCATCATCCGAGAAACATGGTCAGCGGCGAATAATAAATTTTGGATTTTTATAAAGATTTTCGTTTGGATTTCGAGGAGCTTGCGACGATCTCCATAAAAGCCTCATTAAAGCAAAGAATTTGAGCGCATTTTCAGTTGGGATTTTCATTATGGATTTTTAAAATCTTAAACTATAATCCTTACAAAAATACGCTCCAGTACGTCGCTCTTAAGGACGATTTTTTGGGGGGGATCGCATCATAGATGCTCGAAATCTTAACTAAAATCCTAATAAACATCTTTAAACCATAAACATAACTAATAATTCATAATTCACAACATGGTAAGACACGTTATTTTGTGGAAGCTCAACGAGCAGTTGAGCGACGAAGAAAAGCAGAATGTTAAGGCTGGTATCAAGAGTGGACTTGAGAGCCTTATTGGAAAAGTTCCAGGACTCCTTGACGTAAAGGTTCATATCGACGGCCGCTTGGCATCATCGAACGCTGACGTAATGCTCGACAGCCTACTCGAAAGTGCAGACGCCCTGAAGGCGTACGCCACTCACCCGGAGCATGTGGCAGTGGCTAACGGCAAGGTTCGTCCATACACAGTACAGCGCACCTGCCTCGACTTTGAGGTGGAGTAGGGGGGATATTTTTCTGTTCCTTAGGTTTACGGGTCATATTCCTTAGGTTTACACCTCAAAAAATGCATTTTTTTGGTCGTTTTCCTTAGGTTTATGTATAAACATGCGTAACGTTAGGCTTAAAAACCAACTCTTGTTGTGCCCAAAGTGGTGAAGAATCTCGGAGATATAAAATCAACTCCTCACTCCTCACCAATCGCTGTAATATGTTGATAGATAAGGGTTTGTGGGGTGAGGAGTGGGTGAAGAGTCAAAAGCTACTCCTCACCCGTTGAATGTATTGATACTCAACGTGTTATAGCTGTCTGGTGAGGAGTGAGGAGTTGAGACCAAAATTCATAATAGATTCTCGTGTCTACCACGAACACGAATTATATTTGGCGTCAATATACAATCAGGCACATAACTCCAGATTATAGATTTAACTGCGGATAGACCATTTTATTGCTTTTTAGATTATTGCTATTTACAATAATTTGTTGGCAAAGGTAATTCAGCGCACACAAAAATGGAACTATTGCCTGTCACTCAATATTCATACGAACTCAATCGAAATGTACTCTTTACTTATCATCTCGCCAGACAACTCATCTGTTTCGTAAATAAATGACTTTGCGATGTCATCAAGTGAGATGATGATATTTTCCACTTTATGCTCAAGTTCGTTTGTAGCAGCATAATGGTCAAATGACGAATTTGGATAAGTCTTGATTCTGCCGTTAGGGAATGTTATATTTATTGAGTTGTGTTGCATTATTGGTTGAGATAAATACGATATTTGATGATTTGACTGCAAATTTACTACTATTTCCGCAATTCAAGGCATAGAATCTTTATGATTCGGATAATTTAACTAAAATATAAGGTCTAAATACAAATATTTTACTAATTTTGCATCGTCAAGTAGTGGCATGTCAGTGAAGCATGCAATAAAAACTACGAGGCCTTTACATATTAGAAGCGTTTGCTCGCTTTGTTTTTGGCAACTTTGAACCTAGGAAATTCATCGCGCAAGTCAAGAGCATGGTAAGAGCTGATGCTACGGGTGTAGTATATACTTCCCGGAGTGTGTTGCGAGGGTATCTTGTACCCTCACGCACACTTTTCGGGTGTACTATATACTCAACACGCGTGGGTATCACTCTGTCTGTACTTGTGCAGGTTATCCTAGGACCTAAAGTTGCAACAGACAGCTGCTGATTCCCACGCTCTCTTTTTGTACCGTAGTGAAC
>JAZLHI010000145.1:0-3248 GCA_045616725.1 Prevotella sp. | reverse complement strand
CAGATCCAGAACTTTATCCAGACAGAGATACCACCCCGCACACGGCAGGTCATGAATCTGTGTTTCGGAGAGAAGATGAGCTACAAGGAGGCTGCAAGCAGTCTGGGGATAGGTGTGGATGCAATCAACAAGCATATTGTGACAGGGCTGCGTCTTTTGCGTGAAAAATTCAAGAATAAAATAGATGACTATGACTGAGCAAGATTATCAAACTGCATGGCGGAATGAGCCAGACAATAAGGAACTGTCTGAAATGGCGACAGAAGTAATTCGGACATTTGCATATAAAAAAGCTAAGGAGAAAACTCCGACTGTTGATGTTGAAAAAGAATGGCAGAGATTCTGTGCTAATCATGCTATCAGGAATAGGCAGCACAATGGTTGGCATAGATGGGCGATTGCAGCATCAATGCTCTTGCTGTGCACTATTGGCTTGGCTTTAGGATGGCCGTATTTCAGAGAATGGAAATCGCCCAAGGTATCCCAATCCCAGACAGATATCGTGGCTGATCGAAATGCCAGCGACTCCATTTTTGAAGATGCCTCGAAGTTGACGTTCCGTAATGCAGAGCTCAAAGCTGTACTGGAAGAAATAGCTACGAGACATGGGGTACAGGTCAGATATCGTTGTGCAGAAGAGATCCGCCTCTATGTGGAGATCGAAAAGGCGTGGACCTTGCAGCAATGTGTGGATTTCCTGAATCACTTCGAACGAGTAAATCTCAAACTGGCATCCGATAACACCATCATAGCCGAATGAACGTCCGCACCCTTCTGTTTATCCTAATAGGTATGTTATTGCATCCTGCTGGCTCTCTTTGGGCACAGCAGGACGCTTTGCGCTTCCATGACGTATCTGTGGCCGATGCCCTGTCCTCCATCAACGAGCATTACCCCGACAACAGCATCCACTTTGTGCGCAATGAACTCGACACTCTCCTTATCGCCACCTTGACAGTCAAGGGTAAGGACGTGCTTGAAGACATTACTCATGTCATCGGCAAATACCCTATTGGGTTGAAGATATTCGGCACCCATATCTTCGTGGAGTACAGGCGACAGAAACCACTATTGGGCAATATTCCACAAATGCTAATTCATGAAGAAGAGGATGTTGCCTTCTCGCGTATTCTGAACGAGGTAATGATTAGCCAGACACTTCCGCTTTTCGACATGAATGGTGCGATGATGAGTCTTCGCATAAACGATACGCCACTGGCATTGGCAGGATCGGCTTTCGATTTGTTATATTATCTTCCAGATGTACAGATTGGCGCTTCTGGTACAATGATTCGTATTGATGGCAAAATAGTGACTAACTATAGCGAACTAGCAGAACTCAGCTCCAAAGAGGTTGACCGCATTGATTATAGCGACCTACCTCAATACAGTTCGCGTCATAAAACCATCATAGATATTCGTACTCATCGCCAACGAGAAAATGGCTATGGCATTCACATGGCATCGCAATATAGTCAGGGCGATCGAGGCCGTGCCATGCAGCTGGTTAAGACGAATGTGCATCATGACCGATGGGATATGCAGGTAAGTGGAACATATCGCTATGATGCAATAAGCAAAGACCTTGTGATTAATGATTATTCTCTGCGAGATCGATACGAGCAGAATTCCTTCCACTTGAATCTTGGCGGCGAAGGTCGCATTGTGCATAACTTTACTTTGGGCGTACAATACCAATTGTTCACAATGGTTGATCCTATCAGGCAGGAACGCGATTTTTTCTCCGTCAATTTCGATCCAAGTAATCTTGCTGGGTTGGGAAACGCACATTTCCTGCTGAGCAGCAAACCTGGCGTCAGGAACTGGCAACTGGATAACCGACCTCAGCACGATGCAAATCTCTACTTGAAAACAAAATTAGGCGTATGGGATATGAATGTTGTGTCAAGCTTCTATCATGATGGAACAGAAATCGGTGAAGATACTCAAATCATGGAAGAGGAACCAGATCATCGACGCAATGTAATAGAAAATACGCTTTGGTCGGTAAGGGCAGATGCAGGTCGACCTCTTTGGAATGGTCGTCTGCAATTGATGGGCGAATATGCCTATACTGGTAGAGAAGATAAGTATTTCCGATACGACTTGTCTGATGCTCTATTACGCGAAAGGAAACGATGGAGCGGAAGTATATCCTATCGTAAGCAGTTTGGTAAGACAGAAGGCCTTATGGGATTGCTCTACGAGACAATCGACATTGCACCTGACCTTCAGAAACTTTACCCATTTGCTTCCTTCACTTATCTGGATAACAAGCAGAAGATCATGCTGTCTTATGCAAGGCGTTCTTCTTTACCTACATACTGGCAGACAAACAACTATGCTTTTCACAATGTAGAGATACTGAGTGTGAAGGGAGAACCATCACTGAAGCCTTCTGTTATCGATCAGCTGCAATTAAAGTTCATGCGTGGAGGTTTCTATGGAGTAATGTCCTGGCAACATGTCAATGACTTTGTAGCTCAGAGCATAGAAATGACAAAAGGTTACCAGTACTGTAGTACATATAGGAATATTGATCATGCCAATCTCTATTCTGCCACCATGAACTTTCACCATTCCTATCAGAGCTGGACATCTCAATATACGGCTACAATACGAAGTCAGCGGCTTCAGAGTTGGAACAGGCAGTTCAATAAGCCTATTTTTGAACTGAGTTGGAATAATCAGTTTCAGTTACCACTGGGTTTTACGGCAATGTTTAACGCTACTTATCACACTTCTGGCAATGAAGGCACATCCTGGCATAAGCAAGCAGGACAGATAGGTGCTGCCTTGATAAAAGAGGCGAAGAACTGGACACTACAGCTCCGAGCCGATGACCTGCTCCGCACAGGTGCGAGTCATACTATTTATTATGGCAAAGATTCGGAGTATTCACGCCGATGCTATGACGATACGCAACGCATCATGCTGACACTCCGAATCAATCTCTTTCAGAAAGAAACACGATAGCTGAAGGTGGGCAGAATTGGCAGCAGTGCCAGTGCTGTCCATTTTTCTTTCTTGCTGTCGTAATAGAGTATGAATGGGTTAAAGTGATTGGTGACATTGCAGATTCCCAGGTTCAGTTCATGCTCAATACTTCTTGTTTTGAATGTGCGCTGATAGCCGAGGTCAAGGCGCAGAACCATCGGCATCTGGTAGTTGTTGACACCATGGAAATATTGCGATTCCCACTCTTCTCCACCCATCACGTGCATCTCATAGACTTCGGGAGCACCGTT
>JAZLHI010000144.1:0-7119 GCA_045616725.1 Prevotella sp. | reverse complement strand
ATGATGATACCTGAAGCAAGGAAACCTTCGTGGATTTCCTCACCCTTCCACTGAGCCCAAGCGAACTCAATGGAAAGACCTACGATGTAGCTTACGATAATCTTTGGCAAAACAGCGAGAGCACCGAAGAGGAACATCTCGCAGCAGCCTGTTTCAGCGAGCTTACCTGCAGCAAGAGCGTTCTGGTAGCCGATATTGTACATACCGAATACGAGGGCAGGAAGCAATGCTATGACCACAAAACTGATGATGCGCTTTGAATCGACAGCATCATGTATGTGTGAGCCAGACTTCGCCGTATGGTTTGGAACGAAGAGGAATGAGTCAAAACCATCGAATACGCTTCTCAGGTAGTGATACTTTCCGCCTTCCTCGAAGTTTGGCTTCAGATTGTTTCTTAAATTAACGAGAAATTTCATGTTAAATAATTATCAATTTGTAATTAATAATTGATTAAGAGTTCTCCTTCTTGAGCATGTTCAAGCCTTCGCGAACGATAGCCTGAAGTGGCTGCTTTGAAGAGCAAACGAACTCTGCGAGAGCGAAGTCCTTAGGAGAAACCTCATAGATACCGAGCTGTTCCATCTTATCAATATCCTGAGCAATGATTGCCTTGATGAGATATTCTGGGTAGATATCCATTGGGAACACCTTGTCGTACTCACCAGACATGATCATGTGTCGTGCTTCACCCTTCATACGAGCGTCGAGATCATACTCCTTCTTGCCCTGGAGCCAAGAGAAGTATGTGCGGCTTGTAGAGAACTGCTTGAAGCGTGGCATGATCCAACCGAAGAGTTCGTCTGGACATGAGTTCTCAGGAATAGCTGTTACGCATGAAGAAGTAGCCCAAAGATAATCGTCGATGCAAGAGAGAGCACCTGTGAGAGGGTTTCCGTTGATGATGCGAACATTCTCTGTAGAGTCGAGCTGACCAGCGAGGATAGCCTTGAGAGGCTGACCGATAACAGCCTTAACGTACGAAGGCTCCTTCATTTCGCTACCAGCAACTGCGATAACGCGAGAGAAATCAACCTTGCCTGTGTTCACGAGACGACCAATGAAGCAAACTGCCATTGGGTCAACAGTCCAAACAACTTCGCCCTTGTTCACTGGGTCAAGGTGGTTAACCTGAACGCCTACATTACCTGCAGGACACTTGCCCTTGAATACTGCAACCTCTGCGTCAAGACCCTGAGTGAAAGCCTGACCTTCCTGAGCCTCGCTTACACCAACATAAGTCTTTGCAACCTTTGCGAGTGCAGCGATACCAGCCTTGAAGTTAGCATCTTCGCCAGCAAATTCAACTGCTGCTTCTGCTTCGAGAGGCATGTCGCGGAAGGCAGAAACAAAAATTGCTTTCGGAGCAACAGATGGATCAGCAACAACGCAGTCGTAAGGCAACTGGTTGACGAAAGCCATCATACCGCTTTCTGAAAGCAAGCTAACAATCTCATTACCTGACATCTTCTGGATGTCTTTCTTACCGAAGTCTTTCTGCTTCTGCTCCTTGTCTGCCTGAATCTTAACGAGCATAACCTTACGGCGCTCGCCACGAACAACCTCAGTAACAGTACCGCTAACAGGAGAAACAACCTTGACAGCCTCACAGCTCTTCGCCTGGAAGAGAGCGTCGCCAGCCAATACCTTGTCACCTTGCTTTACTAATACCTTTGGTGTTACACCTTCAAAAGCAGCAGGAACAATAGCGAAATCTTCGCCTAAGGCCACTTCCTTGACAGTTGAAGCTGCCTTTCCCTTGAGGGAAATGTTGAGGCCTTTGCTAAGTTTAATGTATTGTGTCATACTGTTAAAAATGATGAATGATATTTATATTTACGCGGCAAAGTTAACAAATTTTCACAAACTTACGTCTATTTTTTCGTGTTTATCTTTATATCGGAGCTACGATTTCTTCACTTACACACCATTTCGCAAAGTGTATATAACAAAAAAGGGCTTAAACGAAGTTGTAATTGGAAAAAGTTTTCTAACTTTGCAGCGGCTGAATACGATTGTACGGTTATACGGAGATTAGCTTTATTCGCAAAATCACAAACATAAAACCAAAACACTGCAAAACCGTATAACCGCAAAAATATTAAACCGCAAATGTGGCTCATCTGTGACTGTGATAATTTCTTCGCCTCTTGCGAGCGAGTATTTGCTCCTTACTTGGTTGGCAAGCCCATCGTTATTCTCTCAAATAATGACGGGTGCATCATAGCGCGTTCAAAAGAAGCAAAGGAGCTTGGCATAAAAATGGGGGTGCCTTTGTATCAGGTAAAGGATGTGCTAGAAAAGAACAATGTAGCGATATTCTCCAGCAACTACACTCTTTATGGCGATTTGAGCCACAGGGTAATGTCTTTGCTCTCTAAGTATTCAGACAAATTCTACCAATATAGCATCGACGAAGGATTCCTTGACATGAGTGATTTCCCTTCAAACAATTTTATACTTCAACTGGCAAGGGAATGCCGCGAAACGATAACCCGAGGCGTCGGTATCCCTGTTACTCTTGGCATTGCACCTACAAAGACTTTGGCAAAGATGGCGTCTAAATATGGCAAAAAATTCGCAGGCTATAGGGGAGTGTGTATGATTGACACAGAGGAGAAGCGACTGAAATCCCTTGAACTTTTCCCAATAGAGAATGTATGGGGGATAGGGCGAAGGATGAGCGAGAAGCTAAAATACTATGGAGTCAACACAGCAAAGGAATTTACAGAAAAGAAACCTGAGTGGGTACGACGCCAGTTTTCCATAACAGGTTATCGCACTTGGCTAGAGCTAAATGGGAAAAATGCTATCGACATAGATGAATTGCCGGAGAAGAAGTCCATCTGTACCTCACGCTCATTTGCCGATAAAGGACTATTCGAACAGAAAGACCTTGAAGTAGCCGTAGCAAACTATGCATCTCGTTGTGCAGAGAAGCTTCGCAACCAACATTCTGTTTGCAAACTTATTACGGTCTTTGCTTACACTAGTCGCTTTCGCACGGATTTGCCGTCACATTACATAAACGTAAGCATACCTCTTGAAGTTGCTACGAACGACACTAGGGAACTTGTAAAAGTGGCTGTTGATGTCATTCGCCATAAATGGCAGGACAATGCAAGGTATTATTATAAGAAAGCAGGCGTGATACTTTCCGAGATTTCGTCAGACAAAGTCATTGAGCAGGATCTTTTTGATAAAAAAGACCGCAAGAAACTCCATAGGCTGAACACCATTGTGGATCGCATAAACAAAAAGAGCGGCTTCCCTTCCGTTAGGGTCGCCACTCAATATATGTCAAATCGCTTCAAGCTAAAGCGAGACTTTTTGTCACACAGCTATTCTACAAATCTTGCGGAACTCATCAAGATTTCGGGAGATAAGAAGAAATAGCTATTAGCCAATACAGATGGTCTCGGTCTTATGCGAATCTTACCAAGGCATCCACTTTTGATAGTCAACATTCTTGAACATTTCTGCCTTCTGGACATTGGTGTCAACATCCTTTTCAATGAGGAATTTGTCGATGAACGCTTCCACTTCAGGATATTGCACCTTAGGCAATTGGCAGTGAGGATGACCGCCTACGATGGAATATCCCATTCTGTCTGCCACTCCGAAAGCTTCCCACACCTTTCTCGCAGCCTTGCAAGACACATATCCACTCTCGTCAGCAAGCCATTCGTAGTCGGTGTTTCCGAGCACGAGCAATGCTCTTGGAGCTACGAGTGCCGCAAGCTGGTGATGGTCTATCGGAAGTTTTGATACATTAGTCTCGGAGAATTGCTTCATGTCCTCTATAAACCATGAGTAGTTTGTACGAGCAATAGTCTCTACATTGCCAAGTGTTTCGCTTACTCGCCAAGAGTCAACGCCACCGCCACCAGGTTCCTGAGCAATGACTAGTGCTATTCTTTCGTCGAGAGCACCAGAAAAGAGTGCCATCTTGCCAGCAAAGCTACAGCCTGTTATCGCGATGTGCCTCATGTCTATGCGCGATTTTTCTCCAAGGATTTCAAGCGCATCCAATATTCTGCTCACACCCCATGGCCAAGCAGCGTAAGAACCGATGTAAGTCTTGTCAGGATAGATCTTGTTTATCGGTTCGTTGCCTCGCTTTTGCGTATGACTTGTCACCTGTGTGAAATTGAACGAGATGCGTGCAATGTTCCTCTTTTCAAAGATTTCCCTTGGCAAACTACCAGTACCGAAGCCTATTCCAATGACAGCAGGGAAAGGACCGTCGCCTTCAGGATATTCTATCTTTGCCTTCATGCAGAATATCTCGTCGCCAACGGTAACGTTTATCTTCAGCACATCACCGTCCATTCCTGCCCAAACCTGGCTCTTGTCCACAGCAGGCTTCTCTCCAATCTCGTACTTTTGGAGATAATGTATAATCTCTGCACGATGCTTCTCCCAATCCTTGTAGTCCGCACTTCTCTGTCCGTTTGCAAAAAGGAAAGGGTCGGGGAGAGTTTCTATACGAGGGAGATTCTCGAATGCACAAGGTTTTACATCAACTTTGCAGTCTTTTGCCGTATTCTCACTTCCGAACACAGCCGGAATCTTCTGTGCCGATGCCTGAAGTCCGATAGATAGCATCAAGCCGCAAAAAAGGTGTCTTGTTTTCATGTTATTTCACAATACTTGCTTTAATGATTTTCACGTCTTCCGTCGGACGAGCGTTGTCATCAGTGTCCATTCCTTGGATTGCTTCTACCACTTCAAGACCTTCCACGATCTCTCCGAACACGGTGTAAGTGCCGTCAAGCCAAGGAGTGCCCGGGTTTCGCATATAGTAGTTCTCTATTCGTTCCCACTCATCATCCGTGAGTTTCGCAAAGCCTTTCTCGTTGCGGAAATGCACATCAATCATCTCGTCCTCTGAAGAACGGCGCCCCCACACGAAATAGAACTGGCACGTGCTCGACTTGTACTCTGGATTCTTGTCGTCACCTTCACGTGCAGCTGCAAGAGCGCCACGCTTATGACGATACTTCGGATAGATTATCTCAGCAGGAATTTCCTCCATAGTGTCGTCATTGCCTTCGCCAAGGAGCATGCCTGGTTGTGCCTTCTTACTCTGCGGATCTCCGCCTTGAATCATGAAGTTCTTGATTACACGATGAAACAATGTTCCGTCGTAGAAGCCTTCGCTAACATGCTTCAACATCGCATCGCGATGAAGCGGAGTATCATTAAATAATATAAAACGGATGTTACCCTTCGTTGTCTCAAAGAGCACTTCGCGACATTCCTCTGCCGCCTCCTGGGCAAAAGCGCCTAATGCCATTGCCCATACAACCATTATCGATAAAAAACTTTTCACGTCAAATAATTTATAATTAATAATTGCTACACGAACTCCTCGCCGAACTCTAGTCCAACCTCGTTGCGGTATTTCCTGATCAGCTGAGAAGAATCTTCCTTCTTGCATATCAGCAGCACGTTGCCCTTTTCAGCCACGATATAGCCGCTCAGGTCACCGATTATCGCCACGTGGTTCTCAGGAATCTTCACGATATTGTTGCTACTGTTGTCCACAAGCACGCGCGAACCCATCAGCACATTTTCGCCATTGCTGCTCTGTGATTCAAAGATGGAATGCCATGTTCCGAGGTCTGCCCAGCCAAAGTCCGCTTTCATCACGAAGTTGTTTGAGGTCTTGTCCAGGATTCCACTTTCTATGGAAATGTTTGGAAGGTATGCAAACTGCTCGTTGACGAAATCAAGTTCCTTCTCCAGATTGTGGTAGTAATCACCACTATTGGCTTCCATGTGGCGGAAAGTCACGGGGAATATTTCCGAAAGAGCCTTCCTGAAGAAGTTCACGTTGCCGCAGAACATACCCGTATTCCAAAGGAACTCACCGCTCTCCATGAACATCTTCGCAAAATCTCGCTCCGGCTTCTCCGTAAACGACTTTACCTCGAAGAACTTCTCGCTCTCCGGAGGCACAGGATTGCCCATTTGTACATAGCCATAGCCAGGTTCCGGACGAGTAGGCTTGACCCCTACAGTGAGGAGAATCTCGTTGTTGTCAACATAATTGAAGGCTTGCTGCATGGATTCCGCAAAGCGCTCTTCGTCCATCACGGCATGATCAGAAGGCATTACGAGAATCTTTCCGTCTTGATGAAGCTTCTGCGTCCTGTATGTTGCCCAAGCAAGACTTGGCGCCGTGTTTCGGAAAATCGGCTCTACGAGTATGTTTTCGTTCACCGCATCCGGCAGTTGCTCGCGGGTTATGTCGCCATATTGCTTGTTGGTCGATATGAATATGTTTTCGCGTGGCACAACTTTCAGCGCTCTTTCCCATGTCTGTTGCAACTGCGTTTTGCCAACAGAGAAGAAGTCCAGAAACTGCTTAGGCATAGCATCGCGGCTCACAGGCCACAATCTTCTACCTTTTCCGCCTGCCAATATAAGGATGTAGTTGTTCGTATTCTGTGTCATGATATTATTTCCTGTTGCTAGGATAGTTAATTCGTTTATGATAGAGACTTGTTGTTTTACGTCTGCAAATTTAAGCAATTTACATCAATTAATTGTCATTTCGTTGATATTTTTAATCATTTTTTACATAAATACCATATTTTTATAAAGAAAATACATAACTTTGCACCGCTTTAAGAGCAAATTTGCCCAGATGGCGGAATCGGTAGACGCGCTGGTCTCAAACACCAGTGGAGCAATCCGTGCCGGTTCGATCCCGGCTCTGGGTACACTAAAGGGAACCTTCTTTTCGGAGGCTCCCTTTTTGTTTCATATCTTTTTCAGTGAAAATTACGGAGAGGTAGCATGGAGAGCTGGATCTCCATCCCGCTGTAATTATCGTTCTCAGCGTTGTCGTGTGGGTAGTTCGCGGCATGGGGATACCGCACTCCTAGTGTGTTTAGGACAGAAATGAGGAACCGTAAGCAAAAGTCTAACGAATACGATACAAAAGTCTAACGAATACGCTGCAAAAGTCGATTAATAGGTCAAATTGCAGGATAAAACATGCCGGGCCCCCGCATAAACACAGGTTGAGTCCGGTGGTCAAGCTCCTTGAGCGTAAAAACGCCGTTAAAAAATGCTCAATGGGTCAATTTGCAGGATAAAATTCGCTGA
>JAZLHI010000143.1:0-3949 GCA_045616725.1 Prevotella sp. | reverse complement strand
GCCTTGTAGTATTCGGCAATACCCTTCTCCTGCATGATACGTGGCACATCAGGACTCTTACACGTCCAGCAAGTGCCTGGCTGGTTAGAGCCAGTCGTCTCGGTATCAGGTGCACCGGTACGCAGGGTGCGTGTCATATCTTCGATGGTGTGCATGTGTCCGCGTGGAGTGGTGTAATCCCAAGAGAAGGCATAACCTGCCCAGAGAACCACCATTTCAGGGCGCTGAGCCAGCACATCGACAGCCTCCGAGCTGTTGTATTTGCTCTCAAATGAAGTCTCTTCTGTCTTGCGCCAAGTTTGGTACTCACGAGGGAAATCTGAGCGGAAATCCTCATTCTGTGGATGAATCTTCTCGCCAGTCATCGTGTTCTTTCGGTTGTTGAAGAGGCTGGCTACCTCTGCACGACGTTCCATAAGTGCACTGGTCAGCAGACCTAGGCCAAACACAACCACCATAGAACCGCCGAACAAAGCCCATGCCTTGAAACCTGAGAGTTTGTTGTTGTTTTCCATATTCGATCGTTTATAAATTATATTTCAATCTATTTGTTGTTCATCGTTAATTGTCAACTCTTAACTTTTCACTCCATCATCTTCTGTAGCCACTCAGGCACGGGGCTTGTTGGTAGAGGGACTTTGGTCAATGGAGATTCGGAGAGCGATGAATGGCCGCCGTGAGGCACCTGACGGTGACAATCCCAGCAGACTTTGCCTTGGCCGACTTCAGTCATCATATAATCCACTTTACCTGTATTGACCATGGTCGTATTGAGGCTGGTGTGACAGCGGATACAGTTGTTCATGATTACCTGGCAGCTCTCTTCGCCAGCGCGAGGTGACTGACCCTCTGAACGGGTTACCCACATAGCCACATGTTTCATGCCATCCATGCCCTTGAAGGCATACTTGCGAGCTATGTTCTCATGGGGTACATGGCAGTCATTGCAGGTGGCATTGCGCGAATGGCTCGAATGGAACCATGAAGCGTAATAGGGAGACATGATATGACAGTTGACACAAGCCGACGGATCATCGCCCAGATAGCTGTGTGCTCGGAGTATGTAGAGGAAATAGAACCCACATCCCACCAGAGAACCCATCAGAACGAGGCTCAGACACTTCTGTGGGTGTGACAATCTGTTGATGAATCGTCAGAAAATGTTCATTTTATCAAAAAAAATAGGTGCTTTCTTTTGTTCGTGTGCAAAAATACAATATATTTGCCACATGAAAGATAACCAAAAATTAAATTTCTAAGGTGACCAGATGTTAAGGCAATGGAATTTTGAAATAGATTTAGAGGTTGATAATAAGCGTGTTCCGGTATATAAACAGTTAGCCGAGCAGATACAACAGATGATTGAATCTGGCATTCTGAAAAACGGTGATTTGCTACCTGGAGGTCGCGAAATAGCGCAGAAACTCAATATCAGCCGCAAGACGGTACTCTCGGCCATGGAACTGCTGGTATTCAGCGGATGGCTGGAAAACCGTGAACGAGTGGGGCTTTTCGTGCGTAATCCACAGCACAACGCCCCCCAAACGGCTCAGCAAGCTGCTGTTGTTTTACCGCAACCTCATGCCCCAGTGACGGTGGCTCCTGTATCTTCTCTGGTGATCAATGATGGCTATCCGGACACAAAGATTCTGCCGTTCAAGGAATTGAGTAGTGCTTTCCGCCAGCTCTTCAATCAGGCAGCACGTTGGCACATGTTAGGGTATAGTGATCCATTGGGCAACGTAAAGTTACGTACAGCTTTGTCGCAAGGTATCTGCCATGAGCGAGGATTGCAAACCAGCATCGAACAGCTGATGCTCACCCGAGGCAGCCAACAGGCTCTCTATCTGGTGGCTCATGTGCTGCTGCATCCCGGCGATGCGGTGGTCGTAGAGGATCCTGGTTATATCAATGCCCGTCGTGCTTTTGAGTCGAGTGGCCTTCGTGTCTTGCCTGTACCGGTCGATGAGGAAGGCCTTCAAACCGAAAGGCTCAGAGAGATGCTGGCAGGTGAGTCGGGCATCCGTGCCCTCTATGTCACCCCACGCTATCAGTATCCGACCACGGTCACACTCTCATCTGCCCGTCGCCGGCAATTAGTAGAACTGGTCAATGCCCACAACCTTCTGGTCATAGAAGACGACTTCGGTTGTAATTTTCAGTTTACTGAGCATCACCTCAAGCCTCTGAGCGTATTGTTGCCACCAGAACATTACATTTATATAGGTACGTTCAGCAAGATTCTTGCCCCTGCACTCCGATTGGGCTTTGTTGTCACAACACCCGCATTTATCAAGCAGATGGGTAACTATCGTCAGCTCGTAGATATGCAGGGAGACAATGTGATGGAACGTGCCATTCTCGACCTTATTGAGAATGGAGTGCTGAAACGCCACATACGTCGTGCTTCGAAGGTCTATCGCGAACGTTTGCAATATGCTACAACGCTGATTCGCAAGGAATTGGGCGATAAGATTGTCTTTAAGAAACCGGATGGGGGATTGGCTCTCTGGCTGGAGTTTTCGGCCGACCCTACCGAAAGGCTAGCGCAATGTGGCATTTCGGCAACCATCGAACGGCTCGCCAATCAGCGTTTCGGATTGCGTGTAGGATACGCTTCTATGCAGACAGAAGAGATGGAGCGTCTCATCATGGCGTTGAAGTCTGAGAAGTAGATCGGCCTATAAGTTACTGAAGTTTCCCACATCCCTTACATTAGGGTGTGGAAAACTTCAGTAAAACATATTTAAAAAATTGAGAAACGGCACACATATCCAGAGCAGACGGATAGATGTGCCGATATAGTTAACCTTCTTTTATAACAAGTCTGGTGCCAGTTTGGTCAAGTTCTACTGCTTTGGAGAACTTGATGATTGTCCCATCATAGGCCGCAGAGACATCTATGCCTCGGCGTTGCAGCTCATTTATATTGACGAGATTGAATGCTAGACGTGCAGCTGTGCCAGCACGTGAGCCGACTTCTCTGTTGAAGTTAGCAATGAGGGTGTCAATAGACATTTGAGTAAAGTCAAACTCAAAGTCCTTGATGATAGAATCTAATGTACTCATGATTTGATTGTTTTTGAAGTTAATAATTCTTCCACATCGTACTGACCACCGTGGCTTTTCTGCTCGGTTGGCGAGTCCATCCAGGGATGACTGCTCTTGATGTTTCGGGTGCAAAGGTAGGATTATTAACTGACATTTACAAATCTTTTGAGTGAAATTATCTTTTTTTGTAATCCGATTTGTCATTCCTCTTATAATCATACTATCACTGCAGGCATTTACTTCATTCTGCATCTGAAATTTTTGTGGACAAAGCATTCTTCACTACTATCAGGCAGCGACCCATCATTGCCAGAGCAGGAACCTTTCATGCAAAGATATTTGCATATTAGATCTTATCCCTATAATTCTTATGCCTCTTTGTCCTGTATGCATTCTCTTGCCAATTCCTCTTTCTGAAGTGCCGTTCTTGGTATCTGGTGAAGCATGGTCTGCCGTCCATCTGTCCATCATCTTCAGTCTTTGCCTCGACAGGAGGTTGCCTATAGTCAAACATCATGGTCGGGCTTCCTTGACCTCTGCACATAGTCCCCATGTGGCTCTCTTTCCCTCGGTTGTTACCTATGCTGCAACATCCTGCCACCACGGAATCCATAAACCTTCAAGGCTTCTGCCCATCCAGCCACTTAGGTTTCCTGTCCTGCTTCAAGTGATTGTTCTCTTCACGTCATTGTACTCTGACTTTACGCTGCGAAGGTACTTGTCGGAACATCCAGAGGATTTTCGGGATCGAGACTTCGGCTCTCTACCAATAATTACTGTCAAAATCTTCCTGCAATTTTTGCCGTCGCTGAAAAATTGGAGCGTATTTCAAAAGTAATTCATGGTCTGTCCCAATCCGCCTTCGGGCAAAGCAGCGTTAAAATCAGAACAATAACTA
>JAZLHI010000142.1:0-5464 GCA_045616725.1 Prevotella sp. | reverse complement strand
GGGCAAGGAATAACATAAAGAAAAAGCGTTTATGGACGCTTGTTTTGGGTAAATCGAAATTCACCACTTTCAGAATTAGCCATTAAAAACAAGTCTGAAGTAGATGCCGTGCTTGGATTTAATTCCCAGCAGTGTGTGCCGAGGGCTAACTTTGCCCTCAGTGCACACCTTTTGGGTATATTATATCCTATCGTAGGTATCTCTCTGCACGTTTATGGCTAAGGGTTGTGGTGATCCTCGATTTACGAACGAGCAGAAATAAGATACCTACGTTTTTTATCCCAATAACTCAACCTAAAACAAAACCGTTTGCCCATTGGGTATCAGCAAACATCTTAGTGTAACCAATATGCTACATAGCATAGAAAGACTTCGAGTTCCTCTCCAAACATGGAGCAAGGCATCTGAACGCTCTGGCAACTATTGTTGGGGTGTAGATGTTGATGCCAAAGCAAAGGAACTCAGAAAGACAAGAATATACAAGATAAATGGAAACGATATACTCTAAGCATTAATATAATTCATGAATAAATTCGTGGTTAATTAGTGGAAATTCGTGTTTAAAATAAAAGCCTTTGGCGAACGTAAATTATCGTAAATGTAACGTAAATTATCGTAAATTAATAACAAAAAATTAACGTAAATTCACGTCTAATTAACGGTAATTCGCGTAAAGATAAAAGCCTGCGGCGCTACATGAATTAACCATAAATTATCCATAAATTTTATCATAAATTGTTTTTTATGCAAAAGTATAATTAGGTCGCAGTTCCTATAAACTGTAATTTGACAGAGTGTAAGCCGTCATTCTCTACTGCGCAGATCTGGACAATCTAACACGAATTCTTGGAGAAGTTTGATGCATCGCTGTCCTCGTTGTGAAATATAAATTATTAACTCACAGCGTGGATGGCTATTGCATGAACTCCAAGAAAGCTTGTCCAGAGCCTGCGTAGTTTTGTGTTTTAGCCACCACGCTATACTTAACGATATAGCGAAAATGGGAAACATTAGAGAATTTCATCTATTTGCAGGTATAGGTGGAGGAATCTATGGAGGAAAACTACTTGGTCATACATGTTGTGCTGGTGTAGAAATTGACGAGTTCTGTCAATCCGTATTGAAGCAACGCCAAAAGGATGGGTGGATGGAAGAATTTCCGATTTATGGAGATTTGACAAAACTAAATGGCGAACCGTTCAAAAGCACTTTTGATGTCCTTTGTGGTGGATTTCCATGTCAGGCGTTTAGTCATGCAGCTCATGGAAAGAACATTGCAGAAAAGAATCTTTGGGGAGAAATGTATCGTTTTGTTCAAGAGTCAGATGCTCCGATTGTATTTGGTGAGAATGTAACATTGAAGGCTCTTACTAAAGCAAAAGAAGACTTGGAGAAGATTGGTTATAAGGTAGAACTTTGTAAGCTTTCCTGCGGAGAATTAGGAGCTGATCATAGACGTGACAGATTCTGGTTGTTGGCTGTTAAAGATGAAGAAGCATTCAAGAAACTTGCAAATCATATCACTTGTTTGCCAAAACTTGATGGCTCACGTTGGGCATTGTCGCCAGAGAGTATTGGAGAAAGTGTTCCTGTTTCAAATAGAAGGCGACAGTTGAAGGCCGTAGGTAATGCTCAATCACCATTTGTGGCTGCGAGTGTTTTTCGTATTTTGGTAAACAGGCATATAAACCACAAGCATTCTGCACCAGTTGCGGCACAAGAAGAGATTGATGAAGTCTTTGAACGACAGCAAACTTGGATAAAGAAAACGTTTGGAGAAGATTTCGGCTTGGTTCATACTCCAACAACTATGGCTAACTATTCTGCTCCTTCAATGATGAAACATCAAGGTTGTAGAAATTTTAAGACCGTATTTGAAAAGCCAACTCCAGCGAATGCTGAATACCTTATGGGATTCCCTCTTGGAGCCTCATCGGATAAACCTATGTCTCAACATAATCTTTCTGTATGGATTGAAAGAAATTAATTATTCTTCATAATTTAATATAAGCATAGTATGACACCTTTATTGATCGAAGCTGACACCTTGATAAACGAATTGGAATCACGAGGTTTCAATAAGAATGCAGCAGTTACTCAAGTTACGCTCTATAGCAATATAAAACGCTCTCAATTATTCTCCAATACTAATCGACTAAATGCCGGATGGGGGCGAGGAAAGGTTGTTATTGCTGAGTATGATAAATCCGAAGAGGATATAAGCGATTATGTTGATGCTTGGGTTGGTATTGTTCAAAGATATCAAAATCAGTATTTGTGCTTAGAAGTGAAATTAGGTGAATGGAGATTCTTTGATTTTAATGGAGAAGAAGTGACATACAAAACAGTTTTCCCTGATAAGGATGATATGCAAACAAATGATATTTCCTCTAAATACCGCCCCTACATCACCGCCATCAAGTCGAAGCCTTTCCTTTTGCTTGCTGGTATCTCGGGAACTGGTAAGAGTCGTATTGTTCGTGAGCTTGCTCGTGCTTGTTGGGATGTGGAGAGTGCTGAATACAAGGCGCAGAAGCCGAGGAACTTTGAGATGGTGCAGGTGAAACCTAACTGGCATGACTCAAGCGAACTGATTGGCTATGTAAGTCGCATTGATGGCGAGAAGTTTGTGGTAGGACCTTTCCTGAAGTTCATTGCAAAGGCTTGGGAAGAGCCGGAAGTGCCTTATTTCCTTTGCCTTGACGAGATGAACCTTGCCCCTGTGGAACAATACTTCGCTGAATATCTCAGCGTTGTGGAAAGCAGAAAGGTGAACGATGAAGGAGTTGTTGTAATTGACCCTATCATTGAATATGAACCAACGGAAGCTTACTTCTCGCTACTATCACAGCTTGGATTGAACGACGAGGATTTCAAGAATGGCAATAAGCGACTGACCATTCCGCAGAACCTTATCGTGGTTGGAACGGTGAACATGGACGAAACAACATTCTCGTTCTCTCGCAAGGTTCTCGACCGCGCCATGACTATCGAGATGAATGAGGTTGACCTTGAAGGCGGTCTCTCAAAACGCCACGAGCAGATAGGCAAGCTGGGTAACGCAGAACTTGTAGGCACTGCCGTGGAAGGCGTTGATGTCTATGCTGACAACAAGGTTGTTTGCGACAGGGTTATTGCTTATCTGAAAGTGGTGAACAGCAAGCTTGAAAAGACTCCTTTCAAGATAGCCTATCGCACAAGAAACGAGTTCCTGCTCTATGTGGTGAACAACCTTCCTTACAGTAAGGATGAAGACGGCAACGACCTTGACCAGAGCTTCATCATGGCTCGCGCCCTCGATGAGATAACGAACATGAAGATTCTGTCTCGCATAGAAGGCGACGAAACGAAGGTTTCCGAGCAGTTCCTGAAAGAGCTGAGCGATGCCATCAAGGAGCAGCTGGAGAATGTCAGCCCGGATTTCAATACGGCAGAGTCAATCTCTTTGGCGAAGCTGAAGGAAATGAAGGGCAAGCTCACGAGCGGATATACAAGTTTCTGGAGCTGATAAACGTAAACTATTTTATTGACTTAAGATGTTTGTTAGGATTTTAGTTGAGATTTGTGCTTTGCATCCCTTCGGGACTCCCTAACGGTCGCGACTACGCTTGCGCTAGTTCGAGCATCTTTGATGCGATCCCCCAATATAATGCTCCTTAAGAGCGACGTACTGGAGCGAATTTTAGGACTCCGCTTGCGCCTGAGCACCTACTGGAGCGCAAGAAGGGTTATGGTTTATGATTTTAGTTTTCTTAAGGTGTGTCTAAGGAAAATCCAAAACGAAAATCCCAACAAAAAATGCGCTCGAATACCTCGCTTTCAGAAGTGTTTTAAGAAGGATCGTCGCAAGCTCCTCGACATCCAAACAAAAATCTTTATAAAAATCATAAATATACTATTAAAGCTTGAGTAGGTTTATGGAACTACTAAAGATAAAGCACCAAGACTTTGAGATGTACATCGAATGTGCGAAGTTCGATGGCATCTGGGAGAAGGCTAAGCGTAATGTTGGTGAGCAGAACCTCACTTCCACTTACACTTGGTCGGAGGGTGTTGTGTCTGTAGAAAGACTTCCAGAAGACAGCGAGCGTCAGCCAATAGAAAAGGGAATACCTGCGCCTGCCGTATTCTTTGACAATGCTGATTATCCTGTGTGGGTGGAGTTCACTAATCCTAAAGTTACATCTGCGCAGTTCGGTTCCATGCTGCAAGCTGACAACGAGCGTTTCAGTTTTCATCGGAGAGGAAGGATATTGAGCGGTTTCCTGAACTACGGGAATGACATTGGCAGAAGCGAGATAAACCTTGTATATACGGCTGACGGTCAGCAGAAGAAGTTCTCTTTCGGCTATGAGGTGTTGAGCACAAAGCTGAACTATCATGAGCATTGGAAGAAGATAATAGAGGACATTGAACAGGAATATCGAATGCTGTCGCTCGACTATATGCGCCGCACCTTCCATGGCTTCAATCCTGATACGGACGGAGAACACCCGGATCTCGTGTGGTGGAGCATCTTCCAAGAAGAGCAAATGAAGTTCATAAAGGCAGTTCGCAGCATCATTGAGCGTCCTCGACATCGTCTGCATAACATCAGCACATATCAGAGGGCTGACAAGTTGCGCAGGATAACATCGAGCATTGAGAACGAACTGGCTGAGCATCGCCGTGAACCAGCTCATCTGTATCATGTGGAGGAACAGACACCGAGCAACGATACGCAGGAGAATCGTTTCCTGAAACATGCCCTGGCTACCATAACTGCAAAGTATGAGACGCTGAAGAATCGCATAGAAAACATTCGCAATGCAAGCGAGGAGATGCGCACGGAGATGAAGCAGACGCTCGCTACGATGAAACATCTTCAGCATAATCCGTTTTTCCGTACTGTAGGTCGCTTCAAGGGTTTTACGCAGGAGAGCCTTGTCTTGCAGAAGGCGAGTGGCTATAGTCAAGTTTATCGCACATGGAATCTTCTGCGTCGTGCCTATTCGCTGAACGATGGCATCTATCGCCTTCAGTCGAAGGATATTGCCACGCTCTACGAGATATGGTGTTTCATAGAGGTGAGCCATATCGTGAAGGAGCAGTTGGGCATTACTGACGAGGATGTTGACCATCGTAACCGCATGGAAATGAACGGCATGTTCACTTGGGAACTGGGCAAGGGCGAACATTCCCGCATCCTTTTCAAGAAGGACAACGTGGCTCTCGCGGAACTTGTCTATAACCCGAAGCATACGGAAAGGGAGAACGACAATATCTCCATGGAGAACATCTATGTGCCTACCGTTGCGCAGAAGCCGGACATCGTGCTGCAACTGACGAAAGACGATATGCAGAAGGGCATGAAGATGACGTATCTCTTTGATGCAAAGTATCGCATTGACGGTCGTGATGCCCGTGGTGTTGACACGCCGCCAGAGGATGCCATCAACCAGATGCACCGCTATCGTGATGCCAT